>JBBAVG010000007.1:0-76261 GCA_040397805.1 Phycisphaerales bacterium
TGCCCGCAGAGCCGGGCGGCGCACCACGGCTACGACTGGTGCGCCCTGACGGGCGAGGGCTCCGCGGGGTTGTGGGGCCATCCGCGATTCAGGCGTTGGCCTGTGGCGCGAATCGTGCGTTGGTCTGTTGCGCGATTCGGCGTTCGTCCGTGGGCTTGCCCGCAGAGCCGGGCGGCGCACCACGGCTACGACTGGTGCGCCCTGACGGGCGAGGGCTCCGCGGGGTTGTGGGGCCATCCGCGATTCAGGCGTTGGCCTGTGGCGCGGCTCGGCGTTGGTCTGCCGCGCGAATCAGCGCGTGTCCGTGGGCTTGCCCGCAGAGCCGGGCGGCGCACCACGGTTACGGCTGGTGCGCCCTAAAGGGCGGTGGTGTTGCGTTGCGTCGCCGGTCTTACTTCGAATCCTTGACCAGCAAGTCGAGCAACTTCCGCTCCGCGGTCTTGTAGTGTTCGGCGGTGCGGGCGAGGAGGCGTGAGGCCTCGTCGATGGCGGATTGGTCGCCGATGCCCGCCTGCTTGGCCTCGACCAGGGCTCGCAGCGATTCGCTCGCGGCCCGAAGGTCGCTGCCGGCCTCGGCGTACGCGCGGGTGGAGTCGTAGAGCGCCTGCGTCGACATGTCCTTGCGGGTGGGTTGGTGCAGCAGCCGCCAAGGCTGCGAGCGCACCTCGATGCTGGTGAGCTTGAGGTTGTCGGACATCAGCCGCAGGTTCGCGATCACGCGCTGCAGGTTGGGTGTTTCCGACGAGACGAGCGTCGACACCCTGGTGACGGTCTGGTCGACCGATTCGAGCGCCCTGGTCGCCGACTCGAGCGACGAAGTCAGGTCGGCGATCAATCGCGTGTCGACCTTGGTGGCGATCGACTCGACCGACGCGACCGCCGAGCGGATCGACTCGCGGTTCTGGTCGACCACCGACTGAATGCTCGCGATGAAGGCCTTGGCGTCGTCGATCACCGTGCCCGCGCGGTCGGCCATCGGGCGCAGTCGCTCCGACGCGGCATGCGCGTTGTCGAGGGTCGCGGCCACCATGTCGGCCCACGGGCCCATTCGCGCCTTGAGGTCGGCGATGATCTCGCGAGCGTCGGTGATCCCCTTGTCGATGTCCGGGCTGCGCTGGTCGATCAGCATCGCGATGCGATCCATGCTCTTGTCGAGCGACGAGAGCGAATCGCGAAGGTTCGCCATGTCTTCGGGGCCAAGGCCGCTCTGCGACAGCAACGCGGGCGGCGCGAGCGAACCCGCCACCACCGCGTTGTCGCTCATTTCCGTCGCCGCCTCGCCGCCGCCGCCCCCGCTCGTGATGTTGATGCTCGAGATCGAGCCCAGCAGCGGCCGCTCGAGCGTGAACGCCGCGTCGCTCATGAGCTTGAGCTGCGCGGGCAACTCCACCGTCACGTCCACGTGCGTGGGCGTCGCGTCCTTGGGCGAGAAGGCGATCGAATCCACGTTGCCGATCTTCTGCCCCCCCAGCGTCACCAGCGCCCCCGGCTTGAGCCCGTGCGACCCCACCCCGATCGGGAACTGCACCGTCACGCGGCTCATGCCCCCGAGCCCCGTCTGTTCCCCGAGCAGGAAACTCGCCCATACCGCCAGGGCGATCCCCCCCAGCACGAACAGCCCCGCCAATGTGTTGTCTCGCGCCGTTCGGTTGGCCATGGCCGAAGAATAGGTCCCCGCCCCCACCCATCCGTCGCCGAGTCAGCCGCCAAGCCCCGCCAACACCTCGCGGCATGCCCGGTGCGCCAACGCATGACCCGACCGCGTCGCCACCACCTCCGCCTGCAACGGACGGCCCAACAACGCGAGATCGCCGATCAGGTCGAGCAACTTGTGGCGTGCAGCCTCGTTCGCGAACCGCCACGCGTTCTCGATCGGGTCGCCGTCGTCGCCGATCACCAGCAACTCCCGGGGCGAGAATCGCTTGAAGAGCCCCGCCCGCTGCGCCAAGGCCACTTCGTGCGCCAGCGAGAAGGTACGGGCCGGGGCGATCTCGGTCGCGTACGCCGCCGCGTCGCCTTCCCACGTCGCCTCCTGGGGCTTGAGGGGCGAGGTGGGGCCGTAGTCGAGCCGGTACGTGAACCGCAACCCTCGCTCGCGACGAGGCGTGATGACGATCGATGCCGCCCCTTCCGCCACCATCACCCGGTCACGCGGCACGAGCGGTTCGACATCGCCCGCGCCCGCCCCTTCGAGCATGGTGACGAACGCACGAGCCGATCCGTCATCGATGGGGACCTCAGGACCGTCGACATGGAGCGTCGCGCCCCATTGGCCCAGACCCGCCGCCGCACTCAGGACATGCTCGACGGTGGCGACGCTCACGCCCTCGGCCACCTGCAGCGTGGTGTTGCGGACGGGGAACCCCGCAGGCACGCCCGGAAGCGTCGGGGCGTGATTCACGAGCGAGACATGCACGGGGGCGACCGCGATGCCGCGACGGATGGTGAGTCGTTGGCCGCCGGGCCCGACTTCAACGCGACCGTCGATGCCGGTGAAGAGGCCAGGACCAAGAAAGGCTCGCATGGCGGCGGCCCGTCCGCTCACGAACCTGCCTTCTTCGCGGGTTTGGGCTTGGCGGCCTTGGGGGCGATGGGCTTGGGGCCCTCGAAGCCCGCGGCGGCGTCGTCGCTGAACCGCGCGAGCGCGAAGTCCTTCTCGGTGATCCCGCTCGCGTCGTGGGTCGCCAGCGTGAGCGTCACGCGACTGTACCTGATGAGGATGTCGGGGTGGTGCTGCGTTGCCTCGGCCTGCACGGCCACGGCGTTGACGAACTTCATGGCGTTCACGAAGTCGCGATACTGATAGGTTCGCTGGATGGCCTCGCCCACCAACGACCACTCGGGAAGACCCTTGAGCAGTTGCTCGATCTGCGACTCGGTGAGCTTCGGAGGCACGGAAGCGTCGGCCATGGTCGGGAAGTGTAGTGGGCCCCCGGCGGCGGGAATCGTCGGTGCCATCGGTCTCGTGCAAAGACCCTGTTCAGACCACGGCCCCGTGCCGCTGCGAGGCGCACATCGCGATGGCGATGGCGTCGGCCACGTCGGGCGGCTCGGGGGGCTCGGCGAGGCCGAAGTAGGCCTGCACCGCCCGCTGCATCTGGCTCTTGTCGGCGTGGCCGTTGCCGGTGATGCTCTTTTTGACGGCCGTGGGCTTGAGTTCGACCAGGGCAATGGCGGCCTGCTGCACCGCCAGGAGCAGCACGCCGCGGGCGTGGCCCATCACGATGGCGGTGGCGGGGTGCTTGTGATGGGCGAAGATCGACTCGATGGCGATCTTGTCGGGTTGCAGTCGCTTGAGGGCCGCGCGGAAGTCGCTGTCGAGCTCCTCCAGCCGCGCCGACACGGAGAGGGCCGTGTTCCCCGCGCCCTTGGTCACGCGGAAGACACCCGCTTCGACCAGGGACAGCCTGTCGCGAGAGGCGTCCACGAGCGCGTAGCCCGTCAATCGCAACCCAGGGTCGATGCCAAGCACGCGCAACGCAACGCTCCCGGCGAGGTCGCGGCCGTCAGATGTTGACGGGCATCACGACGTAGAGGAAGTCGGTGCCGCTCTTGATGAGCCCGGGCTTGCTGCCGGCCTTGAGCTCCATGATGACCTGGGGGTCGGTCATGACCTTGAGCGCGTCGGTGATGAAGCCGGGGTTGAAGCCGATTTCGACGTCTTCTCCCTGATAGTCCTTGAGGTCGACGCGGATGTTGGCTTCGCCGCGTTCCGGAGCGCGGCTGGTGAGTTCGAGCTGCTTGTCCTTGGCCTTGAAGGCCAGTCGCACGCCGCGGGACTCTTCGTTGGTGAGCAGGGCCGCGCGGCGGACGGCGGAGATGATGACGTCGCGATCGAAGGTGACCTTCTTGTCGCAGTCCTTGGGAATCACGTCCTCGTAGGAGGGGAAGGTGCCGTCGACCAGGTTGCTCACCAGCACGGCGCGGCCGGGGTTGGCGGCGGTGCCGAAGCTGAAGAGAATCTGGTTGTCGGTGATGGCGACCTGCACCGCCTCCTCGTTCTCCTGCACGAGCCGCTGCAGCATGTTGAGCGCCTTGCTCGGGATGATGCACTGCACGGCCTTCTGGTCCTTGTCGGCGGCCGAGAGGGCGGCACGAGCCACGGCGAGGCGGCGGCCGTCGGTGGCCACCATTTCGAGCCGCTTGCCGTCACGCTTCATCAGCACGCCGTTGATCGCGTAGCGGGAGGTCTCGCGGGCGGTGGCGAAGAGCGTGCGGGCGACCAGTTGTGCGAGCGAGCCCGCCGGGTGCGAGAGCGTGGCCTTGGCGGGCGACGAACCGCGACCGGCGACCACGTCGTCGAAGTTCGGGATGGGCGGGAAGTCGGTGGCCGGGTAGCCGTTGATGCGGAAGTTGGCGTCCGAACCCTTGATGACGCAGACATCGCCGTCGGTCTCGATGCTCAGCGTGGGCTCGTTCTCTTCGCCCGCGACGATGCCGCGGAAGCGGTCGGCGGGGATGAGCACCGCGCCGGGACTGACGACGTCGACCTGCCCGATCGAGAGACGCAAGGCGATCTCCGCGTCGGTGGCCTCGAGGATCAACTCGTTGCCGCCGTCGCCCTTGCTCGCCGTCAGCTTGATGCACGTCAACTGCACCTTGGGCGTCCGGGCGGCGACCGCCCCGCTCGCCAGGTTCACCGCGTTCATCAATGCCGCTCGATCAACGATCACCTTCATGGCCGCTTCTTCCTTCCCAAAAGTGATTCCAACCCGCTCCAGACGCCAAGTGTACCAGCCATGGCGTTCGACCGTAGTGGTACCACCACCCATTGTGCGCGTGTTATCCACACATTGTGCACAACCTGGGTGGCGGCGTGTGGGGGACTGGTGTAAAGACTGTCGGGATCAGCCGCCCTGGGCCTTGCGGAGCTCGGCCATGGTCTTGCGGAGCTGCTGCTGGAGCATGCTGACCCGGAGCAGGCTGCGGACGCGGGTGGCGAGTTCCACGCGGTTGACGGGCTTGGTGAGGAAGTCGTCGGCGCCGGACTCGACGGCCCGCTCGACGTCGGAGACCTCGTTGAGGGCGGTGACCATGACGATGGGGATCTCGGCGGTGGCCGGGTCCTTCTTGATCTTGGAGCAGACCTGGAAGCCGCTCATGCGGGGCATCATCACGTCGAGCAGGATGAGGTCGGGGGCCTGCTTCTTGACTTCCTCGAGCGCCTCGAGTCCGTCCTTGGCTTGGCGCAGCGTGCAGCCAAGGTCCTCGAGGTAGGCCAAGAGCAACTCCAGGTTCTGCTCGTTGTCGTCCACGAGCAGGACGTTGCACTTGGAGATGTCCATCACGTTGGGGGCGGCATCGGAAGCCATGCGGAACCGTAGGAGAGGGCATGCCGGGTCGACACGGCGCGGATTTGCCGCAAGCCGCGGCGGGAGATGGCCTTGAGCCCTGTTGCCCGCCGCCGCGACCGACCGAGTTGCGTCGGCCCGCCGCCGCACGACCTGCGGGAGAGTGAAAGGAGCACATTCATGCCCACCCTCGTTCCACACCAGCAGGGAGTGGCCGGCACCGGCCTGTCCATCCAGGAGATCCACGACCTTGTCGGCGAGTTCGTCGACGCTCGACTGCCCCGCCACGAGCGCTACTGGAGTTACTACCGCAACCCGATGGGGGTGGCGCGCGACGGCGTGCCGCGGGCGGGTCGGTGGTACCGGCTGGCGCAGGAGGCGGGGCTGCCGCCGCGGGCGACGGGGGTCGCCGACCCGCGCCCAAACGCCGAGCGCCGCGAGGTGGTGGTGGAGAACGACATCGGCTGGCGGGTGCAGGCGATGGTGGACTTCATGTTCGGCAAGCCGCTGGCGATCCGCAGTGAGGCCCGCGACCCGGTCCTTCGCGCCACGATCGAGCGGGTGCTCGAGGCGGCGTGGGCGGCTTCGGGCGGCATCGCCCTGCTGCAGGACCTCGCCCTGCTGGGGCACGTGCACGGCCATGCCGATCTCGCGCTGCGGGTCGATCGGGGGCTGGAGCGGGTCGTGGCGGAGGACGAGGAGGCGGTGGTCGCCGCGGCGGCGACGCACCTCAAGATCGAACTGGTCGAGCCGCGACGCGGGGTGCCCATCACCGACCCGCGCGACTACCGCGTGCTGCTGGGGTACATCCTGCGTCACGCCAAGGGCGACGGGCTGGAGGTCATCGGCCCGCGCTCGTGGGTGGGGCTGCATCAAGGGCAGGTGGCGTGGGAGGAATCGCTGCACCTGCACGGCGGGCGGGTGCCGGTGGTGCACGTGCAGAACATCGCGCAGCCCTTCGAGTACTCGGGCCAAGGCGAGGTGGAGCCCTTGATCCCGCTCCAGGACGAACTCAACACGCGGCTGTCGGACCGCGCCAACCGCGTCACGCTCCAGAGTTTCCGCATGTACCTGGCCAAGGGCATCCGCGGGTTCGAGCACGCGCGGGTGGGCCCCGGGCAGATCTGGAGCACCGACAACGTCGACGCCTCGGTCGAGGAGTTCGGCGGCGACGCCTCGAGCCCCAGCGAGGAGCAGCACATCCGCGAGGTGCGCGAAGCGCTCGACAAGATCAGCGGCATCCCGCCTCTGGCCAGCGGCGTGGTGCAGGCGAAGATCGGCAACCTCTCAAGCGCGAACGCCCTGCGCATCACGCTGATGGCTGCCCTGAGCAAGACGGCCCGCAAGCGGGTGACGTACGGCGGGGGCATCGCGCGGATGTGCGAGTTGGTGCTGGGATGCCTGCATCACGCGGGCGTGCTTTCGACGCAGGAGCGTGACCGTCGCGTGCGATTGGTGTGGGAAGACCCGTTGCCCGACGACGTCCGCGAGCGGATGCAGGCGGCGGAGGCCAAGGCGCGGCTGGGCGTGCCGCCGGAGACGATTCTCGCGGAGTTGGGCTATGCGCCGGGCGAGGGCGCGAGCGTGATGACGCCTCGACCGACGCACGGCCAATCGCGAAGCGATTCCCGTTGAAAGCCGGGGGTTGCGGCGTTTCGCCGCAACCCCCGGTCACGCGACCAAACGCCCCCGACCCCGACGGGGTCGCCGTGGGAACGGGCACGACCTTCGACGACGCGTCAACGTTGCACACCAACGCGTCGGGCCGATCCCACGGAAACGCCTTCGGCGTTGGCCGCGTTGGTCGTTTCATCCGGGGGTGTCGGCGAAACGCCGACACCCCCGGCTCTCGACGAACACGCCTTCGGCGTGGCACACGCGTCGACCGACGCACGGCCAATCGCTTCGAGATTGGGGAATGGCGTCGATTGGGGCGTGGCGCGCAATGTGTTGATCCTCGCGAGGACCCCATCGCGGCGCGATTTCCGCCGGTTCACCCCGCCGTGACCGGCGTCGGGCGTTCGGGGTGCAGCGCGCGGTGGAGCGAGCGCTGCTCGTACACCGCCGCACGCACGAGCGTGAAGTCGAAGTGTTCCGCGAGCGACGCGAGCGTGGCGGGGGGGCCGCCGTGCCAGCCGAAGCGGCGGGCGAGGAAGTCCGCGGCGGCTGGGTCGGGCAGGCCCGCGTCGCAGGCGCGTCGGACGGCGGGGTGGGGCTCGAGCCAGCGTTGCCAGTCGTTGACCATGAGCGACCAGTCGGGCAGGTCGACCATGTTGGGCAGGAGCGGGCTGGCGCGAAGGCGGCCGACGACCACGAGGGGCTTGATCTCGCGGAGCCAGCGCACGGCGTGGCGGTCCATGGAGAGGGAGACCGCGCCGGCGAGGCGGCCGCCGCGGGTGGGGTCGAAGCCGTCGATGGCCTCGCCGATGCGTTGCACGCCCTCGATGAGCATGCGGGGCATGGAGGTGCGGGGGAGGTCCTCCATGCGGCGGCTGAGGCGGCCTTCGACGGTGTCGATCATGAGCCGCAGGTGCGAGCGGATGAGCTCGAGCTTGAGTCGCGAGGCCCAGCGCATCATCGTCTCGATGCGGTCGAGGGCGATGGTGCGCGGGAAGAGGCGGTGGAGCGCGGCGATCTCGTCGAGACAGCGGCGTCGCAGGAGGTGATACGCGCCCAGGCGTGCCTTCTCTTCAATGGCCACCACGGGGCCCGCGGCGCGGGCGGCGGCGATGAAGCCGTCGATGGTGCGGGGCACGGGGGCGGCCAGGCCGGTGACGACGGGGGCGGCGTCGAGCGGGTTGGTGCCGCGGCGTTTCGCGCCTGACGAAGGGGCGATGGCGCCGGCGAGGGCGGCGGCGGCTTCGGTCATGCCCTGATCGCGACGGGCGGCAGCCGCGGCGGCGGCGGGATCGGAGCGATCGGGTTCGTCGCCCAGCAGGCCCTCTTCGGACCATTCGAGGAGTCGTTCGGCGCGGGCCATGGCCACGGCGCGACGGAGCGCGGGGCGCGAGCGACGGAACTTCTCGCTGACGAGCGCGGGGTCGATGCCCAGGCGCCACGCGCGGTAGACGGCCTCGCGACGGCGGTTGGTGAGGGGTTCGGCCTCGTCGAAGATCACCGGCGGCACGGCCTGCGTCGTGATGATGAGCCCCGCGCGGCTGCGTTCGTTGGCCTCCTTGGCGCGCGTCTCGTAGCGTTTGAGCACCTGGCGGATGGCCTCGTGGCTGCGGCCGAAGCGTTCGGCGATGCGTTCGGCGGCCATGTTGAGCGACCAGCCGAGCCACCGCTTGTAGCGGCGGGCCCGCTTGATGATGCGGGCCTCGTCCTCCGGGCTGATGCGCGAGTAGTCGGCGGCCCGCGCGATCTGGCCCGCGTGCGTTCGCTCGAAGTGGTCGATGGCCGCCGCGCCGAACATCACGCGGGGCTTGCCGTCGGGCGCCAGCAGGCGGCGGCCGACCAGCCCGCGCTTGCGCATGCGGACCAGCGTGCGGCGGCTCATGTTCCAGCGGGTGCACAGGTCGTCGGCTTCCACCATCGGCTCGCTCTGGAAGTCATCGATGGCGACCTTCCCCGCGTCGCAGAGCCGCTCGACCAGCGACGAGAGTTCGCTCTTGAGCAGTTCGCCCTGGACGAGGTCGGGGGCGGCCAAGTCGGGGCGGTGGCCGGTGATGCGGAAGGCGATCCAATCCTCGGGGTAGGGCTGGTCGTCGGCGAGGTCGCGGGCCAGCCCCTCGGCGCGGACGATGTCCCCGAGCAGCGTTTCCTTCGGAGCGAAGCGCAACTGCTGCTCGAGCCGGACGAGTGCGGGGATGGAGAGGGTCGGCAGTGGAGGCAACGGGCGTCTTCCGTCGGGCTCGGGGCCGGGGTGTCACGCCATCGGCACTGGGGCGGGTTGGTCGGCCCATTCCACGCTACGGCCGTCCGTGAGGCCCAGTTCCCGGGCCGACTCGAGGAAGGCCGTCACGGCGGCGCGTTCCCGGACGCCTACTTGATATCGGAGCAGGCGGCCTAGGTACTCCTGCGCGAGGGGTTGGGGCCAGCCCGCGTCGGCGGCACGGCGGGAGACGATCCAGTCGAGCCGCGTGGCGTTGTGGCGGCGTTGGCGGTCGAGCACGTCGCGGGCCAGGCGGACGGCGGGGGATTCCTCCTCGCCCCGGCGGCACATCCACATGGCGTACACGAATGGCAGGCCGGTGAGCGACTTCCACGCCTCGCCCAGGTCGAGCTGGTGGGGCCAGCGGTCGGCGGGCGGGGCGTCGGTGACGACCTTGTCGCCGATGAGCAGCACGCTTGCCGGCCAGCGGTCGCCGCCAGTCGCCGCCTTGGCGGCATCGAAGCCGGTGATGCGGGGGCGGATGCCGTGAAGACGCCACAGGAGCACCTGTGAGAGGACCACGGACGTATGGCTGTCGAGGTCGGCGTGCAGCTCGGTGATGGCGTTGAGGGGCACCTTCGAGAAGAGGCGAACGGTGAGGGTGCGGCCGTCGCAGCCGATCATGCCCACGGGCAGCAGGGTGAGGGGCGTGGGGGCGTGCACCGAGTCGATGATGGAGGCCAGGCCCACGTCGGCCCGGCCTTCGCAGAGTTCGGTGACGATGCGGGAGGGGACGCAGGGCTTGAGCTCGACGTCGGCGAGCTTCTCCAGCCCCTCGATGAGCGGGGCGGTGTTGAGGTAGCTCACGGCGGCGATGCGGGCCCGGGTCATGGGCAAGCGTAGTGTCACGCTCGCGGGGCACGCGACCTATCTTTTCCCCAACGACCATGAATGAGGCCACGCACATCATCCTCGTCGGCGCCGGCGGTCACGCGTTGGTCGTCGCGGCGGCGGCGGTGGCCGCGGGCATGAAGGTCGAGGGGTTTCTCGACGACGCGACCACCACCACGCTGGGCCGACTCACCGCGATCCCGCGACTGGGCTCGATCGCGGATCTCGCGACCACGAGCCTCTCGCCCGTGCTCTGCGTGGGCGATCTGGCGGCACGCCGACGCCTGTTGGCGAGCGGCGCGTGGGGCAAGGCGGCGACGGTGATCCATCCGCGGGCCTTCGTCGACCCCACGGCGCGCGTGGGCGCGGGCGTCTTCATCGGGCCCGGCGCGATCGTGCAGGCGCACGCGCGGGTGGGCGATCATGCGATCATCAACTCGGGTGCGATCATCGAGCACGAGTGCGTGCTGGGCGTGAACGTGCACGTGGCGCCCGGCGCGGCGTTGGCGGGGAACGTGTCGGTGGGCCCGCACACGCTGGTGGGCCTGGGCGCCCGCATCTTGCCGGGCCGGCGGATCGGCTCGGAGGCCGTGGTGGGTGCGGGCTCGGTGGTCTTGGGCGACGTGCCCGACGGTCGGACCGTCGTGGGCGTGGTGAAGGGATGAGCGAGCGGAACATGCCGCCGTCGCCGGGACGGCTCGCGTTGGCGAGGCGAGCAGGCCTCTTCGTGCGCTCGCCGCTCGTCGGCGCGGGGTGCGTGCTGGTCACGCTCTTGGCGGGCGGCGACGCGATCAGGCGATTGGCCTTGGGTGTCTCGCGTCTCGCGGAAGCGTCGTGGTCGCGGGCGGGCGAGGCGACGGGCCGCGATTCATGGTCGCTGGTGATGCGATCGCTCGTCGGCCACATGGACGAGGTGGCCGCGCTCGCGGGCACCGTGATGCTGTGGGTGGTGGCGGCGGCGTTGGTCGGCGCGTTCGTGCAGACGGGGCCGGCGTGGACGCTGTCGGCGCGAGACGCGCGGCGACGGCTTCGGATTGGGCCCGAGGCGGCGCGGCGCGGGCGACGCGCGGCGGCGGTGGTGTGTGTCGTCGGTCCGTTGGTCGTGGCGGCGTGGATGCTCTGGTCGCGGCGTGCGGGGCTCGCTGACCTGGCCGAACGCGAGGTGGCGGACGGCGCGACGACGGTCGCGACCTCGCTGGTGGCGGCGGGGTGGTGGCTCGCGGGCGGGTTGCTACTGGCGGGGGCTGTGGAGCATGTGGCGTCGCGATTGGCCCTTCGCGCGAGACTGCGGATGACGCGCGAGGACGTGCGGCGTGAGCAGGCCGAGCAAGCGGGCGGCGCATGGCGTGGCGAGGGCGAGCCGGTGATGGACGATCGTGCGGCGATGGGGACCGCGGCGGCGGTGTTGATGGGCGAAGGTGCGGCGGTGGCGCTGCGCTATGAGGGGCGCGAGGGGGAAGTGCCGCGGGTGGTGGCGGGGGGCGTGGGCCCGCGGGCGGGGCGACTTGCCGACCTGGCGCGCGAGGCGGGCGTGCCCGTGGTGGGCGTCGACGAGGCGGCGGTACGAGCGATCCTGGCCCGCGGCGTGGGCGAAGTGATTGCGCCGGAGTGGTATGGCGTGGTGGGGCAGGCCATCGCGTCACGCCCAAGCCGCGCGACCACCAGCGATTGACGTCATTTGCTTCGCGAGTGGGCAGGCGCGGGGACGCGCGTCACTCGGGGATCTTGGCGAGTTCCGCCGCGGCGCGGTCGACGAGGCGTCGGACGGCGGCGGGGCCGAAGTCGAAGTCGAGGCCCGAGGCGCGGAAGAGTTCGGGCAGGGGGCGGCTGCCGCCGAGCTTGAGGCCGTTGACGTAGCGGGCGACGGCTTCGGGCTCGCCCTGTTCGAGCGAGACGAGCCAGAGCTGGAGCGCGCCGAGCCGCGCGATGCCGTACTCGATGTAGTAGAAGGGCATGCCGAAGAGGTGGAGTTGGCGCTGCCAGAGCTTGGCGCGGACGTCCTCGAGGCCCGACCACGAGCACGAGCTGCCCAGGCGCGCGTCGAGTTCGAGCCAGTGGGCCGAGCGCTGGGCCGCGGTGTGGCCCGGGTTGGCGTAGACCCAATGCTGGAAGGCGTCGATCTGCGCGATCCAGGGCAGGAGCATCACGCTGCTCTTGATGTTCTGGCGGCAGGCGCGGCGGAACTCCTCGGGGTTGTCGTAGAAGGTGCCCTGCCAGTGGGGCATGGTGAGCAGTTCCATCGTCATGCTCGCCACTTCGCAGAACTCGATGGGCGCGCCGCGGTACTCGACGAGGGGTTCCTCGCGGCAGAGCATGGAGTGGAAGGCGTGGCCCGCCTCGTGGACCATGGTCTCGACGTCGCGCTGGAGGCCCGCGGCGTTCATGAAGATGAAGGGGCGGCGCGAGCGGTCGCGCATGTACTGGTAGCCGCCGGGGGCCTTGCCCTTGCGGGTGTCGAGGTCGAGGCACGCGCCGTCGCGCGAGCCGCGGGACTCGGAGCCGTCGCCCAGCTGGGCGAAGAGGGCGGCGAGGTCGGGGCTGAGGCGCCGGAAGGCGGCGAGGGACTTGGCCATGAGGTCCTTGCCGCCGGCGAAGGGGCGCAAGGGACCGCGGCCCTTGACGTCGACGGAGAGGTCCCAGGGGCGGAGCTCGTCGACGCCCAGGAGCTGCTTGCGTTCTTTTTCGAGGGCGCGGACGAGGGGGACGACGGCCTGCTCGCAGGCGTCGTGGAAGGCGCGGCAGTGTTCGGGGCCGTAGTCGAAGCGGTGCTTGCTCTGGTAGGCGAAGGGGACGAAGTCCTTGAAGCCGGCGTTGCGGGCCACGCGGGTGCGGAGGTCGACCATCTGGTCGTAGATGCCGTCGATGGCGTCGGCCTCCTTCATGCGGCGATCGGCGACGGTGCGCCAGGCGCGTTCGCGGAGGGCGCGGTCGGTGAGCTCCTGGTAGCGGGCCATCTGCGGGAGGGTTCGTTCCTCGCCGTCGAACTGGACGGTCATGGTGCCGCAGATGGTCTCGTACTTCTGGCCGATGACGGCGAGCTCGGTCTCGAGGGGGACGTTTTCCTGGCGGAAGAGGGCGACGTCGGTGCGTGCGCCCTTGAGGAGCACCTCGTAGCGATCGCCGGGGAGGCCGATGCGGTCGGCGAGTTCGACGAGGCGGCGGTCGAGCTCGAAGAAGAGGGGCGTCAGCTTGGGGGCCACGTGCTCGACGTAGGCGAGGTAGGCGTCGCGGGCGGCGACGTCCTCGGTGTTGCACGTCATGGAGATGTAGAGGTTGGCCTTGGACTCGCCCGCGGCGGCGGCGAGTTCGCTTCGGTCCACGATCCACTTCTCGAGTTCGGCCACGGTGGAGACGGGCCGCTTGAGCAGGGAGGTGATGTACGGCTCGATGGTCTCGAAGCGGGTGGCGTCGAGGTCGAAGGGGACGAAGTCGGTGGGGATGAGCAGCATGATCGGGGGATTCCCGGGAGGGAGGCGATTGCGGACGGGAACGGGCTGAGTCTAGGGTGCGCCCGGGTGGCCTGTTCGGGGCTTGTCCTTCAAGTTCGTGAACCCTAACTTCCGATTGAAGGCGTGGACGAACGATGGCACGGCGCAAACCCAAACGACTTCCGGCCGCCAAGCGCAAGGAGCAACTCTTGGACTGCGCGCTCTCGCTCTTCGCGCGGGTGGGGTATGCCCGGTCGACGACGGCGCAGCTGGCGCGGGCGGCGGGGGTGACCGAGCCGATCATCTACCGGCACTTCGCGAGCAAGCGGGACCTGTTCGTGGCGCTGATCCAGCGGACGGCCAAGCGGACGCTGCAGAACTGGGAAGAGCGGCTCGAGCACGTGAAGGACCCGCCGGAACGCCTGCGGCGGATCCTGGGCGACAACCCGATGACGCACGGGGGCTCGGAGGAGTACCGCGTGGTGCTGCAGGCCATCACGGAAGTGGACGACGAGGAAGTGTCGAAGGCGGTGGCCAAGCACTTCTCCGACCTGCACAAGTTCCTGACGCGCGAGCTGGCGTTCGCGCAGGAGCACCGCAAGCTGGGGCGGGTCTTCTCGGCCGAGCTCATCGCGTGGATCCTGATCGACGTGGGCCTTGGCTACGGCGTCCTCGACGCGCTGCAGGTGCCCAAGCAGGGCGAGGACCGCGAGGGCGTGAGAGTGCGCGACGTGATGGAGCGGTTGCTCGTCAGGACGTGACGTATGTCAGCCCGCTTCGGGCGTCCCCTTGGTGAAGCCGCGGGCGCGGCAACTCAAAGGGACGCCCGAAGCGGGCTGGCGTGCGAGAATCAACGCCTTCGCCGCGCCGCGTTCCGCGATCGTCATTGCAACTGGAAGTTGGCAGGACGGACGATCGAGGGCGAGCCCAGGACCGCGCTCTCGACGATCGGGCGTTCGTAGAGGACGCGGTAGCCCGCGCCGTCGGGGAGTTGCTCGAGGCCGAGCAGCCGCATGGGGCGTTCGGTGACGACGCGGCCGTCTTCGCGGCCCTTGGAGAGGTACGACTGCAATGCCGCGGCGGCGTCGGTGAAGGGGCGTTCGAGCGAGGCGGTGGCGACCGGGCCGCCGTCCTGCACGGGCGGCTGGATGGAGCGACCGACGAAGGCGATGGCGAGCATGGCGGCGGCGGCCCAGCCGGCCCACGCGGAGGTGCGGCGGGCGCGAGAGGGTGCGTGGGCGCGGACCGCGCCGGCGCTCGGCATGCCCACGCGCTCGGCCAAGTCGCCCGCGTGACGAACGCATGCGCCGATGGCGCGGTGGTCGCGCTGCGCGAGGGCGAGGGTGCGCCACACCTCGGGGTCTTGCGAGCCCAAGGACTCGAGGGCCTGCCAGTCGGCGGCGGTGTCGCGTCCGTCGATGACACGGTTGACGAGGATGTCGGTGTGGTCGTCGCTCATGATGGAAGCACCTGGTCCGCCGACGCTTGGATGCGCCCGCGCGGGCGATCCGTCACGATTCGGGCGGACGGGCCGGCCACGGCCCATGCGGTCCGGAAATGAACCCCTGCCGGAGCCTCAACGCCCCTGATACATGGCCTCGAAGGCGTCCAGAATGCGGTCGCGGTCGAGGAAGGAGAGGGCCCAGGCTCGGCCCGCGGCGGCCATGCGGGAGAGGGCGGCCGGGTCGGCCAGCAGGGAGGCGATGGCGTCGGCCAGGGCGGGAGCCAACTCGGGGCCTTGGGCCTTGATGATGCGCGAGCCGCCGGAGGACTCGAGTTCGGGCCAGATGTCGACGCCGGTGGTGGTGATGACGGGCGTGGCGCAGGCGAGGGCCTCGAGGAGGACGTAGCCGAAGTTCTCCTGGCTCGTGGGCAGGGCGAAGAGCGTGGCGGCCTGGTAGAGGGACCACTTGAGTTCGCCCTGCACCATGCCCGTGAAGTGGACATCGGCCTCGACCTTCAGGGAGCGCGCGAGGTCGCGGAGGGCGGCGTCGTAGCCGGGCGGGTCGGCGGGGCCGGCGATGACGAGCCGCCACGGCGGCGTGCCCTTGGCCTTGGCGACGGCCAGGGCGCGGATGAGGTGTTCGGGGCCCTTCTTGACGTTCACGCGGCTCAGGAAGAGGACGGTGGGACGATCGGGCGTGAGCCACGGGAAGGCGGCGTGCGCGGGTCCGGGTCCGGGGAGGGAGCGGAGGGGCGCGGTGTCGAAGAGGAGGGGAATGACGACGCCCTTGGCCTTGGGGAACCAGCGGGCGGCCTGGTCGAGCTCGGCCTTGGCGGTGCAGTGGATGGCGTGGGCGGTGGCGAGGGAGCGTCCGGAGGCGATGGCCAGGTGCAGGCGTTTCTTGAGGCGGCCTTGCGACATGCTCCAGTCGTCGAGCATGCCGTGGGGGCTGATGACGTGGCGGACGCCCAGGCTGCGGGCGGCACGGATCATCTGGTGGTTGGCGGTGGCCCAGACGCCGTGAACGTGGAGAACGTCAACGCCGCGGAGGGTGTGGCGTGCGGCCCGCATGGAGGCCTTGGAGAGGAACTGGAGGGGCGTGTCGCGGACGGCGTCGGAGACGGGGCGGCCCTTGAGTTCGAGGGCGAGGTCGCGGAGGTCGAGGCGGAGGGAGCGGGGGGTGCCCGGGACGGGTGGTCCCTTCCACGAGGAGGGCAGGTCGTCGTCGTCCGCGCTGGCGGCGACGACATCGTGGCCGCGACGGGCGAGGGCCTCGCAGAGGTCGATGACGGCCCGCACGGTGCCTCCATCGCGGAGGCGGAGCCACTTGATGAAGTGAACGATCTTCACGGGGAGGGTTGCGGGGAGCGAAGGCAGCGTACGCCTTGGCGAGGCATCGGCGAGTCGGGGAGCTTGACGGGAATTTTCATTCGGTTCGGGGGCGGAGCGGGTATCCTGTCGATGCAAGAGTTGCAGCCGCCGGGCATGGAGGCCGGCGGCGAGCGGGCGGCCACGTCGTCGCCCATGCCGCATGCCGACGGACTTGGCCCCTTGAGCGGAGCACCATGCCCATGACGACCTCGGACCACGGCGCGAAGAGCGGTGCGTCGCTGCGCGAGCACATCGACGAGCGGGGGGTGGTGAAGACGTTCGTGCTGGACACGAACATCGTGCTGCACAACCCCGACGCGATCTTCGTGTTCAAGGAGCACCACGTCGTCATTCCGTTCATGGTGATCGAGGAGCTCGACAAGATGAAGCGGAAGGAGGACGACCTGGGGCGTGCGGCGCGCACGTGCATCAGGCACCTCGACCGCCTGCGGGCGATCGGCACGCTGAGCGAGGGCGTGAACTGGGCGGGGCTGCTGCCCTTGGCGAACACCGCGCACGCGGTGGGGCCGGGCGGGCTGACGGGCACGATCCGCGTGGACGTCAACGAGTACGCGAGGCCCTCGGCGATCGCGGAGAACTCGCCGGACAACCACATCATCGCGGTGGCTTGGCACCTGATGAAGAGCGGGCAGCGGACGATCTTCGTGACCAAGGACCTTTCGGCGCGGATCAAGGCCGACTCGCTGGGCATCACGACCGAGGACTTCACGAACCAGAAGGTGGACGCGGACCGGTTGCATCTGGGCCACTTCACGATTCCGGTCGAGGGGGAGCTGATCGACGAGCTGTACCACGACCGGCTGCTGACGCTCGAGCGGCTGCAGGGGGCGATGCGGGCGGCGGCGGCGGCGGACCCGGACCTCTTCGTGCCCGAGAGCGTGATCTCGAACGAGTACGTGGTCCTGCGGAACAAGGACGACGAGAACCACACGGGGCTGGCGAGGCGGCTGTCGGACACGGACCACGTGATTCCGGTGACGGGCCCCCGAAAGCCGGTGAGCGGGCTGATGGCGCGCAACGTGCAGCAGACGATGGCGCTCGACGCGTTGATGGACGACGACATCAAGTTCGTGACGCTGCTGGGCGGGGCGGGCACGGGCAAGACGCTGCTGGCGATCGCCGCGGGCATGGCGAAGGTCTTCACCGAGGGCCGCTACGACAAGCTGCTGGTGGCCAGGCCCATCATGCCGATGGGTCGTGACATCGGCTACCTGCCGGGCGACAAGGACGAGAAGCTCACGGCGTGGATGCAGCCCATCTTCGACAACCTGCAGTACCTCCTGAGCACGCGGGGGGCGCAGGTGCAGGGCACGGACAGCCACAGCGTGGAGCAGCGGATCCAGAAGCTGATGGCCGACGGGAAGCTGGTGCTCGAACCCCTGACCTACATCCGAGGCCGGTCGATTCCGCACCAGTTCATGATCGTGGACGAGGCGCAGAACCTGACGCCCCACGAGATCAAGACCATCGCGAGCCGCGTGGGCGAGGGGACCAAGCTGGTGCTCACGGGCGACATCGGGCAGATCGACAACCCGTACCTCGACCAGTCGAGCAACGGCCTGGCGTACTGCATCGAGAAGATGAAGGGCGTTCGGCTCTTCGGGCACGTGACGCTGACCAAGAGCGAACGGAGCGAACTGGCGAGCCTGGCCGCGACCCTGTTGTGAGCCCGCGGGCGCGCGAGAAGATCCTCTCGCTCGCGGACGAAGCGGTGGTCCGCGAGGAGAGGATCGGTGGAGTGGTGATGGAGTGGTCGCGAGGCGGAGGTTCAGGCGCGTGAGCGACGTTCACGACGGCCGGCGAGAAGAAGACCCGCGAGGGCGAGCGATGCGGCCCCGGGGGCCGGCACGAGGCGCTCGCACGGGAGCATGGAGCCGTCGAACGCGCCCACGGCGGTGTAGTCCCAACTCGTGAGCGAGCCGTCGCCGTCGTAGGTCGCCTCGAGGCCGTCGACGCTCCGGAACGACACGCCGATCCGCGGGTCGTGGGCCGGGTCGCCGAAGGCAAGGCCCGTCCAGGTCGACGTCAACGCGCCGTGAAGGGGATCATGAAGCTGGATCGCCGAGGCGTTCATGGTGATCGAAAGCTGCTGCATGCGGGGAGTCAGGACGCGACGGAGCAGCACGCCGGAGGTCGACGCGTCGTCGGCGTCAAGCGACGAGAAGATGCGGTCGGGCTGCTGAAGGCCCGTCGCGCTCCCGCCGTCCATCCAGCTCGTGGCCGCGTCGACGCCGTTGAACGCGTAGGCCGAGAGGACGCCGTTGGTGAAGTCGGCGTACAGCACGGCCACCTGGCCGCTCCCGCTCGCGAGGGGCGAGGTGGAGTTGAGCATCAGCCAGAAGCCGTCGGCGATGCGATCGGAGTAGCTCACGCTCCACGTGAAGTCGTGGGTCTGCGTGTCGTACGTGGCGTTGAAGTTGTCCACGTGCCCGGCCGTGTCGTCGAAGGGCTGCAGGCCTCGACTCCAGTTCCAGGAGCACAGATCGGCGAATGCGGTGCCGGCGAGGCACGCCAAGGCCGCGACGCCGAAGAACGTCGACTTGATCCTCATGATGTCACCCTCTCCTCCCCTGTCGGGGATCCACTGTGTCGGGCGCCCCACTGTCAGAGGCATCCACCAGTGAAGGTACCACGGGGGCGCGCCCTTGCAAGGTGGTGACGAGCGGGACGCCCCGCGGGGCCGCGACGGACGCCTCCCAGGCCGCACCACCCGCGCCACCCACGCGGCGATGGTCCGATAGTCGAGGCGAAACGCTCCGAATCCCGACTTTGTCTACGGTCCATGACCGCATGAGCCACCTCGTCACCACCGATCGGGCAAGGATCGACGTCGATCGCATCCACGCGATGCTCCGCACCGCCTATTGGTCGAAAGGCATCCGTCGCGACGTGGTGGAGCGGGCGTTGGCGAACAGCGTGGTGGCGGTGGCGATCGACGAGTCCTCGGGGCTGATCGTCGGCGTGGCCAGGGTGGTGACCGATCACGCGACGTTCGCGTGGCTGTGCGATGTCTTCGTGGATCCTTCGCACCGCGGCTGCGGACTCTCCTCAAGGATGATCCGGTTGCTCGAGGAGCAGCCCGGGCTCGAGACGCTTCGTCGGTGGTGTTTGGCGACTCGGGATGCGCATGGCCTCTATGCGAAGTTCGGCTATGTGCCGGTCGATCCGGACCGTTGGATGCAGAAGCCGTGTCCGCCCGAGGCGTGGCGCGAGGCCGGCGGCGAGGAGTCCGGGGCGTCCGGTAGCGCGTGAGGGCGTGTCGGCGGGATGCGCCGTGACGGCTGGTCGGGGTGTCAGGTCGGGATGTGGTCGCATGGCTGGGGCCGGCGACCTCGGGTGGGCAACGGGGAGGTATGGTGAGAGTTCATGGCGACGCGTAGCCACATGCCGCGACGGTGGTGCTGCCTGAGGGCGGCCGTGGCGGCTGTGGGGGCCATGGCGGGCGTGGCGGTGGCGCAGCCTTCGGGCGTGCAGGGGTTGGGGGTGTTGCCGTCGCAACTCTTCAGCATTCCCGCCACGGCCTCGAGCATTGGCGCGGGGGGCGGGGTGCTGGTCGGGACGGGCGTGGCGTCGTCGGGGGTGCAGACGGGCCTGATCCGGACCGGCGACGTGCTGACGGCCATCGACTCCTTGCCTGGCGCCAACTCCACGGTCGTCGCGTCGGTCAGCGAGGATGGCCGGGTGATCGTCGGCTTTTGCCTTGGTGGCGGCGTGCCCCGGGCCTTTCGGCGGGTCGACGGCGTGCTGTCGGACCTTGGGCTGCCGCCCGTGGCCAATGCCAGCTTTCCGAGGCCGGTGGGCCTCTCGGCTGACGGGGCGGTGATCGGAGGCATCGTCGCCACAGGGCCCGGCGGCCTCCAGACCCGCGGCTGGCGATGGACGTCGCAGGGGTACACGCTCGTCGGTTTGCTTCCCGGGGGCACGTCCAACTACATCCGAGGGGTGAGCGTGGACGGGAGCACGCTGGTGGGCGAGGCGGACAGTTTCGGGCAGTGGCTGGCAATCACGTGGGATGCGGCCTCGGGCACGAGGACGCTGCCGTCGCCGGATGCCACCGCGTGCGTGGCCAGGGGCGTGAACGGCGACGGGAGCGTGGTGGTGGGAACCAGCGGGCCGACGGAAGCGGTGCGAGGGGTGGCGTGGGTGAACCGGACCGTGACGATGTTGCCGCGGCTGGCGACGACGGACGCGACCTGGCAGGCGACCACCGTGGCGGCGGCGGCGGACGTGATCGGAGGCGAGAGCGGGGGACGTGCGTGCCTGTGGTCGATCGGGTACGGGCGGGTGATGGCGGTCGAGGACTTGCTAGCCTCCCGTGGCGAGGACTTGGCGGGTTGGCGGCTGAACGTGGTGACGTCGGTGTCGTCTGACGGCACGTTGGTGGCGGGAGCGGGTGAGCGGTTGCTGCCCGACGGCTCGCGGCGATCGGACGTGTGGATGGTGACGGTGCCGTCGCTGTGCTTGACGGACTGGAACTCGGACGGCGGGATCGACGGCGGGGACGTGACGGCGTTCTTCGATTCGTGGGAGCAGGGCAAGGCGGACATCAACCTCGACGGCGGGACGGACGGCGCGGACATCGACGAGTTTTTCGCTCGTTGGGAGCGTGGCGACTGCTAAGTGGCGACAAGCGCGGGCTTTTGCCGATGATGGCGGCAATAATGACGCTTGGCGGTCGCACGGAAGCGAACTGCCGCGACACAAGGTTCCCGTGAGGCCCATGAAGGGCCGGTGCGTGCCGCTGCCATGGCCAAGAAGTCAAACTCGTCGGCAACCCCTTCGGCCTTCGTGACCTATTCCTGCGCCGCGGCGATCACGCTGCTGAGCGGCGGGTTGGTGACGGGGTTGTTCTTCGGCACGGGCGCGCTCGAGGAGCGAGCGGCGGCGGCGCTCGACACGGGCGAAACGGCGGTGCGGATCGAATGGCCGGTCGCCGCGGGCGGCACGGGGACGTGGATGCCTCGAGCGTCGAGCGAGCAGTTGCTGGCGGTGGCGAAGGAGGCGGCGGGTTCGTCGCTGGATTCGCTGTCGGCCGACCAGGTGGTGCGGGTGGCGACGGCGATGGCGGAGTCGGGGTGGTTCGTGGGCACGCCGCGGGTGGCCCGGGTGGCGGGCGGGGAGATCGTGGTGGACGGCACGTGGCGGATTCCGGCGGCGAACGTGCGTCACCAGGGGTCGGAGTACCTGATCTCGTGGGATGGGAGTCCGATGCCTCCCGGGGTGCAGGCGGGGAAGTGGATCTTCGATCCGGCGTTGGGCCCGCCTCGGGACGGGGCGGGAGAGCGCGACTACGTGCAACCGTGGGCGGGCGAGGACGTGGCGGCGAGCCTTGAGTTGTTGGGCCGCATCGCGCCGGAGCCCTGGTCCAAGCAGGTTCGCGGGGTGGATGCGTCGGAGTACGCGAGCAAGGGCACGCTGGTGATCGTGACGGACCGCGACACGCGGGTGGTGTGGGGCGGGCGGCCGAGCAAGCCCGCGATGGGCGAGGTGTCGACGGCGCAGAAGATCGAGCACCTGCGGCAGTTGGTGAAGGACACGAAGCGGATCGACGCGACGTACCCGTTGATCTACGTGAACCAGGAGCGGCTGCTCTTCGATATCTCCGCGGCGGCGCAGGCGTTGCGTGCGGCGGCCGAGGCCGAGACCGTGACCGGGGACGCGGCGGCCCGCTGAGGCCTGGCGACTGGCCTGGCGACTGGCCTGGCGACTGGCCTGACGATCGGCCTGACGATCGGGAGGTTGCGTGGAATCGACGACGCGAGGGGACCGGCCGCCCGGGCGGCGTGGCGAGTACGACCGCTGGGCGCACCGGCGCGGGGAGCCGCGTCAGTTCGTGGTGTGGTGGTCGGGCTATCTGCTGGTGTCGAGCATCCTGGCGATGGGGGGGATGGGCTTCATCGGTCTGGCGGGCTACGACATCTTCCGGCCGGCGGTGCAGATCCTGTTGACGATGACGGCGGTGGGGCTGGCGATCCTGTGGCCGATGGTGCGGCTGAGCCAGGAGGGGCCGGCGCGTCCGTTGGAAGCCTTTGCCATCGACGGGCTGGTGCTGCTCATTCCGGGGCTGGCGGTGTTGGCGACCCAGTGCATGCCTTGGATGGCGGGGTGGCCGGCGCGGGTGGGGCTGACGGTGGCGGCGAGCTACGTGGCGTGGGCGGCGGCCTCGGCCGGGCTGCTCACGGGCTACTTCACGCGGTGGGAGGGGCGGCTGTCGCGGTGGGCGCTGATGGCGGCGATCGTGGCGTTGGCGGGGGTGGGGCCGGTCTTGGCGTTGGCGGCGATGTGGCTTGACGCGCCGGCGGGGGCGGTGGAGTTCCTGCTGATGCTCTCGCCGTTGACGGCGACGCTGGAGGCCACGCGGGATCGGTCGTGGCTGGGCGTGGCGGCGGAGGTGTCGGGTCATCACGTGGCCGGGGCGTGTGCGCCGGCGGCGTTGGCGTTGATCGGGTGGATGGGTCGTTCTCGCCGCGGCTCGTGAAGGGTCGTGGCGTGGCGGCGGTGGGTCGCGGCCGTTCTACTACTATTGATCATGATGCGAATGGCCACATGGTGGGCGGCGTTGCTGCTGGCGGCGTGCTGTTGGTCGGCGCGGGCGCAGGAGTCGACGGCGGCATCGAGTTCGGTGCCGGCGGGGCGGGCTGCGCGGAACGTGGCGGTGATCACGATTCGCGGGGAGATCGACCGCAAGGGCGTGATGGCGCAGAGCGTGCGGCGGCGGATCGAGGCGGCGGCGCGTGACGGCGCGGACGCGATCGTCTTCGAGATCGACACGCCGGGCGGCGCGGTGCCGACGGTGCTGAAGATCTGCGAGTCGGTGCGGGCGAGTCCGGTGAAGAACACGGTGGCGTGGGTGAACCCGCAGGCGTACTCGGGCGGCGCGGTGATCGCGCTGGCGTGTCGCGAGATCGTGGTGTCGGGCAACGCGAGCTTCGGCGACGCGATGCCGATCATGCTGAACCCGATGGGGTTGCTGACGGGCATGGCCAAGGCGCCGACGGACAAGGAGCTGCTGAAGAAGGTGTTGCCGCCGTTGATCGCGGAGGTGACGCAGAGCGCGCGGGCGTACAACACGGCGGCGGGCGCGTACCTGCGGGACGAGTACCTCGTGCAGTCGATCGTGGCCAACGACGTGGAGTTGTGGTACGTGCGCAACCGCGAGACCGGGGTCCGCCTGTGCATCGACCGGACGGAGTTCGAGATGCTCTTCCCGGGCGAGTCCACGGGCGGACCCACGCGGCTGGCGAGCCAGGCGTCGACGGGGAAGCTGGAGTTGCCCGCGCCGGAGAATCCGCGGCAGGGGATTCCGGTGCCGGCTGGAAGCGCGAAGCTGGCCATCGCGTCGCCGGAGGTTTCGGTGGTGGCTCCGTCGCTGCGGCCGCGACTGACGGCGCAGGACGTGGGCGCGTGGGAGCTGATCGACAAGGTGAAGGACGGCTCGTTGCCTGCGGTCTTCAAGGCCGAGGACATGGAGCACTACGGGCTGGCGAACAACGAGACGGAGGTGGTGGAAGGCACGACGAGGTTCCGGCCGATCGATTCGGACGCGGACCTCAAGGCGCACTTCGGGGCGATGCACCTGCAGCGGTACGAGCCGACGTGGTCGGAGGGGCTGGTGGACCTCTTGACGAACATCGTGGTGCAGGCGTTGCTGGTGGTGGTCTTCCTGCTGGCGATCTTCGTGCAGATGCTCAATCCGGGCTCGCTGAGCGCGGGGATCGCGACGGTGGTGGCGTTGGTGCTGCTGATCGCCCCGGGCATGTTGATCGGCATGGCGAGTTGGTGGGAGGTGCTGGCGATCTTCGCGGGGATGTTGCTGATCGGGCTCGAAATCTTCGTCATTCCGGGGTTCGGCGTGCCGGGCGTGGCGGGGATGGTGCTGCTGTTGGCGGGCCTGGTGGGGCTGTTCGTGCCCGCGGGGACGGGGCCTTTTCCGGACACGCCCGAGGGGCGGCGCGACCTGATGCGTGGCGGGGTGGCGCTGCTCATGTCGCTGGGCACGGCGGGCGTGGCGATGTACTTCATCGCCAAGCACTTCAAGAGCGTGCCCTTGCTGGGGCGGCTCGTGCTGAGCGTCCCCGGCAGCGACGACGGCGAGTTGCTGGAGGCGATGGACGATGTGTCGTCGCCGGCGCGGGTGGGCCAGACGGGTCGTGCGGTGACGCCGATGCGGCCCGCGGGGCGGGTGGAGGTGGGCGAGACGGTGATCGACGCGGTGGCCGAGTTCGGCTTCATCGAGGCGGGCGCGTCGGTGCGGGTGGTGAAGGTCGACGGCATGCGGATCGCGGTGGAGGTGATCGTCGAGGATGGATCGTCCGCGAAGGGCTGAGTGTGGCGGGGGGCTCAAGGAGCGAGCATGGACTTCAAGACGCTGGCGACGGGCGTGGTGGCGGTGGGTGCCATCGGCTTCGCGATGCACGGCTTCATGACGGGCGGCGGCAGGACGGCCAGCGGATTGCTCGCGGCCGGCTCCACCGCGCCGCCATTTTCGCTCAGCGATCCGACGGGCGCGGTTCATTCGCTCGAGGATCAGCGGGGGAGGCTGGTGCTGCTGGACTTCTGGGCCACGTGGTGCGGGCCGTGCCGCATGGCGATGCCGTCGATGGAGCGGCTGCACAAGAAGCACGGGGGGCGGCTGCGGGTGTTCGGCGTGAACTTCGCCGAGAACGGCGATGCGGCGGGGTACATGCGCGAGCAGGGGTTCACGTACACGCTGCTCAAGGGGGGCGACGCGGTGGCGCAGCAGTACGGGGTGTCGGGCATTCCGTGCTTCTACCTGATCGACGGGGCGGGGAAGGTGGTGTGGGCGGGAACGGGATATTCGAGCAAGAACGAGCGAGCGCTCGAGGAGCGGATCGATGCGGCGTTGGCCTCGATGGGTCGTTGAGGGCGTGATGGTGGCGGCGGCGACCGGGCTGTCGGCGGCGCAGGTGGTGGTGCGCGACGAGCAGCGCGGATGGTCGGTGGAACTGCCGCCGGGGTGGCGCGAGGCCGCGCCGGAACTGCTCGAGCGGGTGAACGCGTCGTGGCGGTCGAGGAATCCCGATGGCACGTTGGTCTTCACGCGGGCGATGGTGCCCGAGGGAAGCGACGGGAGCGGGCCGCCGTACGTCCTGGTGCAGTTCCTGCCACTCAAGACTCGGTCGCTGACGCACGAGCAGATCGCCTCGACGCTGGGCATGGAGATGAAGGGCGAGGGCGAGCCGGGCGGGTTCGAGGACGTGATCGCGTCGCGGCGGGTGGACGGCGCGGCGTATGACCGCACTCGGCGCGCGTACGTGATGACCTCGACGCTGACGCTGCCCGGCGTGGAGGGGGCGGCGAGGAATCTGGCGGCGGGCTTCCTGACCTCCGAGGGCGCGGTGCAGTTCAACTGCTACGCGGCGGAGGCGGAGTTCGAGTCGCGGCTGGGGGAGTTCCGGTCCATGATCGGCACGGTGAAGGTGGCGGGATCCAAGCGATTCCGGGCCAAGGGCGAGCCGGTGGAGCTCGAGAGCAACGGCTCGGCGATGCGGATCGTGATCGGCATCACGGTGGCGGCGATCGGCTTCAGCATCGCCAAGCACGCGGCGAAGAAGCGGCAGCGGCGGCAGTTGATGTTGCGGCGAGACTGAGCGGCGGAGTCGTGCGCCGAGTCGCGCCGTGACGCCGGACCTCGCCCGCATGGGGCCGCCTGGCACATCGCGAAAAACGACAAGGCGTCCCCGGAAGGAGACGCCTTGCCGAACAAGGCCTTGGAACAAGGCGAGGAAAGAGCCAGGGGCGATCAGCGGCGGCGGCGACGGCCGACGGCGACGAGACCCGCGAGGCCGACGAGCGCGGTGGCCGGGGCGGGGATGATCTGCGTGCGGAAGAGCACGTTGTTGCCGAAGCTGTCGCTGCCCTTGTACGCGAGCCAGCCGGTGTCGGAGAGGGCGTAGGAGGTGCCGTCGCCGTTGGCGCTGCCGTAGTAGCTGAACGACGTCGCCACGCCCGTGTTCGGGGTCATCTGGCTGCCCGAGCGGGCGACGAGGATGAGTCCGACGTTGGGATCCCACGCGAAGAGGCAGCGATCGTCGACGTTGGTGGTGATGCCGGTACCGGCGATCGAACCCTGGAAGACGACCTGACCCAGGGCGTTGGCGATCGCCGAGGATCCCGCGGCAAGATCCGTGCTGCCGGTGATGATCGTGTCGGCCGGGAGGCCGCCGAGGTTGCCGATCGAACCGAAGGAGGCGGCGAGCCCGCCTTCGCGGACCACCGGCCGAATGCTGCCGTCGGGCTTGCGGATGGCGATGTAGGAGTCGTTGTCGGCGGTGATGAGGACGCCGTCCTGGTTGAGGCCGCCGCAGAAGAGCAGGCTGCCGTCGGTCATCGACTTGGTGTTGCTGTTGTTGAACGCGCTGTAGGTGGCGCCCGGGACGAAGGAGGCGTCGCCGCGACGCATCAGCGGGCTGACCGAGTTGGTCGAGCCGCTGTACTGGAAGATGACCTGGTCGTTGACGTTGGCGGTGACGCCCGCGCCCGTGATGGCGTTGGTGAAGTAGTAGTTCCGCATGCGGTCCATCGGCTGGCCGATGGGGCTGAAGGACGTGCCGTAGTTGGTGCCGGCGATGCTGGTGGCGTCGCCTTCGCGAGCGACGGGGAGGAGGGTGCCGCTGGTGTTGCTCCAGACCACGGAGTCGTTGGCGGTGGTGACGCCGCCCGAGCCGGTGAGCAGGGGGCTCACGAAGCCGACGTCGCCGAAGGTGTTGAGGGCGTGGCCGAAGGCGGTGCTCGTGCCGAACTTGATGTTCGGATCGCCGAAGCCGGGCGCCTGGGCGCCCTTGCGGGAGATCAAGGTGCGGCTGGTGGGCGAGAGAAGGAAGAGACCGTCGTTGTTGGTGGTGCCCGACACGTCGCCGCCGGTGAGCGACGACTGGAAGAAGACCTGGCCGTTGCGGTTGACGCGCTGCTGCGACGTGCTCAGGTTCATGTTGGAGTTGAACGACGCGCCGGCCGTGCCAGGGGCCAGGCCCAGCGTCGCGTGCCCGCGCTGGGCGACGACGGAGAGGCTGCCGGCGGCGCCCGTCCAGAAGGCGGTGTTGTTGGTCGTCGTCGCGCCCGTGCCGTTCAGGCTCGAGGAGACGAAGATCGTGCCGTTGCTGGTCATCACGGCGTTGCTCACCAGACCCGCGCCGTTGGTCGTGGTGTTGTGGACCCAGTTGTTGGGGTTGGGGAGCGTCGGACCGTTGAGCGGATTGCCCATCGTGTCGGCCGCGCCGGTCTGGCCGTCGCGAGCGAGCAACTGCATGCTGCCCGGCGCGCCGTAGAACAGGCAGCGACGGTTCGCCGTGGTCGCGCCGCCCGCGCCCGAGTTGTCGAGAATGCCCGTGAACAGGATGCGGCCGTCGTTGTTGATGGCCGGGTTGTCGAAGGCGTTGGTGGGGAAGAAGTCGTTGGGCGCGCCCGGGGGCGTGCTGGTCCGTTCGATCACCACGCCGCTGTTGATCAGCTGGGCGTTGGCGGAAAACCCGATGGCGGTCGCCGCGGCGGCGGCAAGCAGCGAAGCAACTCGAATCTGCATGGCTCGTCTCCTCATGCGCCCCGGTCTCTCAGGTCGGGACGACGTGTCTTGTCACGCCACGCAACCCGTGGCACAGTGCTCGAAAATCCTACCGGAACACGGCTTGCATCGCAAGATGCAGCCGAACATTTCTCTAGAGAAAACCGCCGAGTGGAGCTTGAATGGTGGTTACAGGACCGGGATGTGGAGCGGTGCGTCGTGGATCAGCAGCCGCCAGCGGTCCAGAGGGTGAAGAAGGTCTCGACGTCGGTGCCGTCGACGCCGCCATCGAGGTTGACGTCGGCCGCCTGATCACCCGCGGTCCACGCATCGAAGAAGGCTTCGACGTCCGCGCCATCGACGCCACCGTCGCCGTTGAAGTCGGCGGGGCAGAAGGGTGGGGCGACGGTGGCGACGGGGCTGACGAGCGTGCCGCAGGCGTTGGAGACGACGCAGCGATAGTCGCCGGCCCAGGCGCCGCTGAGATAGCCGATGCGGAGCTGGGGGGAGTTGACGGCCTTGAGGTCGAAGAAGGCGGGGTTGGAGAGCCAGCAGTCCTGGTCGTTGACGAGGTCGACCCACTGGTCGGTGGCTTCATCGCGCTTCTGCCACTGGTAGTTGAGGGGCCAGGTGCCGGAGGCGAAGGTGTTGAGGATGGCCCCGTAGGGGTGTTCGATGGTGGAGGCGATGAAGGTGGTGTCGGAGATGGGGCCGAGGTTGAGCCGCGGGGGTTCGCAGGGGACGGTGTCGAGGCGGACCATGGCGAGCCCGCCGGTGGCGAGGCAGGGGTCGTGGGCGGTGTCGACGCGAACCAGGAGGGTGTTGCCGTCGTCGCTGACGCCCCACATGATGGGTCCGACGGGCGAGTTGGGCGTCAGGCCTGTCATCGGCACGTTGCGGCTTTGGAGGAAGGACTGGATGTCCATCGCGACGCCGCCGTTGAACGCGCTGTTCCAGTAGAAGTTGCCGCCAACGGCGATCTCGCCGTTGGTGCTGGCGGCGACGGGGTCGCCCAGCCCCACCCCCAGCAGTTGGGGTACCCATTCGGTTCCGTTGCGCCGCCACCGCACCGGGCTTTCGACGTTGACGCCGAAGGTGGCGAGCGCGGTGATGTCGGACATGGTGCCGAAGACGGAGGAGCCGTCGCCGCTGACGACGAAGGCCTCGCCGCCGTAGGGATCGAGGACGTGCGTGGTCCAGGCGGTGTCGGTGGCGTTTCGGTACCAGACGACGGCATGGCGGCTGACGAAGGTGAGCTCGGGGTCGTAGTTCTCGTCGTAGCCGCAGATGACGCGACCGTCGTCGCTCACGCCGTTGGCGCGGTTGGCTCGGGAGGGAGCGGAGGCGGGGGGCCTCGAGATGGTGATGGGAAGCTGGTTGAAGGTGGCCGTGGTGGCGTCGTGTCGGAAGGCGCGGTAGGGACCGCAGAGGCCGCTGGTCCAGCCGCCGCCGACGACGTAGCGGCCGTTGCCGGAGATGTCGAAGGCGGTGTTGATGTTGTAGTCGCAGCGTGCGCCGTTGGCAGCGGGGCCGAGGTTGAAGGAGCCCGACGCGCTCGACCACCGGTGGGCGATCGAGGTCTCGTTGAACATGCCGGGGAAGCGGTAGGAGAAGTTGCCCTTGTTCTCGTAGTTGTAATCGTTGTAGCTGAGCTCGTTGGCGGTGGCACTGGCGCGGACGAGGCCGGAGCGGATGGCCCCAGGCGTGCGGCGCAGGCCAACGCCTCGGGTCCAGGTGCAGACGGGATGGCTGCGGGTGGAGGCGTCGTAGAAGGTGCCCGCGACGGTGTTGCCGTCGGGGGTCATGTCGGAGCCGCCCATGCCGAGCATGATGACGCTGGGTTGCGCCGAGGCGGCCGTGGCGAGGGCGAGGGGCAGAAGGCCCGCGGCAAGCGAGCGACGTGAGCGAGCGTGGAGGTTCATCATGTGGCTTCGCGTGAGATGTGACGCGGGTTCAGCAGCCGCCCGCGGTCCAGACGCCGAAGAAGGTCTCGACATCGCCGCCGTCGATGCCGCCGTCGCGATTGACGTCGGCCCTGGCCTCTCCGGCCTCCCAGTCGCTGAAGAAGACCTCGACATCGCCACCATCGACGCCGCCATCGCCGTTGTAGTCGGCGGGGCAGAAGGGGGCGGAGACGTCGGCGACGCTGGTGGTCACGGTGCCGCAGGCGTTGGTGACGACGCAGCGGTAGGAGCCTTCCCACGTGCCGCTGTAGAAGCCGAGGCGCAGCTGCGAGGTGCGGCTGGCCTTGACGTCGAACGTGGGGCCGCTGTAGAAGCTGCAGAACTGGTCATCGACGAGGTCGACCCAGTCGCCGGTGGCGGGGTCCTGCTTCTGCCACTGGTAGTCGAGGGGCCAGGTGCCTGAGACGAAGGCGTTGAGGACGACGCCATAGAAGTAATAACCGGGGCTTTGGACGACGTTGGTGTCGGAGACGGGGCCGAGGTTGACGCGAGGCTGCTCGCAGGCGGTGCCGTTGAAGTAGAGGAGCGCCGAGTTGAAGACGGCGAGGCACGGGTCGCGTCGATCGAGGGTGCGGACGGCCGCGACGTTGCCGTCGGCGCTGAGCGCGAGGGGCGCGACGCCGTTGGGCGCGTAGATCTCGAGACCGGCCATGTCGCCGCCGAGGGACTGGAAGTAGGTGGTGAGGTCGACGGCCTGGCCGCCGTTGTACGAGGCGCGCCAGAAGAAGTCCTGGCCGATGGCGGTGTTGCCGTCATGGCTGGTGGCCGTGGGCATGCCCGCGGCGGGTCCGAGCGTGCTGGGCACCCACGTCGAGCCGGTCTTCTTCCAGCGAATGGCGTTGCGGGTGGTGGTGCCGAACGTGGCGAGCATCGTCTGCTCGCTCATCTGGCCGAAGACGCAGGTGCCGTCGCCGCTGACCGCATAGGCCTCGCCGCCGAAGGGGTCGAGGATGGTGGTGATCCAGCCGGTGTCGGTGGCGTTGCGTTCCCAGACCACGGCGCGCCGCGTGGTGTACGAGAGGGTGGGATCCCAGTTCTGGTCGTAGCCGCAGATCACGCGACCGTCGGTGTTGACGGCGTTGGCGCGAACGGCGGAGGAGGCCTGCGAGGCGGGCGGGGCCGAGATGGTGACCGGCAGTTGCATGTAGGTGCCGGTGACGGTGTCGTAGCGGAACCCGCGGAAGGGGCCGCAGAGGCCGTTGGTCCAACCGCCGCCGACGATGTAGCGGCCGTTGCCGGAGATGTCGTAGGGGGTGTTGATGTTGAAGTCGCAGCGGTTGCCGTTGGCGGGCAAGCCGCAGTTCACGGCGCCGCTGGTCGGGCTCCAGCGGTAGGTGAGCGAGGTGCGGGCGTACGCGCCCGGCGTGCCGTACGAGAGGTTGCCGAGGTTCTGGTAGTTGTAATCGCCGTAGGAGATCGAATCGCCGTCGTTGCTGAAGCGGATCTGGCCATCACGCTGGATGCCGGTGGTGCGGCGAAGTCCCACGCCCTTCGTCCACGTGCAGACGGGATAGCCGCCGGGCATCGACGCGTCGTAAAAGGTTCCCGCGATGGTGTTTCCGTCGGCGGAGATGTCGCTGACGCCCATGCCGAGCGAGACGATGCTGGGTTGTGCGGCGGCCAGGGTGGAAAGACCGCCGGCCACGAGAAGGAGTCGGGGGAGCGAAAGGTGCATCATGGTCGTCTCGGGAGGGAATTGGTGTTGGAACCGTGCAGTCTAATCGAGATGCGGAAGGGTCGCAACAAAGGATGCGTGAAAATCTCCAAAGAAGGACATGCGGATGGAAGCGGCCCGCCGGATATGGGACGTTGGGGTGGATGGGGAGGACGGAGCGGGCTGGCTCGGGCGAATCGGCGCGTGCGTACCCAAGGCTTGCCCGCAAGGCCGGGCCGCGCCCTGGGCTACCTGCCGGTTCGCCCGCAGAGCGGGCTTCGGAGGCGTTTGGTGAATCGTGAATGACGGCGCGATTTGGCGTGCCGCCGGGGGCTTGCCCGCAAAGCCGGGCTGCGCGCCCGCGGCTCAACGAGGGGACGCCCGGAGCGGGCTGGCTCGGGCGAATCGGCGCGTGCGTACCCAGGGCTTGCCCGCAAAGCCGGGCTGCGCCCTGGGCTACCTGCCGGTTCGCCCGCAGAGCGGGCTTCGGAGGCGTTTGGTGAATCGTGAACGATGGCGCGATTTGGCGTGCCGCCGGGGGCTTGCCCGCAAAGCCGGGCTGCGCGCTCCGGCTCAACGAGGGGACGCCCGGAGCGGGCTGGCGTGCGCGGGGCCTTACTTGAACGGCACGTCGATGCTGAAGGTGAAGAGCCGCTTGCGGTCGGTCTCTTCCTTCATGACGGGGATGCCGAAGTCGAAGGCGAGGGGGATGGGGCTGAGTTGTTCGATGTAGAGGCGGAAGCCGAAGCCGACGGCGACGCGGTAGTTGTCGAAGGAGACGTCGTCGTCGACGGTGCCGGTGTCGAGGAAGAGGACGCCGGCGAGGAGGTCTTCGTAGAGGGGGTGGCGCAGTTCGGCGCCGGCGAAGAAGCTGAAGGTGCCGCCGACGGGGTCGTCGGTCTGGACGCCGCTGCGATCAAGGCCCATGGGGGAGACGCCTCGGAAGCGGAAGCCACGGAAGGACTGGCCGCCCATGGTGTACTGCTCGTAGAAGGGGACTTCCTCGGAGTCCTGGAGGATGTGGGCGGCTCGGGTGGTGAGTTGCAGCACCGTCTTGCGGCCCAGGACGTCCTCGGCGAGCTTGGCGTAGACGGAGTACTCGCCCTTGACGGAGGTGAAGGAGTTGTCGCCGGCGACTTGTTCGAAGCCGACCATGACGCGGTTGCCCTTGGAGGGACGGGCCATGTCGTCGACGCTGGAGCGGACGAGTTCGAGGCCGGCGCCCAGGAGGACTTCATCATCCGCGACGGAGAAGTACTCGGCGGCGGCATCCTCGTCGATGTCGGAGAGGTCGACCTGTTCGACGCGGAGGGGGACGGTGAGGGTCCAGCGGGAGCCGAAGCGGCGGCCGACGGAGAACTTGGTGCCGATGCGTTGTTCGTCGTAGGAGCGGTACTGGCGGTCGAAGAGGAAGGCCGATGCGCTGCCGGAGTAGTCGGTCTCGAAGAGGTACGGGTCGCTGAGGGAGACCGAGTACATCTGGCGTTCGGAGCCGGGGGAGGCGGTGATGGAGAAGGTCTGGCCGCCGCCGCGGAAGGACTCGCCTCGGATGAACTCGCCGAAGGTGTCGGGGGTGTCGGTGACGTCGAAGTTGCGTTGCTGGAGGCTGATGATGGCGGAGAGGCCGGCATCGCTGTTGACCGCGCCACCGATGTTGAAGCTGCCGGTGTTGGTTTCGTCGACCTCGACGAGCACGTCGCGGAAGCCCGGGTTGTCGGCGTCCTCGGGCTGGATGGTGACCTTGGCGGAGCCTGGCGCGAAGAGGTTGGTCTTGCGGAGGCGTTGCTGGGTCTCGTCGATTTGGGTGCCGTCGAGGGTGCGGCTGGGCTGGAACTGGACTTCGCGGCGGACGACGTCGTCGCGGGTGAGGGTGTTGCCGCGGACGATGACCTGACCGGTCTTGAAGGAGCGGCCCTCGTTGATGACGAGCCAGAGGTCGACCAGAGGCTGGGAGACGTCGCGTTGCTCGCGGCGGCGGACCTCGACATCGACGTAGCCGAGCTTGCGATAGGCGTCGCGGATGGCGTCGACGCTCTTGCGCAGGCGTGCCTCGCCGTAGACCCCGCCGGGCTTGAGGGGCATGAGGCCCATGAGCTGGTCGGTGGAGAAGACGCGTTCGGGGTTCTCGCCAAAGGCGATCTTGACGTCGCGGAGGGTGTAGACGGGGCCTTCGTCGATGATGAAGGTGACGATGGCTTCCTTGCCGTCGCGGCTGGGCGTGATGGAGCGATCGCAGCGGACGTCGAGGTGGCCGCGGTCGCGGTAATAGGTGATGAGGGAGGCGACGTCGTCGGCGAGGAGCTCGTTGTCGAGTTGGCCCTTCTCGAGCAGCCACGCCTCGCTGGTCTTGACGGCGGTCTTGAGCTCGCGGGGCGTGAACGAGGCGTTGCCCTCGAAGAGCACGCGGGTGACCTTGGTCTTGGCCCCTTCGCGCACCTTGAAAAGGACGATGTTGTTCTCGGCGAGTTCCTTCTCGTCGACGGTGACGAGGCAGTTGTAGAAGCCCTTCTCGCGGTAGCGGTCCTCGATGCGGCGGCAGGCGCGATCAAGCCGCGTGGTGTCGACGGCGGTGCCCTCGAGCACGTCGATGATGCGTCCGAGCTCCTGGTCGGAGAAGGCCTTGTTGCCCACGGTCTGCACGCTCTTGATGATGGGCTGGAGCCCCAGCGTGTAGATGAGGTCGACCGAGCCGTCGGCGAGCAGTTGCGCGCCGCTCTCGACGCGCTTGAACCGGCCGAGTCGGTTGAGGCGGCCGATGTCCTCGCTGGCGAGCGTGGCCGAGAAGGGCATGCCTTCCTTCAGGCGGAGTTGGTTGCGGACAAGCTCGAGCGTGGGGGCGTCGAGTTCGGTGGTCGAGCCTTCCGGCGTGGTCGGGGCGACGACGCACGTGACCGCGCGGATGGGGCGACCTTCGTAGGGTTCGAGTTCGGGCGGGATCGGCGTGGCCTGCGTGGGCGGGGCGGGGGGTGCCGCCTCCTGTGCCAGACCGACGGAGGCGGAGGCGGCCAAGCACGTACCCGCCACCAAGGCAAGCCAACGGCCCGGGGCGACTTGTGAAGGGACAATCGTCACGCTGGTGGGGACAATAACGCCCCGGCGGGGGCGGGGCAACTCAGCGGCCAACAACCCGGCCTGTCTTTCTCCGGAGTAATTGCTCGGAGTAATTTTCGGAAGAAATCGTCTGAGAATCGAGCGGACTGGAGCGAAGGGGAGGGGGTCTGCGGTACGATCCACGGAGAAGCCCGGCGGCACGGGGCCGCCGGAAGGTGACGATGGCGAGCACACGCATGGCGCTACGAATCAAGGATCGGGACGGGGCGTCGGAGGGACGAAGTGGGGTGGCCGGTGGCGGCGAGCCCATGGATGCCCCGGCCTTCGAGGTGCACGTGCGAGGGGTGACGCAGCGGGTCCGGACGGCGTTGGCGGACGTGCTGGCGTCGGTGGGGGCGGATTCGACCAAGCCGCAGAGCATTTCAAGGCAGCTGGGGCTCGACAAGAGCCTGGCGTGGAAGGCGGCGCGGATCGTGACGGAGGCGGACCCGTTCGCGGCGATCCCGCGTCTGCCGGGGCGGTCGGGGGTGCGGATCCTGATCAGTTCGCTGGAGGTGGCGGGCGCGGCGTCGGCGATGGTGCAGGAGTTCCGCGAGGCGATGGAGGCGTTCGACCAGATGGTCGACACGCACGCCGGCTCGCGTGAGACGCTGCAGATGATGCTGGCGAGCGTGTCGCCCGAGGGGCAGCGGGAGCGCGACGAGGTGCACCGCAAGCTGGCGTACGAGGGGAACCGGGCGATCTGGGGGGTGCAGGCTCGGGTGCACCTTGGCGTGCACTTTCTCGCGCCCGCGGCGGCGCGGGCGGGGTGGCTCGACACGGGGACGATTTCGGCGCTGGTCGACTTCCGGCGGCTGCGGCCGCAGGTGCCGTGGTCGGTGGCGCAGATGCATCTCTTTGACGATCAGGGGCGACCGACGCCACCGAGCGGGTACGAGCCGATGGATTCGACGGTGGGCGGGGCGGAGCCGCCGGTGATGCGGGACTTTTGCTCGGCGTCGCTGCCGCCGCTGCGGATGCAGCAGACCAACCGCGGGACGACACGGATCCAGGTGAGCGAGGGTCGCGTGGGGCTGACGGGGACGGCGACGTGCGTGATGGGGTGGTTGCACCGCACGTCGGTGCCGATGCACGCGACGCCCGAGGACTCGGTGGGCGACCTGATCGTGCACGTGAACACGCCGGCGGAGTTGCTGATTCACGATCTTCTGGTGCACCGGTCGCTGGACATCGCGAGGACGGCGAAGGCGTTGGTGTACAGCCAGATTCCCGGGGAGCCGTGCTATCCGGTGGACGGCAAGGCGCTGGGGACGTTGCCGGTGGAAGGGGAGATGGTGGACCTTGGCGACGGCTTGATCAACCTGATGACGCCGGAAGTGCCGCGACATCGGGCGATGCTCGAGATGGGCGCGACGCGGATGGGGCATCCGTTGTCGGAGTTTCGCGGATTGCGGCTGAAGCTGGCATTTCCGGTGGTGCCGACGACGTGCGTCTTCCGGATCGATCTCCTGCCGCCCTGAAAGCGTCGGCCGTGCCTGCCATATGCTGTGGCGTGGAGCACTTCACGCGAACATCAGTGATGCCGGCGCCGGCGGCGGACCTGTACGCGTGGCATGCGCGTCCGGGGGCCTTCGAGCGGCTCATGCCGCCGTGGGAGCGGCTGTCGATCGTGAGCCGCACGGGGAGCATCAACGACGGCGATCGGTTGGTCTTCAAGATCCACAAGGGGCCGCTGGGCATCACGTGGGAGGCCCGGCACGCCAATCACGCGCCGGGGCGGCGATTCGACGACGTGATGGTGCGGGGGCCTTTTGCCTCATGGCGGCATGCGCACCACTTCCAGGACGGCGACACGCCGGAGAGCAGCGTGCTGCGCGACGAGGTGTCGTACGCGCTGCCGCTGGGCGCGGTGGGGCGGGTGCTGGGGGGCCAGACCGGGCGGGTGGCGATCAACCGGATGTTCGACTTTCGGCACGAGCGGACGCGTCGCGACCTTGAGCGACACCGCCTGTTGCTCGCGCCGCTGCGGGTCGTGATGACGGGGGCATCGGGCGCGATCGGACGCGAACTGGTGCACTTCCTGACCACGGGCGGGCATGTGGTGGAGCGGCTCGTGCGTCGGCCACCGGGCCCTGGCGAGATCTTCTGGCAGCCGGGCGCGGGGGTGAAGGGCGGGCAGATTGACGACGCCTCGATGGAGGCGTGCGACGCGGTGATCCACCTGGCCGGCGAGCCGATTGCGCCCGGGCGTTGGACGGAATCCAAGAAGCGGGCCATTCGCGACAGTCGCGTCGAGGGCACGCGCCTGATGGCGCGGACGGTGGCGTCGCTCAAGCGGCCGCCGGCGACGATGATCGTGGCGTCGGGCGTGCACTCCTACGGCGACCGTGGCGAGCAGGAGTTGACGGAAGAGTCGGGCATCGGCAGCGGGTTCCTGGCGGAGGTGACGCGCGACTGGGAGGCGGCGGTGGCGCCGGCGGTCGAGGCGGGCGTTCGCGTGGTGATGCTGCGGATCGGCCTCGTGCTCTCGCCTCGGGCGGGGCTTCTGGCCAAGCTGCTGCCCCTGGCGAAGATGGGGCTCTTGCCCGTCATGGGCTCGGGGCGGCAATGGTGGTCGTGGATCGGGCAGGACGATCTGCTGGGGTTGATCCTGCACACGCTGGCCGACACGAAGGTGCGGGGCCCCATCAACGCCGTGACGCCCCGGCCGGTGCGCATGCACGAGTTCGCGGCGGCCTTGGCGGCGCACCTCAAGCGGCCCTTGGGCCTTCGCGCGCCGGCCTTCATGGTTCGCGGCCTGGTCGGCGAGATGGCCGACGTGCTGCTGACGAGCACCCGCGCGGTGCCTGAAGCGTTGCGGCAGACAGGCTTTACGTTCCAGACGCCCGGGTTGGCGGAGGCGTTGGCGTGGGAGCTTGATGGCGCGGTGAGGTGAGAAGTTGATCCGCGCACGGCAAGCCCGCGCGGCGGGCCGATTTGCGTGGGGGGGTCGCCAACGTCGCGCATTCGGATGCACCATCTCCGTGTCGCCTGGCGTGATGGATGTTCCCACGGGGACCCCGTTGGGGTCCGGGTCGTTTTGTCGCCATGACCGGGGGTGGCGACGAAGCGTCGCCGCCCCCGGCTACGTTCGGGAATCGCTTCGCGATTGGGGACGCGAATCGGCGCGTGCGCCGGCCTTCAGCCCACGCCCAGGGCGCGGAGTCGATCGACGATGGCCTTGACCATCATGTCGGCCTCGACATTGACGCGGCGGCCGGGTTGCCAGGCCTTGAGGGTGGTCTTCTCGAGTGTGACGGGAATGAGGGCGACCTCGATGCACGAGGCGGCCTTGTCGACGTGCGCGAGCGTGAGGGAGACGCCGTCGAGGCAGACGCTCCCCTTGGGGGTCATGAAGGCCATGAGGGGCTCGGGGAGCTTCAGCCGCACCCGCCAGCCGTCGGTGGTCGTGACATGCTCGACCGTCGCCGTCCCGTCGATGTGGCCTTGCACCATGTGGCCGCCCATGAGCGTGGAGGCCGTCGCCGCGTGCTCGAGGTTGACGTGGCGGCCGGGCTGGAAGGAGCCCACGGTGGTCTTGGAGAGGGTTTCGGGGATGGCGTCGAAGGTGAGGAGGCCCTCGGGGGAGACGTCGTGGACGGCGGTGAGGCAGCAGCCGTCGACGGCGACGGAATCGCCGCGGGTTGCTCGGTAGGGCCAGTGGGGAGCGGCCACCACGAGCCGCAGCCCGGCGGGAGAGGGGTTGGCGGCGTGCACCGTGCCGACGGTCTCGATCAGGCCCGTGAACATGGGCTCATGGTAGAAGAACCGACCCCCGGGCAGGCCCGGGCCCATAGACTCCACCCTTCACCATGGCAGGGAACCGAACCGTCGTCTCCATCACCGGTCTGGGCCTCGTCAGCGGCTACGGCGCGGGGGTCGAGGCCTTCTGGGAGGGCTTGTGCTCCGGCACGCCCTCGCTGCGGCCCATCACGCGCTTCAAGGCCGATCAGGCGGTGTGCAACCTGGCCGGCGAGGTGCCCGCGGGCATCTCGGCGAAGGACTACGTGCCCAAGCACTACCGCAAGGGCGTGAAGGTGATGGCCCGGGACATCGAACTGGCGGTGGTGGCGGCGGCGGAGGCCGTGCGCGACGCCTCGCTGGTGACGCGGATGCACGCGGGCGACGGCGAGGCCACGACGCCCACGACCTATCCCTCGGAGCGGAGCGGGTGTCACATCGGGGCGGGGTTGCTGCCGGCGGAGGTGCCGGAGATCGCCGGCGCGTTCGCGACGGCCCGCGATCGGACGCCGGGCCGCGAGGATCGGCTGTCGCTCAAGGCGTGGGGCACCATCGACGCCGACGGGGCGATGGCCGCGAGCGGCGGGACGGTGGGGGGCATGAACAACCTGCAGCCCCTGTGGATGCTCAAGTACCTGCCCAACATGCTGGCGTGCCACGTCACGATCCTGCACGGGCTCGAGGGGCCCAGCAACACGCTGACCTGCAGCGAGGCCAGCGGCATGTTGTGCGTGGGCGAGAGCACGCGGGTGATCCAACGGGGTGCGGCGGACGTGTGCTTCTCGGGGGGCGCGGAGTCGAAGGTGAACCTGGTGGGCACGGTGCGGAGCCAACTGCTGGGACGCCTGGCCGGGCACGAGGGCGATGGGTCGCTGACGCTGCGGCCGTATGCCTCGGGCGAGACTCGGGGCACGGGCACGGTGCCGGGCGAGGGCGGGGGCATCTTGACGCTCGAGCGTGACGACCTGGCGATGGCGCGGGGTGCCAAGCGGTATGCCAGGGTGTCGGGGTTCGGGGCGGCTCACACGTTGCCGGTGTCGGTGCCGGTGCTCGAGGAGCGGCATCCGCCGCTGTCGGGGGCGGTGCAGGCCAGGCGCAACGGGCTGACGCTGGCGATCAGGGCGGCCTTGAAGGATGCGGGCCTGACGCCGGGGGAGATCGACGTGATCGTCCCGCAGGCGTTGTGCGTGCCCAAGCACGATGCGCTCGAGTTGGAGGCGTTGCGGGAGGTGTTCGGGAGCAGGTTGTCCGAGATCGAGTTGGTGACGTTGCCGCCGCTGCTTGGGGATTGTGCGGCAGGTTCGGGCGTGTTGCAGGTGGCGGCGGCGGCGTTGTGCGTGAAGCACCAGCGGCTGCCGGCGCGGGTTCATGGGGGAGGCGGGGAGGGCGGGGTGCGGGTGGGGGCGGCGGCAAGCCGCGGGGCGCGGGTGCGGCACGTGCTGGCGTGCACGGGGTCGCTGGCGGGTCAGAACGCGGCAGTGGTGGTGTCGGCGTTGGAGTGAACTTGGTCTTGGCGAGGCAATGGCGGCGGTGGGGCGGGGTCGGCGCGGGTCGTTGGCGTAGACTACTCCTCGGATCGTGGATGGACAGCGGTCGGCTCACGAGCACAAGGGAGTTCCGATGACTGGCGATTATCGCGATGAGGGGTCGTCGTACGGAGGTCAATACCGCTCGCACGGGCGGGGCGCTGGTCGTGGGCCTTCGCGTGGCGGTGGGGGCGGGGAGCGTCGGGGCATTCCGCTGTCGGATCTTGATCCGGCGACGACGGAGGCGTCTCGCAAGGCCATCGGCGCGTCGATCGAGGTGCACAAGGCGCTCGGGCCCGGGTACGGCGCGGAGGTCTACGCGAACGCCGTGCGGATGGAGCTCGACGCGCTTGGCGTCTCGTACAAGCTGAACCAGTCGTTGCCGGTGACCTACCGCGAGAAGCAGGTGGGGACGGTGACGGTGCCGATGCTGGTGGAGGATCGGTTCGTGCTGGAGATCATGAGCCGGCCGGGCGAGGTGTCGACGCACGAGCGATTGGCGGTGCGGGCGCAGCTGAAGGCGGCGAACCTCGACCTGGGGCTGATCGTGAACTTCGCGGAGCGCCGTCTCAAGGACGGGCTGGTGCGGGTGGTGAACGTCGAGAAGATCCAGCGCGAGAAGGGCGTGTCGTTCGACGACGACCAGGACATCGACCACGACGAGGGTCGGTGAGGCCCGTCGTGCGGGGGCGTGGAGCGATCGCCGAGCGAGCGGACACGGCATGAGCAGACAGCAACGCAGGGTGGTGATCACGGGGATGGGGTGGGTGACGCCGCTGGGCCACGACGTGGACGCGGTGTGGTCGCGCCTGATGCGTGGCGACGCGGCGTTCGGGCGGGTGAGCCGCTTCGACGCGACGACGTTCGCGACGAACTTCGCGGCCGAGGTGCGGAACTTCGACTTCGCGGCGTCGTTCCCGTCGGCGGCTCGGCACGCGAGCGCGGGGGACAGCACGAAGTACGCGCTGGTGGCGGGGCTGAAGGCGTGGCGCCAGGCGGGGCTCGAGGGCCACGCGGGCTTCGACGGGTCGCGGATGGGCCTGTACATGGGCAGCGGCGAGGGCCCGCTCGACATCGACACCTTCGCGCACGCGTGCCTGGCGAGTTTCGACCCAGCGACGCGGAGCGTCGACGACGGGGCGTTCCTGCGGACGGCCTTGGCGGAGATGAACGCGCTGAGCGAACTCGAGCAGGAGCCCAACATGACGCTGGCGCACCTGGCCGACGCGTTCGGGCTGCAGGGGCCGGCGTTCAACTGCATGACGGCGTGCGCGGCGAGCACGCAGGCCATCGGCGAGGCCTTCGAGATCATCCGCCACGGCGACGCGGACCTGATGTTCGCCGGGGGCTCGCACACGATGATCCACCCGCTGGGCATGACGGGGTTCATCCGCCTGACGGCGATGAGCCAGCGTCGCGACGGGTTCATGACCGCGGCTCGGCCCTTCGACCAGACGCGGGACGGCTTCGTGATGGGCGAGGGCGCGGGCATGCTGGTGCTCGAGGAGCTCTCGCACGCGCTGTCGCGGGGCGCGACGCCCCTGGCCGAGATCGCCGGCTTCGGCAGCAGCGCGGACGCCTTCCGCATCACCGACATCCAGCCCGACGGCAAGGGCGCGGTGGCGGCGATGAGCCAGGCGTGCGCCCAGGCGGGGATCGACCCGACCAAGCCCGGGCCCGACGGGCGGCCCGTCGTGCACTACATCTCGGCGCACGGCACCGGCACGCAGGAGAACGACCGCATCGAGACGCGGGCCGTCAAGGCGCTCTTCGGGGAACTTGCGCCCAAGGTGCCCTTCAGCAGCGTCAAGAGCATGCTGGGCCACCTGATCCAGGCCGCGGGCGCGGTGGAGCTCATCACCTGCGTGCAGGCGATCCGCACGGGGTGGATCCCGCCGACGATGAACCTCGCCAACCAGGATCCGCAGTGCGACCTCGACTACGTGCCCAACGCGGCGCGTGACCTGCGCCCCGCCGGCGGCGTCGACACGTGCCTCTCCAACAGCTTCGGCTTCGGCGGCCAGAACGACACGCTCTGCGTGCGCAGGTTCCGCTGACACCTCCCGCGATCGACCGCATGACGTCACCTTGCCCGCTGATCCCGGCCACGAACGATCGGCGGTTCGCACGCGTCTTCGCGTGGTGGGTGCGGCGGATGCTCCGGTCGGACTTCGCCTCGGTGCGGCTGCGGCCGGGCGCGAGGGCCGTGCTCGAGGACCTGGCCCGTCACCAGGGGCCCGTCGCGGTGCTGCTGACGCACGGGTCGTGGTGGGACCCCTTGATCGGGCTCTTCCTGGCCGACACGTTCATGCGCGACAGGCACGGGTGTGCGCCCATCGACGCGGCGATGCTCCGCAAGTTCGGCTTCTTCCGCAAGCTCGGGCTCTTCGGGATCGACCCCGACCATCCCGACGCGGCGAGCGCGATGCGATCGCACGTGCTGGAGCTCTTCGCCGCCCAGCCGCGGCCCACGCTGTGGATCACGGCGCAGGGGCGGTTCGTCGACCCGCGGGGCGAGCTCGAGCTTCGGCCCGGGGCGGCGTCGGTGTGCGCGGGCGCGACAGGCGCGAAGGCCGCGTGCGTGGCGATCGAATATCCGTTCCTGCTCGAGCGCAAGCCCGAGGTGGTGGTGCACGCCGTGGCGGTGGAGACGCCCGCGCGTCCCTCGACGGCGCACTGGCACCGCGCGATGACGCACGCCATGGACGCGGCGCGGCGCGAGTTGGCGCATGACGTGACGGCGCGCGACGTGACGGGATACGAGACGCTGGCGTCGCGGGCGACCTCGGTGAATCCGATCTACGACCTCTGGCGTTCGCTGCGGGGCGGCGACGCGAAGGTGACGCACGACCATCGTGCGGGGAGGGGCGCGTGACGACGCTGCTGGTGCTGCTCATCGTCGGACAGGTCTTCGCCCTGTTCATGCTGATCATGACGCTGATGAACCTGTCGCTCTGGCCACGGCCCGGCAAGGGCGACGCCTCGACCGACCTGGTGTCGGTGTGCATCCCCGCGAGGAACGAAGAACGGAACATCCGCGAGGTGGTCGAGTCGCTGCTCGCGCAGGATCATGCCGCCGTCGAGGTGCTGGTGTACGACGACCAGAGCGTCGACGCGACGGGGAAGATCGTCGCGGAACTCGCGGCACGCGACGCGCGGGTGCGGATCGTGCCCTCGGTGGCGCTGCCCGCGGGATGGAACGGCAAGCAGCACGCCTGCTGGCGGATGAGCCACGCGGCCAAGGGCGCGTGGCTGCTCTTCACCGACGCCGACGTTCGGTTCTCGCGCGACTGCGTCTCGCGGACGCTGGCGACGGCGAAGACGATGAACGCGCCGCTGCTCAGCGGGTTCCCGCGCCAGATCGTGGCGTCGCTGGCGGAGAAGCTGACGGTGCCGATGATCTTCTTCATCCTGCTGGGGTATCTGCCCTTCGCGAGGATGCGGACGCGGCTTGATCCTTCGGCGTCGGCGGGGTGCGGGCAGTTCCTGTTCGTGCGGCGTGACGCGTACGACGCGAGCGGCGGGCACGAGGGGTTCAAGGCGTCGATGCACGATGGGATTCGCCTGCCGCGGGCGGTGCGGCGGGCGGGGTTCCGGTCGGACCTCTTCGACTGCACCGACTTGTGCGAGTGTCGCATGTACTTCGGGTGGGGGTCGGCGTGGCGAGGATTCGCGAAGAACGCGTACGAGGGGCTCGGCAACCCGTTCCTGCTGGTCTTCGTGACGGTGGTGCATGCGCTGACCGCGCTGCTGCCGGTGGCGGTGCTCGCCGCGTGGTCGAGCGTGCCGGCGCCCATGCCGGCGTTGGCGGCGTCGTGCCTCGCGATGGCGTTCGTGCAGCGAGTGATCATTCACCGCCGCGTGCGGCTGCCGGCGTGGGTGGTCGCGCTGCACCCGGTGGCGATCGTGGTGATGACGGCGATCCAGTGGCACAGCTTCGTGCTGCACCTGACGGGCAAGCGGACGTGGCGTGGTCGTGCGGCGTGAGATCGGTTCGCGTCATGACCACGAACATCCCGCACCCTCCTCGCCCGCCTTGGGGCGAACCGGCAGGGAGCCCTGGGTGGCGGGTCATGATGCGCGATGTGGCGATCGTTCCGCCGAGGCCCCCGCGGCGGTATCGAGCGCCCGTGTACCCAGGGCTCGCGCGCAGAGCCGGGCAGCGCCCTGGGCTACCTGCCGATTCGCCCGCAGGGCGGGCTTCGGAGGCGTTGGGTGATTCGTGGGCGGTGACGCGAATCGGCGGTCGTGTTCGGGAACCCCGTCGGGGTTCATGCGCGTTGTTGCGTCATGTCCGGGGGTAGCGGCGAAGCGCCGCCACCCCCGGCTACGTTCGGGAATCGCTTCGCGATTGGGGAACGATGTTGATTGGCGCGTGGCCGGTGGCGCGGATCGGCGTTCGTGTACCCAGGGCTCGCCCGCAGAGCCGGGCAGCGCCCTGGGCTACCTGCCGGTTCGCCCGCAGGGCGGGCTTCGGAGGCGTTGGGTGATTCGTGGGCGGTGACGCGAATCGGCGTTTGTGAACGGGAACCCCGTCGGGGTTCATGCGCGTTGTTGCGTCATGTCCGGGGGTAGTGGCGAAGCGCCGCAACGCCCGGCTCTCAACGGGAATCGCTTCGCGATTGGGGAGCGACGTTGATCGGCGCTCCCGTCGCGGCGTGCCCGTGAAGCTTCGCGATGGATCACGGCGCGAGCGCGGCGTGCACGATGGCCGCCGCGCCGTAGGCGAGGGCGGTCATCCAGACGAACTGCAGGAGGGCCCACTTGACGTGGCCGGTCTCGCGCGCGGTGACGGCGAGGGTGGGCAGGCACTGCATCGCCAGCACGAAGAAGACCAGGGTGGCCCAGGCGGTCTCGCGAGGGAAGAGTGGACCGCCATCGTCGCGGCGTGCGGAGGCGAGTTGGGCGATCACGCCCTCGTCCTCGGCGTCCTCGTGGCCGGTGACCATGACCGACATGGTGGAGACGAAGACCTCGCGTGCGGCGAAGCTCGTCATGACGCCGATGGAGATCCGCCAGTCGAAGCCCAGGGGTTCGAAGAGGGGTTGGACGGCGCGGCCGGCCATGCCGATGTAGGAGTTGGCCTTGGCGTGGGAGTGTGCCGCGGCTTGGGCCTCGAAGGTCAGGCGGTCGGCCTCGGCGGGTTCGGTGGCGGCGGCGGCTTGCGCTCGCAGTTCGACGGCCTTGGCGGGCTCGTCGACGCGGGGGAACGCGCTGAGCCACCAGAGCAGGATGCAGATGGCGAGGATGTTCGTGCCCGCCTTCGCGAGGAAGACGCGGGCGCGGTCGATGGAGCCGGTCGCCGCGTTGAGCAGGCTGGGGGTCTTGTACGTGGGCAGCTCGAGGGCCATCGGGCGGCGTGCGCCGCGGAGGATGGTGCGGCGGGCGATCATCGCGCTCAGCACGCCCGCGCCGGCACCCAGCGCGTAGCAGCCGATGAAGGCGAGCGCCGCGTGCAGGGGCTCGCCCGGGAAGAGGATGCTGGTGAGCAGCACGTACACGGGCAGACGCGCCGAGCAGGTCATGAACGGGGCCGCGAGGATGGTCGCGAGCCGCTCACGCGCGTCGGGAATCGCGCGGCAGGCCATGATGCCCGGCAAGGCGCACGCGTGACAGCTCAGGAGCGGCACGAAGCTGTGGCCCGGGAGGCCGAAGGGCCGCAGCAGGCGGTCCATCACGAACGCCGCCCGAGCCAGGTAGCCGGTGTCCTCCAGCAGCGAGATGAGGAAGAACAGCAGCATGATCTGCGGCAGGAAGACCACGGTGGCCGCCACGCCCCCGAGCACCGCGTCGCACACGAAGTCGCTGAGCAGTCCGGCGGGCAGCGAGGCGCGAGCCAGGCCGATGACGCCCTCGCCCAGCGCGGCCTGGAGCCAAGCGGGCTGCCACGAGGCGGTCCACGCGTCGTTGCCGCCGAAGAGGCCGTCGAGCAGTTCCATCGGCACTTGCGCGAGGCTGAAGATGGCGAAGAAGAGGATGGCCATCACCGAGAGGAAGATGCCCAGGCCGGCGACCGGATGCGTCACCACCCGATCGACGCGATCGGAGAGACGGTCGTGCACGTCGGGCGGCTCGGCGCGGTCGAAGAGGCGTTGGCAGACGGTGTCGGCCCAGCGTTCGAGGCCGTCCTGCGTGCCGGGGGGCGTGTGGTTGGGGACCACGGCCGAGCCCAGCGCCAGGCGGAGCGATTCGACGCCCTCGCCGCTGCGGGCGTTGCAGGGCACCACGCGACAGCCCAGGAGCTGCTCGAGCACCAGGGGTTCGATGATGAGGCCGCGGCGGCGGGCCACGTCCATCATGTTGAGGGCCACGACGGTGGGCAGGCGGCGCCGCAGGGCTTCGCCCACGAGCAGGAGCGTGCGGGGGAGGTTGGAGGCGTCGATGACGACGCAGACGGCGTCGGGGGCGGCGACAGGTCCGCCGGGAACGGCCATGGTGCCGGCAAGCACGCGGCGGCACACTTCGGCCTCGCTCATGTCGAGCTCGAGCGAGTAGATGCCCGGCAGGTCGACGAGCTCGATGGCGCGGGGGTGGTCGGTGTCGCGACGGGCGACGGTGCCGACGCGGGCTTCCTGGGTGGTGCCGGGGAAGTTGCTGGTCTTGTGGCGCAACCCGCAGAGCCGGTTGAAGAGCGTGGTCTTGCCGGTGTTGGGGTTGCCAATGAGGGCGACGCGGACGGCCGGGGGGGCGCCTTGCCGAGCGGTCGAGAGCTGGATGGGAGTCGCCATGGCCGAGGGATCAGGCGTTGGGGGCGGAGGCGCGGACGGTGACGCGGTCGGCGAGGTCGCGGGAAAGGCCGATGCGACAGCCGCAGGACCCGGTGGCGGGGTTGACCCCGACGACCTCGACGATGCAGGGTTCCCCCGCGCGGATCATGCGGATGCGGGCGCAGGGCCGCATGCCCATGGCCCTGAGCATGGCGGCGTCGCGGGGGTCGAGGCAGGTCTCGCAGACGTGGGCCAAGGCATTCACCGGGAGCTTGGAGAGGGCCAAGGGAGGGGTGTCGGGCAGGGGGCACATGCCGGGGTCGCCCGAGCACGAGGCACGGGTGGCTGCGGCGGCATGGTGCTGCGAGGACTCCACGGGTGATGATAGGCCTTCGTCCCTTGTTGAGACTCAGTTTCAACGAGATGGAGCGGGCATGGAGAAGATTCCTACGCTTGGCGGTTCAGGTTCAACGAAGGAGTCATCATGAAGCGGTTCATCGCGTCGATGTCGGTCGTGTCGATCATGCTCACCGCCGGGTGCGCCGGGACGAAGTCCGCGGCGGGCAGCCCGGCCCCGAAGGCGGCGGGCGTCGCGACGACGTTCACGGAGTCGGGCCCGGGCATCGAGCGGTTCGTGCGGATCCGCACGCCGGGCTCGCCGTCGGTGGCTCCGGACGGCACGATGTACGTGCGAGACCTTCCCGACGGCGTCTTCCAGCTGTACCGGGTGAAGGGCGACTCGGTGAAGGCTGACTTCAAGGGCGAGAAGCTGACCAACTACAAGGATGGCCTTGCGGGCTTCTCGATGTGGGACGACGGCTCGAAGATCCTGCTGCTGCACGCCTTCGGGGGCAACGAGAACACGCAGGTGTCGCTGCTCGACACGGCCAGCGGGACGATCACGGAGCTCTTGGCGAACCCCAAGGTGCAGCACGGGCTGAACCACTGGCTCGACGACGGCAGCGGGTTCGTGTACACGGCCAACGACGAGAGCCCCAACGACTTCTACATCTACCGCTACGACTTCGGCACGGGTGGCAAGGGGAAGACGACCAAGCTGCTCGGCAAGGAAGGGTCGTGGTCGCTGGCGGACATGACCAAGGACGGCACGCGGGCGATCGTGAGCCAGTTCCGGTCGGCGTCGGACTCGACCATCCAGGAGTTGACGACGGCGAACGGGACGCTCAGCGACCTGACGGCGCTGCCGTCGGGCGGCGGCACGGTGTCGGTGGAGGCGGTGGGGTACATGCCGGATGAGCGGTCGGTGGTGTACGTGAGCGACATCGAGGGGGGCCTCAAGAAGGTCTTCGTGCGCGACCTCTCGACGGGCGCGATCAGCAAGCCGCTGCCCGCGCTCGACGGCGTGCACGTGGACGGCGCGTCGATCAACCGCGAGCGGACGCTGATGGCGGTGGTGACCAACGAGGACGGCTACGGCGTGCCTCACCTGTACCGCCTGCCCTCCTTCGAGCCGGTGAAGCTCCCGGCGATCGAGCGGGGCGTGGTGTCGCTCAGCTCGCTCCGCGGCAACAAGGTGCAGTGGACGCAGAGCAACGCGCGGACGCCGGGCCTGACGTACGCGTGGACGGTGCCCGCCTCCGGCGAGGCGGCCGGTCCGGTGCGCCAGTTGACCTTCGCGGACACGCAGGGGATCGACCTCAACGCCTTCCCGCTCCCCGAGTTGATCCGCTACAAGGCCTTCGACGGCCTGTCGGTGCCGGCCTTCCTGTATACCCCCGCGGGGCACAAGAAGGGAACGCCCATCCCGTTCGTGGTGAACTACCACGGCGGGCCCGAGGGGCAGTTCCGTCCCGTCTTCGACCGCACGGTGCAGTACCTGCTGAGCGAGGGCTTCGGGGTGCTGCAGCCCAACGTCCGCGGCAGCGACGGCTACGGCCGCGAGTTCCTGATGATGGACGACTACAAGAAGCGCTGGGACAGCGTCCGCGACGGCGTGGACGCGGCGGCGTGGCTGGTGGCGAGCGGGTACGCCGTGCCGGGCCGCATCGCGACCTACGGCGGCTCGTACGGCGGCTTCATGAGCGTGGCGTGCATCGTCGAGGACCAGCAGCGGGTCGACGCGGGCACGCAGAAGGAGCGTCTCTTCGGCGCGGGCATCAACGTGGTGGGCATCGTGAACGTCAAGACGTTCCTCGAGCAGACCAGCGGCTACCGCCGCAAGCTCCGCGAGGTCGAGTACGGCCCCCTCTCCGACCCCGAGTTCCTGCACAGCATCTCGTCGATCCACAAGATCGACAAGATCAACGTGCCCATGATGATCGCGCACGGCCTGAACGACCCGCGCGTGCCGGTGGGCGAGGCGATGCAGCTCGCGGTGGGGCTGATGAAGCGGGGCATGGACCCGGTGCAGTTCTACTGCCACGACGAGGGCCACGGCTTCCAGAAGCTCGACAACCGCCTGCTCTTCTCGAAGAAGCTCAGCCAGTTCCTCAAGTCGACCATCGCGAAGTGAGGGTTGTGAGCCCTTGATGTGGGGGTCCTTTGGTCCCGGAGGGACCGACGAACGGAGCGGCAGGTGAAACGAACCCGCTTCGGGTGCGTTGCACCCGCCGTGGGGCGTGATGCGCGCACTCGCCCCGAGCGGGGCGGACGAGGGTGAGGCGTTGGTCGTCGGCCCCTTCGGGGCCGTGCGCGACTGGGCGCTCGTGTCCACGAGTTCCCTCACCCGCTTCGCGGGTTCGGTCACTCGTGGCTACACCCGTGGGCCCTGCGGGCCCTTGGTGTGGGCATGCGTTGGTCCTGGAGGGATCGACGGGTGTGGGCGGCGGGTGACACGCAGAGGTCGGGCGCGGGTACGATCGCGCATGCGGATCTTGCTCACCAACGACGACGGCATCAGGGCTCCGGGCATCATCGCGATGCATGACGCGCTCATCGACCGTCATGGCCTGTTCGGCGGCATGCTCGAGGACCGGACGGCCGGCGCGGTGACGCGTTCCCCGCGGAATGTCGTCTACACCGTCGCGCCGGCGACGGTGCAGTCGGCGACGAGTCACGGCGTGACGTTTCACGTGCCCCTGATCGTCCGAGAGGAACAGGTGAACGACCGCATGGAGGGCGTGGGGGTCGAGGGGCGTCCCGCCGACTGCGTGAAGGTCGCTCTCGCGGGCGTGTGGCCCGAGCGGTTCGGTGAAGGGTCGCTGCCCGACCTGTGCATCTCGGGCATGAACGCCGGCGCGAACTGCGGCATCAACGTGATCTATTCGGGCACGGTGGCGGCGGCCATCGAGGCGGCCTTCCTGGGCGTGCCGTCGATCGCGGTGAGCATGACGCTCGGACGCGGCAAGCCCCGCTTCGACATCGGCGCCACGTGGGCCAGAAGGACCATCGAGCGGCTGCTCCGCACGGGGTTGCCCCGTCCGCACGAGTGTCTGTCGATCAACATCCCCGTCATCGAGGACGCCTCGCTGACGTTCGATTCGCCGATGCCACCCATCGAGGTGTGCCCGATGAACGCCCACGGACTGGTGGATCGCTACGAGAAGCGGACGAGCCCGACGGGCGGGACCTACTACTGGTCGGCGGGGTACGGGCTCGAGTTCCGCGACACCGACCACGGCACCGACGTCCACCACCTGCTCAAGGGGCGAATCACGGTCACGCCGCTCATGTACGACCTGACGCGGCACGATGTCATCGACAAGTGGAAGTCCGCGGTGGGCTGACCCTTGAGCGATGGAGGCGTCGATGGCGGGTGAAGGACAGGTCCGAGTCTTCTCCTCCCGCGACCTGCGGGAGATGGATCGCCTTGCAGCCGCGGAGTTCGGCATGCCCACGCTGCTCCTGATGGAGCACGCGGCGATGGCCATCGCCCGCATCGTCAAGGACGGGTGCGACTCGCTCAAGAGCCAGCGGATCCTCTTCGTCTGCGGGCCGGGGAACAACGGGGGCGACGGGCATGGCGCGGCGAGGTTGCTGCTCGACCAAGGCGTGCGCGCGCACGTGGTGATGGCGGGGGGCGAACCCCGCGAAGGCACCGACGCGTGGACGAACCTTCAGATGGCCCGGTCGTTCGGCGTGCCGGTGCACGCGATGCACGACCGGCACGTCAAGGAACTCTTCGAACAAGCGGATCTGTTGGTCGATTGCGTTTTCGGCACGGGCCTGTCCCGTGCGCCCGAGGGCGAAGCGATGGAAGCCATCGAGCGACTGAACGCGGCACGGGATCGCGGGGCGTTCGTCTTCGCGGTGGATGTGCCGTCAGGGATGGATGCGGACCTGGGGTTGCCGTTGGGCGCGTGCGTGCGTGCGAACGTCACGATTTCGTTGACGGGGTCGAAGGTGGGGTATGTCAGTGAGGCGGCGTCGGCCGCGTACACGGGATGGGTGTTGGCGACGCCCATCGGCATGCCGCCGGCCTTGCTGGCGAGGTACGGGCAGATGGTGGCGTTGCCGCGGGGTCCCAAGGGGGGCGGGGCGAAGCCGGCGAAGGCGAAGAAGGTCGCGGTGACCAAGAAGAAGGCGACCAGGCGACGGGTTCGCAAGTAAGACCAAGCGGTCTGCAATGTGGCGATCCGCCCACGCTCGAAAAATCCGCAGGTGATGTCCTCCTCGCGACCTCGGCTCCGTTTTCACGGAGGCGTGACGCTCACGCGCGGATCTTCGACCGTTGGCCAAGGGCCGGTGAGGCGATGCACGGATCCGCTCATGGGGGGAGGCGACGGACGATCGTGACCACAAGGGACGCGACCGGTGCTCGGCACCGGCCGCGATCCGTCGCGCGCGTCGTGATGGACGTGATGGAGGTCCTGACGGCCGGAGGGCGAAGTCAGGAAGGCTTGCCGCAGAGCGGGCGAACCTTGCAGGACGTGTCATCGATGAGCGACTGCAGGGAGGTGGCGTCGAAGAGGCGGATGGCCTGGCGAGTGGCGGCGTCGATGACCTTGTGAAGGGCGCAGAGTTGATCGCGGCCGCTGGTGGGCAGTGGGCAGTGGTCGAGGGGCTCGAAGTCGCCGATGGCGCGGATGACGTCGAGGAGGGTGATGGCGGAGGCGTCCTTGGCGAGCTTGTAGCCGCCGCCGACGCCGCGACGTCCCTTGAGGAGACCTTGGGCGGTCAGTTGCTGGAGCACCTTGGCGAGGTAGTTGGCGGGAATGTGGGCACGCTGCGCGACGGTGACCGTGGAGACCAGTTGGTCGGGGTGCATCGCGAGAACGGCCATCGCCCGGAGGGCATATTCGGTGGTTTGTGAAAGCATCGCGTCGAGTTCCGAAACAAAGCAGAGAAGACGCCCGCCTCCGTACTGATTCCGCACCGTCTGCAAAGAAAACCTGAACGCGAATATACGCACAGGGTTGCCCCGGTACGTCCCGAAAATGGAAAAAATGCCGGAGAAACACGCGAAAAGCGTGTTTCAATTTCGACGTTCTGGTGGCTTGAATCGCAGCAAGAGCAGCGAGTTGGCGACGACGACGAGCGTGCCGCCTTCATGAGCAAGAACACCCAGCGAGAGTGGCACGTGCATGCCGGTGCGTGATCCGACGAGCGTGAGAACGGCCATGGCGACGATGGCACAGAGCGCGATGGCGATGTTGACGCGGATGGTGGATCGCGTGGCGCGGGCGAGACGGATGGCCCAGGGGATGGGCGTGATGGAGTCGGTGAGGAGGACGACGTCGGCGTTCTCCATGGCGGCGGCGGTGCCGATGGTGCCGATGGCGAGCGAGACGTCGGCGGCGGCGAGGGCCGGCGCGTCGTTGACGCCGTCGCCGACGACGGCGACGCCTCGGGCGTCGGCGGGGCGAGTGGCGATGGACGTCCTGACGGCGTCGGCGAGCGAGAGTTTGTCGGCGGGGAGCAGATCGCCGTGGAAGGCGTCGAGCCCGATGTCGCGGGCGACGCGGGCGGCGGTGGCGCTGTTGTCGCCCGTGAGCATCACCACGGGCTTGACGTTGATGAGGTGAAGGTCCTCGACCAGGCGATCGGTGCCCGGGCGCAGGGCGTCAGCCATCACGATGATGGCCGCGCGAGCCTGGGCGGGCCGGCCGTCGGGCATGGCGGCGACGATCACGGCGACCTTGCCCTGCGCCTGGAGCTCGGCCAAACGCGAGCGGGTGGCGTCCCGCCGCTCGGCGGGGATGAGCGGCTCGACGAAGCGGAAGCTGCCGAGCCGAACCGCGTGGCCGCTCCATGTGCCTTCGAGGCCCTTGGCGACGGTGTGGCCGATGTCGGTGACGGGAGCGGGGGCGATGCCTCGCGCGAGCGCGCCCTCGCGGATGGCGACGGCGATCGGGTGGGTGGAATCGGCCTCGAGGGCGGCGGCGACGGCAAGGAGGTCGTCGACATGATCGACATGATCGACGTGAGCGACGTGATCGACGGGGACGACCTGCTCGAGCATGGGGCGACCGAACGTGAGGGTGCCGGTCTTGTCGAGGCACATGGCGCCGGTGCGGGCGAGGCGTTCGAGGCAGTCGCCGCTCTTGAAGAGGACGCCGCCGCGGGCGGCACGGGCGATGCCCGAGAGGGTGGCGGTGGGGGTGGAGATGATGAGCGCGCACGGAGAGCCGACGATGAGCAGCGTGATGGCGGTGTAGAGCGCGCCGGGCTCAGTCTCGGAGCCGACGGCGGGGACGCCCAGCAGGAGCCACCAGACGAGGAAGACGGCGATGCTGACGGCCATGACGCCCAGCGAGTAGGGCTGGCTGAGACGGTCGATGGTTCGCTGGACTTCCTGACGGCCTTCGCGGGCGTGGATGACCATGTCGAGGATCTTCTGGACGCTCGACTCGCGGGCCGGTCGGAGGACGAGGGCCTCGACGACGTCGTCGGCGTTGATGGTGCCGGCGAAGAGTTCGTCGCCGGGGACGACATGGCGGGGCATGGATTCGCCGGTGATGGCGGACTGGTCGAAGCTGGTCTCGCCCAGGACCACGCGGGCGTCGGCGGGCACGCGTTCACCGGCGCGGATCTTGACGCGATCGCCGACGACCAGCGAGGTGGCGTCGGCGTGGACCCATGCGCCGTCGCGCTGCACGAGGGCGTCGGAGGGGAGGAGCTTGGAGAGGGCGGTGATCTCGCGCTGGGTTCGCGCGTGGGCGAGGTCCTCGAGCGCGCCCGAAAGCACGAAGAGGAAGAGGAGCAGGGCCCCCTCCTCGGCATGGCCGATGTACGCGGCAAGCCCCGCGCCGACGACCATCAGCACGTCGATGTCGAAGGTGCGGGCCCTGAGAGCCTGCCATGCGGCCTTGCCCCCGTAGAGCATGCCGATGGCCAGGCTGGCCCACGCGAGCACGTCGCCCCATGGCTGGCGAAGGAGCGTCGAGCCGATGAACGCGCCCAGCAGGAGCGCCCCCGCGAGGATCGCGGCACGCAGTTGCATGGTGGCGGAGAAGAGGGTGGTTGGCACCGCAGGGCAAGTGTAGAGGGGACGCGCGTGAGCCATGGCTCGCCCGCGGAGCCGGAGCAGGATCGGTATCGACCCCGGGTGGTCACTGCATCGACGCTTCGATCGCGTCGATGATCGTCAATCGCCGCCGCGCATCGACGGAATCGAGCGGGATCTCGCGTTCGAGCCGTTGGCGGAGCGTGGCGGCGGCATCGTGACAGCCGCGGCATCGGAGGATCTGGAGCAGGAGCAGGCCGTGGCCCCATCGGCGGGGTTGCTCGGCCTCGATGGAGATCAGTTCGGCGAGGAATGGATCGTCGCAGCCGCGATCGTCGTGGAAGGCGATGGACAGGGCGAGGTCCATCGCCCAGTCGCTGGTGACGGGGCGGCCGGCCTCCCACCGTCGAACGCGGTCGTAGGCGAGGCGAAGGGCGTGGACGGCGTCGGCCGTTCCTCGGGTCTCGAGGAGCACGCGGGCGTGCATGTTTGCCGCGCTCGCGTGCACACGGATGGCGGCTTCGAGGCCGTCGCGCGAGGCGATGGTCTCGGTTTCGCGGAGGAGCGCCTCGAGCTCGGAGAGGTCCGGCGACCGGTCTTGGCTCAGGCTGAGGTTGGTCCTCAACCACGCGACGAGCAGGCGTTGGGGGAGGAGGCGATGGTACTGGTCGTCGGCGGAGGCGATGGCGTCGATCGCCTGGCGAGCGACGCGTGCCGCGGGCGAGTCGAGCGCGGCGAGCGAGGCGTCGGCCGTGCCAAGGTCGTCGAAGATGACGCTGGCCAGGCGGATGCACGCGTCGCGATCGGTGGGGTCGCGTTCGACCAGCGTGGTGAAGCCTTTCATGGCTTGGGTTCTCGCTTCGGCGGCGTCGTGCCGCTCGAGCATCAGCGACTTGAGCGAGGCTCGCATCGCGTGGGCGGCGGCAACGTCCCAGACGGCACGACGCGTCTGGCCTTCGAGGGCTTCGACGCGACGTGCCGCCTCGAGTTGAAGGTCGGAGCGTCGCATGGCCTGCGACCATTGCCCTTCGCGAACGTCCAACGCACCCACGCGCTCGTGGCTCGAGGCGAGGTTGCTCACGAGGTGAGGGTCGTCGGGCCGCTGGGCGACGGCCGCCAGGTCGAGGTCGAGCGCCTCGAGGTACAGACGCCGCTGGCGGGCGAAGTCGCCCAGGTGACCGGCCTCGTCGCCGACCCGGACAGTGGCGATGGAACGGGACGCGATGGCGGCATGGTCATCCGGTCTGGCGGTGGCGATGCGACGGCGAATCTCGAGCGATCGCTCCCAGTGGCGGAGGGCGGTGGCGTGGTCGTACTCCATCGACGAGCAGTCGCCGAGTCGGCCCAGCAAGGTGGCGAGGTCGGATTGGATCTCGAGATCGTCGAGGTAGCGGGCGGCGAAGGGATCGAGGCGAGGCAGCAACGATTCGAGCACCCGTCGTTCCTGCGCGAACGCGCCGACGCGGTTGTGGAGCATCGACGAGACTTCGCGGAGCAGCAGTCGGCCCGCGTTGGCCGCGTCGCGTTCCGCGGCGACCGTGCGGTTCCACGAGACGCCGACCGCGACGGTTGCCAGCGTCAGGGCCGAGACGGTCACGATGGCGGCGGCCGCGCGGGCGGGATGACGCTTGACGTACTTCGAGAGTTGATAGGTCGCGCTGGGCGGCCGTGCGGCGATGGGCCGGTGTTCGAGCAGGGCTCGGAGATCCGCGGCGAACGACTCCACGGTCTGGTAGCGCTCGTCGGGGCTTTCGCGCATCGCGATGCCGATGATGAGCGAGAGGTCGTCGGAGACGGGCAGGGTGTGGCCGGCGACATCCTTTTGATGGACGAGGGCGGCGAGGATCGCACCGATGGAGAAGACGTCGGTGCGAGTGTCGATGGCGGCGCCATCGCCCCGGGCCTGTTCGGGGCTCATGAACCCGGGCGTGCCGAGGGGGTGGCCGTCGAGGGTGGCGCGGTCGTCGACGTCGAGAAAGCGCGCGAGTCCGAAGTCGATGACGCGGACGTGGTCGTCGCCCGCCTCGTCGGTTTCGACGAGGATGTTCGCGGGCGAGAGGTCGCGGTGCAGGACGCCGTGGCGGTGCGCGAACGCGGCGGCGGCGCAGAGTTGGAGCACGAGGTGGAGGCGGTCCTCGAGGGGAAGGTCTCGCAGGCGGCAGTGCTCGGTGATGGGCAGACCGGCCACGAGCTCCATCGTGAGAAACGGGCGACAGACGCCCGCGGCCTCGGTGACGGTGCCCGCGTCGAGGATGGGAACGATGTTGGGGTGGCGGAGGGTGCGAAGGGCCAGCGCTTCGGTCGCGAAGCGGCGCGAGGCCTGCCCCGAGCCCAGGGTCGCGGCGAGCGCCTTGAGCGCGACCTCGCGGTTGAGCGAGCGTTGGCGGGCGCGATAGACGACGCCCGAGCGGCCTTCGCCCAGCACGCCCAGGAGTTCGTACTGGCCGAACGTGGCGGCGGGGAGGCCGGTGGCGGGCGCGAGACCGAGTGCGGCGTCGGGGTTGTCGAGCAGGGGATCGGGCCGATCATCGGCGGCCAGCAGCGACTCGAGCAACCCGGCCAGGGCGGGGTCGTCGGCGTGCAGGTTGGCGATCAGGGCGGCCCGATCGCCGGGCGGGAGGGCCTTGGCCTGCGCGAAGAGCGACTCGGCCAGTCGCCATGTGTCGAGTCCGGGGTTGGGAGGGTCGGCGTCCATGCAAGGGGCGTCGTACTCCACATGCGCCAACGGCGGGTCGGCTCCTTGGTCTTTTCCGACGAGTTCAGGCCGGTCCGATGAGTTCAGGCCGGTCCGACGAGTTCAGGCCGGATCGATGAGTTCAGGCCGGATCGACCATGCCGCCGGTGGCGGGATCGTCCGACAGCCAGCACGACAGGCAAGCCCTGGCGAATCGCCAGTCGCTTTCGACGGTGGAGGGGCTGGTGTCCATCGCCGCGGCGGTTTCGGCGATGGTGAGCCCCAGGTAGAAGCGCAGGCGGACGACCTGGGCCGCGCGGGCGTTGATGCCATCGAGCTTGATGACGAGTTCCTCGATCTCGGACGGATCGACCGACGACTCGGGGGCGGCGGCCTGCTCGGCCGCGACGGTGCCTGGCGAGGTTCGCTTGCGAGCCTTCTTGCGGCGAGCATGGTCGACCAGCACGTGGCTCATGCACCGGCAGGCGCGGGCGAAGAACTGCGGACGCGAAAGGGGTTCGCCGGGGTCAGAGCCCAGGAGGCGAAGGAAGGTCTCGTTGACGAGGGCGGTGGGCTGGAGCGTGCCGGGTCGCTCGCGGGCGAGATACTTCGCGGCAACATGCCGCAGTTCGCGGAAGAGGTCGGGCAGCGGGATGTCGGCGGGGCCGTGCACGCACGGAATCGTACACGGCGGTGCCGCGGTTGACGGACTCGATCGTGGCCGCGGGGCGTGAAATCGCGCCCCATGGGGTCGTAGCCGCTCAGTTCACGCGTTCGACGGGGATCTGGAACTCGCTCCACTGGCGGGCGGGGACCACGTCGGGGCCGTTGTAATAGAGGGAGCGGGCGGGGCCGGCGGCACGCCACGAGGGATTGGCCTCGAGCCAGTCCCGGAGCACCTTGAGGTTGGCGAAGTCGCGCGAGGCCATGTACGGGCCCATCATGCCGATCGAGAGCACCGTCAGCGGGGCGGCATCGGTGATCTGCACCTTGCCATCGGTGCCCGTGGGGCCCAGGTCGGTCGTGCGATACAGGAACGACATCGTCCACTCGTTGGAGGCGTCCTTGGTCGCGGCCTGAGGGTTGGAGTCGATCGTCACGCGCGGGTAGTCCATCTCCACCGGCGAGGTCATCTCGATGTCGTTCTTGCTGATGTGGTTGAAGAGGGGCCAGAAGGCCAGGTTGCGGCCCTGTTGCGAGTTCACGCCCTTGTCGGCCTCCATCCGCATCTCGGCGCGGCGGACCGTGGGGTACCGCTTGAGTTCGATCGCGCCCGGAGGCGTCGGGTCGGGGTAGCCCTGCGGCAGCGGCGTGGTGATCGAGCACTTCTTCCAGTAGAAGGAGCCGTCACGCTCCTCGGGCATGGCGAAGAGATCGCCGCCGACACGCCAGGTCGTCCAGGCGTCGGGCATCGTCGCGGCGGTCCGGGTGGCCCGGATGGCTTCATCGAGACCGGCCATGGTGGTGGCCGTTTCGGGAGTCGTTCCCCCGACGGTGCCGGGGTTGGCGTCGTGCTTGGAGGTGGAGCAGGCGGAGGCGGAGATCAGGGCGGCCAAGGTCACGAGGCTGGCGATGCGGTTCATGGGAGCTCCTTCGCGTGTGGCCCATGGGTTCGAAGGCGGGGCCGTTTCGGTTTTTGCCCCCTGAAACGGTTCCAAGAGGGGTGTGGCGGCCATTCGGGCGGGGTGCGCGGTGTACCTTTCGGTCCCCGCGGGTGAGGCCACCTGGGGTCAAGAAAGGCGGATTTCGGCATGGGTCAGGTTGATTTGGCGCGTGGCAAGGCGGCGATCGGGCAGTCGGGCGGACCGACGGCGGTGATCAACCAGTCGCTGGTGGGCGTGGTCGAGGGGCTCCGGATGGGGCTGTGCGCCTCGGGGCACGTCACCAAGGTGCTGGGCATGCGTCACGGCGTGCGGGGGCTGGTGAAGGACGACTTCGTCGACCTGACGGACATGCACCAGGACCGGCTCGACGCCTTGGCGTTGACGCCCTCGGCGGGGCTGGGCAGCACCCGCGACAAGCCGGACGCGGCGTACTGCGAGCGGATCCTCGAAGGGTGCCGCCGCAACGACATTCGCTACTACTTCTATGTCGGGGGCAACGACAGCTCGGACACGTGCCGCATCGTGAGCGAGATGGCGCAGGCGACGGGCTACGACCTTCGGTGCTTCCACGTGCCCAAGACGGTGGACAACGACCTGAAGGAGAACGACCACACGCCGGGCTTCCCGAGCGCGGCACGGTTCGTGGCGATGGCCTGCATGGCCGACTTCATGGACAACATCTCGCTGCCGGGGATCAAGATCAACGTGGTGATGGGGCGGCACGCGGGGTTCCTGACGGCGGCGAGCGCGCTGGCGCGTCGCCGCGACCGGGCCTTCGACGAGTCGCCCACGGCGAGCACGGACGGGCCGCAGCTCATCTACTGCCCGGAGGTTCCTTTCGACATGGACCGATTCGTGGCGGACGTCGACGCGATCTACCGCGTGAAGGGGCGTTGCCACATCGTGGTGAGCGAGGGCATCTCCGACGCGCAGGGCAAGCCCATCGGCGCGACGCTGATCAAGAACGCGCAGGTCGACGCGCACGGCAACGTGCAGCTCTCGGGCTCGGGCGCGCTGGGCGACCAGCTCGGCGACTTCCTGAAGGAGAAGCTCACGCCCGCGGGGGGCAAGCCGCCCCGCGTGCGGGCCGACACCTTCGGCTACGTGCAGCGGTGCTGGCCCGATTCCAGCGTCATCGACCGCATCGAGGCGCGTCGCTCGGGCCGTTTCGCGGCACAGCTCGCCCTGCAGGGTCACCAGGACGGGTCGGTGGCGATCCGCCGCACGGGCTCGGGCAGCGTCGCGTGGCTGGGCGACAAGGGCGAGGCGTACGCGAGCGATTACGTGCGGGTGGACCTGTCGGCGATCGCGGCCAAGACGCGGCACATGCCCCCGGAGTTCCTGCACGGCCACAACAACGTGAGCCGCCGCTTCGTCGAGTACTGCCTGCCGCTGGTGGGCGAGTTGCCCGGCTTCGAGCGGCTGTGACGCGTTCCACGGGTTCACCTCGCGCGCGTTGCGGGTTCGGTTCACTCGTGGCGACGGTCGTGGGCCCTCCGGGGTCCTTGGTTCGGGTGGCCCGCGGTCTTGGAGGGAGCGATGGGCGTGGCGATCGATCGCGGTCTCGCGGCCGATTACTCAGGATGATGCTTGTATTTACTCAGTATACTGAGTAAAATATCGCCATGCCCGAGATCGTCCGAGCGGAGGCGGAGTTGCTGCGCAGCCGCGTGGTCGAGACGCGGCGTCACATGCAGGTGGTGGCGGGTCCGCGCCAGGTGGGCAAGACGACGATGGTCCGCTGGGCGATGGCGGCGAGCGGGTTGCCGTCGCATTACGCGAGCGCGGATGAACCCGGCGGGCTCGGCGAGGGGTGGCTGCGTCAGCAGTGGGAGGTCGGACGGGTCAGGGCGGCCGCCAACCGGCGTGGCGGGGCGGTGCTGGCGATCGACGAGATCCAGAAGTTGCCGAACTGGTCCGAGCAGGCCAAGCGGCTGTGGGACGAGGACACGGCCGCGAAGCGGCGGCTGCGGGTGGTGTTGCTTGGATCGTCGCCGCTGCTGCTCCAGAAAGGGCTCACCGAGAGTCTGGCGGGTCGTTTCGAGATGATCAGGGCGCCTCACTGGTCGTTCGACGAGATGAAGCGGGCCTTCAGGTTCAATCTCGACAAGTACCTGATGTTCGGCGGCTACCCCGGGGCCGCCCCGCTCGCGAGGGACCCGTCGCGCTGGGCGTCGTACGTCCGCGAGTCGCTCGTCGAGACGACGCTCAATCTCGACGTGCTGCAGATGTCGCGGGTCGACAAGCCCGAGCTGCTGCGGCGGATGTTCGAGTTCGCCTGCACGCATTCGGGTCAGGAGCTGTCGTACACGAAGATGCTCGGGCAGTTGCAGGACGCGGGCAACACGGTGACGCTGGCGCACTACCTGCGGCTGCTGGAAGCCGCGGGCATGGTGCGGGGCATCGGCAAGTTCGCGGGCGACGCGGTGCGTCGGCGAGCGTCGAGTCCGAAGTTGCAGGTGTTGAACACCGCGCTCATGACGGCGATGTCGGGCGACGAGCCGCGGAAGTTGCTCGACGCTCCCGACCGGCGGGGGCGTCTGGTCGAGAGCGCCGTCGGCGCGCATCTGGCGAACGCGGAGGCGACGGGGCGGTGTCGGCTCTTCTATTGGCGAGAGGGGAATCGCGAGGTGGACTTCGTGGTGGAGCGAGCGGGCGAGTTGTTGGCGGTCGAGGTCAAGAGCGGTCGACGCCGCGACGGGTTGCCGGGCGTCAGCGCGTTCCTCGCTTCGCATTCGCGCGCGAAGCCGCTGCTGGTGGGCGCGGACGGCGTGAGCGTCGAGGAGTTCCTGTTGACTCCGGTGGAGGCGTGGTTCGGATGAGGCGTGCGAGACGCGACCTTCTCGCGTGATCAATCGGTTTCCGGGAATCGCCTCGCGATGGGGGGATGGCGTTGAATGGCGCGTGGCCGATGGCGCGGATCGGCGCCCGTGTACCCAGGGCTCGCCCGCAGAGCCGGGCAGCGCCCTGGGCCACCTGCCGGTTCGCCCGCCGAGCGGGCTTCGGAGGCGTTGGGTGATTCGTGGGCGTTGGCGGCGAAGTGCCGCAATCCCCGGCCACGTTCGGGAATCGCCTCGCGATTGGCGGGCGTCACTCCCGCTCGACGTCATCGAAGCAGGCCGGCGCCATGCGGCGGGCGCGGTCGCGGAGGAAGGCGGCGACCTGCACGTCCGAGTCGAGCTTGAGCGTCTCTCTCGCGACGCGTTCGCACTGTTCCTTGGAGAGGGCGCGGATGAACCGCTTGAGCTTCGGGATCGACGAGGCGGAGACCGAGAGCGTCGTGACGTGGGAGGCTCCGGGGCTTCGCCAAGGCGGGGACATCAAAGGTCCGGTGACCGGACCGCGTCGGCTCGCCGCGACCCCCGAGGCGTCACTGCCTGCGGCGCACGCCGCGGTGTTGGGCACGATACCGCGGGAGTCGCTCGACGAGGATGGCGATGGCCTGCTCCGCCGTGTCGGCGCCGAACACCCGATCATCGGGCTGGTCGGGATATCGGATTCGATCATCGACCGGTTGATCGGCGAGTCGACCACTCCACCCGTCGACCTTCAGGCCGATGACCAGGCGCTTGTAGACCCACGCGAGACAGATTTCCGAGAGCGTGCCCGCCCCGCCTCCGACGGCGATCACCGCGTCCGCGTGCGCGACGACCGAGTTTCGGACGTGATCCAGCCCCGACGGGATGGCGATGTCCACGTACGCGTTCGCGTCGGCGGGATCGTGGCCGGGCAGGACGCCGACCGTGTCGCCCGCGGCGTACGCGGGGGACAGTCTGGCTCCGCGGCACGCCGCCTCCATCACGCCGCCGAGGCCGCCCGTCAGCACGCGACAGCCCGCATCGACCAGCGCGCGGCCGAGTTGCTCGGCCAGCACGTCCTTGCGGCCGCCGGGCACGAGCGACGAATCGCCGATGACGGCGATCAGCGGTCGCCGCGCGTCGCGAGGGTTGGGTTCGACGATGCTCATCGGTGATCCTCCTCGGCCGCCATCGACGCCGCGGTCCGCGAGTCGATGAAGACGCCACCAAGGTAGGGCACCGCGGTGGTCCGCACGCCGTGGAGCGATTCGAGCAGGGCCATGATCACGAAGTCATGGGTGACGGCCACCACCTTTGGGTTGTCGCGATCGCGCGAGACGGCGACCACGTCGCGAACGGCGGCGCGGACGAGGGCATGACAAGGGATCAGGATTCCGGCGGCGAGCGAGCCGTCCATCCACGCCGACACCAGACCCTTCCAGCCCAGGCGATCCTTGACGAGTTGGTAGGATCGGGAATCGACGATTCGGAAATCGACGAGACTGCCGAACTTCCTGGGCTCGCGGAGCGTCGGGGCGGCATGTTCGGCGATCGCGACGGCCGTCTGCACGGCTCTCACGACGGGACTGGAGACGACCTCGATGTCGTCCCCGAGCCGTCGACCGAGCGCCACAGCCTGCGCGCGTCCGTTGGCGGTGAGTTGCACCGCATCCCGTTGTTCGGAGTCGAGACCGGCGAACGAGGGCCGCTCGCCGTGGCGGACGAAGAGGATGCCGCCATGCGGTCCCCACACGCCCTGTGCGACGCGCTCGGGCTCGAGCGGGGCGAGGACGTCGCCCGCGGCGCGAGGTCGTCGCGGTTTCCGCGCCGTGATGGCGGCGATCTGGGCTTCGCGATCGTCCCGGTCGCTCCCCTTGCCCATGCCCGAGGGTTCGTAGAGGTACAGGGGTTCTCGGATCCAGGCCTTGCGCTCCGCCATCTCGACGATCGGCAGCATGAAGCTCCAATCGACGGCGATGTCGACGTACTCGCCGCCGAGGCGCAGCTCATGATCGGGGATCGCGTCGAACAGGTGCTTGCGGAAGGTGCGCAGGTGTTGCCAGACGTTGCCGCCGCGGGCCTGTCGCGGCGAGTCGAGCGTGACGTCGTATGGCGCGTGCTTGTCGGTGCGGAGCATCGATCCGACAGTGACCTGCGCCCCTTCGGCGTGGCGGTCCGCGACGCGATCGAGCACCTTGGGTCCGATCAGCGCGTCGTCGAGGTCCAGCGTGACGACGACGCTGTCGGGGTTCGAGCACACGTGGCGGATGGCGAGCGTCATGTTGGCGAGTTGTCCCCGACGTTCCCGCGGCTGGATCAGCGTGACGCGATCCTTCCACGGCGCGACGGCCATCCGCAGCGCGTCGCGGGAGAGCGATGCCGACGCGTCATCGATGATCACCGCCCCCCAGTCGGAACGCAGTTGGGTCGCCACCGACTCGAGACACCGCGCCATCTTCCCCGGCGTCACGTCGCGTCCGGTGATCACGAACACGAACGATTCCGCCCGGTTCCGCGGCGTCCAGGCGAGCGGTCCTCCCGCGAGGTCGACCTTGCCGACCTGCGCGTCGGGCGCGGGGAACCGCTCGACGAGGTCGAGCATGAGCATCCATTCCCGGAGGTGGCGTTTCAGCTCGTTGGGCGGGTGAACGAACCAGGTGCGGCACGACGCGCCGCGGAGCGAAGCGATTCGCCCGTCCCTGACCGCCCCGTCGACCGCCCGGTGCCACGACAAGGAGGGTCGCCCGTCGATCAGCGGGTTGGCGAACGGGCGCGCCGCCAGCAGCCGCGCCTTGTGGATCAGGCAGCCGCGCACCTCCACCCGCCACGGCGTTCCCGGCCCTCCGGCCGAGAAGGGCGCGTCGGACCGGTGCGCCACGCTCAGGGAAGCGGTGACGGCGGCGGGATCGCCTTCGATGCCGTCGATCATCTCAGCCAGGTAGTCGTCGGTTCCGGTCGCTCGATGAACCAGGATGTCGGAGTCGACCTGCAGCACGTAGTCGCCGACGCACCGCTCGATGGCCCACAGCGGCGTCGCCAGCGGGGCCCCGCCGACGCTGTGGGTTTCCGGGCAGTCGACATCGAACCACCGCTCCATGACGCCGCGGCTCGTCTCGCCGGCGTCGGGGCCGACGAGCACGCGGTCGATGACGCCCCTGCTTCGCAACCTCTCCGCGGCCCGGAGCAGTTCGTCCATGTCCGCGGGCGCATGCTGGCGAACGAAGCCGTCCCGTCGGGAGTCGATCGCGAGAATCCGCTCGCGGAAGACCCGCGGACCCTCGAGTTGGCGGACCAGGTGGGCGGCCTGTCGTTCGATGGTGGCGGCCTCCATCGCGCAGGTCTTGATGACCAGCGACGTGGGCGGCAGGGAGGCGCGGATCGGCGACGGGCGGCAGACGAGCGTCAGGAAGTCGGACGCCGGCTCGAAGCGTTCGGTGTCCACGGTCTCGCTGGCGATGCGTCGCTCGACCTCGAGCCCGTGACGCAACAGGTCGCGCTCGATCGTGGCCAGCGGCCGGTGGAACTCGCGGCGGCCCGCGTCGGTCTCGGCGTTCTCGACGTACCAGAAGGAGTCCTCGTACGCGACGCCTTCGGGCAGGTCCCGCCGGCGGTGCAGCGCGGTGGGTCCTCCGAAGGTCGCGAACGGATTGCACACGGTGATCACGACGATCCCGTCGGACTTGACCGAGGATCGCAGCTCCCGCAGGACCCGTTCGTACTCGCCGTCGTTGCCGAGTTCGCACAGGACCAGGGACGAGAGCACCGCGTCGAACGGCCCCGCGGCCAGCGCGACGTCCCGGTCGCATGTCAGCGTGAGGTTCGGCGGAGGCTCGCCCAAGGCGCTCCACCGCGCCGGCATCTCGGCCCCGGGATCGAAGCCCACCGTGCGCAGGTCCGCTTCGGCGAGGCGACGGGCGCTTCGGGCCTTCTTGCCGCACCCGTGGTCGAGAACGCTGCCTGCACCGGAATCGAGGATGATCGGATCGACGATCGACGCGACGATCCTCGTCGCGGAGGGTCGCTCCTCGTTGAGCGCGAGCCAGAATCGGGAGAAGCCGTCGAGTTCGGGGATCGTCTTGTCCGTCAGGGCCCGTCGCATCACGGCGTCGAGGTCGGGGCGGTGGGGCCAGCGCCAGGTCAACCAGGCCCGTTCCGCCATCGTCCGGTATCCGTCGTCCGTGAAGGGCCGGATGTCGGAGCCGAAGTCGATGAGCTTGAGCCCTGTCGACGTCACGCGAAGGTTCTTGGGGTGCATGTTCCGGAAGACGATCCCGTTCGACCTGCACTCGCGGAGGAGCGCGAGCAGGTCCGCGCCGTGTCCTCCGGCGTAGGGGCTCGAGGCCTCGTAGGGATACGTCAAGAGGAGCGTTTCGTCCCGGACGTCGACGCGGGTGAGCGAGTAGAGGTGGCAGGGGTCCTCGAGCCTGGCGGCGAGCGCCTTGAGGGTCGCCGGCGTGTCGTGATTCTCGCGCCGCTTGAGCAGGTCCAGGACCTTGAAGACGCGTCGTTCGTCCGTGAAGACGACGCCCTCGCCGCCCGCGCCCAGAAGGCGAAGGTCCTTCACGCCGTAGGCCCGCTCGAGCAGGGCCCTCGCGCGCGCTTCGCGCAGCTCCGCCACCGACGCGTCGACCGCAACGTCGGCGGGCAGACTCGCGCGATACTCGCTGATCAATCCGTCCATCGAGGCGAAGCAGTTTCGCACGTCGGTGGCGGAGAAGGACGCCCTGACGGACCGGGCGTGACTCATCATCGCCGAGGGCTTGAAGAGACTGCAGATCCGATCCAGCTCCCGCGCGATTCGCTCCAGCGCCTCGCGAGAGGGCCCCCGCGACCACGGGGAGTCGCCCGAGGCCATGGCCCTCGCGCGGCGACGCGCGACCTCGGCCAGGCCCGACACGCGCCACGCGCTGAGCGTGAACGCCGCGAGGCGTTCGTCCGTGTACTTTCGGACCAGCCTCTCGGCCCGCTTGAGCTCCTCGGCCGACCAGGCCAGCAACGGCCGGCGTCGGTCTTCGGGCCGTCGGGCGGCCATCAGGTCGACGGCGGCCCGGTGGAGCGCATAGCCGCGGATGTCGTCGTGCAGGGTGGAGTCATTCGGCCCGGCGGCCTTGGTGGAGGAACGATCGTGCCGCACGCCCGCGGCCGCGTGCATGACGATCCGCAGCCCCATCTGGTCCCGCATCAGCATCGCGACGAGCATGTCCGAGCGCCGCACGTGTCGGTCCCCGAGTCGGGCGATGGTCTGCGGGTACGCGAGCAGGTGGCGAGGGTCGAAGAAGATCGTCGAGCCGCCGCGCTGCACGGACGGGGTCGCGGCGTCCGCCGGCAGCGCCTCGGCCTCGAGCGTGAGCGGACGGAACACCTGCTCTCCGGCGAGCAGTCGATCGATGCGACGCGAGATCATTTCCGCGGCATCCGAGCAGGTGAGACCATCGGCGGGCGGCGACAGGGGGAGTGGCGTCTCGAGATGGTCGGTGTGCCGCGACAGGTCGTAGTGGAGGTCGTGGAGGGAGGAGCGGGCCGCCACGTCCGCGCCGGTCGCGCCCAGCCACGGTTCATGCGGCGGACGACCTTCCCACACGGCCAGATGATGCGCGAGGTCGACGAGTTGCATCCTGAGCGTGGCGGTGAAGGGGAGCGGCGCGGCGCCCGTGTCGGGTCCGATCACCACATGGACGCCTCGTGCGCGGAGCTCCCTCAGCGCGCCGATGTCGGGTGTGGCGCGCTCGACGGTCGCGTCCCCGCAACGGACGGTGACCGACAGTCGCTTGTCGTCGTCGAGAATCCACGCGACGTGTCCCGGACGTCGCTCGGCCAGCCGAGCGACGTAGGTGTTGAGCACCGTTCGCGAGACCGCGATGGGCATCCGCGCGGCCGAGGGGTCCGGCGTGTCGACGAGCGTCCCCCGAGCCCAGTCCTGCCGCTGGCGTTCGATCGAGATCAACTCGATGTCGAGCCCGCGAGCGCGATGGCGTTCGACAAGGTCGTGGAGCGGCCGAGCGCCGTCGCCGGGCAGCGGTCCGTTCTCGACGACGACGACGAGGACGCCGTCCACGTCGGAGCGGGCCTGCAGCTCAAGGGCGTCGGCGAGCAGGCCGTCGACATGGGGCTTGAGATCCGCGTCGGTGACGAAGCCGATGACGAAGCCCATGGAGCCTTCGGCGGCTCGGGGCGTCGCGACGTCGATGGCCGGGAGCTTCGCGGGCGACGGGGGACGCCAGCCGAACAACTCGCCGGCTCGTGCCGCGGCCTCGTCCCTCGCGGCCTGGTCGAACCGCGGCGCGTGCTTTTGCCAAAGGCGGGTGAGGCCATCGAGCTTGGCGGGCGAGGTGGGCGCGGAAAGGCGATCGGGGCGGGCGTCGGCGTGGTGATGAACGGTGTGCACGCCGGTGGCCCCGAAACGCAGGGCGGGAAGATCCGCGAGCCGGATGCACAGATCGCGATCGGTGCAGCTGGGCAGGTTCTCGTCGAACATGCCGGCCAGAAGGAGCATGTCCAACCGCACGAACAGGTTCGAGCCCTGGATGTGCTGGCCCCTGATGAACAGTTCGCGAACGTCGAGCCGCGACGGCATCGAATGCGGATGCCCGGCGCCGTCGGGCGATTCATGGCGGATGATGCCCGAGGCGACCATGTTCAGGTCGCCCGAGGTCGCCGATTCGAGGCATGCCTCGACATGGGTCGGGGCCCACGCGTCGTCGTCGTCGAGCACGGCGACGTACAGCAGGTCGGCGGCTCGACCGAAACGTTCGTCACGGTGCAACTGGTCGATCCCGGTGTTCCAGGCCGCCGCGGCTCGCCTGGGCGTTCGGCGGTTGCGCAGCACGGTGACGGGCATCCGGGTGCCGCAGATCGATTGGAGCTCCGTGCCCAGGACCCCCAGGGCCGCGTCGGACAGTTCCTCGGTCGAATGGTCGACCACGACCACGAGACGATCCGGCGTTCGCGTCTGGGCGACGATGGACGGAACGGCGCGTTCGCGGAGCAGGTCGAACCTGCCTCGGGTGGCGATCAGAGCGACGACGGCGTGGGCATCAAGTGAGGTGCGGGGTGTGTTCATGGCGTGGTCTCGAAGAACGAAGGGTCGATGAGGCTCGGGGCGGTCGTGTGACCTGGAGGTCGTCCGCGTCGAGGCTTCGATCGGCGGCGCGACGGGTGAGAGGGCCGGTTCACGAGTCGGGGTCGGGGGCGGAACCGAGACGTGCGAGGTTCAGGGCGTACGGGAGCAAGAGCGGTTCACGATCCGCCGCGCCAGTGCTTGAGCGGTCGTTTGGTGCGATAGGCGGTCAGCACGACGCCGTCGTTGGAGACGACCACGGCGAGATTCTCCACGGCGGAGCACCGTCCGCCCAGCAGCGAGGCCGCGGCCTTGATCGCCCGTCGGCTGACGTAGGCCACCTCGCATCCCTTGCCGGCGTGGAACCACTCGCCGAAGGCGATCGCGATCCGGATCGCCCAATGATCGATATGCCGCTGTTCGAAGCGTTCACTCGCGTGATGGCTGATCACCAGGGAGGGCGATCGGGTCCGAAGAGAGCGTTCACGCGACGACAGGAGCGCGACCTCGTCGCACTCGTCCGACCGGATTGTGGTGAACACGATGTACCCTGCCGCGATGACCGGGTCACCCTTTCGGGGCGCAGGTGGTGAGCGCGGCGACACGCCGACTCGGTATGGTCTTCACGGCCTGATTTGCATGGGGGCCGTGAGGGGCGGAGACCACATCCCTTCGTCGCGAACGGCGCGAGGCCGCGGGGCGGGCCCGTGCGCGGCGAGCGGGGTCGAACCCCGGGGCCGGCGGATCAGGATTCATCGTTCCCGATTCGCCGGCTTTCTCGTCCGCGCTTGCGACGGCGGGACAACCTGAACGACGAATGGTACCCGCCAGCGTTCGAGGGGTTCCATGATTCCTCGCGCCGCCACGAGCGCCTGGTGCCGACAGGTTCGGAAGGCCTTGAAGGTTCGCCGGGCGTCAGGGCCGGGTTCGGTCGCTCGCCCGTGCCGACGGGACATCGAGTCGCGAGCAGTCCTCGATCAACGACCGTGGCGACATGGAGACCGCGGAAGCGGCCTTTCGAGGGGCGATCACTCGCGTTCGACGTCATCGAAGCAGGCCGGCGCCATGCGGCGGGCGCGGTCGCGGAGGAAGGCGGCGACCTGCACGTCCGAGTCGAGCTTGAGCGTCTCTCTCGCGACGCGTTCGCACTGTTCCTTGGAGAGGGCGCGGATGAACCGCTTGAGCTTCGGGATCGACGAGGCGGAGACCGAGAGCGTGGTGACGTCGAGGCCCACGAGCAGCATGGCGAACTCGAGGTCGCCCGAGGCCTCGCCGCAGTTGGAGACGGGGATGCGGTGGCGGCGGGCGGCGCGGGCGACGTCGCGGATGAGGCGGATCACCGCCGGGTGCATCGGGTTGTAGAGGTTGGCCACGCGTTCGTTGATGCGGTCGACCGCGAGCGTGTACTGCACCAGGTCGTTGGTGCCGATCGAGAAGAAGTCGCACTCCCGGGCGAACGTGTCCGCCTGGATGGCGGCGGAGGGCACCTCGACCATCATGCCCATGCGGATGGAGCGGTCGAAGGGAAGGCCCTCCTCCTCGAGCTCCTCCATGACGTCGTTGACGAGGAACTTGGCCTGGCGGAGTTCCGCGATCGTCGAGATCAACGGGAACATGACCTTGATGGGCCCCTCTGCGCTGGCGCGGAGGATGGCGCGGAGCTGCTTCTTGAACATGCCCTTGTTCTTGAGGCAGTAGCGGATGCTGCGGCAGCCCAGGAAGGGATTGCGCTCGGGGATCTCCTCTTGCGCCTGGGTGTACTTGTCGGCGCCAAGGTCCATCGTGCGGATGACGAGTTCCTTGCCGCCGGCGAGCTGCACGCAGCGCTTGTACGCGCGGTAATGCACGCCCTCGTTGGGCTCGTCGTTGCCGGTGAGGTAGAGGTATTCGGTGCGGTAGAGGCCGATGCCCTCGCCGCCGGCGGCCAAGACGCGGCTGACCTCCTCGGGCAGCTCGATGTTGCCCATGAGGTGCACGGCGACGCCGTCGGTGGTGACGCTCGGCAGGTCACGCATCTCGACGAGGGCGGCCTGCTGGGTGCGGCGCTGCTCGATGGCCCGCGAGACCTGCTCGAGCATCGTCGCGTCGGGGTGGAGCGTGATGAGGCCGCGGTCGCCGTCGAGCACGACCAGGTCGCCGTCCTGCACGGTGGCCAGGAGGGTCTGGCATCCGACGACGGCGGGGATCTCGAGGGCCTTGGCGATGATCGCCGTGTGGCTGGTCATGCCGCCCAGGTCGGTGGCGAAGCCGAGGATGCGGCTGCGGTCGAAGCCGGCGGTCTGGGAGGGGGTGAGGTCGCGGGCGACGATGATGGTGTCGGCGTCGGCGGCGGCGGCGCGGTTGCCGCCGGTCTCGCCGCCGGCGAGTTCGCACAGGAGCCGCTCGGTGAGGTCGTCGATGTCGTTGACCTTGGTGGCGAAGACGGGGTCCTTGTGCTGGCGGAACTGCGAGGCCAGACGGTCGAGGACCTGCATGGCGGCGTACTCGGCGGTGACGCGCTCGCGCTCGATCATGCCGCGGATCTGCGTGAGCAGCGCGGGGTCCTTGAGCATGCCGATGTGGAAGGTGAAGATCTTGGCGGCTTCCTTGCCCATGTCCTTCTCGGCCTGCTCGTGGAGGGCCTGGATCTTGGCGATGGAGGCCTTGAGGGCGGCGTCGAGGCGGCCGAGTTCGCGCTTGACCTCGTCGGCGGCGATGGCGCGGCGGACGACACGGCGCATGGAGTCGTCGATGACCAGGACGCGGCCGACGACGATGCCGCCGGAGACCGGGAGCCCCTTGACGGTCGTGGAGATGCGGGCGCCGTGCTCGTGGCGGTGCGGCGGGGTGGGGCCGGCTGGCTGTGTCGGACGCTTGGGCACTGGGAGGGAGTGTAGATCGGGCCTTCGGAAGGGGCGGTTCAGCCCTGCGACGCGGGGGACCACGCGTCGGACGCGGCGGCGGCGAAGGTGTCGATGCGGTGGAACCAGAGGTGGGCGGCTTCGACGCGTTTGCGGCCACGGCGGGCCAGCGTGGCCGCCTCCTCGGGGGAGGCCAGGAGTCGATCGACGGCGGCGCGGACGGCGTCAGGGTTGGCGGCGTCGGCGAAGAGGCACATGGGCTTGCCGCCGGCGGGGTCGAACTCGCGGCGGGCCAGCAGGCGGTCGTCGGTGACGGCGGCGCACCCGGCGGCCATGGCGAGGAGGAGTCGTTCGCTGAAGGTGTGGGCGAACTGGGTGGGGCCCCAAGCGACGCACACGCGGGCCTGGCGGAGCCAGCCGGCGACGTCGGCATAGGGAATCTCGCCGGCGTAGCGGATGGAGCCGGTGCAGTGGGGCTCCCAGGCGGCGGGCCCGGCGACGAGGGCGGGGAGGCCCTGCATGGCCTTGACGATGGCGGTGCGGCGGAGGGTGTTGGCCTTGGCGGTGGCGTACTTCCAGACGGCCTCCATCAGCCCCCAGAAGTTGGTGGCGTGGAGGTTGGCGGGCAGCCCGAGGTCGAAGGCCTGGGTGAAGGACATGGAGGGGGACGAGGCCAGCAAGGCGGCGACGTGGTCTGCGCCGCCTTGGACGGGCTCGGGCAATCGCGAACGCATGTCGTCGAGTTCGGCGGGCGCGTGGATGGAGCCCGCGAGGGCGACGGCGACGGGGCGTGCGCCGTGGCCGGGGGCGGCGCGGTGCTCGGCCTCGAGGGCCTCGAGGGGGCAGAGGGCCTCGAGGGGCACGCCGTGCATGCAGTGCAGGTGGCGAAGGCGCGGCCAGCGGAGCCCCAGGAGGTGGGCGTCATCGCGGCAGGGCATGAGCAGGCGGTAGGTGGGCCAGCGGGAGAACTCGTCGACGTGCGGCGCGTGGAGCGCGAGCGGGTGGTCGACGTGCAGGTGGAGGATGGCGGCGTTCTGCATGTCGCCGACGGTCGAGGCGATCCACGAGCGGATGTTCTCGGTGCGTTCGGGCGTGTTGAGCAGGATGAAGAGCCCGCGTTGGCCGGGCGGGTGTCGCGGCGCGTTGACGACGGCGCCGGCGGCGGCGAAGGCGCGGGCGAGTTCCTCGGCGAACGCGCCGAGCAGGCTGTACCTCGAGACGAACTGCGTGGGAATGTGGACGTGAACGCTCAACGGGGTGCTTTCATCGGGATGCTCTCAACGGGGGGCGACGATGGGCCTGGCTCCCGTGAGCGTCACTTGGTTGTCGCGGAGGTTCCAGCGGATTTCCCGCGCCGTCACGGGCGACGCGCCGTCGCGGCCGGTGAGGGTCACGGCGGGTTGGTCGCTCGACGACACGGCGTGGACGGTCGAGGTGAGGGCGTCGAAGGTGAGCGCGTCGGCGACCATCTCCGAATCGCGGGCGGAGAGCCAGACGCTGCCTTGGGCCTGCGCGGCACGGAACGCGCCCGACGCGGCACCCGTTGAGGCCTTGGCCTCGGGGCCCGGCACGTCGAGGTCGGCGGTGAGGTGAGCGCATCGCAGCTGCGTCACCGCGCCGTCGGCGAGGGCCTTGTGGGTGATCGTGACGCCGTCGCGGAGGATGGCCCGGCCCTGGAAGCGGTCGAAGGTCATGGAGCCCGACCAGCCGAAGAGGGCGGTGCCCTTGGTGTCGCCGCCCAGCCGCGCGGACATGGCTCCTTGGGGGGCGGTCGAGGCCTTCTCGCGGTCCATCGTGAGGAGCTTGCCCGCGGCATCGACCTCGAGTCGGCCGGCCTGGTTGTCGGCGCGGATCGACGCACCCTCGAGGTACATGAGCCGCGTGACGGCGGAAGGGTTGGAGGCGTCGAAGCGTCGGAGCTCGATGCCCGCGGGGTCCGCGGCTTCGCCTTCGGCCAGGGCCCAGAGCAGCGGGCGGTCGCCCCCTTCGGGCATGGCGATCTTCAGCGGATCGGTCGCGGGGTTGTTCGCGCCGGACGGGGCCGCATCCTTGGCGGGGGCGGGGCCGATGGCGACGACGACCTTGCGGGCCTTGAGCGAGTCGCGTTCGAGGTCGCCGCGGCGAAGGTCGGCGGCGGCCGCGCCCTCGCAGGTGACGAGCCCGGAGGCGTCGTCGAAGGTCATGCGCCGGGCCCAGGAGATCTTGGCCTGGGTGGGCGGCACGGCGGGCGCGTCGCCCGAGGCGGGGCGTCCGGGGTCGTTGTGGGTGAACTCGCCCGCGCCCTCGACGGCGAGGGTGCCCTTGTCGCCGTCCATGGTGATGGTGTTGCCCTTGATGGCCGAGCCCCCGCGACCGACGCGCGACTCGGGGCCCGAGAGGGTGACCTGGCGGCGGTCGGGGTGGGTGGTGAGCAGGTGGGTGAAGGCGTTGACGCCGTCATCGCGTTGGAACTTCACGTCGCCGGTGGCGGTGGCCTCGACGACGATGGTGGCGAAGCGACCGTCCTCCTTGGGGAGTTGGTCGAGCGTGGCCTCGACGGCGGAGGCGGTGAGGACGGCGTCCTTCTGCGAGGCGCGGACGTCGCCGGAGGCCTTCATGGAGACGGGCTGCGATTGGGAGGTGTCGCCGGTGCGGGCGAGGGTGATGTCGAGTTCCTCGGCCTCGAGCGCGCCGCCGTGGGAGTCCCAGCCCTTGGAGCCGCCGGTGGCGACGACGCGGGAGAGGAAGGAGCTGGCGGGGTCGATGCGGGTGAACTGGGCGACGAGGGTCTGGGCGGAGAGTCCGCCCCCTTCGTCGGCGGCGGCGGCCTTGACGTCGCCCTCGAGGTGCAGGCGTTCGAGGCGCGACGACATGCGCTTGTTCTCGACGCCGAAGATGAACTCCGCACTCTTGGACCAGGTGAGTCGCTCGGCCTTGCGCTTCTTGCCCGCGCCCGACGACATGGACCCTTCGATGAAGCCCATGCCCTCGGCGGTGACGCGGCCGACGGCGGGGGTGGCGTCGAAGCGGCGGGCGGCGGCGCGGCCCGAGCCGAGCTTTTCGAGCGTGGCCGGCGACGCGTCGGTTCCCTCGATGGACCCGGCCTGCGTGGTCGTGAAGTACTGCATCATCCGCCCGCGGACGGTGACGTGCTGCTCTTGGTCGCGGAGCGAGACGCCCCCGTCGGTCGAGGAGGTGACCTTGAAGTAGATGTCGTCGCTCGCGAGCTGCGGCGGGACCTGCTTGGCGGCCTTGAACTCGAGGATGCCGCCCCAGGTGAGCTCGATGGGGGCCTGGTTGCTCTCGCGAACGGGCGCGGGCGGCTGGACGGGCTTGGGGCGGAAGGCGGCGTTGCGGATCTTGACCTTGGGCCCCAGCAGCACCGAGGCGGGGTCGGCGGGCATCTTGATGGACGAGCCCGCGATGGCGTTCTCGCGTAGGCCGTTGTCGACCAGCCGCACGGCGGCGACGATGCGCTCGCCGGTGAGCTCCCGTGCGCCCTGCACGAGGCGAGGGTTGCCCTCGATCGTGAGGTCGAAGTAGCTCTCCTTGGGCGTCTTGGCCGCGGCGGCCGGAGCGGTGCCGGCGGGCGATGTGCCGGGCGACGTGGCGGCGGTCGTGGACGGAGCGGGAGCGGGTTCGGGCGCTTCCTCGGGCTCGGGGTCCTTGGGCCGGACGACGCACCGCACGGTGCGTTCGATGCGGACGAGTTCGAGTTGCTGGGCCACCTCGTTGACGAGGATGAGCACGTCGCGACCCTCGAAGTCGACCTGCGCGCCGGTGAGGGTGACGGCCCCGGGGAAGCGGAACTCGCCCGATCGCAGGTCGAACTTGAGTTCATCGCTGCGGAGCGTGATGATGGCCGGGGTGGTCTCGGGGTCGGGGAGCGAGCCGTCGGGCGTGGGCTCGAAGAGCTTGGCCACCACGCGGCCCTTGATCGCGCCGTCCTCGGGGCGGCTGCCCGTGAGGTCGGGGATGAGGGCTTGTCCGGAGTCGGCCTCGACGTAGACGGTGCGGCCGTCGCGCATGAAGCTCCACACGCGGGGCTGTTCCATGCGGTAACGCTTGCCCTCGAGGGGCGTCGACTTGGCCGCGGTGAGCTGTCCGGCCACGCGGGTGGGGTCGGCGCGATCGGCGAGCTGCACGAAGAGGTCTTCGCCCTGGCCGAGGTTCTTGAGGGCCTTGCCACCACGGCCCGAAGGGACATCCACGACCTCGGGCGAGGGGGAGAGGGGCGATGGGGTGGTGCCGCCGGCCTTGGAGGGCGACCCGCGGTAGGAGACGGCGATGACGACGATGGCGAGCGCGCCCGCGGCGGCGGCGAGCACGAGGCCCCATCGAGCCGCCCCGGGGCGACATGCCGCGCTGGTTCGGAGGGGGATGGTGCGGAGCGTGGTGCTCATGGGCGGTTGGTCCCCAAGGGGGTTCAGTCCTTCACCAGTCGCATGGCCATGAGGTCCTGGACGTCGAGGATGCCCACGGGGCGGCCGTGGTCGTCGACGACGGGGATCTCGTCTTGCCGGAACTCGCGGAACATCTTGACGGCGTCATCGACGATGGCGCGGTCGCTGAGGGTGCGGGGCGTCCTGGTCATCACCTCGCTGATGGGCCGCCGGAGTTCGGCCGGGTCGCGGAGGATGAGACGGCGGAGGTCGCCGTCGGTGAAGATGCCCGTCATGCGGCCCGTGGCGCGGTCGATCAGCGGGAGGGCCCCGGGGCGGCGGCCCGAGCGGGCGGCCATGGTGAGGGCGTCGCTCACGCTCATGTCGTCGGGCACCAGCGGCAGGTTGCGGCCGGTGAAGGTGCGGAGGACGTCGGTGACGGGGCGGAGGAGTTCACCGAGCGAGCCGCCGGGGTGGCGGCGCTTGAAGTCCTCGTGCGTGAAGTTCATGCGCCGGGCGGCGGCAAGGCCGATGGCGTCGCCCAGGGCCATGGTGGCGGTGGTGGAGCTGGTGGGGGCGTGGAAGGAGCCGCCGCCGGCTTCGGAGGCGATGTTGAGGCGGAGGGAGACGGAGGCAAGCCGCTCGAGGCTGCTGGGGGCGGTCTGGCCGCCGCCGGTGATGGCGATGATGGGCAGGCCGTCCTGGCGGAGGACGGAGGCGAGGTTGACGACCTCGTCGGTCTCGCCGGAGAAGGAGATGCAGATGACCGTATCGGTGGATCGGAAGCGGCCCAGGTCGCCGTGGAAGGCCTCGGAGGGGTGCACGGCGTGGGCGGCCAGGCCCAGGGACGAGAAGGTGGCGGCGATCTTGGCGCCGACGAGGCCGGACTTGCCCAGGCCCGAGACGAGGATGGTGCCGCCGGCGTGGGCGCAGGCGACGACGAGATCGACGGCGTTGGAGAAGGGTTGGCCGAGGTGGTCGGCCATGGCCGCCACGGCCCGGGCCTCGTCGCGCAGGACCTGCCGAGCGAACTCGAGCTCGTGGGAGGCGTGCGCCTCGGGCAGCGTGGTCGACATGCAGGGGGAGCGTATGCAGGGGCTGGGAAAGGGGGGATTTGGC
>JBBAVG010000008.1:0-74883 GCA_040397805.1 Phycisphaerales bacterium
CGACATTCAGCTTGGGAAGCTGACGTTCTACCGCTGAACTACACCCGCGGCACCGCATTGTACCCGGTTCGGGTCGTGCAGGTTCGCGCGAGCGGCGTTCAGGCCGCCAGCAGGTCGGCGATCTGGATGGCGTTTTGGGCCGCGCCCTTGCGGAGTTGGTCGCCGCAGAGCCAGAGGCACCAGTGGCGGGAGCGGCCGGAGGCGTCGAGGCCCGCCGCGGGATCGACCCGGATGCGGCCCACGAGCACGTCGTTTCCGCCCGCCGCCTTCAGGGGCGTGGGGAAGCGGTTGCCGCCGCGGTCGTCGATGACCCGGACGCCTGGTTCGCCCTCGAACGCGCGACGGACTTCCTCCTCCGTCACCGAACGGCCCAGCCGCACGGCGCAGCTCTCGCTGTGGGCCCGGAAGACCGGCACGCGGATGCACGTGGGCGTGATCGTGACATTCGGGTCGCCCCAGATCTTGTGCGTCTCCTTGATCAGCTTCACTTCCTCCACGTTGAGCCCCGTCGCCGGGTCCACCTGGCTGTTGTGGCTGAAGACGTTGAAGGCGCACTGCTCGGCGAAGACCTTCGTCTCCACCGGCTTGCCCGTGAGGTGCTGCTCGACCTGCGCGCGAAGTTCGTCCATCGCCGCGGCTCCCGCTCCGGAGACCGCTTGGTACGTCGAGACCGTGGCGTGCTCCACGCCGAAGCGCTTTCTCCATGGATTCAGCGCAACCAGCATCAGGATCGTCGAACAGTTCGGGTTGGCGATCAGCCGCGGGCTCGTCGGGTCGGGGATCTCCCCCGGGTTCACCTCGGGCACCACCAGCGGCACCGCCGGATCCATGCGGAAGGCCGACGAGTTGTCCACCACGTGACATCCGGCAGCCAATGCAGCGGGAGCGTATTGCTTCGACACGCCCGACGTGGCGCAGAAGATGGCGACGTCCACGCCCTTGAAGGAGTGCTCGTTCAACGCCTGCACCGTGAGCTCGCCGCCCGCGTACGGCACTTTCGAGCCCGCCGACCGCGCCGAGGCCAGCGGCACGATGCGATTGCCGGGGTGCCCCCGCTGCTCGAGGATCGACAAGGCCTCGCGGCCCACGGCACCGGTGGCGCCGACGACGGCAACAGACTTGATGTTCAGGGGCATGCGGACGTTCCGATGGACGACGCCGGCTTGATCTCGATCACGGGCGCAACTCCGCCGCCCCGAACCGCGACGGGCGTCGACGCCGCGGCAAAGGCCGCGTCGATATCGGCGATCAGGTCGCCCACGTCCTCGATTCCCACACTCAGGCGGACGATATCGGACGGAAAGTTGCGGGCCTTGCGGACTTCATCGGGAATGCTGGCGTGCGACATGGCGCACGGCATCGACGCCGACGACCCCACGCTCCCGAAACTCACGCGGATGGGAAAGAGCCGCAGGGCCTCCACGAACCGCCGCGATCGCTCGGCATCACCCGTCTCGAAGCACACCACCGCGCCGTCACCCGACGCCTGACGCTTGTGCACATACGCGTTGGGCAACCCCGGCAGACCCGGGAATCGCACCCTTCGCACCTCGGCGCGGCCGAGCAGGTGCCTGGCCACGGCCGCGGCTGACCGCTGCTGGCGTTCGAGCCGCAGGTCGAGCGTCTTGAGTCCCCGCAACAGCAGGAAACACTCGTGCGGTGCCAATGCCGTTCCTGTCGCGTTCTGCAGGAAGGCCAACTGCTTCGCGAGCGACTCGTCTCGCACCGCGATGGTGCCCGCGGTCACGTCACCGTGGCCGCAGAGGTACTTGGTGGCCGACTGAATGACCACGTCGGCCCCGAGTTCCAGCGGACGCATGCCCAAGGGTGACAGGAAGGTGTTGTCGACCGCCAGCAGCGCCCCGTGGTCGTGCGCGAGCGAGGCGAGGGCCCGCACGTCGCACACGCGCATCAGCGGATTGCTCACGGACTCGACGTACACCAGCCGCGTCCTGGGCGTGATGGCGGCACGGGCCACCTCGAGGTCGGTGAGGTCGGCGTACCTCGTGATGATGCCGCGGCGTTCAGCGACGCGGGAAAAGAGGCGGTAGGTCCCGCCGTACAGGTCATCACACGCGAGGATCTCGTCGCCGGGCGAGAGCAGATCGAGGGCGGCGTCGATGGCCGCCACGCCGCTGGCGTAGGCGAAGGCGCGAACGCCTCGCTCGAGCGACGCCACTTGCTTCTCGAGGACATCGCGGGTCGGGTTGCCGCTGCGGGAATAGTCGTAGCGGCCGAACTCGGAGGCCACGTCCTGGTCGAACGTCGCCGTCTGGTAGACGGGCGTGACGGAAGCGTGGAAGGGGTCGCCGTCGCACGGGTCGAAGGCGACGAGCTTGGTGGCGTCTCTCATGCCGCGATCTCCCCGATGTATTCCTCGTCGTCGGAGACGTTGTCGCCCCTGACAAGCTCGAAGAGGTCCCCCACCATGCTCTCGGCGGTGGGCCAGCGGCCCGCGCCGCGGCCGGTGACGACCGTGCGGGAGCCGTCCTCCATGGTGATGACGGCGCAGTTGTGCTCGTCCTGCACCTGGGCGAGCGGATCATCGCCGGGGAGGATGAGGGGCGCGACGGTGGCGTGGGTCATGCCGCGGGGGCAGGAGATGTGCGCCACGAGACGGATCGCGCCGCCCTGCGCGGCGGCCTGGGCCGCGTGGTTGGGCGTGAGGTGCGAGATGCCCATGCGCTTGACCTGGTTGGGGAAGATCGGATGGCCGAAGGCCTCGCGCGCGATGAGACAGGCCTTGGCCGCGGCGTCGTGACCGTCGATGTCGGCCGAGGGATCAGGTTCGGCGAAGCCGGCGTCTTGGGCCTTGCGGATGGCTTCCGCGAAGTCCATGCCGCGGGAGAGCAGGCCGAGCACGAAGTTGGTGGTGCCGTTGACGACGCCGCGGACGCTGGCGATGCGGCCCCGCCGTGCGGCGGCCCGGACGGCCTCGAGGATGGGCACGCCGCCGCCGACGGCCGCGCTGTAGAGCAGACGGGCGTTGGAACGACGACGACAGTCGGTGAAGCGGTCGAACTCGTGGGCGAGGACGGCCTTGTTGGCGGTGACGACGTGACGCCCGGAGGTGAGCGCGGTGCAGATGATGTCGCCCGCGGGATCGAGGCCGCCCATGCTCTCGACGACGACGTCGGCGTGCTCGATGGCCTTGCGCCAGTCGGTGGTGAGTAGTTCCGCGGGAATGCCCGACGCGGCGTGCTTCGCCACATCGCGGACGCACACCGAGGTGACGGTGAAGAAGTTCGGCAAGGACTTCACGCGTTCGTACACACCACGGCCCACGATGCCCGCGCCGACGAGCGCGACGCGGAGGGGCGAGACGGCCAAGGGCCTGGTGGCGAACGCGCTGCGGCCGTCCCACACCCACGTGGCCACGCGCTGGCCCGCGGCACCCACGCCGAAGTTCAGCCCGACGTCGGCGGCGTATCGCACCGCCTTGTGCTGGACGATCTTCTCGGGCATCTGCAGGATGTCCTCGTACGACACGCGCTCGTAGCGCTTGGCGTCGGCGAACTTGGCCGGATCGCGGTCGTAGAGGCCGTCGACGTCCTTGATGAGGACGGCCTGATGCGCGCCGAGCTGGCCCGCGATGAAGAGCGCGGTGTAGTCGGAGCCGCCGCGGCCCAGGAGCGTGATGCGGCCCATGTCGTCGCGGCCGATGAAGCCGGGGACGACCAGGACGGGTTTCTGGGCCAGGGCCCGCTTGACGTTCTCGACGTTCAGTCCCGTGGGACGTGCGTCAATCGCCGGTCCGAGCGTGGAGAGGCCCATGCCCGCCGAATCGAGCACGTTGACGGGCACGCCGGCCTGGTCGAGCGCGAGTCCGAGCAGGGACACGGCGTGGGCCTCGCCCAACGACACGAGCGAGGCGACCGCCACGGGGTCGGCCTGGTCGCCGTATCGCTTGGCGTGGGCGAAGAGCCGATCCGTCTCGCCGTGGAAGGCCGAGACGACGGCCACCACCTGATGTCCTTGGCGGACGTAGCGGTAGATCTCGTGCACCGCGCGGGGAAGCATGCCCTCGTTGGCGAGGATGGAGCTGCCGAACTTCAGGACGGTGATCGGGGTGTTGGTGGCCATGGTCTCTTCGCTTTCGATGTCGCGCGTGGCACCTGCGAGACGCAGTGCTCGGTTCGTGGTCGCGAGCGCGGTCATCGCCTCCCCCTCCTTTCGGGGGAGGGCACGCTCGCGACTCGGGACCGCTTCGAGGTATCGGAACCCTTCTTTGGCCGCTGCACCCGACCCGGTCGCGACGCCCGCGCGAGTGCGCCGCGTAGATCGGCGATGACGTCCGCGGGGTCTTCCAATCCCACGGACAGGCGGACCAGCCCGTCGGTGATGCCCGCCTCACGCCGCTGCGTGGCGGGAACATCGCCGTGGGTCATGGTGACCGGGTGCGTGATGAGGGTCTCGACGGCTCCGAGGTTCTCGGCAAGAGAGCACAATCGCACGGCGTTCATCAACGCGATGCCGGCCTCGACCCCGCCCTTGAGTTCGAAGCTCAGCATGCCCCCGTGGTGCCCGTCGGCGTGCTGCCGCGTCGCCAGCGCCCGCTGCGGGAAGGACTCGAGGCCGGGATAGTGCACGCGGCTGACGGCCGGGTGCGACTCGAGGAACCTCGCGACCTGCAGGGCGTTGTCGCTGTGCGTCCTGATCCGCAGGGGCAGCGTCTTGAGGCCTTGGAGCGTGAGCCAGGCCTCGAAGGGAGACTGGATGACCCCCAGCGTTTTGCGCACGAGGGCCAGCCGCTCACGCAGCGAGGGATCCCTCGTCGTGAGCACGCCGCCGACGGTGGCGTTGTGCCCCTCCACGTACTTGGTCGTGGACTGGATGCAGACATCCGCGCCCAGGTCGAGGGGGCGGAGGAGCACCGGCGTCATGAAGGTGTTGTCGACCGCGAGCAGTACCCCGCGGCGTCGACACTCCTTGGCGATGGCGGCGATGTCGGCGAGCACCAGCGTCGGGTTCGCGGGCGTCTCGATGAAGACCAGTCGCGTGGCCGGACCAATGGCCTCCGCCACGGCCTCGGGCCTGGTGGCGTCGACGAAGGTCGTGCGGACGCCAAGCGGCGCGAGCACGATGTTGGCGAACCTGACCGTCCCGCCATACACCGCACGGCCCGCCACCACGTGGTCGCCGGCCTTGAGCGTCGACAGCAGCAGCGTCGAGATCGCGCTCATGCCGGTGGAGCAAGCCACGCCCGGGAGCGAATCCTCGAGGGCGCCCAGCGCTTCCTCGAGGGCCGAGACGGTGGGATTGCTTGCCCGCGAATAGGTGTGTCCCTTGTGCCGCCCCACGGCTTCCTGCACGAACGTCGTCGACTGGACGATGGGCGTCAGGATGGCCCCTGTCGTCGGGTCGGGACGCCGCCCGCCGCGGACGGCGACGGTGGACCAGCGGTCCTGCCCCGCCCCGACCACGCCCTGCGACGCGCTCGTGGGCTTGAACTCGACTTCCTGCGACGGACGTGCTGCACGAACACCCATGACGCCGACTCCGCGGCATCGAGCGTGGGACCTGTGCGAGGGGTGCGGCTGACGCAGCCGCGGTTTTTGCCCTTTCGACACGAAGGTCGTCGGGCCGCATCGGTCCCCTCGCAGGGGTTCCCGGCACCGCGGCATGTTCGTTCGGAACAGCTCGGTTGCCGCCTCGTGCCGATTCGGCACAAGGACTCTTGATGCTGACAAGAGACTAGGCCGGGGTCCTCGGGCGAGTCAAGCGGGCATCGACACGTGGCCGTCGAAGGCTCGGACGGCCGGTCCGGTAAGGAAGACACGGCCTGCGTCGCTCATTCGCACACGAACCTGGCCGCCTGGCATGTCGACGGCGACATCAGCACTGGTGCGTCCCGACGTCGCCGCGACGACCACGCTGGCGCACGCGCCGCTGCCGCAAGCGGGCGTCAGCCCGGCGCCTCGCTCCCACGAGACGATCGACAGGCGATCGGGCGCGTGCACTTCGCAGAAATGAACGTTCACCCGCTCGGGGAACCACGTCGCGACCTCGAGCACCGCGCCCAGCGACGCCGCGACCGCGGGCGTCGGCCGACGGCCGAAGAGCACGAGATGCGGGTTGCCCATGCTGACGCAGCTGGCGAGGGGTTCGAGCGACGCCCCGCTCGTGGCGCACAGCGCGGCCAGATCCGGCGGCAGCGGCACGTTGATGACGCGACCGCCGCGGGCCTCGAGCAGCGTCGGGATCTTGGTCGGCTCGAACGCCGGGACGCCCATGTCGACCGTCGCGGCCGTCACCTCGCCGCCGGGACCGAGGTCGAGCGTGACCGGGCAGGGGCGGACGCCGCCCGCGAACCGCACTTCGATCATGACTGGATTCGCGCTGCGCCCCATGCGTTCGCGAGCATGACGCGCGGCACAGCGGAGCCCGTTGCCGCACATCCCCGCGGCGGAGCCGTCGGCGTTGAAGATCCTCATGGCGACGCTCTCGGCCGAGTCGCCCTGCTCGAGCACGAGCACCTGATCGGCGCCGATGCCGCGGCGACGATCGCACAGGAAAGGCGAGGCTGCCGCGAGATCGACCTCCGACCACGCGGGCTCGGCGACAAGGTCGAGGAGGACGAAGTCGTTGGCGCAGCCGTGGTACTTGTGGAAAGCGAGTGGCATGGTGTGGGTCGGCGACGGGCCCGGGGAGGGACCGTAGGATTCACGGGCGGTCGATGGGAACCGCCGACGCGAACCGATCACCCTCACGCCAAGGACCCGTCCATGCGAAGACTGCTCGCCGCCGCTTGCCTGACGCTCGCCATCGGATCGACGCTCGCTCCGGCCCAGACGCTGACGCCTGCGGAACAGGCGGCGGGTTGGAAACTGCTGCTGCGTGGCGACGACGGCTCGGCGTGGCGCGGCTACCGCAAGGAAGGCTTCCCGGAGAAGGGCTGGGAGGTGTCGGGCGGCGAGTTGCGGGTGCTCAAGGGCGGCGGCGGGGGCGACCTCGTCACGCGCGAGCAGTTCGGCGACTTCGAGCTTTCCCTCGAGTTCAAGTGCGAGAATGCGGCCAACAGCGGCATCATCTACCGGGTGTCGGAGGCGAATGACGCGACGTGGCAGACGGGCCCCGAGTTCCAAGTGCTCGACGACGGCGGGTACGGCGCGAAGCCGGGCGACTCGCACACCGCGGGTTCGCTCTACGACATGATCGCCGCGCCCGCCGACAAGACGCTCCGCCCCGCGGGGGAGTGGAATCACGCCCGCGTGCGCATGCACCAGGGCCTGCTCCAGCACTTCCTGAACGGTCGCAAGATCGTCGAGTGCCGCACCGACGGGCCGGCATGGAAGGAGATGATCGCCACGAGCAAGTTCAAGGAGTACGCGGGCTTCGGCATCCAGCCGCGGGGGCACATCGCGCTTCAGGAGCATGGCGACGGCGTGGCGTACCGCAATATCAAGGTGCGGGATCTTGGCGGGACACTGCCCGGTGAAGTGTCGCTCTTTGCAGGCAAGGACCTGTCGCAGTGGACGTTCCTGCTGCCCGAAGGCGGCAAGATGGAAGACGTCTGGAGCATCGATGGCGAGGGCGTGCTGGTGTGCAAGGGCAACCCGGTGGGCTACCTGCGCACCAAGGACACGTTCACCGACTACGTGCTCAAGCTCGAATGGCGTTTCAGCCCGGTGACCAAGAAGGCCGGCAACAGCGGCGTGCTGCTGCGGGTGCAGGAACCCGACCAGGTGTGGCCCCGGAGCATCGAGGCCCAACTGATGAGCGGCTCGGCGGGCGACTTCTGGAACATCGGCAACTTCGTGATGACCGCCGACCCGGCTCGCACCAACGGGCGCAACACGAAGCATCTGCGGGCCAACGAGCAGCCCATCGGCGAGTGGAACGAGTACGAGATCATCGTCGACGGGGGTGACGTGACGCTCAACGTGAACGGGGAGACGCTCAACGCCGCCACCAACTGCGAGCGGATCCCGGGCACGATCGCCTTGCAGAGCGAGGGCGCGGAGATCCACTTCCGCCGCGTGCGGCTCGCGCCCATCACCGGCAACTGAGTCCCCGCGAGGAGCACCGATGCTGGCGATCGTCATGGCCGTGCTCGCGGGCCTCTGCTGGGGCATCGGCGAGATCTTCACGAAGAAGGCGCTCAACACCGGGCAGGTAGGGCCGATGGCGGTCCTGCTCGTGCGAACGCTGACCACGTTGCCTCTCGTGGCGGCGGCGTACTGGGTGTCGATGGACGTGTGGAAGTGGGAACGCCCGGGCTGGACCGGCCAAACCACGCCGCAGGTCTGGATGATGCTCATCCTCGGATCGGGCCTTCTGGCGGGTTTCGCCGGCGTCTTCTTCTTCTACATGGGCCTGGCGGCGCCAGGGGGCGACATCTCCCGCATCCGGCCGATCGCCTTCGCCCTCTCGCCCGCGACGGCGGTGCTGCTCGGATGGCTGATGCTCGGCGAGGGCATGACCGCCCGCAAGGCATTCGCCTGCCTGCTCATCATCACCGGCATCATCCTGCTCACGGGCGAGAAATCGTCCGCCCATGCCCACGGCCCAAAGGCAAGCCCGAACGTCAGCCACGTCTCGTCCTGAACCGCCGACGACTACAACCCACCCCCATTCACGCCCACCTCCGGATCCACCGATGCCCAACCGATTCGACGAACGCACCGACGCCACCCTCGCCTCCCTCCGCGCGGGCGGCCAGTACAAGCACCTCCAGATGATCGAGGGGCCCATGGGCCCGTCGGTCCGGCTCCGCGAGTTCGGCGAGTGCCTCTGCTTCTGCTCCAACAACTACCTCGGGCTGGCCAACCACCCCGAGGTCGTCGAAGCGGGCATCAAGGGCCTTCGAGACTACGGCGCGGGGACGGCCTCCGTCCGCTTCATCTGCGGCACCTTCACCCCACACGAGACGCTTGAACGCTCCATCGCCCGCTACATGGGCACGGAATCGGCGTACACCTTCGTCTCGGCGTGGACCGCCGCCGAAGCCCTCTTCCCCACGCTGTGCGAACCGGGCGACATCATCATCTCCGACGAGCTCAATCACGCCTGCATCATCGACGCCATCCGGCTGACGACCGTGATCAAGAAGGGCGTCCACAAGGCCGTCTACCGCAACAACGTGCTGACCGGCCCGGGCTCCCTCGCCGAGGCGCTCGCCAACGCGAAGGCCAACAAGGACGTCACGGGACAGATCTGGGTCGTCACCGACGGCGTCTTCAGCATGGAGGGGTCGATCGGCGATCTGGCCACCATGCGTCGCCTCTGCGACGAGCACGGCGCGATGCTCATCGTCGACGACAGCCACGGACACGGCGTGATGGGGGCCACCGGCCGCGGCACGCACGAGCACTTCGGCATGATCGATCCGCTCGACGCCAAGATGCCCGAGGCGACTAACCGCGTCGACATCTTCACGGGCACGCTCGGCAAGGCCCTGGGCGGCGGCGCGGGAGGCTTCGTGGCGGGCAGTCGCCGCGTCACCGAGCTGCTCGTGCAGCGGGGCCGCCCCACGCTCTTCAGCAACGCCCTGCCCGTGACCGTGGCGTGCTCGGCGAACAAGGCGATCGAGCTGCTGCTGGCCGATCCGGGCATGGTGGCCCGGCTGCGGGACAACTGCACGTACGCGAGGACGAGCATCCGTGCCGCGGGATTCGAGGTGATCGAGTCCCCCACCGCGATCTGCCCGATCATCGTGCACGACACGGCCAAGGCGATCCGCATGAGCCGGCGGCTGCTGGAGCTGGGCGTCTTCGTCATCGGGTTCGGCTATCCGGTGGTGCCCGAGGGACATGCGCGGCTTCGCGTGCAGATCTCCGCCGCGCACACCAAGGCGCACATCGACCGGCTGGTCGACGCGCTCCGCAAGCTCTGACAAGCCCCGGCCGCTCCGCCCCGGTGAATCCTCCGGGACCGTTGGGCCGAACCAACTCCGTGACCTCTCGAGCCCCTTCGGGCCCCACCATCGCGTTCGTCCTCGGCGACCAACTCTCGAGGACGTCTGCCGCGCTCACGGCGATCCGCAAGGGCACGGACTGGGTGCTGATGGTCGAAGCGCTCGAGGAATCCAAGCACGTTCCGAGCCACCGCCAGCGGACGTGCCTGTTTCTCTCCGCGATGCGACACCATGCCGACTGGCTGCGCTCGCAGGGTCATCGCGTTCGCTACGTCCCGCTCGACGACCCTGCCAACACGCACTCCCTGCACGATGAACTCCGTCGTGCCGCGACCGAGCTCGACGCCGCTCGCGTGGTGATGGTGGAAGCGGGCGAGCACCGCGTCGGGGCCGCGATCGCGACCGCCTGCAGGAAGCAGGGCCTCGCGCTCGAGACGCTTGAGGACTCCCACTTCCTGACGACGCACGCCGAGTTCGAGGCGTGGGCGAAGGGCCGCAAGGACCTGACGATGGAGTACTTCTATCGCCAGCAGCGGCGTCGACTGGGCATCCTCGTCGACGAGGATGGAAAGCCCGAAGGGGGCGACTGGAACTACGACGCCGACAACCGCAAGTCCTTCCCGGCCTCGGGCCCCTCGCCGCGGCCTCCCTCGCCGGCGAGGTTCGAGCCCGACGCCATCACGCGCGACGTCATGGCGACGCTCGAACGGATGCTCCCCGACGCGCCCGGCACACTCGAATCCTTCGCCTGGCCCGTGACCCGCGAGCAGGCCCTCGAGGCCCTCAAGGACTTCGTCTCGCGCCGCCTCGCCGAGTTCGGGCCCTACGAGGACGCGATGTGGTCGACCGAGCCCTTCGTCTACCACTCGCTGCTCTCGCCGGTGCTCAACCTCAAGCTGCTCGACCCCCGCGAGTGCGTGAAGGCCGCGCTCGACGCCTTCGCCAAGGGGAAGGCCCCCCTGCAGTCGGTCGAGGCCTTCGTGCGCCAGATCATCGGCTGGCGCGAGTACATCCGCGGCATCTACCACCACGAGGGCCCCGCCTATGAGCAGCGGAACTTCCTCAACGCCCAAGGCACACTCCCGCCCTTCTATTGGACGGGCGACACCGACATGGCGTGCCTGCGCCGCTGCATCGGCGAGGTGGTGGAGCACGGCTTCGGCCACCACATCCAGCGACTGATGGTGACGGGCAATTTCGCGCTCATCGCGGGCGTGCACCCCAAGGCGGTCAGCGACTGGTATCTCAGCATGTTCGTGGACGCCGTCGACTGGGTGACGCTGCCCAACGCGCTGGGCATGGTGATGCACGCCGACGGCACCGACACCACGCCCCCGGTGGTCGGCACCAAGCCGTACTGCGCCAGCGGCCAGTACATCAAGCGCATGAGCAACTACTGCAAGGGATGTCGCTACGACCCCACACAGCGCACGGGCCCCGACGCCTGCCCCTTCACCACGCTCTACTGGGACTTCCTCGACCGCCATCGCCCCGTCTTCGCCCGCAACCATCGCATGCGGACCATCCTCTCCAACCTCGATCGATTCGAACCCTCGCACCTGGCCGCCATCCGCTCGCAGGCCGTCGCCATCCGGGTACGCTGCGGCATCTCCTCCACCTGACCCGACTGAACCGCCATGCGACCACTCATCTGGTTCCGCTCCGACCTTCGCGTCGACGACAACACCGCCCTCTCCAACGCCACCCGCAGCGCGGATGACGGGGCGGTGGCCCTCTTCGTCATTTCGCCCGCGGAATGGAAGGCTCACGACTACGCGCCCGCCCGCATCGACCTCGTGCTGCGTTCGCTCGCCGAGTTGTCACGGTCGCTCGACGCGCTCGGCATTCCCCTGCTGATACGCACCGCCTCCAAGCCGGAGCAGGTCGCGTCGACGGTCGTGAAGGCGTGCGTCGAGTCCAACTGCGACGCGGTCTTCTTCAACCGCGAGTACGAGGTCAACGAGCAGCGGCGCGATCAGGCCGTCATCGACGCCTTGAAGGTCAAGGGCATTCACGCCAGTCCGTGGCATGATCAGGTCGTCATGGAACCCGCCACGCTCCGGACCGGCACCGGGAACATCTACACCGTCTTCACCCCCTTCAAGCGGGCGTGGATCCGCGTGGCCGGCGAACAAGGGGGCGTCGAACCTCGCCCCGGGGCTCGCAAGGTCTCGCCCTGCGGCATCAAGCCCGACGCCGTGCCCACCTCCGTGCCCGGATTCGAGTGCCCCGCACCGATCTCCTCGCTGTGGACCGCGGGCGAGAAGCACGCCCGCGCACGCCTGGCCTCCTTCATCGAGCAGGGCGGCCGCAAGTACAAGGATCGTCGCGACACGCCGTCGGTCGACGGCACCAGCGGCCTCTCGCCGCACCTGGCGATCGGCACCATCTCGCCGAGGCGGTGCGTCGCGGCGGCGGTGGCCGCCAACACGGGCGTGAAGTCGCCGATGGACTCGGGGTCGGAGGGGCTCACCACCTGGATCAGCGAGTTGATCTGGCGCGAGTTCTATGTGCACATCGTGCACGGCTTCCCGCGCGTGTGCATGCACAGGGCCTTCCAGAAGGCCACCGAGGCCGTCCGCTGGAACGACGACGAGGCGAAGTTCAAGGCGTGGCAAGAGGGACGCACGGGCATCCCCATCGTCGACGCGGGCATGCGACAACTCAAGGCCACCGGCTGGATGCACAACCGCGTCCGCATGATCACGGCGATGTTCCTGTCGAAGAACCTCTTCATCGACTGGCGTCGCGGCGAGCGTCACTTCATGACGCATCTGGTCGACGGGTTCCTCGCCAGCAACAACGGCGGCTGGCAGTGGTCGGCCTCCACGGGCACCGATGCGGCTCCGTACTTCCGCATCTTCAATCCCGTCAGCCAGGGCGAGCGGTTTGATCCGGAAGGCGAGTATGTGCGTCGATGGGTGCCGGAACTCGCGTCGCTGTCGAACGACGTGATTCAGGACCCGTCGTCCCTCTCGCCGCTGGCCCTCACGCGGCTCGACTACCCCATGCCGATCGTGGATCTGGGCAAGAGCCGGCTCGCGGCCATCGAGGCCTTCAAGAAGCTTCGCCCCGCCTGAGCGGCACGATGGAGTCCCCCCGGACACGTGGTGCACCCCGACCCCCGACCGAACCCGTACGTCATTGGCCCCCCCGCGGACGATTCTTAATCATCCGTACGGGAGCGCGATGCCGCTGCCGTCGGCTACATTCGAGGGATTGGGGCCCACAGCAACAGCCAATTCCGGCGACTTCGCGACGGCCGCACCGAACCCGGCGTCAGGGTTGCATTCACTGTTCGCACACCTCGAGTCGCTGCTCAAGCGAGCCCGCAAGGGCGAAGGTCCGCTTGAAGAGGGTCTCGTGCACAAGGTGCGGGTGACCTGTCGCCGCTTGCGGGTGGTGCTGACCGTGCTGCCGCCGGAGTCGCTCCGCGAGACGGCCAGGCCGGTCAGGTCGTGCCTTGGTCGTTTGCGTCGCGTGGCGGGCGAGGTTCGCGACTGCGACGTGCATCTGCGTCTGCTCGAGGAACTCGATCGCGCGAGGCAGGATCGAAAGCCGGCCGGGCTGATCGACGCGCTCGCGATGGCCCGCGAGGACCGGGTGCTCGCGAACGCCGCCCTCAAGGATCATGTCGACGCCTTCCGCATGGGGCGGTTCCTTCGCGACGCGAACGAGTTGGTGGCCGCGATCGAGACGGCCCATGCGGCTGCGCCGGAGGGGAGCGTCGAGCACCTCCGCACGAATGTCGCGAGTTGTCGACGTCGGCTCGATGCCGCGGGTCGGGTGTCTCCGTCAACGCCGACGGCGTTCCACGAACTGCGTCTGGCGGTGAAGGCGTGGCGATACGCGCGGGAAGCGTTGGAGTTCGTGGGAGTACAACCCGAGGGGGATGCGGTCGCGCTGGCCGAGCTTCAGGGGCGACTGGGCGAGCTCAACGACCTTTCGACGCTCGCGGATCGGCTTGATCGCTACGCCGCGGCGATCGACGCGCAGCCTCAGGGCGAGATGCTCGCGCCGGCCAAGCGTCAGCGCGACTCGCTTCGTTCGCTGGCGGGCGGCTTTCGGACGATCTTCGGAGCGAGGGCTCGTCAGTTCGCCGCGTGGTGGGCGGAGTTCGCCGCGACAGGATCACTCGGGGCGTGCGAACAAGCGATCGCCTCCGCGGACGCGACATCCCGTCCGCCCACTGCCTCGCCGGCGACACCTTCGAACGACCAGCCGACGCCGGCAACAACCCAACCCGTCGAGAACGAGCCCGAGTTGTGGGTGGCGGGCAGGCGGGTGGCGATCATCGATGTCGGCAGCAACAGCGTGCGTCTGCTCGCCGTGGAGTTGAACGGCCGCCGCTCGTGGCGTGTGTTGACGCAGGAACGGAGCATGACGCGATTGGCGCACGGGCTCACGCGACATCGCTCGCTGTGTCCTGAAGCGATGGAACGATCGGTGCAATGCATCGCGTCGCTTGCCGCACGAGCCAAGGAACTCGACTGCACCGAGGTGCGGGCCTTCGCGACCGCGGCCGTGCGGGAGGCCACCAACGGGCTGGACTTCGTGGCACGGGTGAAGCACGCCTGCGGCGTCGACATTCGCGTCGTCACCGCCGCGGAAGAGGGCCTGTTCACCCACGCGAGCGTCGCCCGGACCCTCGCCCCGGGCACCATGCCGATCGCCGTGGCCGACTTGGGCGGGGGAAGCCTTGAAGTCGTCTCCAGCACCCGAGGCGTCGTGACCGCCAACGTCTCGATGTCGCTGGGCGTGGTGGCCACGAGCGAGCGCTTTCCCACCGCCGAAGCGTGCGGCATCGAGGGCCTGAAGGCGATGCGACGCGGCGTCGATGCCGACCTGAAGGCGGCCCTGCCGAGGTCGCACCCGGATCCAACGGTGCTCGTGGGCTGCGGCGGCACGTTCACCACCATCGCCGCCATCGCGGCGGCGGCACGCGATCCGAACGTCGACGCTCCGTCGCCGCCGCCGGGTTGCCTGCTCCGGCTCACGAGGGCCGAGGTTCGCACGATGCTCACGCGCATGGCCTCGCTGCCCGAAGCCGAGTTGATGCGGGTGCCGGGCCTGCCCGCCGATCGCGCCGACATCATAGTGGCGGGGCTGGTCACGGTCGACCGGCTGATGAAGCGACTGGGGTGCAAGGACCTGCTGGTCCACGCGGGGAGCATCCGCGAGGGCGTGCTCATGCGGGCGATCGACGAGATGCCGCCGCGGACGCCGGAAGAAGCCTCTCCATCGAGCGTCGTGACGGCTGCCCGGCGGTTGCTGGCCCGGTGCGCCTGCGACCGGCACCACGCCGAGCAGGTGGCGGCGTTGTCGCTGCGGTTGCACGACGCCCTGGTCGCCGCGGGATGCATGCCCGGACTCGGACAGGATCCGCTGGAACGGGCGATGCTGGAGGCGGCGGGACTGCTCCACGACACAGGCATGCTCGTGTCGTATCGAGGGCACCATCGCCACTCCGAGCAGATCGTCCTGCACAATGAGCTCGACCCCCTGCCTCGGTCGTGGGTGATTCGCTTGGCGACGATCTGCAGGCATCATCGACGCAAGGGTCCGACGGAGCGAAGTCCGGGGTTCGCCTCGCTCTCCGAGACCGATCGCGCCTCGGTGATGCGGCTGGCGGGCATTCTCCGCGTGGCCGACGGGCTGGACCGTTCGCACGCGGGCGTGGTGGCCGACCTGCGCGTGACGATCGGCAAGCGAACGCTCCGCATCGAATGCGATTCGGGCGGCATCGACATGTCGGCCGAGGTCGACGCGGCGACGCGAAAGGCGGACGTGCTCGAGGCGGTGACGGGCTTTCGAGCGTGCGTCGCCCGTCGGGACTCGCTCACGGACGCGCCGGGCTGACCCGCCTCGCGGGCGGCTAAAGTTCGAAGCCGGTGCCTCCGCACGGGCCGAGCATGAACCGCACCATCGACCTCTCCGGCCTCTCATGGCGGCTGACGGGCAGCCGGAGCGTTCACGCGTCCGCGAGTCGCCCGGGTCCCGATGCCGTCGGCCCGGTCGACGCCGCGCTTCCGGGCTGCGTTCATGTCGCCCTGATCAATGCGGGCGTGATCGGCGACCCGCGTGTCGCGACCAACGAGTCGGCGCAGCAATGGGTGGGCGAGACGGATTGGGTCTATCGGACCGATCTCGACCTTCCCGAGTTCGCTCGAGGCCACAAGGCGCAACTGGGCATCGAGGGACTCGACACGTGCACCGAGTTGATGATCAATGGCCACGGCGCCGGCCGATCCGACAGTCAGCACGTCGCGTTTCGGCCGGAGGTCGGGCACCTGCTGCACCCGGGACGCAACGCCATCGAGCTTCGCTTCGCCGCGCCGCTCGTTCGCATCAGGGAACTCGAGCGTTCGCTCGGTGCGCGTCCCGTCAACGGCGACTGGGACCCGTTCATCTTCATGCGAAAGAGCGCGTGCAACTTCGGATGGGACTGGGGACCCAAGGTCGCCACCTGCGGGATCTGGCGTTCAGTCCGCCTCGAACTCGGTGACGCGCCGGTCATCCGTTCCGTGCGCCCCCTCGTGCGGCATCGCGCCGACGAAATCTGGGACATCGACGTGATCTCCGACATCGATTGGCGCGGTCACGATCCCTCGGGCTGGCGAATCCGCACGTCGCTCGACGGCGGGGTCGAATCGGCCTCGTGCTGCACGCTGGCGTTCGCCGCGCCATGCAGGGCTGAATCCAGTCGCGGCTCGACCGCGGCGAACGTCGAGGTGAGGAACCCGGCTCGCTGGTGGCCGGCCCGCCACGGCGCGGCCGCGCTGTATGGACTCGAGGTGCAACTGGTCGACGATCGCGAGCACGTGGCCGCAACCTGGTCCGGCCCTGTCGGCTTCCGTTCCGTCACGCTCGACACGACGCCGGACGTCGACGGCCGGCCGTTCACGGTCGTCGTCAACGACCGACCGATCTTCTGCATCGGTGTCAACTGGATTCCTCCCGAACTTCTCCCCGGCCTGGCCGACCAACCGTGCGTCGAATCGCTCCTCAGGCGCTGCGAGGAGGCGTCGTTCAACATGATCCGCGTGTGGGGCGGGGGGATGTACGAGACGCCTGAGTTTCACGACTGGTGCGACCGGCACGGCATGATGGTCTGGCACGACTTCATGTTCTCGTGCGCCATGTACCCGGAGGAGGAGCCGTTCAGCTCGTTGGTGGCCGCCGAGGCCGTCGAGCACGTCTCGCGCCTCGCGAGCCACCCGTCGCTCGTGCTGTGGTGCGGCGGGAACGAGTGCATCTGGGGGCACGAGAACTGGGGATGGAAGCAGCGCCTTGCCGCCGGCCAGTCATGGGGCCGCGGCTTTTACCTCGACCTCTTGCCCGCGATCGTCTCGCGGACCGACCCGACCCGGCCGTACTGGGCGAACAGTCCATGGTCGGGCGAGGAAGGGCTCGCGCCCAATGACGCCCTGAACGGCGACCGGCACACGTGGGACGTGAGCCTCGAGGGGTACCGCACGATGCCGAGCCGCTTTTGCAGCGAGTTCGGACACCAGTCGCCCAGCGACCTGGCCACGCTTCGTTCGGCCATCGATGCGGCGGACCTTCGGGTCTGGTCGTCCGCGATGGAGCATCGCCAGCGGGGACCCGGGGGCAATGCGCAGCAGTACGACGCGGTGCTCCCCTCGTGGTTCGCCCCGCCGGGGACGTTCGAGGAGTGGTATCACCAGGCGCAGGTGCTGCAGGCGAGGGCGATGCGGATCAACCTCGAGTTCTGCCGCGTGAAGGCGCCGTGGTGCATGGGCGCACTGATCTGGCAGCTCAACGACGTGTGGCCGGGCCTGACGTGGTCGCTCATCGACTCGTCGGGTCGACCGAAACTCGCGTTTGCCGCGAGCGTTCGGGCCTCGCGGCCCAGGCACCTTGCCATCATGCCCACCGCGGCGACAGGCGATGCCGAGGCGGTCGCCCTCAATGACACGGATGATCCATGGACGGTCGAGATGGCCGTCGAACGGCGGCGGCTGGCGGGCGACATGCTTGCGAGCGGCGTCGTCAGGCTCGAAGTCCCGGCCAGGGGACAGGCACGGCTCGCATCGCTGGCGACGCTCGTGGGCGCGGTCGCCGACCCTGCGGACGAGTGCCTCGTCGCTCGCTGGGGCGACGACCTGACGGTGCACCTGTTCGCGCGGGACAAGGACTGTCAGCTGCCGCGTCCCGACGCGGCCATCGTCGAGCGCGACGGTCGCCGCGTGCTGTGCGCCCGAACGATGCTGATCGATCTCGCGCCCCACGACCGCCGGATCGTTCCCGCCGCGGGCCCGGGGTGGCCGATGACCCTCCTGCCGGGCGACGAGGTCGAACTGGTGGGTCCGGTGTCCGGGCCGTTCGATCGGTCGGGGTGGGGATGCACGCACTGGGCGTAACGGCCGTCGCCCGCCCCTACGACTCGCGGGTTCCCTGAGTGGACACGCCCTCGACGAACAGACGCCTGGCCAGCACGTACAAGGCGAGCACGGGCACCACGACGATGCAACCGGCGGCCATGACGAGGTTCCAAGGCGTGCCGCCGTGCTGGCTCTGGTACATCTGCAACCCGAGCGAGAGGGTGTACTGCTCGTCGCGGTTGAGGAAGAGGAGCGGGCCGAGGAAGTCGTTCCATACGGCCACGGCCTGCATGAGCGCAACGACGGCGAGCGCGGGGCGGCTGAGGGGCAGGATGATGCGCCAGAAGATGCCGACATGCCCGCAGCCGTCGATCCTCGCGGCCTCGTCCAACTCGCGGGGAATGCCCATGAAGAACTGACGCAGCAGGAAGACGCTGAACGCGCCCGCGAACCACGACGGCAGCCACAGGGGAGCGAGCGTGCCGATGAGGTGCATGTGCTTGAACAGCAGGAACTGCGGGCTCATCAGCACCGCCTGGGGGACCATCAACGTCAGCAGGAGCACCCCGAAGAGCATGTCGCGACCGGGGAACCGGACCCGCGCGAACCCGTACGCGGCGATCGCGCTCGAGAGCGTCATGCCCGCCACGCTCAGCGCTCCAACGACCAGCGTGTTCCGCAAGTACGTCGGGAAGTCGGCGAGCGGACTGACCCACACCTCGCGGAGATTCGCGGCGAAGGACTCGCCGGCGTCACCCCACCGCGAGGGGTCCCACCATGCCCGCGCCTGGCCCTGGGCGTCGGCCACCTCCGGCAGCGGCGAGAGGGACGGGGCGGAGGCCTGCCCGGCGGAACGGGCGGCGACCCCGATCATGAAGACCAGCGGCACAGCGTACGCGAGACCGACGAGCGCCATGATCGCGTAGAGCACGACGCGGGTCGGCAGCGGCGAACGTCGCGATGTGGAGGTTCGCTCGCTCATGCGCCCCGGTAGTGGATGAACCGCCTCGACGCCACGACGACGACGGCGGCAAGGAGGATGGTCACGAGGATCTGCACCCATGCCAACGCGCTCGCGTAGCCCATGCGGCCGAACTCGAAGGCCGTCTTGTAGACGTACATCGAGTACGTCAGCGTGGCGTTGTCCGGCCCGCCCCGGGTCATGATCATCGGCGGCGCGAGCACCTGCAGCGACCAGATGACCGACATCAGGCCGTTGAAGAAGATCGCGGGCGAGATCATGGGAAGCGTGACGTGCATGAAGCGACGAAGCGCGCCCATGCCGTCGAGTTCCGCCGCCTCGTAGAGCGACGCGGGCACTTCCTTGAGCGCGGCGGAGCAGACCAGCAGCGGACTGCCGATCACCCAGAGCCCCATCACGGCCATCGTCGGCAGGGCCGTGACCCGCTCACCGAGCCAGTTCGGACCGCTCAGCCCCACCGCATCGAACAGGCGATTGGCGAACCCGTACTCGGGGTTCAACAGCCACAGCCATACCACGCAGTTGGCGACCACAGGCACGAGCGTGGGCACGAACACGAGCGAACGGACGAGCGCCGTGCCGCGGAGTCGCTGCTCGAGCAGCACCGCGATGGCGACGGACGCCACGGTGCCCATGATCACCGCCATCGCCGCATAGGCGAAGGTGTTCCGCATCGCGATGATGAAGAGGCGGTCGCCCGCGAGTTCACGGTAGTTGTCAAGGCCCACCCACACCGGCGCATCGACGAGCGCGTAGTCGGTGAAGCTGTAGTGGACGCTCATGGCGATGGGCCCGAGCATGAACACCACGCAGCCGACCAGCCAGGGACTCACCCACGCCAGGCCCACCGCGAGGTCCTTGAGACGGGAACTCATGACGGGGCCTCCCGCTTGCCGCGGAGCGACGCCTCGCGGTCGAGCATGCCCTGCACGCGCGAGTGCACCGAGGTGCAGAGGGCCGTCACGTCGTCACCCTTCCACGCCGCGTCGAAGACGCCCTCGGTCAGGTGGGCGTAGCTCTTCCAGACCGGCGTCTGAGGCAGGATGCACGCCCGATCCGACCTCGCGATCGCGTCGTGCACCAGCACCGAACGATTGGGGTGACGTGCGAGGAACCCGTCCGAGCACACCCTCATCGCGGAGCCCTTGGTGTGGTCGGTGGCGAGCCGTTCGTGAACGTCGGGCCGCTGGGTGTACCGCACGAACTCGAAGGCGGCCTCGGGTTGCTTCGCCTCGCGGGGGATCACCAGCACGTCCGCCTCGACCATCCCCAGCGGCCGCCCCGCATCGAGGAGCGGCGCGTGCACCGGCAGCGGCGACGCCGCATAGTCGAGGGCCGGCGCGTAGCGGTTGATGAAGTTGGCGAGCCAGGGCCCCTGCGCGATCATCGCGACGCGGCCCGAGATGAACGGGTCGTTCGGACTGTGGTAACTGCGATCCGCGGCGGTGCCGAAGGCCCTCGACGCCTGCTCGCCCATGGCCAGCGGGAAGCGTCGCACCCACTCGTAGGCGTCGATGCACGGCCGCTGATCGAACGTGCTCCGGTTGGTCGCCAGGTCGTAGAGGGTCGATCCGAAGAGGATGGGCCACGTGTACGGCCACCACGAAGGGAGGTTGGGCAGGAACCCGGCGCGATCGATCGTCCCGTCCGGCCGGGTGCGGGTGAGCGTCCGAGCGAGCGACTCGAGGTCGGTCAGCGTGGCGGGCGGGCCGTCGGGATCGAGTCCGGCCTCGCGGAAGATCGCGCGGTTGCGGTAGAGCGCGAGCGTGTAGATGGTGGTGACGCCGGCGACGAGTCGCCCCCGATTCGAGAGCAGACGCCTCACCGACGGGATGTAGACCTCGGGGTCGATGCCGCCGAACTCCTCGATGGGAATGACCGCCCCGCTCTGGGCGTACTGCGGCACGTGGTAACTGAACACCCCGCAGACGTCGGGCGGGTCGCCCCCGCCGATGGCGACCATGGCCTTGGTGCCGATCTCGCTGACGGCGGTTCGACGGACGAAGATGCGATCCTGCGAGGCGTTGAATCCGTCGACGACGCGCTGGATGGCGTCGCCTTCCGGGCCCGTCCACTTCTCCCAGTAGTCGACGACGACCCGGCCGGGCGGAATGCCCACTCGCGACCGTGGCGTGCGCGGCCACAGCGCGGCCATCGCGCCAACCCCCGCGGCGGACCAACCCGCGGCGAGCGCCGCGCGGCGCGTCAAGGACCTCGCTGGACCCGATTCACTGGTCATCGCACAGGGGCCTGCGGGCCATGCCGGGGCCTTCGACGTGGGCCTTGAGGGCAAAGCCGCCGGAGTTCTCGAAGAAGGTCAGTTCGAACTCGTGGACGCCCTTGGAGAGGGCGATATCGCCGCGACGCTCGACGTAGCTGTGGGGCTTGTCGTTGTCGACCACCACGTTGCCTCCGACCAGGAGCATCGATCCATCGTCGGACCCGAGACTGAAGCGGTAGACCCCGTCGGCGGGCGACTCGAAGGTGCCGCGGAAGCGAAAGGCGAAGTTGAGGTCGCGGCTGCGTCGAGAGAGGTCAAGTCCCGTGCAGTCGCCGGATGCCGCGGGCTTGGCGGCGACGAGTTCCCGCACGCTCTTGAACTCGCCCTCGAAGTACTCGAACCGCACCTGGGTCGAGTGCGGCCGCGACGACGGGGCGAGCGGCGTGGCCCGCACGAATGTGCGTTTTGCGACCGGGCTGACGGGGCGATCGCCCCGGAAGCTCCGGGCGGCGACCGTCGCGGTGGACTCGAGCGTCAGCGAGGTGGCGCTCGGCGATGCAGGCGTCGGATCGGAACCGTCGACGGTGTAGTGGATGTCGACGCCGGCCTGCGGCGAGGCGAGAGCGACCTCTGCGAGGTCGATGAAGATCGGAGCGTCGGCGGAGATGACGGGCGGCGTGGAGACGTCGGGATCGCCCGCCACGTCGACGACCAGCACGGGGAGGAGCGATGCGCCGGGGCTCGAGGGAGCGTGAATCACCAGATCGCCCCCGTCGGGACGCTCCCAACTGGAGATCTCGTCGCCGCCGAGCACGCGAGCGGCGACGATGTCGTTCAGGAGGCCGGGGACGCGGATCGCGCCGTCCTCGGGCCATTCGAAGACGTGGAGGTAGAGTTGAGTGACGTCGTTTTCGAGGCGACGCATGGTGCACGCGCCCCATGGGGTGGCGTCAAAGGGGCCGGGGAGCGTGCCGCGGATGGATTCGCCGTGCACCCGCATCCACGCGCCGATCTCGGCGAGCAGTTCGACGCTGCTTTCGGGGATGGAGCCGTCGCCCTTGGGGCCGACGTTGAGCAGGAAGTTGCCGCCCTTGCCCGCGATGTCGGCGAGCTTTCGAACCAGGTCCTTGGCGGGCTTGAAGTTGTGATCGGCGGCGTTGTAGCCCCAGCGATCGTTCATGGTCATGCACGTCTCCCACGGGAGGTCGCGGATGACCATGTCGGGGATGACCTGCTCGGGCGTCGCGTAATCGCCGAGCATGCCGCTGGCGCGGTCGAGGCCGTAGTCGCCCCCGGCGCGTCCGACGCGACTGTTGACGATGATGTCGGGCTGCAGGCTTCGGACGTAGTCGTAGAGGTCCCGGCCGCGTTCGTCGTTCCAGTGGTGCTCCCACTGGCCGTCGAACCACAGGATGCCGATGGGCCCGTAGCCCGTGAGCAGTTCGCGGAGCTGGTCCTTCATGAAGCCGACGTAGCGATCGAAGCTCGCGCCGTCGGCGGGCCAGGTCTCCCAATCGCGACGCGGGAGATAGTCGGGGTGGTGCCAGTCCATGATGGAGTAGTACCAGCACATCACGAGCCCCTCGTCGCGACAGGCGTCGGCGAGGTCCTTGAGCAGGTCCTTTCCATAGGGTGTCGACATGACGTCCCAGTCGCTGACCTTGGAATCAAAGAGCGCGAAGCCCTCATGGTGCTTCGACGTGATGCAGATGTAGCCCATGCCCGCGTCCTTGGCGGCTCGCGCGATGGCCTTGGCGTCGAACTTCACCGGGTTGAACCGAGGCAGGAGTTTCTGGTACTCCTCGCGGGGGATCTTCGCGGTGGTGCGGATCCACTCCGCGTGGCGGTCGGAATCGCCCCACTTGCCCTCGAGCGTCGAATAGAGCCCGAAGTGGATGAACATGCCGAACCTGGCGTCGCTCCACCAGGCCAGGCGAGGGTCGGGTTCGCGGTGCGGGGCGACCGACGCGAGGGGGGCGGCCGAGGGGCGCTGCGAACCCGACGGGGTTTCGGCGAGCATGCAGCAGGCGGCGGCCGCGGCTGCGGCGAGGGCAGGCATCAGCATGACTGCACGATACCGCCCCCGCACGCAATTGCAAGCGCAATCCCCCTCGGCCCACTACCCTTCACGCAGGCGATGATCACCGACCCCTCCGCCCCCCCGCTGCCGACGACGCCCGAACGACTGCTCGGGCCCGCGGTGATGGCACGGCTCGATCGCCTCGACGTGGCGTCGCGGAAACTCCTTCGCGGCTCGCTGCCGGGCGAACGACGGTCGCGGCGACGCGGGAGAAGCGTCGAGTTCGACGACTTCCGGGACTACGCCCCGGGCGACGATCTGCGCCACGTCGACTGGAACATCTACGCGCGGCTCGATCGCCTGTACGTCAAGCTGTTTCGCGAGGAGGAGGACCTCGCAGTCAACATCCTCGTCGACAACTCGGCCTCGATGGACATGGGGTCGCCGGGCAAGTTGCTCTTCGCCCACCAACTCGCCTTCGCCCTCGCGTACGTGGGCATCCTCCGCCAGCACCGCGTCAGCGTCGCGACCTTCGCGCCGCGTCGACGGCCGGAGGATCCCGCGCTGATCCGCCTCGCGCCGCTCCGGGGTCGCTCGGCGGCCCGACGCATCGGCGGCTTCCTCATCGATTCGCTGACCACGGCCCGCGCCTCGCGGCCCGCGGGCGCGGCACGCCCGGAGGCGGCCTTCAATGCCGCGTTGCGATCGTTCGCCGAGCACATGGGCGCCAAGGGCGTCAGTCTGGTCATCTCCGACTTCCTGTCGCCCGTTCCCTTCGACGCGGGCCTCGCAGCGCTGGGCGCCAGGGCGATGGCGGGACACGCGGACGCATGGTGCCTGCAGGTACTCAGCCCGCAGGAGCTGGATGCTTCACTCGGCGTCGGGGCGGGCCTGCAGGGGGATCTCAGGCTCACGGACATCGAATCGCTCGAGGCGATCGACGTCACGGTGACGCCGGCGGTGGCGCAGGCCCACCGCACCAGCTTCGATTCGGCGAGGGAGCGGTTTCGCGAGCAGTGCGCGGGACGGGGAATCGCCCACGCGCTGATTCCGACCGACGCGGCGCTCGACCAACTGCTGACCGGAACGATCCGGCGCCGCGGCCTGCTTCGATAGCCGACCATTCACCGAACTCGCCAACGGCTCCCGACCGTGACAATCCGGCCGGAGAAGGCTATCATCCTGACCCAAGGAGCCGACCGCGACGGACATCGGGACGCGAGTCCCGATCGAGGCGCGGCAGGGGTGGTCCCATCGCGGCAGCCCATCGAGGCAGATGGATCATCCAGCTCCAGTCCGCAGGTCGGTCGCTCGCGAGAGACGACCGGAAGGCGGGCGACGATGCCGCGGCATCGCCCTTCATTCCCAAGGCCCTTCGGGGTCGCGGGCATGCGGCAGCGACCGCGAATCGAACCGACGGCGGCGTCACGGGGCCTTCGAGGGTTGACACCCGAGCAGGCGACGGGACGACGACGACGGCGAGTTCATTCCGGACGCACCGCACGGCGCCACGGCGTCGAGCCCAGGAAGAAGGAGCAGCGCAGCGACTCGCGACGGCAGCAGGCACCAGATCACTCCTTGGTCGATGGTGTAATTGGCAACACAGCAGATTTTGGTTCTGTTATTCTAGGTTCGAGTCCTAGTCGACCAGATTCCGCTGTCGTCGCGAACGACGAATCGAAGGCGTGGCGAGGGCGTTTCCGAAGGGGAACGCGCCGCGACGGAGATTCGGGCGCTTCACGCGGCATGACGAGCGATCAGGCCAACACGAACCGCGGCAGGGCCTCCGGATGGTCGGCGATCATCCTCGCGGCCGGCAAGGGAACGCGGATGCGTTCGGACCTGCCCAAGGTGGTCTTCCCGGTGGGCGGGCGGCCGATGGTGTGCGCCGTCGTGGATGCGTGCCGCGCCGCGGGCGTGGGCCGCGTCGTGGTGATCGTCGGGTACAAGCAGGAGGCGGTGCGAGAGGCCCTCGCGGGTCACGACGTCGAGTACGCCGTGCAGTCCGAGCAACTTGGCACGGGCCACGCGGTGATGAGCGCGGCGACCGCGTTCGAGGGGGCCGGCGAGGGCGAGCACGCCTTCGTGCTCTGCGGCGACGGCCCCTTGATCCGCCCCTCGACGCTGCTCCGGATGAGGCAGGTTCACGAATCGACCGGCGCGGCGGCGACGCTCGCGACGGCGGTGATCGACAATCCGACCGGATACGGCCGCATCGACCGCAACGCCGACGGGTCGTTCCGGGCCATCGTGGAGCACAAGAACTGCACGCCCGAGCAGTTGGCGATCCGCGAGGTGAACCCGAGCTACTACGGCTTCGGGGTCCGCGACCTCTTCGACGCGCTGCGGCAGGTGCGTCGCAACCCGGTGAGCAACGAGTACTACGTGACGGACGTGCCCGAACTGCTGCTGGCGGCGGGGCGACGAGTCGAGGTGATCGAGGCGGTGCCGCCGGAGGACATCCTCTCGATCAACACGCCCGAGGACCTGGCCGAAGTCGACAGGATCTACCGGTCTCGCACGGCGGGAGCGGCAACGAGCGAGGTGACCCGATGATGGACGACTCGGAGATGATGATCTTCGCGGGCCGGGGCAGCCAGGAGCTGGGCCAGCGGGTCTGCTCGTACCTCGACCTCCCGCTGGGCCGGGCGAAGATCACGAACTTCCCCGACGGCGAGATCCTCGTGAAGCTCGAGGAGGACGTGCGGGGACGCGACTGCTACCTGTTGATCAGCACGTGCGAGCCGGTCAACAACAACCTGATGGAACTGCTGATCTTCGTCGACTGCCTTCGCCGCGCGAGCGCGGGGCGGATCACGGTGGTCATGCCGTACTTCGGCTACGCGAGACAGGACCGCAAGGACGAGGGCCGCGTGCCGATCACGGCGAAGCTGGTGGCCAATCTGGTCACGGCCGCGGGCGTGCAGCGGGTGATCGCGCTCGACCTGCACGCGGCGCAGATCCAGGGCTTCTTCGACCTGCCGGTCGATCACCTCTCGGCGACGCCCGTCTTCGTCGACTACTTCACGAAGCACCGAGCCGAGATGGGCGAGTTGTGCCTGGTGAGCCCCGACGTGGGCAACGTGAAGGTGGCGGAGGGCATGGCGAACCTGCTGGGCGGCGAACTGGCGATCATCAACAAGCGGCGGCTCTCGGGCTCGACGGTCGTGACGGGCAACCTGATCGGCAACGTGGCGGGCAAGACGGTGCTGATGTTCGACGACATGATCTCGACGGCCGGCACTGTGGTCGAGGCCGCGAAGCTGGTGATGGAGAAGGGCGCCCGCGACGTGATCGCGGCGGCGACGCACCCGGTGCTCGTCGGGCCCGCGGTGGATCGGCTGTTGGCGAGCCCGATCAGCCGCGTGGTCGTGTGCAACACCATTCCGTTCGCCGAGCGATGCTCGCCGCTGCGGGGCAAGCTCGTCGAACTGTGCGTGGGCAGCCTGCTGGGGCAGGCGATCCACCGGATCCACAACAACCAGAGCGTCAGCGCGCTCTTCAAGTTCACGGCCGGCACCAAGCGGTAGCCCGCCCATCGGTCGTTCGAGACGTTCGTTCATCACGTGCATGAAGCCCGCCCGGAGCGGTCGGGCGTCGAGAAAGCAAGAAAGGAACCATCATGAAGGCTCAGACTCCCGTTCTTCAGGCCAAGCCCCGCGAGAAGCTCGGCTCCCGTTACTCCCAGCGAGTCCGCAGCGCGGGCGGCCTCCCGGCCGTCGTCTACGGGCACGGCCAGGCTCCGGTCGCCATCTCGCTCGAGGCGCACGACGCCCTCGCCCACTTCCACGCGGGCGAGAAGGTGTTCAAGCTCGAGCTCGCCGGCACGAAGGAGCAGATCGTGCTGCTCAAGGAGTTGCAGTTCGACTACCTGGGCACCAACATCGTCCACGCCGACCTCGCCCGCGTCGATCTCAACGAGAAGGTCCGCACCAAGGTCGCGATCCACCTGATCGGCGAGGCCAAGGGTCTCAAGCAGGCCGGCGCCATCCTGATGCACCCGGTGAACGAGATCACGGTCGAGTGCAAGGTGCTCGACATCCCCGAGTTCATCGAGTTGGTCGTCGCCGACCTCGACGTCGACCAGATGATCACGGCGGGCCAGGTGAAGCTGCCCGGTTCCGACATGCGGCTGATCACCGACTCGCACGCGGTGGTGGCGCAGATCGTGATCCAGCAGGAGATCAAGGTGGGCGAAGAGACGGCCGCCGGCGCCGGCGCCGCCGAGCCCGAGGTCCTCACGGCCAAGAAGCCCGCCGAGGGCGACGCCGCCAAGCCCGCCGCCGGCGCCAAGCCCGCGGCCGGTGCGGCCAAGCCCGCCGCCGGCGCCAAGCCCGCCGCCCCCAAGAAGTAAGCCGCTCCCCCGCACCGAATCTCGCCACGAACCCAAGCGGAGTCATGAAACTGATCGTCGGACTGGGCAATCCCGGATCGGAGTACGCCAAGACCAGGCACAATGCCGGGTTCATGGTGGTCGATCGCCTCTGCGCCGCCTTCGGCGCAGGGGCGCCGGTACGGGCTCGCTTCCAGGCCGCGACGGTGGAAGCCTCCATCGGGTCGGGGCGATGCCTGCTGATGAAGCCGACCACCTTCATGAACCTCTCGGGCCGGTCCCTGGCCGAGGCCGTGCGGTTCTACAAGGCGGACCCGGCGACCGATGTGCTGGTGGTGGTGGACGACCTCTACCTCCCGACCGGCGCGGTTCGGCTCAAGCCCGGCGGCGGCGCCGCCGGGCACAACGGGCTGGCCAGCATCCAGCAGCTTCTGGGCAGCGACGCCTATCCGCGACTGCGGGTGGGCGTGGGCCGTCAACCTGACGGGGGCAAACCCCCGCAGATGGATCAGGCCGACTTCGTCCTTTCACGCTTCACCGTCGAGGAGGAAGCCCTTCTCGACGGCGCGCTCGCCAAGGCCGCGAAGGCGGGCGAGACTTTCGTCACTCGAGGGCTCGCCCACGCGATGAACGTCGCCAACGCGGGATCCCAGCGACCGGGCAAGCCCGAACCGCCGGACGGCGGGAAGAGCGGCCCCGATCGCCCCTCCCTCAACTGATCGTCACGTTTCACGTCAGCAACACGTCATTCCACCGGGCCTCGATCAGTCGTCGAGCCCCCCACCGCAAGGAAGTTCCCATGACCGCCAAGCGCACGTACACCTACGAAGCCATGTTCCTCCTCAGCCAGGCCGTCGCCGCCGACCTGGGCGGGGCCGTCGATCACGTCAAGGAGATCATGGCCCGCGGCCACGCCGAGATCATCGCCATGAAGAAGTGGGACGATCGTCGCCTGGCCTACGAGATCAAGGGCCAGAAGCGCGGCGTGTACATCCTCGCCTACTTCAAGGCCGCGGGCACCGATGTCGCCCACATCGAGCGTGACTGCAACCTGTCGGAGAAGGTGCTCCGCGTCCTGATCCTCCGGGCCGATCACCTCACGGTCGACGAGATGACCGCTCTCGACGGCCGCAAGGAGCTCGACCTCGAGGCCAAGCTGCGGGGCGAGAAGCCCGCGGCTCCCGCCGCCGAACCGACCCCGACCGCCTGAGGATCGGATGCCGCACGGGCCGGGATTGCACGCGGACGACCTGTCGGCTGCGCCGACGAGTTGGCCCACCGCGCTGTCCTGGGGACCCTAACGGCCGCTATCGTGGCCCGTCACGTCCATTCCCGTACTTTCGAAAGGATCCTGCATGGCGAACTTCAACAAGGTCATCCTGATGGGCAATCTCACCCGAGACATCGAGCTCAAGTCGATCGGCTCGGGGCAGTCGGTGGGCAAGATCGGCTTGGCCGTGAACCGCAACTTCACGACCGCGTCGGGCGAGAAGCGCACCGAAACCACCTTCGTCGACTGCGAGGCGTGGGGCAAGCAGGCCGAGATCATGGCCAAGTATCTCTCCAAGGGCAAGCCCGTCATGATCGAGGGTCGCCTCAAGTACGAGCAGTGGGAAGACAAGGAAGGCAAGAAGCGCTCCACCCTCCGCGTCGTCGTCGAGAACTTCCAGTTTGTCGGCGCTCCGGGCGGCGGCAGCGGGAATGCAGGCGGCGGCGGGGATGGCGGGTCTCAGGGCAACTGGTCGCGAGGCCAAGGGGGCGAGTCGCGCGAGCCCATGCATGAGCCCGAGCACGCGGGCGGTTCGCCCGACGACATCCCGTTCTGAGTCCGCGTTCACGCGGCATCCCTGCGGCCGGCAGGTCGCTAGAATCCTGACCCTGCCCCGAACGGATTCCGTTCGGGTCGGAGAGACCGATCTTCATCATCCGTCCCGCGATGGCGGGCCGGATGCCTTCGAGTCAGTTCGCGTTGGGGCCCAGCGCGACTCCGCGGCAACGGGCGTTCCGTCTGTCGCCAGAAACAGGGCTCCTAACTTGCGTCACGACGCGGCACACGCGGCGTGACGGAAAGGACAGCATCCGATGGCGAAGAATCTCAAGCTCCTGCTGGTCGAGAACGTCGAGAACCTGGGCATCGTCGGCGACGTGGTGAACGTCCGCACCGGCTATGCCCGCAACTTCCTGCTCCCCCGCAGCCTCGCGACGCAGCCCAGCGACGACAAGATCAAGGAACTCGCCGGCAAGCGTGCCGCGGCTCAGAAGCAGCTGGAAGCACAGCGTCAGATTCGCGTCGATCTCAACGGCAAGCTGCAGGGTGTCGAGCTCACGCTCATCCGCTCGTGCAACGATCAGGGCATTCTGTACGGCGCGATCTCGCAGCAGGACCTGGCCGCCTCCCTCAAGGAACTCGGCCATGTCGTCGCCCCCCGCGACGTCCGCATCCCCCAGACGATCAAGCGCGTCGATTCGTTCGACGTGCACATCAAGCTCGACAGCGACCTTGACGCCCACATCAAGGTGCACATTAAGCCCGACCGTGAGTTGTCGACCGCCGCAGCCCCGGCCCCCGAGGCCGAGGCCCCCGCTGGCGCCGGCGCCGACGAGGGCGGCAAGAGCCGTCGTCGCGACGCGTGGATGGTTCCCGACGAGTCCAACCGCGTCGTGGGCTGGGGCCCCAAGAAGGAAGAGGGCGCTCCGGCCTCCGATTCCGGCGAAAAGCGGGCCAAGAAGGCCGATGGCGGCGAGAAGAAGGGTGGCAAGAAGGCTGCCTCGAAGGAGTGACGCCAGGACCTCCCGGCTCGCTTCGTTCGCTTGCTCACGCAATGATCTGAGACACCCGCGAAGGGCCGAGCAACATGCTCGGCCCTTTGTGCATTGGTTTCGAACACCCGCATCCGCGAGCCCCGGCCCGCCGGCGGTCACCATGCCTCGCCACCGAGAAGTCGCGGGCCGTGCGAGATTCGCCTCATGCGTCCCGGGCCCCCGCGAGGTTGGTCAGTTGGGCCAGAGCATCTTGCGGCCGCACACGGCCAACGATTGACCGCGGGCTGGTTGGGTCGCCACGCCGGGCCGGGCCCAAGCGTCTGCCACTCGGCGTCGCCGTGCATCGGACCGCACCTCACGTTCAAGGAACCGAGCCATGCTCCACCGTCGCCACATCATCGCCACGCTGCTCATCCTCAGTGGCATGGCCCATGCCCAAACCCTTCATGGCATCATGTTCCGGACCGGCGGCCAGACCTCCGGACTCAACCCCATCCTGTACGACGTCAACACCCTCACCGGCACGGCGACCAACCCTCGGAACGTCAACGTCAACAACGCCGTGGGCATTGCCGTCGATCCGGCCACGGGCGTGCTGTACGGACTGACTGATCAGTTCGGTCGCATCAACAACCAATCCGGCCAAGGCGGCAAGAACCTGATCTTCACGATCAATCCGTCGACCGGTGCGGCCGTCGGCGTAGGTCGCGTCGATCCTTCGGGCGGGTTCCAGGTCTTCGAGGGGGACATCGCGTTCAACCCCGTCGACGGCGTGATGTGGGGCGTCTCGACGCTGATCAACTCGGCACGCCTGTTCCGCATCGACAAGGCCACGGGCGTGGCGACCCTCGGCCCATCGATCTCGCCGTCCGCGGGCGTCGATCTCGACATCAGCGCCCTGTCGTTCAACGCCGCAGGCGAGATGTTCGTCCTCGACACCAGATATCCGACCAACCCCGGCCCTGCGATCATCATGAAGCTCAATCCGCTCACGGGCGCGTCGCTGCAATCGTGGAACACGGGCACGCTGCTGGGCAACTGCGCCGGCATGGCGTTCGCGTCCGACGGAACGGTGTTCATCGCCGACGGCGACACCGGCGGCATCAACCGTCTCTACCGCTTCGACTTCGCCGCGGCTTCCATGACCGACATCGGTCCCACCAACGCGGCGGGCGGGATCTACCGAGGACTGGCCGGCTTGACTTTCGGGTGTTCGGCGGCACGCGTGACAGGCTCACCCTCCGACGCTTCGACGTGCCCGGCGGGCGGTGCGACGTTCGGCGTCGCCACGAGCAACGCAACCGCCATCCGGTGGCAGATCGAGGACGCGTCGGCCCCGACGGGGTGGTCCTCCATGGCCGACGGCCCGGTAGCGCTCGGCGACGACGTCGTCGGGATCGCCACGGGCGCCGCGACCGCTTCGATGCACTTCGCCAACGGAATCGGCAACCTTCGCACGCTCCGGTTCCGCGCAAAGGCCTCGAACGCGTGCGGTGCCCAGGACAGCGCGGCGGCGTCGTTCACGATCTGCGTCGGCGAGTTCAACTGCGATGGCGGCGTCGACGGCGGAGACGTCGAACACTTCTTCGCGTCGTGGGAGTCCGGCGATGCGGCCGCCGATGTCAACGCCGACGGCGGAATCGATGGCGGCGACGTCGAGGCGTTCTTCGTTCGCTGGGAAGGCGGCTGCTGAACCCCTGCCGGCGTCGCCACTCGCCTGAACGACATCTCGGTCACTTCGCCGCGTCGGGCGGCGTGAGCTGCACCTTGCACCCGAACCCCGCCGGGAATCCCGGCGTGTTCGTCACCTGCACCCGCACCACACGAGTCTCGCTGCCAGCGTCTCCCACGGAGGCGACGTGCTTCACGATCCCCTTGAGCACCGTCGGCGGCGACGTCAGCGGCACGCTGATCCACGCCGGATCCCCGACCTTCACGCCCAGCGTGCTCGACGTGGGCATCGACGCGTCGATGCGCAGGGTGCTCGCGTCGACGACGCGGACCACGGCCCTGGCGGGTTCGACGACTTCGCCGGCCTCGACGGCCACCTCGTCCACCACCGCCGCGATCGGCGAGACCAGCGTGAATCTGCGCAGTCGCTCCTCGGCCTGTCTCACCTGCAGTTCCGCCTCTCGTCGGCGTTGGACGAAGAGCTCGTACGCGAGCCTCGATCGTTCGGCCTCCAGCGTCGCCTTGCGGAGTTGAAGCTCGTTGGCCGCATCCTTGCTCCGCATCTCCCGCCACTTCTCGAGTTCGACCTCGGCCAAGTCCCACTCGGCCTTGGCCGCCCGTTCCTCGAGATCCGAAGCGGCCCGCAAGCGGAGCAACTCGACCTCGACGCGACTCTCCGCGTCGTCGAGTTGCACGAGCGGCTGCGCCGCGACGACCTTGTCGCCGGGCTGAACAAGCACCTTGCCCACGGTGCCGCTGATGGTGAATGCCAGCGCCGAATCCTGATCGGCCCGAGCGACCGCCTCCACCGGCTCAGCCGCGGGCCGGGCAGGGCCGGGCGCGGCACCTGCCCACGCGATCGCCGCGACCGAGAACCCGAGCAGCGAGGCGGCAAGGAGACATGATCGGCGAATGTTCGTGCAAGACGTGCTCATTTGGTCTATATTAGAGGCGAATGCACGAGCGCGTCGGACAACCTGACTCGCCATCCGGCACGTCGTCGATCGCCTCGCCGGGCGGCGGCGAACTGCCCGATGCCCTCGCCGACGCGCTCGACGCCATTCTCCGATCCTTGCCGGCGGAGGGCGTGGCACTGCTTCGGCCCGCGTCCGAGGGCCGAGCCGGCGGCGTGATCGCCGCCGCCCCCGCCTCCTTGGTGACCGACCTCAAGTCCGGCGAAGCGCCGCCGGCGTGGGTGTCGATGGCGTTGGAGGCACCCGTGCCCGCAGAACCGATGCTGCAGGGGGTCGAGCGGGAATCCGGCCTCTATGAAGCCTCTGGGCCCATGCTTCTCGCCCGCTGCGCCGTCGGAAGCGCGAGTGGACCGCTCATGCTGGCCGCCGGCCTGCGCGCAGCTCCCGCGTCGCACCGGTCCGTGCAGGCACGTCTGTCCGTCTCGGCGGGACTGATCGAGTCGCTGGACCTTCGCACTCGCATGATCGGTCTCGAGACCCGCTCGCGGCGACTCGCGGGCGTGATCGACGCCGCCGCCTTGATGGGCGACGCCCGCGGGTTCCTCGGCGCGACGATGGACGTGTGCAACGATGTCGCCACCCGTCACGCGTGCGATCGGGTGAGCCTCGGGTTCCTCCGGGGCAATCGAGCTCGCCTCGTCGCCATGAGCCACCGCGAGTCGCTGGACCGGCGGTCACTGTTGGTGCAGGCCATCGAGGAAGTGATGGAGGAATGCGCCGACCAGGACGCCGAGGTGGCCTCCCCCACCGACGTCGCGACGATCGTCAACCGATGCGCGGAGTCCTTCCGCAAGTCGCACGACATGACCCAAGTCCTGAGTCTGCCGCTCAGGGTGCGGGAGCGGTCGGGCGGAACGGGCGACGACGACACCGGCGTTCGGGCGGTGCTGACCTTGGAACGCGCGGGCGATCGCCCCTTCACGCAGGCGGAGACGATCGACCTTCGGATGTTCCTGGACGTCGTCTCGCCCGCGCTCGTGCGTCTTCACGAGACCGACCGCTGGGTCGGCTCGCGTCTGACGCACGACCTGCGTCGCGCGCTCGCCTGGGCGGTGGGACCCCGCAACACCCTCGCCAAGGCCATCGGCCTCGCCGCCACCCTGTCGCTCGCGGCGGCCGCCCTCCTCAAGGGCGACTATCGCGTCGAGGGCACCTTCACCCTCGACGTGCCCAAGCGCCTGTCGGTGCCCGCCCCCTTCGACGGGTTCCTCCGCGAGGCCCGCGTCAAGCCCAACGACCGCGTCGAGGCGGGGATCACCGTGTTGGCGGTGCTCGACGACAGTGAACTCAAGGTCGAGGCCGCCGCCCTCGTCGCCGAGCGGGAGGCGAAACTGAAGGAGGCCGCCAAGGCCCGCACCGAGCGAAAGATCAGCGATGCGGCGGTGGCCGAAGCCGAGGCGGAGAAGGCACGCGCCAGGCTCGACCTCGTGAAGATGCGGATCGCCCGCTCCACGCTCGTGGCTCCCGCAGGCGGCGTGGTGCTGGTGGGCGATCTCGACCGCATGATCGGCTCTCCCGTCAAGACCGGTGACGTCCTCTTCGAACTCGCGCCCACCGATTCGCTCCACGCGGATGTCGCCGTCCCGGAGGATCAGGTCGGCGACGTGAGCGTCGGGCAGTCGGGCATGCTGGCCACCGCGGCGTACCCGTCCACGCGGATCCCCTTCACCGTCGAACGCATCGACCCGTTGGCGACCGTCGACGGCCAACGCAACGTCTTCAACGCCAGGGTGCGGCTTGGAGACGTGCCCGAGTCGATCGCCGCCTCCATCCGCCCGGGCATGCAGGGCGTCGCGAAGATCGACGCCGATCGCCGCTCGTATCTCTGGATCTGGACCCGCCGCCTCTCGAACTGGGTCCGCATGCAGTTGTGGCTCTGATGGTCGAACAGGGAGCGTCCTCGTGGCCGTCGAACGTCCCACATTCCACGAAAGCTGGCACCGAGTCGGCGGCCTTCGCCCTCGGCTCCGCCCCACCGTGCAGGTGGTTCGCCAGGTCTTCCGCGGCCGGCCATGGCACGTCGTGCAGGATGCCGGCGGCAAGGACTACTTCCGCATGGACGCGTCGGCCTACGCCTTCGTCGGCCTGCTCGACGGACGCCGCACCGTGGACGAGTGCTGGCAGGCGTGCTGCGAATCGCTGGGCGACGACGCCCCGACCCAAGGCGAGGTCGTGCAACTGCTCGGCCAGCTCTACGGCAGCAACCTGCTCGCCGCCGAAGTCGAGGGCGAGACCGACGTCCTCCTCCGTCGCCAACGCCGCCGCTCCATGCGCGAACTGCAGGGCGTGGTCACCAACCTGCTCTTCCTGCGCCTGCCCTTGCTCGATCCCGACCGATTCCTCGAACGCTCGGCGTGGATGGTGCGTCCGCTGCTCACCAAGGCCGGTGCGGCGGCGTGGATCGTGTTGGTCGCCGCGGGCGTCTGGGCGGCCGCCGGACGATTCGGCGAACTGTCGAATGACGCCGCCCTGCTCCTGTCGGCCGACAACCTGGGCCTGCTCTACGTCACCTTCGCCGCGCTCAAGCTGATCCACGAGTTGGGCCACGGCTACGCCTGCAAGATCATGGGCCTTCGCGAAGGCCGCGGCGGCGAGGTGCACACGCTCGGACTCATGTTCCTCGTGCTCGTGCCCTTCCCGTATGTCGACGTCTCGAGCGCGTGGCTCTTGCGGGAACGTCGCTCGAGGATCCTCGTGGCGGCGATGGGCATGGCGTGGGAGATCGCCATCGCGGCGATCGCCGCCATCGTCTGGTCGAGGGCCAGCGACGGCACCGTCCTCAAGGCCGTCGCGCAGAACGCCGTCTGGGTGGCCAGCATCACCACCGTCGTCTTCAACATCAACCCGCTCCTGCGCTACGACGGCTACTACATGCTCTGCGACCTGCTGGGCATGCCCAACCTCGGCCGCAGGTCGAACGAGTTCGTGCAGCATCTGGTCAAGAAGCACGCCTGGGCCACCCCGAGGCTGCGTCCGCCTTCGGCGACGCCCGGCGAGGGCCCGTGGCTCGTCTCCTACGCCGTCGTCTCGACGATCTACCGCACCATCATCTTCGCGGGTATCGCGTGGTTCATCGCCCAGCAGTTCTTCGTCATCGGCGTGCTCTTCGCCCTGCTTGGCGTCACGATGTGGGCGGGCGTGCCCCTGTGGCGGTTCATCTCGTACCTGGCCACCAACCCCGAGATCGCTCGGGTCCGCGGCCGGGCCGTCGCCACGACGCTCGCCTTCGCCGCGGCGACGTTCGTCCTGCTCGGCGCGCTGCCCGTGCCCGCCTTCGTGCGCATCGAGGGCATCGTCGAATCCAAGGAGTCGTCCACGATCTTCGCGGGCAGTCCCGGATTCGTCACGCAGGCAGCACCCACGCTCACCCGCGTCGACGCGCCAGGCACGGTCCTCGTGAAGGCCCGCAACGACGACCTGCTCGCCGACGTGACGCTCCAGGAACTCGAGTTGCAACGCCTCGACGCGCTCCGCAGGGCCGCCCTCGAGCGGGATTCGTCGCTCGTGCAGCAGACGCTCGCGCAGGTGCGGGCGATCGAGAACCGCCTCGCGTTCAGCCGCGACGAGGCCGCGCGCCTCGAAACCCGCAGCCCCCGCGGCGGGACGTGGATCGCCCCCGACATCGAACGCCGCGTCGGATCCTTCGTCGGCAAGGGAGAGCGACTGGGCGTCGTGGCCGACCTCTCCTCCCTCCGAGTCCGGGGCATCGCCACCCAACCCGTCGCCGCCCGCCTGCTCGCCGAGGGCTCCTCGATCGCACAGATCCGCGTCAAGGGCCGACCACAGACCGAGTCGCTCGCCTCCGTCGACGCCATCGTCCCCGCCGGCACCACCGACCTGCCCAGCGCGTCGCTCACCTTCGACATGGGAGGCCCCATCCAACGCAACCCCGCGGGGGATCCCAGACCGTCGGGCACCCGCGCCCCGGAGAGCCAGCGGAAGGGCGAACGGGCGGCCGAACCGCACTTCGAGTGGCGACTCTCGATTGATGATCCCGACGGCTTCCTGCCAGGTCAACGGGTGATCGCCCGATTCAGGATGCCCGACGCTCCGCTGCTGGTCCAGGGATGGCAGTGGTTCCGCCGCGAGTTGCAGGCCCGCTTCCAGGTGTGACGCCACGATGTCGCGATTCACTCGCCCCATCCCGCGACTCTCGCTCCACGACCACCATCCGCGGGCACGCGACGCCCGTCTGAAGGGCCTCGATGCCGCGTGGCACGCGTGCACCGGTTCGGTCATCCGACTTGCTCGCAGGGCCGCCCCACTGCTCCGCCTTGCCGACGCCGCGTGCGAAGCCTCGACACGGCACGCCACCGCCTCCGACGAGTCGATTCGCTCGGCGCTGGCGGCGTGCCGCGAACGGGCCCGCCGCGACCAACTCGACGACCAATCGCACGCGGAGTCGCTCGGACTACTCCGCGAGGCCGCCCGCAGGGTGCTGGGGCTCGAACCCTTCGAGGTGCAACTGGCGGGCGCGCTCGCGCTGGACGCGGGATGCGCGGTCGAGATGGCCACCGGCGAAGGCAAGACCCTCACCGCCGCCCTCGCCGCGACCTTGGCGGGTTGGCGCGGCCGGGGCGTGCACGTCGTCACGGTCAACGACTACCTCGCGGAACGCGACGCCACGTGGATGCGTCCGCTCTTCGCGTGGGCCGGGCTGACGGTCGAGTCGCTCGACGAGGAGGCCACCCCGCGGGAGCGTCGACAGGCCTACGCCCGCGACATCACGTACGCCACGGCCAAGGAGGTCGCGGCCGATTGGCTCCGAGACCGACTCGCCGCGTCGAGAGCCTCGCCCTCTCGAAGCGTGCGGACGCTGGCGGGCATGCTCGCCGAAGGGGTCGCCCTGCCCGGACGATCGGTCACGGCCGACCGTCTGGTCATGCGAGGGTTGGCCCACGCCATCGTCGACGAGGCCGATGCCTTGCTGATCGACGAGGCCGTCACGCCGCTGATCATCGCCGGCGACTCGGGCGAGGCCGCGGACGAACGCCGCGGCGCGGCCTTCAAGGCCGCCGCGACGATCGCCTCGACGCTTGCGGAAGTCGACGACTTCAAGGTCGATCACGCGATTCGAGAGGTGACGCTGACGCCCCGGGGTCGTGGCAGGGTGGCGGCGGCCGACGTCCAGGGGGTCCCCGTCCTCAAGGGCGTTCGCCGCCGCGAGGAACTCGTGGTGCAGGCCCTGAGCGCCCGGGCCTTGCACGAGCAGGGGCGGCACTATCTGGTGAACGAGGGCAAGATCGTCATCGTCGACGAGTTCACCGGCCGCCTGATGAGCGACCGCACGTGGCGCGACGGCTTTCACCAGGCGGTCGAGGCCAAGGAGGGCGTCGTCGTCACCCGCCCCAAGGAAACCCTCGACAGCATCAGCTTCCAGCGCTTCTTCGGCATGTACCGGCGGCTGGCAGGGATGAGCGGCACGCTCTCGGAGGCACGCCGCGAACTCTGGAGCGTGTACTTGCTGCCCGTGACGGTGATCCCCCGCCATCGTCCCTCCCGCCTGCGGCGATTGCCCGTCACGGCCTTTGTCCGGGGCGAGGATCGCTGGCGAGCCGTGGTCGACGCGATCGTCGAGTTGAACCGGGTTGGTCGCCCGGTGCTGGTCGGCACTCGGAGCGTCGAGGCGAGCGAGGCGCTCAGCATTCGCTTGGATCAGGTCGCGATTCCCCACCGGGTGCTCAACGCCCTGCGGCATCGCGAAGAGGCTCAGGTGATCGCAGCCGCGGGCGTTCGAGGCGCCGTGACCATCGCCACCAACATGGCCGGACGTGGCACGGACATCCGGCTCGGCTCGGACGTCCAGGAGTTGGGCGGCCTGCACGTCATCGCCACCGAGTTGCACGAGTCCGAGCGGGTGGATCGGCAGCTTGCAGGTCGAGCGGCGCGTCAGGGAGAGCCGGGGAGCGTCCAGGTGTTCGTGTCGCTCGAGGACGAGTTGTTCGTCCGGTTCGCCTCATTGGAAGCGGCAGCGGCGCGAAGGCTGGCGCGTGATGGCGTGGTGCCGCCGATGGTGGCGAAGACTGTCGCCCGCGTGGCTCAGGCCCGGGCCCAGGCCCTCGCCAAACGCCGCCGATCCGACGTGCTTCAATCGGATGACCAGCTCCGTGATTCACTTGGCTTTGCGGCCAAGGGCCGATAACGCATTCCGAACATTTATCGACCCGCGAATGCATATTGGGGTTGACACCCCCCCCTTTATCGGGTAGACCACATGTCAGCCGCGTGAAGGGGCCGGGGGTTCGTCATGCGCGTCGCGGCGTGCAACGAATCCCCTCGGCGGACGATACCCCCCCTTCATCGGCGGTCGGCCCTGCAGGCGGTCGGCAAGGTCCCGGAACGCAGGAGCAAGTCTCATGGCGGAGCAATCGGCGAGCAATCGAGGACGCAGCGAGTCGGACCCGGCAGCCTCCGGTTCGCAAGGGACCCCGCCCCGGTTCGAGCAACTCGAACCGATCATCCTTCTGAACGCCGACTTCACGACGCACTCGGTCTCGAGCCCTGACCAGTACGGACAGCTGCTGTTTGCGCGGAGCCTGCAACGGGAGGGTCTCGAGCACGAGCACGGTCTGGGCCAGGCTCGACAGGAGACAGGCGCGTATCTGCCCGGTGGCAGCGGGGTCGGCTATCGCGACGGTGGCGGCGAGGGTCTGGGAGCCCTGCCGACGCTTGCGAGTGCTCCCAAGGCGGGACCGGATGCCGCGATGGCGAGGGAGCGATCGCTGCAGGCGTTGGACCGGCGCACCGATGCCTCGCAGGCGGCCCCTGGCCAGCCGACCGACGGCGCGGAGACGTCGCCGTCGACGGCGCCTGCCGCACAACCCGGCGGCAACCAGAACTCATCGACCAATCCGCCCACCGGGAGCGTTCCGGGCACGACGCCGCAACAACCCGGGGGCGAGTCCGCGCCTATTCCGGGCGGCTTCACGGCTCCGCCGCCGGGCGGACCGTGGCAGCCGACGGAGTATCGCCAGCCGGGGCTCGACCTCGCGGTGATCGACGTGCAATCGCCGGCGACGGCCTCGCGAGGGCAGACGATCACGCTGGAGTGGACGGTCCGGAACGTCGGCTCGGGCACGATCTCGGGCGACGGCTGGCACGACGCGGTGTACTTCTCGTACGACGCGACGTACGACGCGAGCGACACGTACGTCACGAGCCGCTGGACGCGGGAACAGAACCCGATGTCGCCGGGCAGCCAGTACACGTATCGGCGCGAAGTGGAGATCCCCTCGGGGGCGAGGGCCGACGGCTACCTGCTGGTGCTGACCGACCGGTGGGACCGGGTGCCCGAACTGACGAACGCGAACAACGTCGGCGCGTCGGTGCGGATCAATCTCGCGGACGCGCCGGACGTGGCGACGCCGGACACGACGATCGACCCGACCCCGCCTGCGCAGCCGCCGTCGGGCTATTCGCCGCGGACGGACGGGCCGGGCGTCAACACGCCGCTGGGAACGTCGCAGATCGCGACCATCGAGCAGGGACTCCAGGCGTTGCGTGACACGTTCGCGGACTTGGCGGCACTGGGGGATTGGGCGGCGTCGCTGCCGCTGATCACGGCGAACGACGCCGCCCGGACGCCGATGACGCTGGGCCGCGCGCTCGATCTGGCGACGCTCTTCGACGCGCAGCTGATCACGCCGGTGCGGACGTACCTGTCGCAGGCGAGCCCGACGAGCGACGGCCTGGTGAGCGCGCTCGACACGCTCTCGCAGACCTTCGGCGCGGTGACGGGCGGCCTCTACAACGGGGGCACGGAGCTTCGCTTCAACCTCGACTTCCGCTCGAGCCGCACGCTGGCGAACCTGCCCATCAACTTGGGCACCGAAGCGGGCCCGCTGGGTCTGCGGGTCGACGCGAACGGACAGGTGACGATGCAGGCCTCGGTGGCCTATTCGTTCTCCTTCGGCATCGACCTGGCGGCGGGGCTCGGCGATGCGGAGGCCTTCTTCATCCGCTCGGGCTCGCTGGCGGCGGCGGCGTCGATCGCGGGCACGAACCTCAACTTCACGGCCAACGTGGGCGTGCTCGACGTCTCGATCCTGAACGGATCGCTGGCGATGAACGCGGGCGTCTCGGTGGCCTTGACCAACCCGGACGCCGACGCGCTTGGCCGCATCACGCTGACGGAACTGCAGGGCCTCTCGCCCGCCAGTCTCTTCACCGTGACGCGGACGACGGCGACGGCCACGGGCACGCTGCCCATCTCGGCCACGATCGGCGGCTACTCGTTCCCGGGCGTGCCGTCGATCACGCTGACGGCCAATCCCTTCTCGGGGGCGGCCCCGACGCTGACGACCAATAGCGCGTTCGCCGAGATGGCGAACTTCAAGAACCTCTCGCCGGTGCAGTTGCTGTCGATGGTGGATCACATCGGCACCATGCTCGACAACCTGGCGGGCACGAGCGTGATGAGCACGCCGATTCCCTTCACGCAGGGACTGACGGTGGGCGGCGCGCTCGACTTCGCGCAGGCCTTCGCCGCGAGGGTGACCGACGCGCTGCGCGACCCCGGCGGCGTGCCCATCTTCGATTCGGTGCAGACGTTCGCGACGAATCTGGCAACGGTGCTGGGCCTGCCCGCGGGCACCATCGCCCCGCAGTACGACCCGACGGAGAACCGCTTCAGCTACCGCCTGCAGTTCTCGCGAACGGCGGCCGTGCAGGAAGTGCCGCTTGACTTCTCGGCGAACCTCGCGCCCCTGGGCGGCGTGACCACCAGCAGCAGGCTGCGGGTCACGGCGACGATGAACGCCGACCTGCGGGTGCTCTTCGATGTCGACGCGCTGACGTCGAGCGAGACGATCTTCGACGCCGTGCTCATCCAGAGCGCGAGCGTGTCGGGTTCGCTGTCGCTCGCGCTCTCGAGCTTCTCGGCCGCGGCACGCTTCGGCTTCCTCGACGTCTCGGTGGGCGGCGGCTCGGCCACCGGCAACGCCGCCATCTCGATGCAGATGCGCGACCCCGTCGGCGGCAGCACGGGCACGCCCGTGAAGGTGACGACGCTGCTCCAGCGGATCGTCACGGACCCCTCCTCGATCGTGACGACGCCCTCGGTGACGGGTTCGGCGTCGATGTCGCTGGGGCCCATCTCGGTGCTCGGCGGCCTGCTCGGCCCCATCACCGGCAGCCCCACCATCACCATCTCGCTGCCCACGCTCACGTCCACGCCGACGCTCAGCTACAACAGCGACTTCAACCCCATCCTGAGCTTCCGCGACCTCGACATCGGAGACGTCGCGGGCGCCCTGTCGAGCTTCGCGAGCTATCTGCAGACGCTCTCGGGCTTCTCGTTCCTCAACTACAAGCTGCCCTTCCTCAACAAGACCGTCAGCGAGATGCTCGGATTCGCGGCCGACTTCGGCTCGATCGACGAACTCGTCGCCGCCACGGGCACGTCCGCGCTGCAGGCGTTGCAGAACGCCCTCAACGGGGTGCTCGACGATCTGCCGATCCCCGGTTCGGCGACCATCGCCTTCACGCAGACGCCGATCCGCGCGCTGCGCATCGACCTCTCGTTCCAGGATCAGTTCAGCGGCACGCAGCCCTTCAACTTCGACCTCGCCACGCTGGCGTCGGTCGACGGCGATTCGCTTCCCTCGACCATCCGCAACCTCGTCAGCGGCAGCGGCACGCTCAACGCCAACGCGAGCGTGAGTCTCGACCTCGACCTTGGCATCGACCTCTCGAACCCGCTCAACCCGCGTCCGTTCATCTACGACACGACGGGCCTGGCCTTGTCGGCGCAGGCGTCGGGCACGAACCTCAACTTCTCGGTCGCCGCCGGCCCCCTGGGCGTCTTCATCCGCAACGGGTCGGTGAACCTGGGGCCCGCGACCTTCAGCGTGCAGGTCAACGACAACCCGGGCGGGGGCGGACGCTGGTACCTCGACAGCATCGGCACGGGCCAGGTGACGATGGCCCTGACCGGCACCGCCAACGCCAACCTGCCGATCGACTTCCCGCTCGAGGGCGTGAGCGTCGGGGCCATCACGCTCTCGATGAGCAACCTCGGGAACATCAACGCGAGCACCGTCGACCTGACGCTGCCCAACTTCCAGACGCTCATCAACGGCCTTGACCTGAACCTGAACATGTCGAGCCTGGTCGACGGCCTCGACTTCGTCTTCACCATCATCGACGGGGCCATCGTGGTGGGCGGCCTCGCCAGTCGTCTCCCCATCGTGGGCGACGACATCGGCGAGGCCGTGCGCGTCATCCAGCAGTTCAAGAACAACGTGATCAACCCGCTCCGCACGGAGCTGGCGACGGGCAACCTCCTGCAGGCGGAGGTCAAGTCGATCCTCTTCTCCGCCCTGGGCCCCGCGGGCATCAACATCCTCCGCGACAACAACAACGCGGGCGGAGGCGGCGTCACGCTCGATGACGTGATCGTGACGGTGACGGACACCGCGCCCGCCGACGGCATCGTCGACGACATCCGCTTCGACATCAAGATCGGCCAAGAGGCCAACCTTTCGACCGGTCAGACCGGCTTTGATCTCGGTCTTGACGCCATCGGCCTGACGCTCGACGGATCGGTCAACCTCCAGCTGGGCTGGAGCATGAACTTGGTCTTCGGCCTCAGCGTCGCCGAGGGCGGCGCGTACTTCGACCTCACGAACAACCGCAACGATCTCACCCTCGAGGCCTCCGCCACGGTGCCGGGCTTCGATGCCTCCGGCCGCCTGCTCATCCTCGAGGCCAGGGCGCGAGACAATCCCGCCAACCCCACCCGTCTCAACGCGAGCTTCCAACTCGACCTCCGCGAGCCCCCGAGCGGGAACGGCAACGGCAAGCTCTCCTTCAACGAACTGATCGGCGCCACGCCCGCACAGATCGTCAACGCGCAGTTCAGCGCCACCGCCCATCTCGACCTCCTGCTGACGCTCCGCTTCGGCCCCGACGCCAACTTCCCGTCGCTGGGCGCCAACCTCGTCGTCGACTGGACGATGACCAACGCCTCCGTCGGCTCGCCTTCCGTGGCGTTCAACGACATCACGGTCAACATGGGCGAGTTCTTCAGCCGATTCGTCGGGCCCATCATCGAGGCGATCCAGACCGTCACCGATCCGCTGCAGCCCGTCATCGACGCCCTGACCGCGCCGCTCCCCGTCATCACCGATCTCGTGCAGCTCGTGGATCCCGCCGCCGAGCCCGTCACGATGCTGACGCTCGCCTCGCTCACGGGATTGGCCGACACGCAGTTCATCGGCGCCATCACCGACGTCCTCGATCTCATCACGATCATCAACGGCATCAGCGTCGGCTCCGACGTCAAGATCAACCTCGGCAGCTTCAACCTCGCGGGCGTCGGCGCCTCCACGCTCCGCACCCCGGGAGCCTTGGGCTCCTTCTCCATCCCCGCCGCCAACGCCAACCCCCTCAGCGGCCTCACGCAACTCGCCAGCAATCCGGCCACCTCCAGCTTCAGCACCTCCAACCAGAGCGTCGAGGGCGGCGGTCTCCAGTTCCCCTTCCTCGACGACCCCCTCGGCAGCCTCTTCCCCCTGCTGCTGGGCCAGGACGTCACCATCTTCCGCTACGACGCGCCCAAGCTCGCAGTGGGCTTCGAGTTCCGCCAGTCGTTCCCCATCATCGGACCCCTCGTCGCCACCCTCGGCGGCCGCCTCGAGGCCGGCATCGACGTCGACTTCGGCTACGACACCTACGGACTCCGGCGCACCATCGAAACGGGCAATCCGCTCGAACTCCTCAACGGCTTCTACATCGAGGACAAGGTCGGCGGCACCGCCTCGGGCAAGGACAAGTTCGAGGCCTACATCACCGGCGAGATCGCCGCGGGCGGCGGCATCGACATCTTCATCGCCTCCGCCGGCGTCGAGGGCGGCGTCTTCGCCACCATCGGCCTCGACCTTCGCGACCCCGACGGCGACGGCAAGTTCCGCTTCAAGAACATCATCGACGCCGGCAGCCCCCTTTGCGTCTTCACGCTCGGCGGCGAGGTCGGCGCCTTCCTCCGCGCCTACGTCGAGGTCGGCATCTGGCCCTTCGAGGTCTCCCTCAGCTTCGATCTCGCCCGCGTCACCCTCGTCACCTTCAACTACGACCCCTGCGCCGAACCGCCCGTCCTGGCCTCCCTCGAGTCCTCGGGCGAACTGCTCCTCAACATGGGGCCCCGCGCCGGCCTCCGCGGCGGCGAGTTCACCTCCGACATCGCCGAACGATTCAGCGTCAAGCGGCTCACGTCCTACAGCGTGCTGGTCGAGAGCGACTTCGGCGAAGGCAGCCAGTACTCCCAAACCTTCGGCACCGAGGCCAACCCCGTCCTCCGCATCACCGCCGACGGTGGCGCGGGCGACGACTCCATCCTCATCGACCCAGGCATCGTCCTCCCCACCAACCTGCAGGGCGGCGTCGGCAATGACACCCTTCAGGGCGGCGGCGCCAACGACACCATCGGCGGCGGCGACGGCAACGACGCCATCTTCGGCAACGCTGGAGCCGACATCCTCACCGGCGGCATCGGCAACGACTCCATCAAGGGCGGCACCGGCGGCGACACCATCGACGGCGGCGACGGCAACGACGACCTCGTCGGCGGCTCCGACCCCGCCAACACCGATGACGCCGACAACATCCTCGGCGGCCTGGGCGACGACAACATCACCGGCGGCCTTGCCGTCGACACCATCGACGCAGGCCCCGGCCGTGACATCGTCCGCGGCGGCGACGGCAACGACATCCTCCGCGGCGGCGACGGCCCCGACGCCATCTACGGCGACGGCGGCGACGACACCATCGAGGGCGGCGACGGCGACGACTACCTCGAGGGCGGCGAAACCCCCGTCGAATCCGGCGCGGTGGCCCCCAACAGCGGCAACGACACCATCCACGGCGGCGTCGGCAACGACGAGATCCACGGCCGCGACGGCAACGACACGCTCACCGGCGGCGACGGCGACGACGAGGTGTACGGCGAGGAAGGCGACGACTCCATCGACACCGGCGCCGGCGACGACGCGGCCTTCGGCGGCGACGGCGCGGACTCCATCCTCCTCGGTGCCGGCAACGACTCCGCCCAGGGCGGCGCGGGCAACGACGTGATCCGCGGCGACATCGGCAACGACACCATCGACGCCGGTGCAGGCGTTGACCAGGTCTTCGGCGACGCGGGCAACGACACCCTCCGCGGTGGCGACGACAACGACACCATCGAGGGCGGCACGGGCACCGACTCCATCCTCGGCGGCGCAGGCAACGACACCATCCGCGGCCAGGAAGACGCCGACACGCTCTCCGGACAGGAAGGCAACGACTCCATCTTCGGCGGCACGGGCAACGACTCCATCTTCGGCGGCTTCGGCAACGACGTCATCCGCGGCGAGGACGGCGCCGACACCATCTACGGCGACACCGGCGACGACGACATCCGCGGCGATGCCGGCACCGACACCATCTACGGCGGCACCGGTCGCGACTCCATCGAGGGCAACGCCGACGCCGACGCCATCCGCGCCGGCGACGGCGACGACACCGTCCGCGGCAACGCGGGCAACGACACCATCTACGGCGAGGCCGGGTCCGACACCATCTACGGCGATGACGGCGACGACGTCATCGAAGGCGGCGACGGCGACGACTTCCTCCGCGGCCAACTCGGCGCCGACAACATCCGCGGCAATGCGGGCAACGACTTCATCGACGGCGGCGACGGCAACGACACGCTCAGAGGCGACGACAACGACGACCTCATCTACGGCGGCGCGTCGGGCGACGACATCATCGAGGGTAACGCCGGCAACGACCGCGTCTGGGGCGAATCCGGCACCGACACCATCTCCGGTGGCGACGGCGACGACACGCTTTCGGGCGGCACGGGCAACGACGTCATCTCCGGCAACGCAGGCAACGACCAACTCCTCGGCGACGAGGGCGTCGACACGCTCTCGGGCGACACGGGCAACGACACGCTCGTGGCCGGATCCGGCATCGGCGACTCGCTCTCGGGCGGCGATGGCGACGACGTCATTCACGGGTCCGACGAAGGTGCGGCCTCCGACCCTGACTTCAATGATGCCGTCCGCTTCGGCGATCTCATCTCCGGCGGCGCGGGCAACGACACCATCTACGCGATGGGTGGCGCGGACCGCGTCTCGGGCGACGGCGGCGACGATCGCATCGACGGCGGCATGGGCGCCGACCTGATCCTCGGCGGCACGGACAACGACGCCCTCTACGCGGGCGAAAGCACCGGCGACGACCTTCGTGGCGAGGCCGGTGACGACACCATCCACGGATCGTTCATCGGCAACGACACCATCCGCGGCGGTGACGGCAACGACGTCATCTTCGGCCAAGGCGGCACCGACACCATCTTCGGCGACGCGGGCGACGACATCATCGACGCGGGCACCGGCACCGACATCGTCGAGGGCGGCCTAGGCAACGACGAGATCGACGGTGGCGGCGGCGTGGGCGATTCGCTCTCCGGCAACGAGGGCGACGACGTCATCCGCGGGTCCGACGACGGCGCGGACGTGATCAGCGGCGGCGACGGACGCGATCGCCTCTTGGGCCGCGGCGGCAATGACACGATCTCCGGCGGCGCAGGCGATGACGTCATCCGCGGCGGCACCGGTGACGACGTCATCAGCGGCGATGCCGGCAGCGATCTCATCACCGGCGATGAGCACCACGACACCCTGTACGGCCACAGCGCGTCGGGCGCGGGCGACGACAACGCCGTCGATTACGTCTACGGCGACCTAGGCACCAACGGGTCGGAGCCCAATCAGGGTCGAGACCAACTCATCGGCGGCGGCGGCCTCGACCAACTCTTCGGTGAAGGGGACGACGACATCATCCGGCAAGACAATGCCGCGTCGGCACCCACCGGCCCCGACATCCACGTCAACTACGGCTCGGGCGACGGTGCAACGCCTACGGACTTCATCCCGGCGGCCCCCACCGCCGCGCCCTCGGTCCAGGCCGGAACGCCCCTCATCACCTTCGGACCGTCGATGGCCGCGGGCGAGTCGACGGCCGGTCGGTTCGGCGAACTGGCGGGCTCGGGCAGCCGCCTAGGCCTCAGCGGCTCGGCGGGCCTGTCAGAGGATGCCGCCAGCGCTGCCGCCAGCGACGGCAGCGTCTACTCGGCATGGGCGGAGAGCCAGAACGGTTCCTTCGAGATCTACGTCGCCCGCTTCCAGGGCGGCACGTGGACGCAGCTCGCAGGCAGCTCGCAGGGTGGCGGCATCAGCGCCACCTCCGGCGCATCGCGTTCCCCCAGCATCGCGCTCGATGGCACGAACCCGGTCGTGGCGTGGGCCGAGACCGACGCTTCCGGCAATACGAACATCCGCGTGGCTCGCTGGAACGGCTCGGCGTGGATCGCCCTTGGCGCCTCGCTCTCCGCCGCGGGCATCAGCGGGTCGAACCTCGCCGAATCGCCCAAAGTCGTCATGAGCGGTTCCACGCCCGTGGTCGCGTGGATCGACCGCACCGGCGGCATCCGCAACGTGCACATCCGCCGCTTCACGGGCGGTGCATGGCAGGAACTCGGCACGGGCAGCGCGAGCTCCGACGGCGTCTCCAACTCCGCGATCGACGTGGCCGACCTTTCGCTGGCCGCGGGCCCGAGCGGTCGGCTCGCCGTCGCGTGGACGCAGTCGTTCGCCGCGCAGGATCGCGAGGTCTACGCGCTCGAATGGAACGGCACGTCGTGGATCGCGCTGGGAGGCTCGGCCTCGGGCGGGGGCGTCTCCAACAACACGTCCGAGAGCGCCCAACCCTCGCTCGCCTACCTCGGTGACACGCTCTTTGTCGCGTGGCAGGACAACACGCTCGATCGTTCCAGCATTCTTGCCGCACGCTTCAGTGGCGGGGCGTGGCAGCCGTTGGGCGCGCCGCTGGGCGGCTCGATCTCCGGTTCGACCGGCAGGGTCTCGATGCCGCAGTTGGCGTCGACGGGCACCTCGCTGCAGTTGGCGTGGGTCGACAGCACGGTCCTCTCCCGCACGACGACGCGTCAGGCGGTTCACGCCCGCACGTGGAACGGCACGTCCTTCGCCGAGCAACTCGTCGGTGATGCTCGCAACGAGGGTGTGGTCTCGACCAGTGGCGACATTCGCGGGCTGCACCTCGCGCTCGATGCCTCCGGCAGGCCGATCGTCTCGTGGACCGACGCTTCGGCAGGCCGTCCCAAGGCCTTCGTCCGCCACAACACCTTCTCACTGGGTTCGGTCTACTACGTCAACGACGCAGCCACCGCGGGCGACACGTTCTCCGGCGCGGCGGGCAACGCGGCCAACCCGGGCACGTCGGCGGCGGCTCCCGCGGCGAGCGTGGGCCAAATCCTTGCCGCCCGCGATCTCAACCCCGGCGACGTCATCGTCGTCGACAGCGGCGCGTACCCGGCCTTCACGGTCGGGGCCGACGACGCGGGCGTGACGATCATCGGCGGCTTCTACGGCCTGCCGGCCATCGGCGGCACGGTGGCGGTGAACGCCGCGGACGTCACGCTGTCGGGCTTGGGCCTGGCGGCCGTAAGCGTCGGCTCGACCGCCGCCCGCCTGCTCATGCAGGACGGGGCGGCGACGGGTGGAATCACCATCGACGGCGCGGCGGACGCGACGGTCCTCCGCAACCTCGTGGGCGGGGGCATCACGCTCAACGCCTCCACCACCGGCGTGAACATCGAACAGAACCGCCTCAGCGGCGGCGCACGCGGCATCCACTTCGCGGGCACCGGCGTCACAAGTGCGATGGTGCGTCACAACACCATCACCGGCGCCATCACGGGCATCGACATCGCGGAAGCCGCAGGCGCGGAGATCGTCTCCAACACCCTCACGGGCAACACCACCGGCATCCGCGTGCAGGCCGCCCTCACGGGCACGATCGCGGGCAACACCGTCACCGGCGGCACCGTCGGCCTCCGATACAACGCCGCGGCCAACGTGGTCGCCAACACCTTCTCGGGCGCGACGACGGGCGCCCTGGTCAGCACGTCGACGCAGGCGGCGGGCCTGGGCTTCGTGGGCACGGGAACCGCCAACGTCTTCACCGGCGGCTCGGTGGGCGTCGAGCTCAACGGCTGGATGCAGGGCCAGACCATCCGCGGCAACACCACGGGCGTGATCGGCACCGGCCTGCTCGGCCCCGAGTCGACCCTTGACCTCGCCAACCGCATCGAGAGCAACGCCGTCGGCACGGTCTTCGCCGGCGTCATCCGCTTCAACCGCATCGCGTTCAACGGGACGGGCATCGACGCCTCGGCCAGCCAGGTCGTGGTGCACAACCTGATCTACCGCAACGCCGCCGACGGCGTCGACATCGAGGCGACGGCGGACGTGCGGATCGTCAACAACACGATCGACGCGTGGACGGGCAACGCCGTCCGGGCCCGCGGCGCATCAACGCAACTCGAGGTGCGTGGCAACATCCTCTGGGCCGACGCGGGATACGCCCTCACCGTCGACAACACCAGCCAGTCGGGCTTCTTCAGCGACCGCAACACGCTCTTCAGCACCGGCACGGGCAAGATCGCCTACTGGACCAAGGACTTCAACGACATCCTCGACTTCCGCGCCGACGTGGCGAGATTCGACCTCACGTCGCAGGGTCGCACGGCCGTCGATCCGTTGTGGGCCCAGCCGCGGTTCCAGAACCGCACGGCGGGCAACTATCAGGTGTTCGACATCGTGGCGGGCCGCCGCTTCAGCAGCCCCACGGTCGACATGGGCGACGTCACGGCCGATCAGGGCGTGCCGATCGACCGCGTGAACCTGCTGCAGAACCCGAGCTTCGAGTCGGGCCTTTCGTCGTGGACCGTCAACTTGGGCTCGTCGGTGCGGACCGCGTCGCCTTCCCCGCACACGGGCACCGGTTACTTCCAGGCGGGCAATGACGCCGCGGGATTCGCCGAGCAGACGATCAACCTGCTCTCGGCGGGCTATTCGCCCGTCGTGCTCGACTCGCAGGATCTCGTCCTGGTCTTCGGCGGACGCATCCGCAGCGCGGCCGAGTCGGCGGCCGATCGCGGCCAGTTTATCGTGCGATTCCTCGACGGCGGCGGCTCGGAGCTCAGCTTCCAGTCGCTGCCCGCCTCGAATGTGAGCGATCGTTGGGAACTGCTGGGCTCCCGCGTGGCGATTCCCTCAGGCGCCCGTTCGGTGGTCTACCGCTTCGTCGCTTCGCGAGAGACCGGCTCCACCACCGACTCGTACCTCGACGCGGGCTTCGCGTACGTCATGCCCGAGTCGTTCGGGGCCGACCAGGGCGCGTACGGCAACACTGTCGCGGATGCCGCCGCGGCGTCGACGCGTATCGTGCTCATCGCGCCTGATCTGTACGCCGACTGGGAGCGGAACCGCCCGCAGACGATCATCTGGAACAGCTTCGGTAACGCCGCGGACCTGGGCGTCAACATCGACCTCTTCCGCGACGGGCCCGACGGCCCGGCGTTCGTGCTCAACATCGCGCTCAACACCCCCGATGTCGGCAGCTTCCAGTGGCAGCCCGGCACCAGCGGCGTGGACTTCGGCACCTACGGGCTGCGAATCCAGGTGTCGCTGGCGGGCAACGCCGCCATCGTCGATCGCGGCACCGAGGCCTTCACGGTTCCCGAGGACGGCACGACCTACTACGTGGACGACGCCTCCAACGTCAACGACGAGTACACGCCCGGCGCCACCGGCAACAACCGGGCCACGGGCAAGCTGCCGACCGCTCCCAAGCCCAACCCCGTCAACGTCATCCGCACCTACGAACTGCAGAACAGCAGCACGCTCCACGTCGACACGGGCGTCTATCCGCTCATCGACACCTTCGTCGCCAGCGGCGTCACCGGCGCGGGCTACGGCACCGACCGGGCCTTCTCCCTGCTCGGGCCCGTGAGCACCGAGCGCGTCGCCGAGTTCACCACGGCCATCCCCGGCAACGCCAACCAGTCCCTCATCCAACTCTTCGACGCGGACTTCATGCAGATCCGCCGCCTGACGCTGACGGGCGGTCGCCACGCGATCAACGCCCGCAGCGGCTCGACCGACCTAACCCTCGATACGGTGGTCGCCCGCGACAACGCCGCCGACGGCGTGCGGATCGAGGGCGGCAGCGCGTTCACCCTCATCCGCAACCTCACGGCGACCAACCATCCGGGCTCCAGCGACGGCTTGGCCGTCATCGGCGGCGGTGGCGGCGTGATCGAGAATCTCGTCGCCTCCGGCAACCGCTTCGGCCTGTACCTCAACGACGTCGGCGTCGCCATCAACGGCGCGACGCTCACGGGCAACCGCTCCTTCGGCCTCTACAAGGACGGCGGCACGGCGGGAGGCACGTGGACGGGCGTCACCGCCACCTCCAACGCCGGCGGCGGCCTCCGTACCGAAGGAACCGTGACCATCGCCAACGCCACCATCACCGGCAACTCCGGATGGGGCGTGCTCCAGTGGTACTCGACGATCACCGTCTCCGACTCGGTCCTGTCCGGCAACACGGCGGGCGGCATGCTGGTCATGGACGGTTCGTTCACCGGCAACCGCCTGCTGAACAACGGCGGTCCGGGCATCCAGCTGCAGTACTACAGCGCCGGCTCCATCCTCGGCAACACGTTCTCGGGCAACGCGTGGGGCATCTATGCCGACACGTGGTCGTCGCAGCCCTTGACGATCCGCAACAACACGATGAGCGGCCACGCCAACGCCGCCATCCGCATCCTCAACATGAGCGGCGCCGCGTCGCGGCAGATCGTCAACAACACCATCGACGAGGCCACGGCCGACGGCATCCGCGTCTCCAACAGCCGCGACATCACGCTCCGCAACAACATCGTCTGGGTGCGCACCGGCTACGGCGTCTACATCGAGAACGACAGCCAACTCGGCTTCCAGACCAACTTCAACCTCCTGCGGGCCACCGACCGCGGACGCACCGGCTTCTACCAGGGCGATCGCGTGTCGTTGACGGATTGGCAGTTCGCCACCTTCCAGGACGCCGACTCGCTGAGCGCCGACCCGCTCTTCGTCAACCCCGCCGCGGGCAACTTCCGCCTGCAGTCGGTCCACGGCAGCTACGACCCGTCCACGGGCACCTTCATCGCCAACGCCCTCACCAGTCCCGCCATCGACCGCGGCAACCCGGCCGACGCCTTCAACCTTGAGCCGGCCAGCAACGGCGGCTACATCAACCTCGGCGCCGAGGGCAACACGGTCCAAGCCTCGCGGAGCCCGGCCCAGTACGTCACCGTGACCAACCCCAACGGCGGGGAGACGCTGCCGCAGAACACGACCTTCAACGTGCGGTGGCGTTCCTTCGGCTTCGCGGGCAACGTCGACATCGCCGTCTCGCGGAACGGCCCGGGCGGCCCCTTCACGGTCATCGCGGCCAACGAGGCCAACGACGGCAGCTACTCGTGGAACCTCACGGGCGCTCCCATCAGCGACCAGTACGTGCTGCGGATCACCAGTGCCGGCACGCCTGCCATCGGCGACGCCTCCGACGCCCTCTTCAGCGTGGGCGTGCCGATCAGCGTCTATTACGTCGACGACTCCTCGGACGCGAGCGACGAGTTCACGCCCGGCGCTGTGGGCAATGACGCCAACACGGGTCAGAGCCCGCTCTCCCCGAAGGCGTCGATCCGCGCGGTGCTCCAGCAGTACGACCTCGAGTTCGGCGACGTGATCTACGTCGACACCGGCACCTATCAGCTCACGGCCAACATCCTGATCGAGGCGCAGGACGCGGGCGTGCGGATCGTCGGCCCCTCGTCGGGCCCCGGCGCGGTGATCGACCGCAACAACCGAACGAGCGCGTCGCAGCGGGCCTTCGAACTCGTCAACGCCGATGCCGTGACCATCTCGCGTCTGCGCATCACCGGCGCGTTCTACGGCGTCTTCGTGGGCGACGGCTCCTCGGACGTCACGCTCGACAACGTCGAGATCTTCGAGAACGCCGACCGCGGCATCCAGGTCAACGACAACGCCAGCGCCAACTTCACCCTCCGCGACAGCTTCCTCTGGGGCAATGCCGTCGACGGCAACCGCAACCAGGACTACAACGCCGTCATCCACGGCGTCAACTCCACCGTCCTCCGCAACCGCTTCACCAAGATCAACGGCCGCGACGGCTACGGCCTCTACATCGACGCCCCGGGCACGGCGATCGTCCAGGACAATCAGGCCTGGAACAACACCCACGGCATGTACATCCGTGGCGACGGGTTCGAGGTCTCCGGCAACTCCACCTTCCAGAACAACGACAGGGGACTCTGGCTCAACGGCAACTCCACCGCGGGCTACGCCACCCCCACCGCCTTCAACAACACCAGCTTCGCCAACGGCGGCGACGGCTTCCACGTCGACAACCGCGTCCTCATTCGCGACAGCGTCGCCTACGCCAACGGGCAGGAGGGTCTCGAGATCCGCAACGGGGCCTCGGCCGACCGACTCACCCTCTACCGCAACGGCGGTCCAAGCCACGCCAGCGTTTACGGCTACAGCGCCGGTTCGATCACCAACCTCAACATCTTCAACGCCAACTACGGCATCTACGCCGACGGATACTCCAACGTCCTCATCCAGGGCAACCGCATCCACGGCGTCTCCAGCTACGGCATCGCCGTCAACAACTGGGCCGCGTACAACTACCGCATCCTCAACAACCTCGTCTACGACGCGGGCGAGGGCATCCTCGTCGGCGACGGCTCCACCAGCAACAACGTCGACAACGACATCATCAACAACACCGTCTACACCCCCGCGGGCGACGCCGTCCGCTTCGCCGGCAACACCCGCAACGTCACCCTCAAGAACAACATCCTCGTCGCCGGTGGCACGGGCAAGTACGTCGTCAACGTCGCCGACAGCGCCCAGACCGGCTTCGCCAGCGACTACAACCTCCTTCGTCCCATCAACGGCGCGTCGCTGGGCTACTGGCAGCTCCCCTTCGCCACCCTCACCGACTGGTCCCTCGAGTTGGGCCTTGACGCCAACTCCATCAGCGCCGACCCCAGGTTCGTCGACATCGACGGAGCCGACAACGTCCTCGGCGCCGTCGACGCGGGCGGCCTGACCTTCCAGGGCTGGAACAACACCACCTTCAGCGGCACCCCCGCCGTCACCGGCGTCGACCGTTCCGTCGAGTTCAACACCGGATCGGGCATCCGACCCGGCCTCAACGTCGACGGCACCAGCATGCGGTGGAGCGGCGAGGTCTTCCTCCCCGCCGCGGGCACCTACACCTTCGACATCCGCGCTTACGGACCCCAGCGTCTCTTCGTCAACGGCACGCTGGTCGTCAACGATTTCAGCCCCCCCGCCAATCAGGAGAGCCGCACCGGCACCTTCACCGCCTCCGCCCCGGGCTGGGTCCCCATCGTCTTCGAGGCTGTCGACGACACCTCCACCACCGCGCCCCGCCTGCGTTGGAGCAGGCCCGGCGACGGCACGATGTTCACCACCATCGGGTCCGCCTACCTCCGCACCTCCGCCGCCGCACTGGTCGACGGCTCTGACGACAACTTCCGCCTCCAGTCCACCGTCGCCAGCTACAAGCCCGGCACCGGCACTTGGACGCCCGACGCCGCCTTCAGCCCCGCCATCGACGCCGGCGACCCCGCCGACGCCGTCACCGAGGACACCCCCACCGGCCTCTCGGGCCCCTTGGCCCTCCAGGACGGCGACCGCGTCGACCTCGGCGCCTACGGCAACTCCAACCAGGCCTCGAGGAGCCGCGCCTCGTACATCCAACTGCTCACCCCGGGCAACAGCGCGAAGTTCATCGGCGGCCAGCTCATCAGCGTGACGTGGCGGAGTGCAGGCCTCAGCGGCTTTTTCGACATCGGCTACACCACCGACGACGGCGCAACGGTGACCCCGCTGGGGTCCGGGGTCGACGACGACGGCGAGTTCAGCTTCTCGCTCGATCCCGCCACGCCCCTGACGAACATCCGCATCGTGATCGCCGACACGGCCGATCCCTCCATCAACGCCATGAGCGTCGTTCCCTTCTCGGTCGGCGTGATCACGACGACGTATTACGTCAACGACGGCGCCGCCGGCGACGATGTCTTCACGTCGGCCGTCGGCTCGAACGCCAACACCGGCACGTCGGCGGCCGATCCCATGCGGTCGCTCAGCGCCCTGCTGGCGGCATACGACCTCGAGCCGGGCGACACGGTCCGCGTCGACACCGGCACCTATCAGCTCATCCGCAACATCCTGGTGACGAGCGACGATGCGGGCATCACCTTCGAAGGCCCCTCGTCGGGTCCCGGCGCGGTGATCGACCGCAACAACCGAACGAGCGCGTCGCAGCGGGCCTTCGAACTCGTCAACGCCGATGCCGTGACCATCTCGCGTCTGCGCATCACCGGCGCGTTCTACGGCGTCTTCGTGGGCGACGGCTCCTCGGACGTCACGCTCGACAACGTCGAGATCTTCGAGAACGCCGACCGCGGCATCCAGGTCAACGACAACGCCAGCGCCAACTTCACCCTCCGCGACAGCTTCCTCTGGGGCAATGCCGTCGACGGCAACCGCAACCAGGACTACAACGCCGTCATCCACGGCGTCAACTCCACCGTCCTCCGCAACCGCTTCACCAAGATCAACGGCCGCGACGGCTACGGCCTCTACATCGACGCCCCGGGCACGGCGATCGTCCAGGACAATCAGGCCTGGAACAACACCCACGGCATGTACATCCGTGGCGACGGGTTCGAGGTCTCCGGCAACTCCACCTTCCAGAACAACGACAGGGGACTCTGGCTCAACGGCAACTCCACCGCGGGCTACGCCACCCCCACCGCCTTCAACAACACCAGCTTCGCCAACGGCGGCGACGGCTTCCACGTCGACAACCGCGTCCTCATTCGCGACAGCGTCGCCTACGCCAACGGGCAGGAGGGTCTCGAGATCCGCAACGGGGCCTCGGCCGACCGACTCACCCTCTACCGCAACGGCGGTCCAAGCCACGCCAGCGTTTACGGCTACAGCGCCGGTTCGATCACCAACCTCAACATCTTCAACGCCAACTACGGCATCTACGCCGACGGATACTCCAACGTCCTCATCCAGGGCAACCGCATCCACGGCGTCTCCAGCTACGGCATCGCCGTCAACAACTGGGCCGCGTACAACTACCGCATCCTCAACAACCTCGTCTACGACGCGGGCGAGGGCATCCTCGTCGGCGACGGCTCCACCAGCAACAACGTCGACAACGACATCATCAACAACACCGTCTACACCCCCGCGGGCGACGCCGTCCGCTTCGCCGGCAACACCCGCAACGTCACCCTCAAGAACAACATCCTCGTCGCCGGTGGCACGGGCAAGTACGTCGTCAACGTCGCCGACAGCGCCCAGACCGGCTTCGCCAGCGACTACAACCTCCTTCGTCCCATCAACGGCGCGTCGCTGGGCTACTGGCAGCTCCCCTTCGCCACCCTCACCGACTGGTCCCTCGAGTTGGGCCTTGACGCCAACTCCATCAGCGCCGACCCCAGGTTCGTCGACATCGACGGAGCCGACAACGTCCTCGGCGCCGTCGACGCGGGCGGCCTGACCTTCCAGGGCTGGAACAACACCACCTTCAGCGGCACCCCCGCCGTCACCGGCGTCGACCGTTCCGTCGAGTTCAACACCGGATCGGGCATCCGACCCGGCCTCAACGTCGACGGCACCAGCATGCGGTGGAGCGGCGAGGTCTTCCTCCCCGCCGCGGGCACCTACACCTTCGACATCCGCGCTTACGGACCCCAGCGTCTCTTCGTCAACGGCACGCTGGTCGTCAACGATTTCAGCCCCCCCGCCAATCAGGAGAGCCGCACCGGCACCTTCACCGCCTCCGCCCCGGGCTGGGTCCCCATCGTCTTCGAGGCTGTCGACGACACCTCCACCACCGCGCCCCGCCTGCGTTGGAGCAGGCCCGGCGACGGCACGATGTTCACCACCATCGGGTCCGCCTACCTCCGCACCTCCGCCGCCGCACTGGTCGACGGCTCTGACGACAACTTCCGCCTCCAGTCCACCGTCGCCAGCTACAAGCCCGGCACCGGCACCTGGACGCCCGACGCCGCCTTCAGCCCCGCCATCGACGCCGGCGACCCCGTCGACGCCGTCACCGAGGACACCCCCACGGGCCTCTCGGGTCCCTTGGCCCTCCAGGACGGCGACCGCGTCGACCTTGGCGCCTATGGCAACTCCAACCAGGCCTCGAGGAGTCAGGCGAACTTCGTGCAGATCCTCAGCCCCGACGGCGGCGAGAAGGCCAAGGCGGGCCGCTCCATGCTGGTGCGGTGGCGGTCCGTCAACGCGGGCGCCCGCGTCAACATCGAGTTCAGCCCGAACAACGGGTCGTCGTGGACGACCATCGCGGCCAACGAGATCAACGACGGCTCGTACGCGTGGACGCCGAACAACACGCACCGCACGCTCGACGGCCTGATCCGCATCACCTCCACCACCAACGCGTCCGCCACGGACACGTCGGTCAACGTCTTCACCGTCGGTTCGTCGGGTTCGACCTACTACGTCAACGACGACGCCACCACCGGCGACCAGTACGCCACGGCGGTGGGCAACAACCTCAACACCGGCACCACGCCGGGCGACCCGATGCGGTCGCTCAACGCGTTACTGGCGGCCTACGACCTCAACCCCGGCGATGTCGTCCGCGTCGACACCGGCACCTATCTCCTGGCCTCCACCGTCGAGGTGCTGGCTCAGGACGCGGGCGTGTCGATCCTCGGCCCCGTCGGCGGCGGCGCGACGCTCCAACGGTCGAACGTCGCGACCAACATCGCGGCCATGCGAGTGGCCGCCTCCGACGTCTCGGTCCGCAACCTCACGCTCAGCAACGGCTACTTCGGCCTCTGGGCCGCCGGCGCTCCGCGGCTCACCATCGAGGACGTCCGGGCCGTCGACAACGCCTTCATCGGCCTCTATCTGGATTCGGGCTCCTCCAACGCGGTGCTCCGCCGCGTCGTCGCCTTCGGCACCACGTCCAGCCCCAACACCGACCAGGACATCGACGTCCGCATCGACGGCGCCAACGCCCTGGTCGAACTCAGCCAGTTCTACAAGGTGGGCAGCCGCAGCGGCACGGGCTTCCGCGCCGAGGCGAGCGCGAGCGGCCTGACCTTCCGCGACAACATCGCGTACAACAACTCGACCGGCATCTCCATCTCCGTCGCCCAGTTCACCGCCCTCCGCAACGAGGCCCGCGGCAACGACACGGGCATGGACCTCAACGACACCGCCGACCTCGACTACTCGACCGTCTCGAACAACCTCGTCACCGAGAACACCACCGGCGTGCGGATTCGCGACCGGATCAACTTCCGCGACAACACGGTCTCGCTCAACGCCGGCTTCGGCGTCTACGGCGAGAACTCGAACTACAGCCACGTCCGCAACAACCTCATCTCCCTCAACGGCGACGGCGTCCGCGCCTACGCCATGTGGGTCGAGGGCAACCGCATCGTCGGCAACGTCAACCGAGGCGTGTACGTCGACCAGTACCCCAGCGTCACCATCGAACGCAACCGCATCCTGGGCAGCAGCGTCGGCATCCGCCTCGAGAACATGTACAGCGGCCAACCGCTGATCGTCAACAACCTCATCTACGACCACACCAACCAGGCCATCGACGTCAACCTGTCGGCCAGCTCCTCCCCCTCCTTCCGCATCATCAACAACACGATCTTCCACCAGGTGGGCTCGGCCATCCGCGTCACCAACGCGACGGCCGCCAGCCAGATCATCAACAACATGGTCGCCATCGGCGGCGGCTACGGCTTCGAGTTCTCCGGCATCGCCGGCGGATTCACCAGCAACTTCAACAACGTGTGGCTCACCAACCCCGGCGCGGCCCAGTTCGGACGCTCCTCGGGCACGCCCCGCAACGATCTGGCCGAATGGCGGACGGCCACGGGCCTCGATTCGGTGAGCAAGTCGGCCGATCCCCTCTTCATCGACTTCAACGGCGCCGACAACCTGCTCGGCTGGGACCGCCTGTCGCCCGTCGACCCCTTCAGCGACTTCGGCGTCGACGACAACTTCCGCATCCGCTCGACCTCGCCCCTCATCGACGCGGCCAACAGCACCGTCGCGCCGGCCCTCGACGCCGACGGACTGCCCCGCAACGACGACCTGGGCACCACCAACACGGGCGAGGGCGTCTTCCGCTTCTATGACATCGGCGCGTACGAGTTCCAGGGCTCGGGCAACGACACCACCCCGCCGGTCATCACGGCCTTCGCGCCCGCGGGCATGGTCGATGACGCCGTCCTGACCACGAGCGTCTCCTCCTTCACCATGACCTTCAGCGAGCGCATGGACGTCACCAGCGTCCGCAGTCTCTCGCTCTACACCCTCACCGAGGCCGGCGCCGACGGCCTCTTCGGCAGCGGCGACGACGTGCCGATGAGCATCAGCGACGTCACCTACGGCTTCGGCGAGTTCAATGCCTCGGTGGTCCTGCCGGGCGCGCTGCCCGACGGCCGCTACCGGTTCCGCATCCTGAGCGACTCCACCAACGCCCCCGTCGACCTCGCGGGCAACCGCCTCGACGGCAACGTCGACGGCGCGGAGGGCGGCGACTTCGCCCGCACCTTCCGCATCGATCGCACCGGCCCCACGGTCGCCTCCGTCTCCCCCTCGGGCGTCGTGAACGTCGGCCCGGCCGCCTTCAGCATCCAGTTCGCCCCGGCCACCGATCTGGTCGCTTCGTCGCTCACCAATCCCGCCAACTACACCTTGCTCCGCAGCGTTGACGCCACCTTCGGCAACGGCGACGACACCAACATCTCCTCCCGCATCGTCACCATCCTCTTCAACTCCTCCACCTCCCTCGTGACGCTCACGCTCGATGCGCCGCTCGACAACGCCAACTACCGGCTGCTGCTCGGCGCGGGCATCGTGGACGCCTCGGGCAACCCGCTCGCCGGCGCCCCCGTGGCGGCCAACTTGACCGTCGACAGCGTTCGCCCCGTGGCGGCGCTCGCCGCCCCCTTCAACGCCCCCATCGTCGGCGCCGACCTGGGCTACGTGGACATCGCCTGGACCGACACCAACGGGTCGGGGGTCAATCCTGCCTCCGTCGCCGCCGGTTCGGTCACCATCACCGGTGTCACGGTGACGGGCGTTTCGAGCATGGGCGGCGGCATCTTCCGGTACGCCTACTCGGGCTCCCTGCCGCAGGGCGTCGTGACGGTCTCGGCTGCGGCGGGCGCGGCCACGGACCTGGCGGGCAACGTCTCGCTTGCCGCCACCGTCGGCTCGTTCGTGCTCGACACCGTGGCCCCCACCGGCTCGCTCGAGGCGCCGTTGGCGGGGTCGACCATCTCCAACAACCCCGGCTTCGTCGACATCCGCTGGACGGACGGCACGGGCTCGGGCATTGATCCGGCCAGTATCGACGCGGCGGACATCACCATCACGGGCGTCTCCGTGACGGGCGTGTCGTCGCTGGGCGCGGGCTTCTGGCGGTACTCCTATGCGGGCACGCTGCCGCTGGGGGCCATCAGCGTCGGCGTGGCGGCCAACCAGGTCCGCGACCTTGCCGGACGGGCGGTCGCGGCGGGCGTGCTCGGCTCGTTCACGCGGGTGGACGGTCGTCCGGCCGTCACCGGCGTGTCGATCGACACGTTCGGCCGGTTCCTCACCATCACGTTCTCGAACGCGACGAACATCCAATCCCTCATCACCAGCGGGCAGATCACGACGGCCGTGCAACTCACGGCCCGTCAGGGTTCGGTGGACGTCCCGGTCACTCTGGCGGCGTCTCGATTCTCGTGGAACCCGGTCACGCGCCGCCTGACGGTCGACCTGCGAACCAACACGTCCGTGCCCTTCAGCCCCTCGATCCTGCCAACCCCCTCGAGCTTCTTCCGGCTGTCGCTCTCGACCGCCCTCATCAACAACGGCACCGGCAACCCGCTGCTCGATGATGACGGCGTGGGCGACGGCTTCCGTCGGTCCATCTTCTCGTGGACGCCGCCCGACGTGGCGCTCCCGGGTCCGGAGTGAGCCGCGAGCCCTGATCGCCGTCGGGCATGAGGCGGTCCGCAGAGGCCCGGGGACGGGTCATGGATACCCCACCACCTCCCCCGGTGGGGTGCCGCCACGGCCGAACCGCTCATGGGGCTTCTTGGCGACCCGCGACCTCCGGGCACACGAGTGTCGCTCCGTGGCGGCTTGAAGGGCCTTGAGCGTCGATCTCGGTCACGACCGAACCAAAGCCGCTCGAGTGGCTCGTTGGCGCAGGGCGGCCGATGTCGACGAACGAACGATCCTCGTCCGCGGCCTCCATGCGAGACGGATCGACGAGAAGCCTGCGCGTCACCGACTTATCGCTGCTGCAACTCTGCCGTCGCGCCGCGCTCGGGGGGCACACACTGTCCCGCGGGAAGCCCGCTCACCTGCGTGGCTCCGTCACGGAACGTCGACGAGGATCGGACGGCCCTGCACGGTCGCGGCGGGGCGCTTCACGCCCTCGATCCGCAGCCGCCGGCCCAGACGGGAGTCCATGTTGGCGAGCAGGACGGTGGCGGGATCCATGTCGAATCGCCGCGTGGCTTCGAAAGACTCGCCCGAATAGCGAGCCGACGAACTGAGCCGCACACCGTCGATGAGGCCACGGAAGTGGCTCGTGACGGGCCGCTCACCCCCATCGACGTCGCCGCCGATGACGAGCGGGAGGCGGTTGGTCTTGCGCTTGCCTGAGGCCGCGACCTTGTCGATCAGGCGACCATCGAGGTACAAACGAACCTCGGAACCGTCGAAGACGCCCGCGGCATGGTGCCAACGACCCGCCTCGAGCACCGGCGTGCCCGACTTGGCCGCCGCGTACGCCTGTCCGAGGAAGACGCTGAACTCGAGGCGTCCGTCGCTGACGAAGATGCCGTAGTCGGAGGCCTGTGTCTTGCACACCAGGCCGGTTCGGCCCTTGAAGTCGTCGCCTCGGAACCACGCCTCAAGCGTCAAGGGACCGTCGGGGAGCGGCAGATCGGCGTCCGCGATCACGACGGCGTCATCGCCATCCAGAAGCAATACCTGTTCACGCCCGGCGGCCGGCATCGACGCCAGTCGACTCTCGTCGAGCGGAACCTCGAATCGCTTCTCGGGCAGGGAGTAGCGGTGGCCGGGCATCAGGACGTCGGCGTTCACCACCACCTCGAGGGGCATGAAGGCGTCATCCAGACTCCCCGCGGGCCGCTCCACGACGAACTCGAGCGTGGCGGACTCGCCGGGCTTCACGCGGGCGTGGTCGTGGTCGGGGCTGAAACTCCACCGCGAATCGGCTGAGTCGGGCGCGATCGTCAGGTCGACTTCGCGGGTGGTGACGTTGGCGACGGTGAGTTTCACCCGGCCCGACACCAACCCGGACGACTCGAGGACGAGGGGGGCGTCAAAGTCCGGCTTGCGGGCGGCCTGTCGCTCGCACTCCGCGGCGAACTCGCCGGTGATCTCGCGAACATCGAGCACCTCGCCGACCGGAACGGCGGCCATCGCCACTTGCTGCTTGCGAACCGTGATGACGTGATAGTGATGAAGCCAACCCGCCTCGGGCACCAGGCCCGACTGTCCGCCGCCGACGGTCGCGAGGGTCACGTACTCGATTCCGTCGCGGGGGTCGTACCGCATGCGATGGATGTGCCCGGCGAACACGGCGGTGACGTTGCCGGCCTTGCGGAGCAGTTCATGGACGCGATCCCACTGGTTGCCGTAGTTGCCGCCGATCCATCGCGGGTGGTGCAGGAAGAGGAAGACGTGGTCGGCTCCCTTGGCCTTGCCGAGCGTCTCGGAGAGCCAGGAGAACTGCTCCTCGCTCATGCGATGGTTCTCGGGCTTGTTGAAGTTCTTCTCGCCGGTGTCGGGATTGGTCTCGTCGCTGTAGAGGGCGATGAACCAGCAGTTCTTGTGCTCGAAAGCGTACCAGAGGGGCCCGAAGTGCATCTCGTAGTTGCCGTCGTGCTCGCCCTTGGGCTTGTCGCCCTTGCCCCGCCAATAGGTGTCGTGGTTGCCAGCGACCGGGAACCACGGGCACCTCAGTTCATCCATGATCTGGCGGTACTCCTTGACCTGCTCCATCCACGCCGGCGCCTCGTTGTAGCCGTTGATGAGGTCCCCCACCGTCATCACGAGGTCGGGTTCGAAGAGGTTGGTGTCGCGCACCGCGTCGGCGAGCACCTTCACCCCTTCCACGGGCCCTCCGGTCCGATCGCCGAAGACCACGAAGGAGAAGGCGTCCTTTTCCTGGGGCAGCGGGAGCACGATGTCGGACTTTCGACTGGTCACGAACCTGGCCGGGGTCGGCGCCTCGACGGGATGCTTCTCGTTGTGGTGGTGCTTGTGACGTGAGTGCCCGATGTTGTCGGGCGTCGCCTGCTGGCGGGCGAACGCGTCGGGCCCGACGGCGGCGATCAGCGTGACGCAGGAACCGGCGAGCAGCGAGAGCAGGGACTTGTGCATGCGAAACACCATCGAGGTCGTGACCGAGGGAAAGGGACGGTGCGGCGACACGACCGCACGGCGAAATCCGTGACCGCGCACGGCGCGAATCGTGGAGCGGCAACCATAGAACAGGGGTCCGGAACGACGTCCCGGACCCCTGTCAAGATTCGACGAAGATGGCCCTCTTGAGCGACCGACCCGCGGACCGTCCTGACGGTCAGTTGCGACGGATGATGCGGTCGTTGATCCGCTCGGCGTAGTCGAGCGCGGTGATGCGACCGCCGAGGAAATCGACGATGTAGTTGCGGAGCGCTCGCTGGTAGGTGACGCCGAGCCTCACGAAGGGGGCGTTGTTGAAGGGGTACTGGTCGCCGCCCTGCACGGCGAGGAAGTCGATGGTGGCGATGGTTACGGCCGGGGCGCCCGGCACGACCTGCCCGTTGGCGATCAGCACGCGCCCGTCCGAGAGCACCACCTCACGCACGCGTGAACCCGGCGTGGTCACCGTGAAGGGCGGCACGTCGGGGGTCAGGACCTGCGCGGTCTGGGAAGCGTCCCACACGATTCGCATGCCGGAGACGTGAGGGAAGCGACCATCGGCGGTCGCCACGCGGCTGAAGGCGTTCTCGAGGATGATCTTGAGGCGATCGGCGGGCACCGCGGGCACGAGCGTCAGGAAGTTGGCGAAGGGCAACTGGTCGTAGGTGTACCGCTCGGTGATGGGACCAGCGCTCTGTCTGGCGTTGATGCGGATGCCGCCGCCGTTCTGGATCGACACGTCGGGCTGGGGCAGGCCGCTCACCGCCGCGATCCGCGAGGCCTCCCAGAGCAGCGCGTCGGCGACGAGGTTGCCGGCGTTGGTCTCGCTGACGCGGATGCCCACGTTGGCCTGCGGCGCGGGCGTGCCGGTGACGCTCCGGCGGCTGTCGAGCCGCACGTCGGATTGCGCCAGCACGTTGGCCGACAGGGCGTCGTTGGCGGCCTGAATGGGGTCGACGATGAGCGTCTGGACGACCGAGTCGGCGCCGACGGCATCGGGGGCGATGCCGCTGACGCGGCGGGCGCCGCTCAGCGCGTCGTCGGTGGCGACGAGGTTGCCCGCGCTATCGAAGCCCAGCACGAGGCGACCGACGTACTTGTAGTCGCCCACGGTGGTGACGACCGGGACCTGACGGCCGTCGAGGTCGGAGACGACGACGGGGTACGGGTGAGTGGCCGAGTCGCCTGGCACGAGGAGATCGGTGGGCTTGGCGAGCAGTTCGCTGCCGCCGCCCGCGACGACGGCGTCGACGCCCCGGACCTGCGCCACCAACGCGAGCTCGCTGGGCAGGCCCTGGAGGTGCGTCGACAGGATGATGATCTTGACACCCGACGCGGTGAGGGCGTCAACCTGGGCCTGTACGGCGGCAAGGACGGGCCCGATGGTGGTGTTGCGGGGGCTGGAGATGAAGGGGAGCGACTCGGTGGTGCCGCCGATGATGCCGATCTGGCGACCGTCGACGGTGACGATCTTGACGGGGGCGAGCCGGCCGGCGGCTTGTTCGGCGGCAAGGGCGGGTTCGGCCGCGAAGGAGAGGTTGGCGGAGATGAAGGTGGTGGTCGCGGTGCCGCGGATGAGGTCGGCGAGCACGTCGGGCCCGAGGTCGAAGTCGTGGTTGCCCAAGGTGACGGCGGAGTAACCGATCAGGTCGAGGAGGACGCTGTCGTAGAAGGGCACGCCGCGGTCGAGCGAGGCGTTGAAGTTGACGCCCGGGAGGATGTTGTCGCCGGAGGAGATCATGACCCATCCCTGGTCGACGCCGTCGCCACGGGGAGTGTCGGCCTGGGCCTTGAGGGTGTCGACGAGTGTCTTGAATCTCGCCGCGCCGCCGAAGCCGGCCTGGGCGCCCGAAAGTGGCAGCACCTTGCACTCGCCGTCGTTGTTGTGCAGGACGTGCAGCCAGAAGTCGGGGAGCGATGTCGGACTCACGGGCGATGCCGTGACCTTGGCGGTCGCGGCGACGCGCGTGGAGGAGGGGGTGAGCTTGCGGACCTGGGCGGCGGCGTCAGCCGCGGCGAACGCGCCGACCATCGAGAGGAAGGCGATGAGATTGGTCTTCATGAGTGTTCCTTGCGTGAATGCGTGATGCCAGAAGGCGATGACGAGCAGAGTTCAAGGGCGGCGTGCAACCCGGCGACGGACGATCACCGCGACGCGGCGCGGCGGCGTGCGCCGAGCAGAAGCATGCCCGAGCCGAGCAGGGCCAAGGCCGAGGGGCCCGGGATGGCCAATCCGGACATTCCCGACACGCCGTGGTCGCCGATGAGCGTCGCGACGCCCGTCGAGGCGTTGAGCGTGTACAAGCGGCTGCCGTCGGACATGTAGAGCGCGTTGCCGTTGGCCATCCCGCCGACCGAACCGGACTGCGTCCCGGTCAGCCCGAGGATCGTGCCGGCGCCGCTGGCGAGGTCGAACTGGACCAGGGCGTCGGCGGCAACTCCGAAGGTCGCGAGGCCGAGCAGGCGGCCGCCGACCATCTCGAGCCCCGAGATGTCGGCTCCGGCGGGCAACCCCGACGCGCCGAGCGGCTGCCACGTGGTGCCCTCGAGCCGGTGGATCGAATCGAAGAGCGGGGCGTACGTGCCGGACGAGTGGACGACGAGCGACCCTTCAGGCACGCCGAAGGCTGCGTCGACCAGCAACGAGGAGGCACCGGTGGCGGGATTGAGTTCGAAGAGATCACCCGCCACCGTGAGGGCCACGAGGCGCCCGGCCGACTCGTCCCAGTCAAGCCCGGCGACCTGACGAAGGCCCGTGCTGCCAATCAGCGTCGCTGCCCCGGTGGAGGCGTCGACGGCGTAGAGCGACTGCGTGCCAAAGGGCGAAAAGGATGCGACTCCGTACAACGTGGACGCGGCGGCGGAACCGGCGCAGGCGACAGCCGCGACGACGGCGGTGAACACTCGGGTCATGGTCTCTCCTTCTCGAACGCCTGGACCGATGACCGGCGGCCGCATGCCGCCGCGCCATCATCGATCCGACGTCCGTGACAGAGAGATTACCGGCCGATGCGCTGGGACTCGTCAAGCCCGCGCTCGGATTGAACGAACATTGAAGGCCCGGTGAAAGCCCGAGCGATGCGCACGGTCGATCATCGCTGCTGCAGTTGCGGCTCGACGACCGCGCGAGGAGGCGGGGCCGTCTCCATGCCCGACTCGGCAACCATCGCTCGAACCGCCAGCACCGAGCAGGGCGCCTCTCGTAGCACCTTCTCGGCGGTGCTGCCCAGCAGCACGTCGCGGATGTTCGTCTTGCCGCGGGTGCCGAGGACCAGCAGGTCGATGCCATTGGCCTTGGCGTAGTCGACGATGCCCGTGCGGTGGCCGGGATACTCGACGGCCGCGTACGAGGGCTTCACGAAGTCGAGCGGGTGGCCGAGCTTCGACGCCCACTCCTTGAGTCGCCGCAGCAGCGTCTGCTGGTACTGCTTGTGGAAGTCGGGGGTCGAGACGGGCATCGAGGCGGGGAGACTGAAGTCCTGCCACAACGGCTGGAAGACGTGCACCACGTGCAGGGCGGCATTGTCCTGCGTGCAGATTCGTGCCGCCTGGTCGATGGCCTCCAGCGACGTGGCGGAGAAGTCGGCGCACGCCGCGACGTTCTTGAACCCGCCGCCCATGGTGTCGCGGATCAGCAGCACCGGGCAATGGGCATGGCGGACACAAGCCGTGGCGACGGTGCCCATGCCCACGTCGGGCTTGCGGTTGCCGTACGCGCCGACGATCAGGAGGTCGGCCTTGGCCTCGCGGGCCTTGGCGAGCAGGCCACGCACGCGGTTGTCGATGCGCACCTCGAACCTCACGTTCGCCGCGCCGTCGATCTTCGCCGCGTGCCGCGACCACTCCTTGCGGGCGTCGTCGACCAGGTTGTCGCAGATCTTCTGCTGGAACGGCGAGAGCGCCTCCTCCAGTTCGGTGACCACCAGCGTGTCGATCACGTGCACCGCGCACACCGAGGCGTTGTTCCACCGCGAGAGGCGAATCGCCTCCTTCAGCGCCACCAACGAGCATTCCGAGAAGTCCACGCCAACGACGATCGAAGACAGCTTGTCCATGGTCGATTCCTTTCGTTCGGATCACGGCCGGAGGCCGCCGCGTCCATTCGAGAAATGGTAGTATCGACGCAGGACCCGCCGGGTTCGCCACGCTCGATCAACCGCCGCCCCGCCGAACCTGCGGCCGACCGCCGAATCGGCCCCAGGTTCGCCTACACCCCGCAGACGATCGCCCTGGCCTTGACCAGGCACCAGACCTCAAGCCCTTCCCGGAGCGAGAGTTCCGCCGCGGCCGTCTCGCTCACCTCGGCGATGAGCGGGAAGCCGGCGTCGAGTTCCACGAAGACGCTTCCTTCGCCGCGTGCCAAGCCCGTCACCCGGGCCTTCCACTGGTTCTGGATGGACACCCCCTCGAGCGATCGGAGCGAGACGGCGACGTCACCCGCCCTGATGACCGCCCGAACCCGATTCCCCGGCTGGAGCGACTCGGCCGCCACTGACAACCGGGTGTCGCCCACCCGGATGACGGGGGCCGGCTCGCTTCGCTCCACCGTGCCTTCCACCACGCTCACCACGCCATGCCGCCGCAGCAACCGCCGGGCGGCGGGTTGGTGCAGGAGGAGCGACGGCTGCCCCGACCCGACGCACCGCCCCGCTTCCATGAGGAGCAGGCGGTCCGTCAGGCGGAGCAGGTCGGGCAGGTCATGGCTGACGCACAGGACCGGGATGTCGGAGGCCTCGACCACCAGGCGCAGGAAGGGCAGGATCTGGTCGCGGAGATCCTGGTCGATCGAGGCGAAGGGTTCGTCGAGCAGGAGCAGGCGGGGCGACGAGAGGATGGCCCGGCCGATGGCCACGCGTTGGGACTCGCCGCCGGACAACTGCGAGGGGAAGCTGCCCAGATGGGGTCCCAGTTCGAGCACGTCAACGATCTCGCGGAAGCGGCGTTCGGGTCCGGTCGCCGCGTAGCGGAGGTTGCGCTCGACCGACAGGTGCGGGAAGAGACGATGCTCCTGGAAGACCACCGCGACCCGACGTCGGTGCGCCGGCACGTCCACGCCTGCCGCATGATCGAACAGAACCGTGCCCCCGACCTCGATGCGTCCGGCATCGGGCCGCTGCAACCCCGCGACGAGGTGGAGCAGCGTGGTCTTGCCCGCACCCGATGGCCCGTGCACCCCCACCACCCGCTCGCCGGGCGACGACGTCCACGCGAGTTCGAGCGAGAAGGACGGACCGAGGCGGCAACGCACGTCGAGGGAGATCATGCCCGTGCCTCCCGTCCGATCGACGCGTGCGCCGTGACGCGGCGGGCAAGAAGGCCGGACGCGACGAGCGCGGCCACCGAGATGAGAAGGGAAAGCACCATGAGTCGCATCGCGGGCGGGTCGCCCCCCGGCGTCTGCGACCAGGCGTAGATGGCGGCGGGAATGGTGCGTGTTCGCCCTTCGATGCTGCCCGCGAAGGTCACCGTGGCCCCGAACTCGCCAAGACTTCTGGCAAAGCACAGCACCGCGCCCGAGATGATGCCGGGCATGCACAGGGGGAGGGTGATCGTCCTGAACACGCGCCACGGGGACGCCCCGAGCGTCGACGCCGCGTGCTCAAGCCGCGGGTCGACGGCCTCGATCGCCGAGCGGATGGCCCGGACCATGAGCGGAAAGCCCATGACGCCGGCCGCGAGCGCCGCGCCGCGGATCGTGAAGGCGAGTTCGATGCCCAGGTGATCGCGAAGCCAGCCCCCCACCGTCGAGGCGTTGCCGAGCGACGCGAGCAGCAGGTAGCCCACGGCGACGGGAGGCATCACCAGCGGCAAGTGCACGAGCGTGTCGAGCAGGAGTTTGCCCGGGAAGCGGCGTCTGGCCAACACCCAGGCGACGACGATGGCGGGCAGGATCGACGCCGCGACCGCCATGAGGGCCACCTCAAGGGACAGCCGCACGGCCATCCACTCCTGCGGCGTGATCATCGCCCCTCCCCAGCGGGCACGACCCCGAAACCCGCGGCTTCGAACGTGGCCCGGGCCTCCTCGGTGCGAAGGAAGGCGAGGAACCGCCGTGCGAGCGGATCAGCCGCCCTCGACGCCGCCACGGGATAGACGACTTCACCGGGAAAGAAGGCCACTCGCCGCAGCGAAGGGTTGCCGTGGGCGTCGCTGGCGTAGACCACGCCCGCCTCGGCCTCGCCGGACTCGATGAGCTTCACGACGGCCCGGGCATCAGGCAGCGTCACCACCGCGCCTTCGAGCAACGACCACCACCCTGCCTTCTCGAGGGCTTCCTTGGCGTAGCGACCCACCGGTACCGAGACGGGGTCTCCGATGGCGAACCGGCGGATGGACCGGAGCGTGTCGGGCTTGCTGGGGTCGATGGACTTGCCCGGCGCGGCGACCATGACGAGCCGGTTGGCGAGCAGGTCGGAGACCTCGGCCCCATCGACCAGCCCCGCCTTGACGAGTTCATCCGTCCACCGGCGATCGGCCGAGAGGAAGACGTGCATGGTTGCGCCGGCGAGGGCCTGCTTGGCGAGGGTGGCCGACGAACCGGCTTGCACTTCGACGCGAGCCCCCTCGGCCTGCTCGAAGCGGGTGGCGAGCGATTCGACGGTGGGTGCCGCACTGCTGGCCACAAACACCGACACCATCGGCTTGGGCGGCTCAACGGGGCCGCAGCCGGCGATGAACGCCAACGCGGCCAGCAGTGGCAGGAGTCGGAAGGCCATGGGCGTATCCTATCGGAGATGCTTGAGAGATGCACCACTCGATCGACGCCGCAACCGCCGTCCCAGCGGCTCATATCACTGGGCATGGGACGCTGGATCCACCTGCTGGCGACGATCGTACTTGGCCTGTCCAGCACGCTGGCCCTCGCCGACGGGGGTGCGTTCAAGCGGATGATCGAGGACCCGAAGGCGGCGACGATGCCCGATCAGGCGGCCCTGATCGCCTTCGACGCAGGCATCCAGACGCTCGCGATCCAGACACGGTTCGAGGGAGACCCTTCCGAGTTCGCGTGGGTCGTGCCGCTGCCTTCGCGGCCGGAGGTGACGGCGTGCGAGCCGGGGGTCTTCAAGGTGCTGCCGCGGCTCTTTCCGCGGCGGGTGGTCACTGATCGAGGGATTCCGCCGCTGTGGCTGCCGTGCATCGTGCTGGCGGGCACGTTGCTGCTGGCGTCGCGAATGAAGACGCCGCTGATGAGGGCGACGGTGTTTCTGTGCTTCGGCGGGTTCATGGTGGTGCTCTTGCTCCCCGCGATGGGAACGGCGCGAGCCAGCGCGACGTCGACCGGCGAGTCGACGCTCGAGGTCCGAACCCAACTCGTCGGCGATCATGAAGTCTCCATTCTCGAGGCCAAGCGTGCCGAGGAAGTGATCGACTGGCTCAAGGGCCACCGGTTCGACGTGAGCGACGCCGCGGCCAAGGCCATCGCGTCGTACGTGAAGGACGGGTGGTGCTTCGTCGCCTCGCGGAGCGTGCGCACGAAAGGATCGGCCGCGGGCGAGACGATCACGCCGCACCCGTTGGTCTTCCGCTTCCGCACGCCCACGCCGGTCTACCCGATGCGACTGACGGGCGCGAACAACACGGGCCCCTTGGCCGTGACGCTCTACGTGTTCGGGGCGGGGACGGCGACGGCGGATGGATGGCACGTTCGGCGTTCGGCGCCCATCTCGACCAGGCGGCCGGAGCCCGACTCGTCATTCCCCGATCGCAGGCCGCCATGGGATGTTTCCATCTCCTTCGGCCCCTTGCTGGACCTGCTGCCGCCGGGCGTGATGCACGCGACGTGCCTGACGCGAACGCTGCATCCCGAGCAGATGGCGCGGGATGTCGACCTCTCGATCGCCGAACCCGAGCGTGTGCAGGAGGCCGTGTACACCCCGGACGCGGCAGCCGCGATCGGAGCGAATGTCGCCGGCACGTTCCTGCTCGGAGGGGTGCTGATCGGACTCGTGACCGCCAGACTCAGGGCGAGCCGTTCACCCATGAGGTTCTCGCTGGCGTGGGCGGCGATCTCGGTGGTGCTCGGCGTACTCGTCGCAGGGACGCGACCGCGTGCGCTCTCCCCGACCTCGCCCGACCGCAATGCTCGCGATTTCCTCTCCGCGCTGCGAGACCCAACCTTTCGCCGCCCCGTCGCCTCGGCGGACGAGGTTCGTGCCATCATCGCCTCGCTGCATCGAGAGGGCGGCTTGCCCTCGGACGTCGCCATGGCTCCCGAATCGGACGCTCCAGGAGGATGGCAACTGACCACGACCGACCAGACCGTGCTCCTGCGTCTTGTCGACGATTTCGGCCAAGAGCACCAACTCGACTGGCCGCTGATCCGCTGAGCGAACCGGCTTTGCGACTGCCCGCGGGCGGTACACTTGCGAACCCTCGCCCTGCGGCGGCCGACGCCCCCGCGACGATGGCCACGCTCCGCAGGAAGGACCCCCGATGGCGCTGCTCCGCAAGGTCAAGCTCGGTTTCATTCCCAGCAACCGGGGCTTCTTCTCGAAGGAGCTGGCCGCGAGCATGCGCGACCAGACGATCGCCACGCTCGAGTCGATGGGCATCGAGGTGATCGTCCCCGACGTGGCCGCGACCAAGGTCGGCTGCGTCGAGACGCGGCAGGAGGCCGAACTGGCGGCGGAACTCTTCCGTCGCCACGGCGTGCACGGCATCCTCGTCGGCGCGGTCAACTTCGGCGAGGAGCAAGGCGTCGCGTGGTGCGTCCGCAAGGCCGCGCTGAACGTGCCGATCATGATCTTCGGCTGCCAGGAGGAGGAGACGCTGACGATGAAGACGCGTCGCCGCGACGCCTTCTGCGGCCTGCTCTCGATCGGCGAGGTGTTGCGGCAGATCGGGGCGGCGTACACGGTGGCCCAGACGCCCATCTGCTTCCCGACCGACGCCTCGTTCCGGGCCGACATCGACGCCTTCGTGCGGATCTGCCGCGTGGTTCACGGCATCCGCAACGCCCGCTACGGCCAGATCGGCGCGAGGCCCGACGCCTTCTGGACGTGCCGCTACGACGAGAAGTCGCTGCAGTTGCTGGGCCCCACCACCGTCACGCTCGACCTCTCGGAGGTCTTCGGCGGCGCGGGGCGCATCTCGGACTCCGACCCCGACCTCGCGAAGGTGATCCGCTCCATTCAGGGCTACGCCGACACCAGCGCGGTGAAGCAACTCTCGGTGATCCGTTCAGCCAAGCTGGAGTTGTTCCTGCGGCGATGGGCCAAGGAACAAGCCATCGACGCCTTCGCCATCCAATGCTGGACGAGCATTCAGGCCAACTACGGCGTCTGCTCGTGCACCACGATGAGCCGCTTCGGCGACGAGGGCGTGCCCAGCGCGTGCGAGGCGGACATCATGGGGACGCTCTCCATGCACGCCTGCCTGCTCGCCAGCGACTCGCCCGCCGCGTTGGCCGACTGGAACAACCTCCACAACGAGGACCCGGAACTCGTCAACGTCTGGCACTGCGGCGTCTTCCCGGCCGCCTTCGCCTCGACCCCGGTGAAGCTCGGCGTGCAGGAGATCATCGCCTCCAGCGGTGCGGCGAGCTACGAGGACTCGGAGGGCACGGTGGAGTTCACGGCCCGTCCCAACCCGCTCACGCTCTGCCGCGTGACGCAGGACCCGAGGGAAGGGTGGAAGGCCGTCGTGGCGGAAGGCCGCATCGAGCCCAACAAGGCTGCGACCTTCGGTGCCTACGGGTGGTGCCGCATCGCCCACCTCAACCGGCTGTACCGCGACGTGCTGCTGCGTCACTTCCCCCACCACGTGGCCATCACGCAGGGGCATGTGGGCAACGTGCTGTGGGAGGCCTTGGGCAACTATTTGGGCATGAAGACCTTCCACGCGACGCAGGACACGCCGGGGCTCTACACGCCCGCCCTGCCCTTTGCGGGCGTGCAGTCCGTGGATATCCCCATCCGCGGGGCGGCTCTGTGACGATCCAAGGCGTTGCCGCGGCAGGCACCAGCCCGAAGGTCGAATGTCAGCGTGCGAATGAACGGTGCGAGATTGGCCGATAGACTCCACGATGCAAGAGGTCGAGGTCGACTTTCCAGCCATGACGATCACCTGCCCCCCGGAGCAGGCGGTCGATCGCCTTGAGCAAGCCGCCAAGCGGGGCGAGCTGCCGGGCTTCAGCCGCGGGGGCTCCGACCACCTCTTCGAGGTCGATGCCTACGGCGCGGTCTTCGAGTACGGGCTTCGGGCGAAGGCCTCGAACGTGGCGGGTCGCACCACGCTGGCCTTCTCGCTGGTGCTG
>JBBAVG010000009.1:0-18177 GCA_040397805.1 Phycisphaerales bacterium
TCGAGCGCGGCGCAGGCGAACGCGCCCAGCGTCGGCACGTGCACCTTCTCGCCCTTGACCTTGGTCGCCTCGACCGGCACGAGCTTGCGTTCGCCGTTCTGCCCGATGAGCATCGAATGCTTGGCGCCCGGCACGGGAATGGGGGCGCCCTCGGCGGTCAGCCCCAGCACCCCCACCGCCACCGCGTCGTCGCGGAAGAAGACGCGGTCGACGTCGTCCTGCGACACGATCACCAGCGTCAGCCCCTCGTGATCGATGATCGTCGGCTTGTCGGCGACGATGTCGAGCTCGATGGGCGAACCGTTCACCGACAGCATCGCCCGCGTGCCCGCGGGGCCGAAGCACACCAGCGTCTGCCCCACGAAGCCCAGCGCCGAGACGTTGCAATAGTCGACCCGCGACCGTCCCGCGACGTTCACGTCGAAGAGGCACCACGCCACGCCCTCGCGGGGCAGCCACACCGGGAGCGTCCAGCCGTCGCCGAGCATCAGCGTCACGTGCTGCGCCTTGCCGTTGGCGGGCGTCTCGTCGCCGAACAGGAAGACCACGCCGCCCTGCGAGCCCACGCCGTGGATCACCGAGCAGCCGCCTCGCTGCGTCTCGCCCTTGGCCTTGCGGCCCTCGGCGGCCTCGGCCGGCTCGTGCGTCGGCGCCAGCGACACCGGTCGATACTGCGGATCAAGGTTCGCGAAGACGCGACCGAAGCGGCTCGCGAAGGTGGCGATGCGACGCACCGCCGAGTAGGCGTTGCGCGGGTGCCCCGACTCGTCGAGCAGCGACTGGGGTTCGGACGCCGCCGTGACGAACGACGCCGGATCCTGCGCCGTGCGCCCGCCGCCGAACCCGAAGTTGATGCCCGCGCAGAAGGACTGCACCGTGAACTGGCCGCCCGCGGCGAGGATCTCCGCGGCACGCCGCAACGCGGTGCGAGCCGACACCGCCGCGGCCGACGGACGACCCCACGTGTCGGGCTCGTAGCTCAAGAGGTCGACGACCATGCGGGGCTGCTCGGGCCGCACCACCGACAGTTGCCGCAACTGCTCGAGCGGATTCTCCGTGTCGGACCACCCGTCGATCTGCCCCTCGACGTTGGCCCACAGCTGGTTGTCGTTGATGATCGGGACCGTGAGCCCCGACTCGCGGAGGTAGCGGTTGATCTCGCCCAGGTACGCCGCGGCGAGGTCGTCGTCGCCGCACGTCCACTCGCTCTCCACCTGCAGCAGCACGATCGAGCCGCCCGATCCCGCGGCGGTCACCTGCCACCCGCGGATCTGGTCCGCCAAGGCCGTGATGAACTTCGACGCCGCGTCCAGGAACGCCCCGCCCGAAGTCCGCAGACGACCCGACGCGGGCTCCACCAGCCACGCGGGAATGCCGCCAAGGTCGGCCGACGCGTTGACGTACGGCCCGACCCCGAGCTTGCAGTACATCCCGGCCTTGCTGATCAGGTCGATGAAGTACCGAAGGTCGTTGTCGCCGTTGAAGTCGAGGCGGCCCGGACGCGGCTCATGGCGGTTCCAGAAGACGGGCGTCTCGATCAGGTTGAAGCCCGCGAGTTTCGCCGCGTGAATGCGATCGGCCCACGTCTCGCGTGGAAGCCGGGCGTAAGGCACCCGCGCTCCCACGAGCCAAATGCGGCGTCCGTCGATCGAGAAGCTACGTGCGTCGTGGGTTACCGAAGGCATCTGAGGTCAGGCTCCCCGGTGGGAGGAAAGGGGTCCGGCCGACGTGCCGCCACGTCGTCGTGCCTGCCCGATCCCGCGGGCCTCGACCCGAGCCCTCCTACCTTCTTCCGAACCCGCAAGGGCCTCGGAAGGCGAATCAGGAGCGACCGGTGGGTGCGAATACGCATGCAGCCGGGCGGCCTTTTGCTGTGGGCCAAGCGTAGGTGCCGCCTTTGGGAATCGCAACGCGGCCCCCTCGCGCGCCAACGATCACGGCCACGTCGGCCCGCCCCGCGGCTGTTGCCTGTCGTCCCTTCCTCCTTCACCACCGCTCGCCTGCACCCACCCCATGCCACGACACGCCAAGCCCTGTTTTTTCAGCGTTTCCGCGGCACTCGCCGCCTCGCTGGCCTCCTCCGGCTGTCGCGACGCGGGTCACGCACGCATCGAGCGGAAGGTCGAACGGATCCTCGGCGAGGGGAGTGAAAAGATTCTTGCGGATCCGGTGGCTTCCACCCATACCACGCCCGCCCAATACCCCAAGGACCTCACAAACACCGATCGCCCCGCCTCGGCGCTGACGCTCCGCCCCGCGACGACCAACCCCGCCCCCGGCGACCTCGACTACCACCCGGCCTCGGAGAAGCGGGACGTGGCCGAACGCCTCCGCAAGTACGCCGCGGCCGAGGGCCTGCTCATCGCCGAGGGCCTCGAGGGCATGCTCCCCCCCGACGCCTCGATCCCGCGACTGTCCCTGACCGACGCGCTCACGGCGGCGCAGCGGACGGGCCGCGAGTACCGCAACGCCGAGGAGGACTTCATCCTCGCGTCGATCCGCCTGCTGATCGAGCGCCATCTCTGGGGCCCGCGACTCTTCAACGACACCACGCTGGGCATCGGCGCCGACGGCGTGAACGGCTCGTTCGATCACGCGCTCGACATCATCAACCAGCTCAAGGCCACCAAGCGGCTTCCCTACGGCGGCAACGTCGAGGCCGCGTGGATCATCAACGCCACCGACCAACTCCGCGAGCAAGCCACCGAGGGATACCGCCAGTCGTCGCGACTCGCGCTCGCCGGCACCGTGCCCCTGCTGCGCGGCGCGGGCGACGTGGCGAGGGAGGACCTCATCCAGGCCGAACGGGACCTCATCTACCAGGCCCGCACGTTCGAGCGGTTCCGTCGCGAACTGCTGGTGAGCATCGCCGCCGACTACTTCCAGCTCATCCAGAGCCGCCAGGCCATCGTCAACCAGCAGCGCCAACTCCAGAGCTTCCGCCTGCTGGAGAAGGAGACGGCGGCCAAGGTCGCCGCGGGCCGCCTCGACGCCTTCCAGGTGGGCAACGCGAGCAACCGCGTGCAGTCGGCGCTCTCGCAACTCGCGTCGCTGGTCGACCAGCACATCTTCCGTCTCGAGCGCTTCAAGATTCGCCTCGGGCTCGCGGTCGACGAGCCCATCTCGATCTCCGGCGAACTGGTCGAACTTCCCGAACCCGAGATCGACGTCACGCGGGCCGCCGAACTCGCGCTCGACTACCGGCTCGACCTGCAGAACGAACGCGACAAGCTCGACGACGCCCGCCGCGCCGTCGCCAACGCGCGCAACGCGCTGCTGCCCGACCTCAACCTCAGGGGAGAGCTGAGCATCCCCACCGAGCCCGACGACCCCACCGGCGGGCTCTCGATCAGCGCCAAGGAGCTCGACTACGCCGCGTCCGCGACGCTGAGCCTGCCCCTCGACCGCGAGCCCGAGCGGCTCCGCCTCCGCGCGTCGATGATCCAGCTCCAGCGACTGGTCCGCGAGTACGAACAGGAACGCGACAACGTGATCGTCGAGGTGCGAGACTCGCTCCGCCGCGTCGACAACGCCCGCATCCAGCTCTCGATCGCCGAGCGACAGGTCGAGATCAACCGCGAGCGACTCCGCGGCCTGCAGCTGCAGATCGACACCGTCGAGCCGCAGACGATCATCGACGCCGAGAACGACCTGCTCGAAGCCGAGAACGCCCGCGACGCCGCCCGCACGTCGCTCCGCAACTCCGTCCTCAACTACCTGCTGGCCTCCGACCAGCTCCGCGTCGGTCGCGACGGCACGTTCACACGCCTGCCCGGCATGGACGCCGCCGCGCCCGCCCCCGCTCCGAACGCTCCGAACGCGCCGGCCGCGCCGTGACGCCAGGTCGCTCGTGACAGGGGCAGGCCGCCGCGAGGCGTGTACCCTGTCTCATGCGCCACCTCGCGACCTGTGCGTTCCTCGCCGCCGCCTGCTCGCTCGCGTTCGCCCAGTCCCCCGCCGACGTCCGCGGCATGGCCTCGCTGCCCCGCAGCGAGATGGAGCCGGTGCTCCGCGGCTTCGATGCCGACCGGGGCGCGTTGATGCGGGCCTTTCCCGCCTCCGACTCCCCCGAACATGCCGCCCGCCTCCGGGCCTACTACGAGTCGACCATCGCGGGGCTCGACGCGATGCCCTTCGAGTCGATGACGCTCGAGGCCAAGGTCGATTGGGTGATGCTCCGCAACTTCGCCCGACACTCGCTCCACCAGCTCGACGTGGCCGCCAAGGAGCTGACCCTCACCACCGACCTCGTCCCCTTCGCCCCCGAGCTGCTCGCCTTCGCCGAGGCCCGGCGCCGCATCACGCCGGGCAACCCGCGCCTCGCCGCCGACGACCTCGACGCCCTCCGCGTCAAGGTCGACCAGGCGAGGACGCGACTCGCCAAGGCCCTCGACGAACGCAAGGAGGCCCCCGCCGCCGCGGAACGCTCGGCGGCCCGCCGGAGTTGGCTCCTGCTCGAGCGTCTCCGCCGGTCGCTCCGCGACTGGCACGCCTTCCGCGACGGGTACGACCCGCTCTTCTCCTGGTGGACGCGAGAGCCCTTCAAGGCGGCCGAGCACGCCCTCGACGCGCACGCCGGCCTCATCAAGGAGCGGCTCATGGGCGTGACGGCCGAGACGCCCGACCCCATCATCGGCGTGCCCATCGGCCGCGAGGCCCTCGAGGCCGAACTCCGCTTCGCGATGATCCCCTACTCCCCCGAGGAGCTCCTCGCCATCGGCGAACGCGAGTTCGCGTGGTGCCAGGCCGAACTCAAGAAGGCCGCCGCGGACATGGGCTGCGGCGACGACTGGCGCAAGGCCCTCGAGTTGACCAAGCGGGCCCACGTCGAGCCCGGCGAGCAGCCCGCCCTCATCCGCGAACTCGCCGACGACGCCGTCCGCTTCCTCAAGGCCAACGACCTCATCACCGTCCCGCCCATGGCCGAAGAGACCTGGCGCATGGAGATGATGTCGCCCGAGCGCCAGCGGGTCGCGCCCTTCTTCCTCGGCGGCGAATCCATCATCGTCTCCTTCCCCACCGACACGATGTGCCACGCCGACAAGTGCATGAGCATGCGCGGCAACAACCGCCACTTCGCGCACGCCACCGTCTTCCACGAGCTCATCCCCGGCCACCACCTCCAGCAGTTCATGAACGCCCGGTCGATGGTCCACCGCGCCATCTTCGACACTCCCTTCTGGATGGAAGGGTGGGCCCTGCACTGGGAGATGCTCATGTGGGACAAGGGCTACCACGCCACGCCCATGGACCGCATGGGCGCGCTCTTCTGGCGCACCCACCGCTGCGCGAGAATCGTCTTCTCCATCAAGTTCCACCTCGGCGAGATGACCCCGCAGGAGTGCGTCGACCTGCTCGTCGATCGTGTCGGCCACGAACGCGCCAACGCCGAGGGCGAGATCCGCCGCTCCCTCTCGGGCGACTACGGCCCCACCTACCAACTCGCCTACATGGTCGGCGGCCTGCAGTTCCGCGCCTTGCACAAGGAGCTCGTCGGCTCGGGCCGCATGACCGACCGCGACTTCCACGACGCCATCATCAAGGGCAACTCCATGCCCGTCGAGATGATCCGCGCGTTGCTCACCCGGCAGGCCCCGGGCCGCGACTTCGTCACCTCCTGGCGGTTCGACGAGGCGCTCAACCCGCCCGCGGCCGCCATGCAGCCCGCCGCCCCGGAGCCCGCCCGATGATCCCCATCGAGGTCGTCGACTCGCACACCGAGGGCGAGCCCACCCGCGTCGTCATCGCCGGCTCCCCCGATCTCGGCGGCGGCACCGTCGCCGCCCAAGCCGCCGTCTTTCGCGACCGCTTCGACTGGTTCCGCTCCGCCGTCGTCAACGAGCCCAGGGGCAGCGACGCGCTCGTCGGCGCACTCGTCGTCCCCGCCGCCCACCCCGCCGCCACCTGCGGCGTCATCTTCTTCAACAACGTCGGCCTCCTCAACGCCTGCGGCCACGGCACCATCGGCCTGGCCGCCACGCTCGTCCACCTCGGCCGCGCCGCGCCCGGCGACACCCTCACGTTCGAGACGCCCGTGGGGCCGGTGCAAGCCACGCCCCACGCGGGCGGCGAGGTCGAGATCCGCAACGTGCCCTCCCGCCGCAGCCGCGCCGAGGTCGAGGTCCGCTTCACCTTCGAGGGCACGCCCCGCACCATCAGGGGCGACATCGCGTGGGGCGGCAACTGGTTCTTCCTCGCCGGGGACCACGGGCTGGACCTTTCGCTCGCCAACCTCGACCGCCTGACCGCCTTCTGCTGGGCCATCCGCCAGTCGCTCGAATCATCGGGGGTCCGGGGCGACGACGGGGGCGTCATCGACCACGTCGAACTCTTCGGCCCCCCCACCCGCGACGACTGCGACAGTCGCAACTTCGTGCTCTGTCCCGGCAAGGCCTACGACCGCTCCCCCTGCGGCACCGGCACCAGCGCGAAGATGGCGTGCCTCCACGCCGCCGGACGCCTCGCCGTCAGCCAGCCGTGGCGACAGGAGAGCATCATCGGCAGCCGCTTCACGGGCGTGATCGCGGGCGTCGAGCAGGGGTGCGTCCTCCCCGTCATTCGGGGCAGCGCGTTCGTCACCGCACGGGCCACGCTCCACCTCGACGCGCAAGACCCCTTCCGGCACGGCATTCGGCCGTGAGCAGGGGCGCGACCGACCTCGCGTCACACGGCTTCGCCGCCCAACGTGGCGTGAGGGGCCGCGGCCCTTCCCAAGGTGATCCGGGTTCGCCGGTTCGACGCCGACCTCGAACGCATCGCCTTGCCAGTGAGTTCGAGATTGTCCAACGCGACTCGCACTTGCGCTCGCGACCCGCCGCAATGGCGAGCCAAGTCGAGTTCGCTCCTTCCCGCATCGACATCGTGCTCAAGCGCCGCCACAATCGAGGCGCGAAGATCCCCCCGGAAGTCGGCGCGAGCGACCAGTGACGGGTTCCCGCTCATCACCCACGGCGCAGGTCGAATCGCATCGTCCTTGAAGTCGAACGACTCGCACCATGCTCCCCAACGGAGCGAGATCGCCGAGGCGCGACGGCGGCACCGCTCGATCATCGCGACGTCCGTCCGCTCGACGTCGAAGAGAGGGCCGGGCTCCATCGCGGGATGCAACTCGGCGATGATCGACGCGAACCGAGGCGGGTGCGTGCCCTGCTGAGCGATCTCGAGCAGCAAACCGAGGGTCGCGTGTCGCGACCGCTCCAGTTCGTCGCGAATCAACTGTCGCAGACGGTGCTTGGCGATCAGGTCGCCGTATCGATGCAGCCACGTCGCCGCCATGATGAACAGCCGCGGCATGGCCGGGGCGTGACGAACCGTCTGCAGGAGCAACCGCTCGAGATCGGGCGATCGCCCGGACGGGGGCGCGTCAAAGCCCGCACCCAGGCGGGCCCACGCTCCGATCAGTTCGTCCAGCACGTCATTCACGTCCGTGCCCCTCCAAGGACCCCAGCAACGTCCTTGCATCATCGATCTGCGCGGGCAACGTCCCTGCGTCGGCCAGCATCCCAAGGTACCGACGGACAAAGTCCAGTTCGTCGGTCCGTGGCCGCATCGAACGAATGTCCTCGATGTCCTGCGCTCGCCCCGCGAGCACCTTCATGGCGATCAGGTCCACCCTGCTCACGGCGAACACCCGCAGTCGCCCCCATGCCCCGATCCACACCCGACGAGTCTTCCAATCGAGCGGCAGCGCATCGCGCCTGATCTGCACGTCACTGTTGAGCCACTTGGCGGAAAGTCCCATCTCGCGAGCGACCCACTCGGCGGCTTGCTCCACCGCGGGCATCGCCTGCTCCGGCAGATAGGCCATCACATCGCAGTCCAGCGTGGTCCGCGACGCGGGCAACACGCCCGTCAGCATGCCCGCGGCGCCACCAACCAGCACCAACTCAACCTCGGTGTGGTAGCTGAATCGCTGACCCAATCGCTCCAAAGCCTGCTCGACGAGTGCAGTATCCATGCAGCCATTATTGTCGGCATGGCCATACAAACACAATACGATCAAGTACACCAAATCGGAGCCGCAAGCAAGTTATAGGACCTGTTGTACCATCCGTCAGGTATCTCTTCTCGCGATCCCCCATCTCACGCATGCCGCGTCCGCACCGCACGCGGCTCCGCCACGACCGGTACACACCTCGAACGCTCGCGCAGACAGTGCCCCTCAGGAGCACCATCTCGATGAACCCCACCCGCTGGACCGGCGTCATTCCCGCCATCACCACTCCCTTCCACGCCGATCTCTCGATCGACGAGACGTTCCTCCGTCGCCATGCCGCCATGCTCATGGATGCGGGCTGCAGCGGCATCGTCGCGCCCGGGTCGCTCGGTGAAGGGTCGACCATCACCGCCGCCGAACGCACCGTCATCTGGCGTGCGCTCCGCGAGGCCGTCGGGTCGCGGGGCTCGGTCGTCGCCGCCATCGCGGCGGCATCCACCGCCGAGGCCGTCGCCGCCGCCAAGGAGGCCCACCGCTGCGGCTGCGACGGGCTGATGGTGCTCCCGCCCTACGTCTACAAGGGCTCCTGGCGCGAGACCCGCTCGCACGTCGGCGCGGTCATCGAGGCCACGCCCCTGTCGTGCATGCTCTACAACAACCCCATCGCCTACGGCATCGACTTCACGCCCTCGCAGATCGCCGAACTCGCCTCGCGGCACGCCAACCTCCACGCCGTGAAGGAGTCGAGCGGCGACGTTCGACGCTTCGCGGCCATTCGCGAACTGCTCGGCGATCGGCTGTCGCTGCTCGCGGGCGTCGACGACCTCATCGTCGAGGCCGTCGCCGCGGGCGCACGCGGCTGGATCGCCGGACTGGTCAACGCCCTGCCCGTCGAGTCGGTGCGGCTCTTCCAGCTCGCCATGGCGGGCAAGCACAACGAAGCCGACGAACTGCTGCTGTGGTTCCTGCCCCTGCTGCGCATGGACACCACCTTCGACTTCGTGCAGCTCATCAAGCTGGTGCAGGCGAGGGTCGGGCTCGTGAACGCCGCGGGCGCGTTGACAAGGCCCCCGCGGCTCATGCCCGAAGGCGACCACCTCCGCGACATGCTGGCCACGATCGACCGCTGCCTCGCCCGCTTGCCTCGCCGCTGATTCCCGCCCCGGCAGTACCATCACGCACGCGTCACGCGAAAGCCGCATGACGGACGACGGCCCTCGGAGCGACACCCATGCCGACCACCCCCACCCCACTCCCGCCCGTCTTCTCCTTCGGCGGCACGGACGTCATCGTCTTCGTCGGCGGCCGCCTGCTGCTGGCCGCCGCCCTCGCCTTCATCCTGGGCATGACGCGCGAGCGGCTCCGCAAGACGGCCGGCCTTCGCACCCACATGATGGTGTGCCTGGGGTCGTCCATCTTCGTGCTCGCCGCGCTGCTCACGCAGCAGACCGCCGATGGCTGCAGCCGCGTGATCCAAGGCATCACGCAGGGCATCGGCTTCCTGGGCGCGGGAACGATCGTCAAGTTCAGCGACAAGGCCGAAGTCAAGGGACTCACCACCGCCGCGGGCATCTGGCTGACGGCGGGCGTGGGCGTGGCCTGCGGCCTGGGCGAGTTCTGGCTGGCGATCATCGCCACCGTGCTGGCGTGGCTGGTCCTCACGCCACTGGGCATCATCGAGCGTCGCTGGGAGGAACGCCGCGATGCGTCCAACGCCGTGCCCACCGACCATCACTGAGCGCCGGCCTCAAGGTGCTCGAGCGCGGCCGCCACAACCGGCACGTAGACGTACGCGGGCCCGCCGCCCATCATCACCGCCACGCCCGCGGCTTCCATGATCTCCGCCCCGGTCGCGCCCGCCTTGAGCGACTTCTCGACGTGCGAATAGATGCACGGCTGGCACCGCGTCGCCACGGCGATCCCCACCGCGATCAACTCCTTGTGCTTGACGCTCAGCGCCCCCTCCTTCATCAACCCCTGGAAGAAGGGGCCGAAGGCCTTGCCGATCTCCGGCGATCGCTGCTTGGCGGCGTTCATCTCCTGCGGCCAGTTCTCGTAGAACTTCGCGGCATCATTCAACGGGTGTGACATCGTGACGCTCCTGTCGGGGTCAAAGGGGAACAACGATTCAACCAAGACGCTTCAACGCTCAGACGCCGCAGGAACCGTCGCCGCACCCGCACGAGCCGCGGGGCTTGGCGTTCCAGGGCATCTTCTCCAGCACAAGCGCCAAGCCGCAGGTGCCGCTCAGGCCCGCGAAGACGAGCCCGGCTCCCATGAACGCGCTCGCCAGGAAGCCCGCCGGATGCACGAACCAGCCCACGGCCAGACCGATCAGCACCATCAGCCCGATGGCGATCTGCGTCTGACGCATCACGCCGATGGCCGGCCCCGTGACGCCCGCAGTCGCCACGACGGGCAGCCCCTTGGCCTTCCACGCCTCGATGCCGCCGGTCATGCTCAGGACGCGAACGCCCGACGCCGCCAGCACGGCGCACCGCGACGCCGCGTCGGCCGAGCGACGGCCCGACTTGCAATGCAGCACGAGCGTCTGTCCCGGCGACACCTTCAGGGCGCCGGGATCGAACCTCGACAGGGCGGCGAGCGTCGCCCCGGCGATCCGTTCACGCGCGTGCTCATCACCCTCGCGAACGTCCACGAGCACGCAGCGGCCCGAAGCAAGCCACTCCCGAACCTGGTCGGGCGAGGCCTCGGAGGACGTGGAGGCGAGCGGTTGGTCGATTGTGGCGGTGGTCATCGGATGGCTCCTTGGTGGGCAGACTGCCTGCCTGTCCCGTTGGAGGCGCGCCAAGGCGGCCGGGTTCCCAATGCGGGCGTCAAAATCACAACATCCTGTCGCTGGACCACTTGCCTCGTGGCCACGTGCCTCTTGGTCACACGCCGCCGCCGCTGGGTCCGACGTACACCACGAAGTCGGCCCGCCCGGCGTCCTTGGGGGCCACGCCGCCCCCCTCGGGCGCACGCTCATCGACGAAACTCACCGTCAGCACCCGCACCCCGGGACGCTGCGCCCGCAACGCCTGCACGAGGCCGCCGTCATGATCGACGTGGAAACGCCCCACCACCAGCAGCACCGGCTTCCCGCGGTCCAGCCCCCGTGCCACGCTCTCGGCCATCGTCCAGTCCCACATCGACTGGCTGCGGAAGGTCGCGTCGAGGTTCTCCCGACGCTCCGCGGCAAACGCCGGGTCGGCCAGTTGCTCGGCCGTGATTCCCGCGTTGGTGTTCATCACGTCGTCGAACGCCGCCCGGTACGCCCCCTGCGGCATCGCATCGGGAATGCGGAAGAGCCGACGCTGCTCGTCGGTGAACGCCCGCAGCCGGTCGTATCCCTGCGAGCGGGCCACTCGCACGTACCGCCTTGGCGCATTGGCCGCGATCACGGGACGTCCCCCCGCTCGCGCGAGCGAGATCATGCGACGGTGCGCCTTGGGCAACCCCTGCTCGTCGCGTCGCAACACCGTCGCCAAGCCGTCGACGTCGGTGATGCCCGCGATGCAGTCGTCGACGCGAGATTGCTCGTCGCGTTCGAGGAACTCCATCGCCAGCACGCCCTGCGGCCGTCCGGCGAGCAGGTCCTCCCACAACGCGGCAGCCGAAGCCAAGCCCAAGGGGTGACCGTGATTCTCCCCCGAAAGGACCGCGTCGGCCTCGGAGGCCGCCTTCACGAGGTCGTCCCACGTCGCGGGCGACCCCTCACCGGTGACGATGCGGACCTGCCGGGCGGTTTGCTCCACGTCCACGGCCGCCGGCCTGACGTCCGTCCGAGAAGGCCCGGACGCGCACCCGACGACCGGAAGGAGGCAGAGGACGGATAGAATCAGGCTCGTTTTCATGGCGGGGCCCTCGGTTCAAGGTCGATCGAACCACTGACAGGGCATCGTACCCGCCGCGGATCGCCGCCCGTCGTCCGTTCGTTTGCTGCGTCCATGGAGTCCGCAGGCATGCACCATTCACCCACGCACGGCTCCCTGGCGACCCCCGACGCGGCCACTCGCGGCCACCTCGAGGGCATCGCCCGGCTCCAGTGCATGGTGGGACGCACGCCCCTCCTGGAAGTCAGGTACGAGTCTCGCGGCCGCCCGCGGCGAATCTTCGCCAAGTACGAGCAGAAGAACATGACGGGAAGCACCAAGGACCGCATGGCCCTGTGCATCCTCCGCGACGCCGTCGAACGCGGCCAACTGCGGGCGGGCGACGTCATCGCCGAGGCCACCAGCGGCAACACGGGCATCGCCTTTGCCGCCATCGGCAGCGCGCTGGGCCACAAGGTCCGCATCTTCATGCCCGACTGGATGAGCAAGGAACGCGTCGCCCTCATGCACTCCTTCGGCGCCGAGGTCGTGCCCGTCTCTCGTGAGCAAGGCGGCTTCCTGGGCAGCATCGCCATGGCCGACGAGTTCGCCCGCGCCAAGGGCAACGTCTTCCTCCCCCACCAGTTCGACAACCCCGCCAACCCGCTCGCCCACGAACGCAGCACCGGCCCCGAGATCATCTCGCAGCTCGAGCAACTCGGCCTCAAGGCCCACGCCTTCGTCGCCGGCGTCGGCACCGGCGGCACCGTCATGGGCGTCGGTCGCGCCCTTCGCGCCAAGTGGCCCGACGCCCGCGTCCACCCCTTGGAGCCCGCCAACTCCCCCACCCTTCGCGAGGGCCGGAAGGTCGGCAAGCACCGCATCCAGGGCATCTCCGACGAGTTCGTCCCCTCCATCGTCAAGCTCGACCAACTCGACGCCATCGTCGACACGTGGGACGGCGACGCCATCATCGCCGCCCAGCACCTCGGCCGCGTCGGGCTGGGCGTGGGCATCTCCTCGGGCGCCAACTTCGTCGGCGCCGACATGCTCCTCGACGAACTCGGCGACGACGCCGTCGTCGTCACCGTCTTCGCCGACAGCAACAAGAAGTACCTCAGCACCGACCTGTGCTGCTGCGAACCCGGCCAAGACTCCTTCCGCGCCCCACACCTCGCCATCACCGGGTGGTCCGCCGTGGGCTGCAGCCCCTGCGCGATGGGTTCCTGCGGCATCCCGGGTCGCTGAGCCCCCCCCCTACCTTTGTGGGCGGGAGGGGTGCTCCACCTCGCGCGTGGTCGTGTGCATGCCCCGGAACTGATCGAAAATCGTGTCCGGTCGGCACGTCGGTCTCCGTACCTGTTCACGACCGTCGCGGCGGGCCGTACCACCCGCGACCGGAATCGAGGGGTGTTCACGTGCAGGGTGCTGGATTCGATCAATCCGATACCGATCGCCTCGCCGAGCTGCTTGAGCCGCTCCTCGCGCTCGACGAATCGGCCCGCGGGCGTGCTCTGGACGAGTTGCGTCGCACCGATCCGCAGGCCGCCGACTCGCTCGCCCCCCTGCTCGCCGCCTCGGCCGCCGCGTCGGCCGTCGACGTCGAGGACCGCATCCGCTCCCTGGCCGCCCTCCCCGACGCCGAGCCAGGCGAGTGCATCGGCCCCTACCGACTCCTCGACGTCATCGGCGAGGGCGGCTTCGGCATTGTCCACGTCGCCGAGCAGACCAGGCCCGTCCACCGGCTTGTCGCCCTCAAGGTCATCAAGCCGGGCATGGACACCAGGACCGTCCTCACCCGCTTCCGGCACGAGATCCAAGCCCTCAGCGCCATGGATCATCCGTGCATCCCCGCCGTCCTCGACGCCGGCGAGACGCCAGACCACAGGCCCTATGTCGTCATGCCCCTGGTGCCCGGGGCTTCCATCACCCACTTCTGCCGCGAGCAACGGCTCGACGTCGCCGGCAAGGTGCGGCTTGTCCTCGAGGCCTGCAGGGCCATCCAGCACGCCCACGGCCGGGGCGTCATCCACCGCGATCTCAAGCCCGACAACATCCTCGTCAGCATGAGCGAGGGCGTGCCCAGGCCCGCCATCATCGACTTCGGGCTCGCCAAGGCCCTCGAGCCCATCTTCGACGGCCGCACCGCCGTCACCCTCTCCGACCAACTCGTGGGCACCCCCGAGTACATGGCCCCCGAGCAGGTCGACGGCCCGACCAACGTCGATGCCCGGGCCGACGTCTATTCGATGGGGGCCATTTTGCACGAGTTGCTCGCGGGGTCGCCCCCGTTCCCTGGGGCCGAGCTCCGTGCCGCGGGCAGGGACGGGCTGCGTCGCATCCTCGCCGAGCGGGAGCCCGAGCCCCCGTCCCGATTCGACCCCACGGTGCCCCGCGAACTCGACTGGATCTGCGGCAGGTGTCTGGAGAAGGCGCCCGAACGCCGGTACCCCACGATCAACGCGATGGCCGAGGATCTCGCCGCGTTCCTCGAGGGACGCGACGTGGCGGCGGGCCCCGTCGGGGGCGTGTATCGGCTGTGGCGGCGTGCCGCACGTCACCGCGCGGTCGTGATCCCGGCCACGATCGGCCTCGCGGGCATCATCATCGCCGCCATCGTCGCCGCGGGCGCGGCGGTTCGTTCGGCCGAGGCCGCCGAGCGTGCCTCGACGCTCAGCCGCCTCACGCGCGAGATCCTGACCAGCGTCGATCCTCGCATCGCGCAGGGCCGCGACCCGGAACTGCTGCTGATGATGCTGGATCGGAGTCTGCCGATCTTCGAGCGAAGCGACCTGCCGCTCGACGTCGAGTGCTCCTTGCGGGAGACCTTCGCGCTCGCGTACCGAGCCGCGGCCATTCATCCGAAGGCAATCGTGCACGCTCGCCACGCCGATCGGTTGATCATCGAACTCGAGGGCCGCGATTCGCTCCGCCGCCTGCCGATGCTCGATCAGATCTACATCGCGTGGCACGACGAAGCCGACCCGGCTTCCGATCGAGAGACTCGTGAGCAGGTCCGTGACGAGCTGCTGCGAGTGGCGAAGCTCGATCCGTCGCCTGACGGACGCCGGCTGCTGGAGTTGAAGGTCACGCTGGCCCGCTCCAACGAGTACACGATCGAGCAGTGTAGCGTGCTGCTCGAAGACGCCACGCGGATCTTCGGCGAGCGGGACCCGAGGACCATCGCGATGATGCGGGAGCTCGCGCGGGCCGTGACTCGGACTGACGCCGTGGCGGAGAGTCGCGAGTTGTACGCCCTGGCGCGACGGTTGGCCCTCGAGACGTTCGGTCCGGACGATCCGCTGGTGCACCAGTCGATCGGACCGGAGACCTTCGCCCTCATCAAGCCGCCGACCGACCCCGACGAGGCGAGCGCCACCGTCACCTTCGCGGAAGCGCACCTCGACGACGCGCAGCGGGTGCTCGGGTGGCGTCACACGAGCATCCCCATTGCGCGACTCAACTACGCCTTCGGGCTCCTCGGGCTCGATCGGATCGACGAGGCCTTGGCGGAGATGCAGAAGGCCCACGAACTCGAAACCAGAAGCCGAGGCGGTCGCACCACGATGGCGTTGTGGATCCGCGGGAACATCGCCGTCACCGCCGCACGCCACCGACGGGCGCAGATCATCGACCGCATCGAGCGGGAGATCTGGGAGGAACTGCCCAAGGGCGACGCCGCCGAGATCCAGTTGGTCGGGGCCGTCATCGCGGCCATGCACGAGGGCCAGGACCTCGCCGGTCGCGACCGTTGGCGGGCCAAAGCCCGGGAGTTCGAGGCCTGCAAGGCCACGCTGGAAGCCGTCGAGAAGGAACTGGGCCTGATCCCGGGCACGTGATTCCCCGCCGGCTCCGAGCCCGGCGTCGCCCTCGACTTGCAGGTCATGCCTCGGTGAAGGGATGCACGAATAATCCGGGCCGAGACACGAATGCTTGTCCGCCTTTTCTCGTGGCGTCCGTGTATGACCATGCGAGGCGGGACAGTGTCGGAACCGGTCGGCCATGAACACGCTCCACGATGATTTTGAGCGATTATCGACGCTGCTTGAGCCGCTCCTCGCGCTCGACGAATCGGCCCGCGGGCGTGCTCTGGACGAGTTGCGTCGCACCGATCCGCAGGCCGCCGACTCGCTCGCCCCCCTGCTCGCCGCCTCGGCCGCCGCGTCGGCCGTCGACGTCGAGGACCGCATCCGCTCCCTGGCCGCCCTCCCCGACGCCGAGCCAGGCGAGTGCATCGGCCCCTACCGACTCCTCGACGTCATCGGCGAGGGCGGCTTCGGCATTGTCCACGTCGCCGAGCAGACCAGGCCCGTCCACCGGCTTGTCGCCCTCAAGGTCATCAAGCCGGGCATGGACACCAGGACCGTCCTCACCCGCTTCCGGCACGAGATCCAAGCCCTCAGCGCCATGGATCATCCGTGCATCCCCGCCGTCCTCGACGCCGGCGAGACGCCAGACCACAGGCCCTATGTCGTCATGCCCCTGGTGCCCGGGGCTTCCATCACCCACTTCTGCCGCGAGCAACGGCTCGACGTCGCCGGCAAGGTGCGGCTTGTCCTCGAGGCCTGCAGGGCCATCCAGCACGCCCACGGCCGGGGCGTCATCCACCGCGATCTCAAGCCCGACAACATCCTCGTCAGCATGAGCGAGGGCGTGCCCAGGCCCGCCATCATCGACTTCGGGCTCGCCAAGGCCCTCGAGCCCATCTTCGACGGCCGCACCGCCGTCACCCTCTCCGACCAACTCGTGGGCACCCCCGAGTACATGGCCCCCGAGCAGGTCGACGGCCCGACCAACGTCGATGCCCGGGCCGACGTCTATTCGATGGGGGCCATTTTGCACGAGTTGCTCGCGGGGTCGCCCCCGTTCCCTGGGGCCGAGCTCCGTGCCGCGGGCAGGGACGGGCTGCGTCGCATCCTCGCCGAGCGGGAGCCCGAGCCCCCGTCCCGATTCGACCCCACGGTGCCCCGCGAACTCGACTGGATCTGCGGCAGGTGTCTGGAGAAGGCGCCCGAACGCCGGTACGCGACGATCGAAGCCCTCGCCGCGGACCTCGAGCGGTTCTTGGGCGGACGCGACGTGCTGGCCGGGCCCGTGGGGGGCACGTATCGGCTCTGGCGTCGAGCGGTGAGGCGCCGGGCCGTCGTGATTCCCGCGGCGATCGCGCTCACGGGCATCGTCATCGCGGCGATCATCGCGGCTGGCTCCGCGGTGAAGGCGGTGGAGGCCGCCGAACGGGCCACCACGCTCAGCACGCTCACGCGGGAGATCCTGACCAGCGTCGACCCGCGCATCGCGCAGGGACGCGACCCCGAACTGCTGCTGATGATGCTCGATCGCAGTCTGCCCATCTTCGAGCGCAAGGACCTGACGCCCGACGTAGAGTGCTCGCTGCGGGAAACCTTCGCGCTCGCGTACCGATCGGCGGGGCTCTTCCCGAGCGTGATCGTGCACGCGAGAAGGGCGGACGAGTTGATCACGCGGTCGGAAGGGAAGGACTCGCTGCGTCGCCTGCCGATGCTCGAGGCGATCTTCGCGTCCTGGAAGACCGAGGTGAACCCGGCCCCCGACCGAGCGACCTACGAGCAGGTGCACGACGAGATTCTTCGTGTAGCCTCGACCGACCGAACGCCCGGATCTCGAGCGTTGCTCGACGCCCGGACGAAGCTCGGACGAATGATCGCGCCGCCGGTCGAGGAATGTCGCGAACTGCTGGCCGAGGCGCGAACTCGACTCGGGGACAAGGACCCGGCGACGGTGCTGGCGCTTCGCACGCTGGCCAACTCGCTGATCCGCAACAGGGGCGAGGGCTTCAATGAACTCCTCGCGGAGGCGAGACGGCTCGCCGTCGAGACCAAGGGATCCGACGACCCGCTGGTGCACGAGGCCATCAACCTCGAAACCTTCGCGTTGACGCGATTCGACTTCTCGCACGACAAGCAGCGTGCGTCGGTGGCCTTCAACCGCGCCCACCTCGCCGATGCGGAGCGGGTGCTCGGGTGGCGGCACGCCTCCCTCTCGGCCGCACGACTCAACTTCGCCACCTGCCTCATGAACACGGGTCACATGGACGAGGCGGTCGGCCACTTCAAGACCGCGCTCGATCGCGAGCGGCGGACCCGCGGCGAACACACGGCGATGGCGGCGTGGATCGAGGGCACCTTGGTCGCGGGCGCGGCCGACAACGACCGCCGCGACATCTTCGACGCCCACGAGCCGAATCTGTGGCGGCTGCACCCCGACGGACCGCCCATCGAAGGGGAGGCGATTCCGTCGATCGTCCGGGGCCTGCACCGATGGAGCGAAGCGGCCCGGCGCGACCGCTGGCTGGCCGAGTTGCGACGACGAGACCCCTCGGGCGCCACGGCGGACCCCCTCGAGCGGGAACTCGGCATCGCCAAGTGACATCGCCGGAACGGGCGGGCC
>JBBAVG010000009.1:18277-74797 GCA_040397805.1 Phycisphaerales bacterium
GAACGGGCGGGCCCGGAAGGGCGGTCCGGGCGGTCCGGGCGGTCCGGGCGTGAAGGCCGTGAATCGAGGCGGGCGAAGCGTCGATGAAGACGCTGGCGGATTGCATGCCGCCCGCACGACGAATCTTGATCGATCCGAACCCGACCACTATCCTGACGCCATGACTCCCCGCATTTGCCTCACCATGCTCGTCCGCGACGACGCGGCCCTCGTCGAACGTTCGCTGGCCTCGATCGCCCCGCACGTCTCGTGCTGCGTGATCGTCGACGCGGGCTCGACGGACGGCTCCGCCGACGCCGCCCGACGCTTCCTCGAAGGCAAGCAGGTGCAGGTGGAAGTGGTGAAGGTGCCCTTCGAGAACTTCGGGCAGGCCCGCAACGCGGGGCTCGACGCCTGCCGCGGCAGCTCGATGAACTTCGACTACATCCTGCTCATGGACCCCGACATGGAGCTGCACGTCGAAGGTGCGCCGATCGCCAAGCAGCTCGAGTATCCCGCGCACATGGTCCTGCAGCGGGCCTCGGGCGGCCTCGAGTTCGCGCACGTGCGTCTCGTGCGTCGCGACCTGCCGGGCAAGTACGTGGGCGTCAGCCACGAGGTGCTCGACATCGGCTACCGCGGACGCCATGCCCTCAAGGGCGTGCACATCGTCCATCACGCGGGAACTCGCGACATGAAGGCCAAGCACGAGCAGGACGTCACCCTGTTCACCGAGGCGGTCAAGAAGCAGCCCGACGACACGCGTTCCACCTTCTACCTCGCCAACGCGCTCTACTGCCTCGGCCGCCACGAAGAGGCCATGCGGTGGTACCGTCGCCGCATCGAGCTCGGCGGCTGGCAGGAAGAGGTCTTCTACAGCCACTACCGCATCGCCCGCTGCATGCTCGCGCTCGACCGCGAAGCCGACTTCTTCCACCAGTGCCTGCTGGCCTTCGACGCCTTCCCTGATCGCGCCGAGCCCATCCACCTCCTCGCGGCACGCTGCCTCGAGACCAAGCGATACCGCCTGGGCTACCACTTCGCCACGATCGGATCGACCATCCCCCGCCCCTCCACCAACGCCCTCTTCGTCGAGCCCTCCGTCTACGACTGGCGAGTCGCCGACGCCATGGCCGTGTGCGCGTACTACATCGATCGCAAGCGCGAGGCCCTGGCCATCAACGAGAAGCTCTTCGACATCGTCCCCGTCGACGAGAAGCAGCGAATCCTCGCCAACATCAACGCCTGCAGGGCCTGACGCGGCGTTTGGTCACGCAGCCCGGCACCCTTGAAGGCCCACAGGGTCGATGGCGGTCTCCATCGCCTGGGCGATCCGGTCCGCCGACGGCGACGGCGCGTCCATCCCCCAGGCTTGACGACATGACTCCACCGCTCCGCCCATGGAGTCTCGCCACGCACGTGCGTCGGCGGCGATCGCCGCAAGGTGTGCCGCCAAGGCGTCCCCATCCGTGACCAGCGGCAGTCCGTGCGACGCCAGGTCCACCAGTCGCGGCTGCTTCGCCAAGTCGCCCATCGCCACGGTGATCACCGAACAGCCGTGCGCGATGGCCTCGAGGTTCACCGTCGAATGCAGCGTCAGCGCCGCGTCGCAGCCGCGGAGCAGGTCGGCCATCGCCACCTGCGATTCCCCGATCACGAGGCATCGACCTTCACTCACCTTCGAGGCGGCCCGTTCATACGGCTCAACGCCCTCCGACGGGTGGGGACGGCACAGCAGGCACACGCCCGGCACGCGGGCCGCCGCGGCGATGATGGCCTCGAGTTGCGGCCGAGCGTCGGGCTGGCCGATCAACGCCACCAGCCGCTCATGGTCCGGACGACCCAGGCGCCGGCGAAGGTCGGCCGCCGCACGCTCGTCGCCGGGCGACGCGTCGTCCCATGAGGGGTTGCCGGTCACGACGACGCGTTCGGCCGCCGCGCCCTTGCCGATGATGATCTCTCGCTGCTCGTCGCCCCACGCGAAGACGCGATCGGGCACACCGAAGTCGCCGTCGACGAACATGCGTTCGGGCTCGCCGCCGACGTGCCCGTGCATGAGCATCGCGACGCTCGCGCCGGCGCGTCGCGCCGCCATGGCGATCGTCACGTCGGTGGCGCGACGAAGCCTCGCACACGCGACGACCCGGACGCCGGTCCGCCGCACGAACCGCTCCATCGCCGCGTCCAGCGTCAGCACGTGCGGCACGTACCGCCTCGCCAAGTGCCGCACGTCGGTCCGCACGAGCGGCCAGAGCGGCACGCCCCGATAGTCCAACAGGCTCGCCAGCGAATCCTCGCGGGCATCGCACGCCTGCCCGATGCGTCGTCCCTCAAGCTCGTGCATGGCCCGCAGCGAATCGTCCATGAGCGCTTCGATGGGCACCAAGGGACACGGCAGGTCGCGGCTGCGGAACACGGGCCAATCGCAAGCGCACGCGGGGGCCAGCAGCACCGACGAGCGACCCCGACGGCGCAGCGACTCGATCACCGGCAGCATCGGCGGCACGTACGTCGCCATGGTCGCCACGAACGCGACGTCGACACGGTCCGGCATCGTCTCGCCCGGCGTCGGCTCGCCCGGCGTCGGCTCGCCCGGCGTCAGCGCGACCGTCAGGTCGCACTCCACCGGCTCGAAGCCCGGCCGCGACGACACCGGGGACACGGTCTCGAGGAATCGCCCCTCGAGCACGTCGCGGGGCGTCGTCGTTTCGACCTTCATGCCTCGGTGCGCCGCTCGGTGCAGCAGGAAGTACTCGCCCAGCAGCAGGTCGGAGAGTTCAAAGCGGAGTTCAGCCGCCCCGTCGAGCAGGCGGTCGGCCGCCTCGATCGCTCTCGAGGCCTTGATGACCCAGCCGTACAGGTCGGCGTTGTAGCCCGCGGCCTTGCACCGCAAGGCCGGACCGAGCAGCGTGTGCCGCCCGGCGTCGACGATGGCCGCCGGCCACGCCGCCGAGAGCCGTGCGGCGTCCTCGGCCATCCGCCGGCGATCAGGCGCGGCGTCGCGGACGCTCTGGCGGAATCGCTCCCGGCACGTCTGGTCGAATCGGACGGTTCGCGGGTTCACGGCGAGTTCAACCCGCCTTGGCCATGGGTTGCAACGGACCCGGCACCAGCCGCAGCCGCTTCATCACCTGCAGTTCGCTGTCGTAGACGCGCTTGACGCCGTCGCCCATCGCGGCCTCCACGACGCGGATGTCGCGGACGAGCCGGGCGAAGCCCGAGGGCTCGACGCTCGCGGCCTGATCGGAACCCCACATCGCGCGGTCGAGGGTGATGTGACGCTCGATGAAGCACGCGCCCATCGACGCCGCCACCACCGTCGTCTGCAGGCCCACCTCGTGCCCCGAATAGCCGATCGGGCAGTCGAATGACTCGGCCAGCGTTTCGATCATGCGGAGGTTCAGTTCGGCGGGTTGGCAGGGGTAGGTGCTCGTGCAGTGCAGCAGGATCAGGTCGTCGAAGCCGCGGCCTTCGCACGTCAAGAGGCCCACCGCCCGCGTCACCTGCTCCCACGTCGACATGCCCGTCGAGACGACCACCGGACGACCCGTGCGACGGGCCGCCAGCAGCAGGGCGTCGTCGGTCAGCGAGCACGACGGCACCTTGAGGCACGGCGTGTCGAACCGCTCCATGAACTCGACGCTCGGCGCGTCGAAGCACGACGCGAACCACGCGATGCCCTTGTCGGCGCAGTAGCGGTCGATCTCGCGGAACTCCGCCTCGCCGAACTCCATCCGCTCGCGGTACTGCATGTACGTCATCACGCCCCAGGGCGTCTCCCGCGGCGTCGAACGCATCGACTCGGGCACGCACAGCTCGGGCGTCCGCTTCTGGAACTTCACGGCGTCGCACCCGGCCAACGCCGCGGCGTCGATCAGACGCTTGGCCAGCTTCACGTCCCCGTTGTGGTTGATCCCCACCTCGGCCACCACATACGCCGGGTGATGGGCTCCGACCTCACGCGCACCGATCTTGACGGTCTTGGCCATGCGATTGCTCCTGTGCGACTCGTCGCACGAGCAGCATCGGCCCGCTTCACGCCCACGCCCCACTTCGCGGCTCCCCGCCTTCGGGGCCGCCCCAACCCGGACGCCCCTTGAACCGGGGACCTGCGTCGCGTCAGCCCTTCGCGTTGCTCCGCATCGCCTCGATCAAGGCGTCGCACACCTCGCGAACCGCCCCCTTGCCACCCGGCCGGGCGGTCACCAACCGTGCCGCGGCGAGCACCGGCGGATACGCGTCGGCCACCGCGATCGGAAGCCCGACCTCCCGCATGCACGCCAGGTCGTTGACGTCGTTGCCCACGTAAGCGACATCCGCCATCGTCAAGCCGCGGGAGGCCACCAGCTCGCGGAGCCTCGTCAGCTTGTCGTCGATGCCCTGATGGCACTCGAGCCCCAGCTTGCGGCACCGGGCCCCCACCACCGGGTTCTGCTCCTTGCTCAGCACCAGCATCGGCATGCCCGCCGCCCTCAGCATGCCCACGCCCAGGCCGTCGGAACGGTCGCACGACGCACCCTCGGTGCCATCCTGCAGCACCAGCACGCGGTTGTCGGTCATCACGCCGTCGAAGTCGAAGACCACCAATCGCACGTTGGCCAACGCGGGCCCGCCGAGCCCCGAGCGACGCGACGAACCGATGGCCTCGAGCATCGTCCAATCCTCGACCGAATCGATCTGCAGACCCAGCGACGCGGGCATCTCGTGCAGCGCGATGCGGCCAAAAAGGCGGCAGCGATGACGCAGGAAGCCCTCGACGCCGAAGACGTACAGCGAACCGTTCTCGCGGAACTGGGGAGCCATGTCCTGCCGCCGCGGCCGACGCAGGGGGTCGTAGTTGGTGGGAACGCCCACGCGTCCGCCCGACGAACCGCCCGCCCCGAGGCTCCACAGGAAGTCGTGCGACGCGCAGACCGAGACGAGCGAATCAGCCCGCTCGCGGTCGAAGGTCGCCAAGGCCAGGTCAACCTCGTCATCGCGGCGGAGCGGCGAGGTGGCCTGCAGGAAGACCACCCGCTCGAAGCGCTCGCCGCGGGCCTGCATGACGCCAATGGCGTGCTCGAGGGCCGACTCGGAACTCGCCTGATCGGTGGCCAGGTCGGCGGGCCGGTCGATCACCTCCGCGCCGGCCTCGCGAGCGACGCGGGCGATGCCGGGGTCGTCGGTCGACACGATGGTCCGCGTGACGCCATTCGCGTGGCGGGCCTGGTCGATGCTGTGGACCAACAGCGGCCGCCCGAGGAACGGACGGACGTTCTTGCCGGGAATGCCCTTGCTCCCCCCGCGGGCAGGAATGATCGCGAGCGTCGGAATCATGGGCCGATGGTAGGTGCGGGTGGCTGATTCGCCGATGGGCGGTGCAGATCGACACCAAGGCACCGACACGTCCGAGGCCGTGCCGAACTCAAGCGTTCCTCCACCCTCCGACCCCATCGACCCTTTGCAACGGGCGACCACCTCATGCCGACCACGACCGGCCTCGCGTGAGCCGGTCGACGTGCCAAGGCCGAGGCTTGTTTTAGTTGAAATCGAAGAAACTGACCGGTCGGCCGAGCGCGTTGGCGATCTTCTCGATCGTCGCCCTCGCCGGACTGTGCTTCGCGTTCTCGATGCGACTGATGTGACTCTGCGGCAACCCGCTCTTGGCCGCCAGTTGCTCCTGCGTCAACCCCGCCTCGTTCCTCGCCTCGCGAATCCGCTTGCCCACCCATTCGGTCCACGTCCGCCAATTCTCCGGTTGAGCATCCGATTCCGACAAGTCGGCCTGCTCCGTGGCGATCGCGTGCCCGTCGAGGATCTCCACCATCGTGTCACGAATGCCGATGCGATCCTCGTCCGTGGTCGCCGACGCCAGTTCCCGCACCAGCACGAAGAGGTCGTCTCGATCCTCCTGGGACAGTCGCCCGATGCGTTCCAGCACGACCGTCAGCGCCATCGTCACCAACTGCGCTTCCATGCCCAAAGGCCGCGGCTTGTGATCAGTCTCCATCGTCGCCATGATGCCTGCTCCTCGATCCTGTTCGATGCGCCGCTCGCGCTCACGCCGACCGCCCGAAATCTCCCGCCCGTAACTTCCGAAGCCTGTTCCGAACGCGGACTTTCATCCACATCGGGGTTTGCCCTTCCGCCTCCTTCTTCATCGCGGCGAGGATCACGATCACTTTCGCCTCTCTGCCGATCTCAAAGTAGATGCGTAGGTTGATGCGTCCGAGAATCCCCCCTTTGTCCTTCAACTCGAAGAAGTCCTCGATGGCCTCGACCGTCACCGTCAACGGATGCGAGGGGTCCACTTCCGAAGCCAACGCCCGCACCAGATCCACCGCGTGGGCATACTGCTCGTCATTGAGAAAGCCCATCGCCTCCTCGCGTGCGACCGTCAGGTAGCTCACGCTCCAGAAGTACCCGGGAGGCGGGCCCGCCCCCATCTTCAACCCCACCTTCAACGGCCTCACCTTCGCTCCTCCTCCCCGGTCCGCAAGCGAGCTCTCCCACGCAGCATACAACACGATCGGCCGATATACAACGCGCCGATTACATATTTTTCTACCGCTCCTGTCTAAAGCCGCCGACTCAAGCCCTATAACTCGCACGGACGAGACAGTTTGCGCCAATCGACGGACGGCAGGAGGGCCACCCTGTTGTTCGACCCCTCGACGCCATCAAGCACTTCGGACCACCGAACCACCCTCGCGCGACACAGCGACACGAACTGGTGAGGGACGGTCAGGCGATACTGCAAGGCACGATCAAGGAAATCACCAGCGTGCATGTGACGTGGCGATGCCTGCGGGTGCGGGTGAAACCGAGACGCGAAGACCCGCGGATGCCGGCCATCATGGCAGCCCTCTCGGCGCTCGTCGTCGAGCGTCCCTGCGTGCCGGGGGGGTCAGCCGACAACCGACCATCGCTCCGTCCGGAGCAAGACCGGCGTGAACCTTGCAGCCAGGCGTGTGCGTGCGCAGTATCACTCTGCATGCTCGAAGTGACCATCGACAAGCTCCCCGGCGGCGACATTGCACGCCGGCAGTGCCTCGCCCGTCTCACGCTCGCCAACACGGGCCAAGGAGGCGCGGGCGTGAAGACCTACGAGGTCCGCGTCATGCACATCGCCGCCGGCCGCGAGACTGAGCTCGCCGCGACCACGTGCCGCACCTACCGCGAGGAGAATGAGGGCGTGATCCGCCTGGTGCACCGGGCCGTGGGCAGGATGCTGGGCGACACCAAGGAACCGTGATGGTGCGCGGCGGACCCTATTGGACGCATCCGCTCCAGCGTGCGTTTGAGTCGCCCGCTCATCGCACCGGCAAGATGGCTCAACAGCCGTTCTCCCACCGCTCGAAGAACGCCTCGACATCGCCGAAGTCGATGCCGCCGTCGGCGTTGAAGTCGGCGGGGCAGGCGACGCTGAAGTTGACGGTGTTGGTGTAGACGAAGCCGCCTTGGCCGGGCTCGCAGCCGCAGCCGCCGCCGATCTTGCAGCGGTAGCCGGTGGCGAGGCCCGGGATCGGGCGAAGCAACGTGAGGTTGGGGGCACGGGTCCCGAAGATGCCGTTCCCGTCGACGAGGTCGATCCACGCGTTGGACGACGCGGGGTCGGCCACCAGCGGGTTGCGGCGTTGCCACTGGTACGTCACCGGCGTGGTGCAAACGGGGTCGGTGCCGACCTCCACCACGAAGGCGACGGGCGTATCGACGCCGACGTTTTGGTCGGTGGGCTGGGTCGCGATCGCGACGCCGTCAGGAATGCCGTTGTTGTTGGCGTCGGGGAGTTGGCCGGAGAGGATCTGGCCCTTGTCGACGATGCCGTCGTTGTTGCAGTCGGCGGACCATTCGATAACGTAGCACCAAACGTTCTTGCCGCATGTCTGGCCGCTGTCGAGAAGGTCGTTCCAACCCGGCGCAAAGGAAGCGTAGTGAAGTTTGTCCTCCGAGAATCCACCGCACGCAGCATTGTTGGGTTCGCCCCAAAGCCACCCGGTCCACTCCCACGCTTCTCCGCTCACCCACCGCCAGCCTGCGGCTGACTCAACCGATCCCGACTCTTGAAATCCACCCAACCATGGACCAAAGTCGCTGGGCCAGTTGTTCGTGGGCGGACATGTCGAAAACACGAACCCGTTCTCCGCTGGCGATGTAGGCGTGGCGAGATAGCCGCCCTGCCCACGGGCGATCTCGCTTGCCGCCGTCCAAGAGATCGGAACCGTCGCAGCCCGTACGAACTCATACCAGTGCCCGTTCCCTCCATCCTCCACCAGCCACTGCACCGGCTGGGCAGCCGCCATGCCCGTCAACGTCGCCAGCATCACGCCCATCATGCACGTCTTCATGTGAGACTCCTCTCGGTTTCTCTTGTGGTTCAGCAGCCATTCTCCCAGCGTTCGAAGAAGGTCTCAACATCACCGAAATCGACGCCACCATCGAAGTTCAGATCAGCCTGCGTGCCGCCTGCCTCCCACGCGTTGAAGAAGGCGTTGACATCATCGCCGTTGATGCCTCCGTCCTTGTTGAAGTCGGCGGGACAGGTGACCACCACCGTCGCGGATGTCGACACTCTGGTGCCGCAGGCGTTGGTGATGGCGACCGAATATCCGCCGCCTCGCGAGGGACCGTCGGCGGCGATCGTCAGCGAAGGCGTGGCGGCGCCCGCGTAGACATCGCCGTCGACAAGCTCGACGCCGTTCCGCCTCCATCTGTAGGTCGATTCGCTGTCGGACGAGGCGGCCACGCTGAGGGTGACGGGTTGACCGCCGACGAACGTGCCGCCGACGGGTGGTTGCGTGATGGCGGGCGTGCACGAGAGTTCGGCGGGTCTGCTCTCTCGCGCCTCGCACGCGCCGGTGATCATGCAGGTGTAGAGGCCCTGGTCGGCGAGCGTCACGCCCGAGATCGTCAGCGTGGGGGTCGAAGTGCCGCCGCGGCCGGCGTCATCGACCAGGTCGACGCCGTCACGCCGCCAGCGATAGGTGAGCCCGACGCCCTCGGCTTGCACGCTGAAGGAGGCGGTCGCTCCGAACACCAGCGGCACGTCGGCGGGCTGCGAGGTGATGGCGACGAGCCCCTCCGTGGAGATGATCGCGATCCGAGAGACCACGGCGTCGCCGAATCGGGTCATGTACTCGCCGGCGACGACGATGTCGCCGCTTGGCAGCGCTGCCAGGGCGAGGACGGTGTCTCCGGCCCCCTTGCCCAGCGGCGACCACGCCACGCCATCCCAGCGAGCGATGTTCCAAACATTCTGATCACCTGCGTTTCTGAAGGAACCTCCGGCGATGAGATCGCCGTTGGGAAGGACGGTGAGCGAGTAAACTCCGCCGCTGCCAGGATCGGAGATCGCGGTTCCCAGCGGTGACCACGACGATCCGTTCCATCGGGTAATGTGGGGCGAGGACCGTCCGTCTGCGGTCACTCCGTTCCCACCTGCGATCAGATCGCCATGAGGCAACACGGCCAGGGCATAGATTCCGCGGGCGTTGTGCCGGGTGCCAATCGCCGACCACGACGTTCCGTCCCAGCTCGCGATGGAGTTTGCCGCCACTCCCCCCGCAGTGGTGAAGGTTCCTCCCGCGATCAGCGTGCCGTCGGCGAGCGAAGTCAGCGCGGAGACGGCTCCGTTCATCCCGGCGTCCAGCGCCGTCCATGATGTTCCGTTCCACCTCGCGATTCTGTTCGCAGGCAATCCGCCCGCCGTCGTGAACTGCCCACCCGCGATCAGATCGCCGTTGGGAAGCACGGTCAGGGCTCGCACGATGCTGTTGACGCCCTCGCCAAGCGGCGACCATGAAGTGCCGTTCCACCGGGCGATGTTGTTTGCAGGCACTCCGCCCGCAGTGGTGAAGTAGCCGCCGGCGATCAAGTCGCCGTTGGGCAAGACCGCCAAGGCATCGACACCGCCGTTCGTACTCGTTCCCAGCGCCGACCATCGCACGCCGTCCCATCGCGCGATGCAGCGGACAGGCACGCCGCCCGCGATCCTGAAGTAACCTCCGGCGATCACGTTGCCGTTAGGAAGCGCGGCAACCGCGTGGACCCAGCTGTCAATCCCTGTCGACAAAGCCGCCCACGTCGCCGAGCGATTTCCCGACCATGGCTGGGCGGGCACCCACTTGGCAATGCCGCTGGCCGCGATGCCGTCCGCGTTGCTAAACGACCCTCCGGCGACCAGTTCGCCGCCGGGCATCGCCGCCAAGGCTCTGATGGTGCCGTTGGTTCCAGTCCCCAGCGGCGACCACGATGTGCCGTTCCACCGGGCGATGTTGCTCGCAGGCAGTCCGCCGGCGGCGGCGAAGGAGCCGCCCGCGATCAAGTCGCCGTTGGACAACACCATGAGGGATCCGCCGCGACTGTACCCTGATCCGAGCGATGACCACGCCGTCCCATTCCACCGAGCGATGCCGTTGACCGGAATGTCGCCTGCAAAGCGAAAGTCACCCGCGGCGACGAGGTCGCCGTTGGGCAGCACGGCAAGCGAGCGGACGTCGTTGTTAAGCCCTTCTCCCAGCGGAGCCCAATCCGTTCCATTCCATTGCGCGATGTAACTGACGGGAGTGTTGCCAGCGGAGCGAAACCGGCCCGCTGCGACAAGGTCGCCGTTTGGGAGCACGGCCAATGCATAGACCCAGTTGTCCATGCCCGTTCCCAACCGCGACCACGACGTGCCGTCCCACCTAGCGATGAAGTTCATGCCGTTGGAATTGAACGCTCCTGCAGCGATCAGGTCGCCGTTGGGAAGCACTGCAAGAGCGGCGATACCGGTGATCCCGCCAAACCGCTCTCCAAGCGGCGACCATGAGGACCCGTCCCACTTGGCGATGGCGTAGACGCTCACGCCACCGGCAGTGCCAAACATGAACCCTCCGGCAACCAAGTCGCCGTTGGGAAGTACCGTCAACGCGGTCACCTCGCGGTCCATTCCCCCGCCCATCGCCGACCACTGGTTGCCGTTCCACAGGGCGATGTTGCTGACGGCCACGCCGCCAGCCGACGTGAACCACCCCCCGACGACCAAGTCGCCGTTCGGAAGTTTCGCCATCGCATACACGTCGCCGTTCACGCCGGGAAGCGACCATCCCATCGCGTTGACGCACTGCGAGTGTCCACGCGGCGACACCATCGCGACGATGCACACCACGAGCAGAAAGAACGTCCTCATCGTGCCTCCCGGAGATGCTTGGCGGCATTCGCCCGCCGCGTTTGCTGCGAACCTCTCGCTTCGCGGGCGGGGCCTTGCCGGTCTCACTCGCGACTCCCGCGCTTCACGCACAGGATAGTTGATCCCAACATGTGTTTTCTAGGATGCCGACTCGTTCCGACCTTCGGCCGAGTGTCATCCGACGCACGACGACCCGCGTCTCGCAACTGCCACTCAGCAGCCATTCTCCCACCGCTCGAAGAACGCCTCGACATCGCCGAAGTCGATGCCGCCGTCGGCGTTGAAGTCGGCGGGGCAGGCGACGCTGAAGTTGACGGTGTTGGTGTAGACGAAGCCGCCTTGGCTGGGCTCGCAGCCGCAGCCGCCGCCGATCTTGCAGCGATAGCCGGTGGCAAGGCCCGGGATCGGGCGAAGCAAGGTGAGATTGGGGGCATGGGTCCCGAAGAAGCCGTTCCCGTCGGCGAGGTCGATCCAGGCGTTGGGCGACGCGGGGTCGGCCACCAGCGGGTTGCGGCGTTGCCACTGGTATGTCACCGGCGTGGTGCAAGCGGGGTCGGTGCCGACCTCCACCACGAAGGCGACGGGCGTGTCGACGCCGACGTTCTGGTCGGTGGGCTGGGTGACGATCGCGACGCCGTCAGGGATGCCGTTGTTGTCGGCGTCGGGGAGTTGGCCTATCGCGACCTGGTACGCGTCAAGAACACCGTCGGCATTGCAGTCCGCGTTGCTGTAGACCGTGTTGTCGGTCGCGATGGTCGCGCCGCGATTCAGAACACCGTTGTTTTGTCCCTTGGCATCGGTCACGGTGCCGCCATCGAATGACCACGAACCGATCAATCCCGACGCGGCTTGAGCCTGAGTCGTAGTGAAGACAGTCATGGCCGTCGTTGCGATTTGCGATTGCGTACGCTCGACGTTCCACAGGCGAATGTTGTCGAGCCCGCCGCGAAAGTCATGGTTCCACCACGCACCTATGTCGCCGAAGCACAGCGGATCGGACGTTTGGATCATCGTCGTTCCTTGACTTGCGAGATCGCCAACAAGAACGCCGTTCACGTAGCGACGAAGTCGACGGGACTCCGACGACCACGTCACGGCGTAATGATTCCACGCTCCGTAGAGTGTCGGGTTGAACTGTGATGGCGGCAGCGGCAGGCATGGCCCCCAGCTCGCGCCAAAAAGTTCGATGCTCCACGAGGTCGATGGGCAGTCCGTCCCCGCGCCGACATTGAACTGTCCCGCACTTCCGGATCGCTTGTGGATCGGTCGCCCTGAGTAACTGTTTATCTTCGCCCAAAATTCGATGGTGATGGCTGATGCTGTATTCTGTGTCGAGTTGTGCGGGATGTAGGCATGTTGACCAAAACCGCTGAGATTCAAAACACTGTTTTGGCCGGAAGCGACGCCGCTCAGCCCCAAAGCTAATGCAGCGAATGCGACCTTCTTTGACATTTCCATGAATCGAACTCCGTCGTAAATGTAAAGTCCAAAGACCGGTTCCCACTTGGTCGGCCACACCCGCCTTAACAGCCGTTCTCCCACCGCTCGAAGAACGCCTCGACATCGCCGAAGTCGATGCCGCCGTCGGCGTTGAAGTCGGCAGGGCAGGCGACGCTGAAGTTGACGGTGTTGGTGTAGACGAAGCCGCCCTGGCCGGGCTCGCAGCCGCAACCGCCGCCGATCTTGCAGCGGTAGCCGGTGGCGATCGCCGGTCCGGGCCTGAGCACGGTCATGGTGGGTCGATCGGTGTTGGCGAACGTGCCGTCATCGGCGAGGTCAAACCAGGCGTTGGAGGCCGCCGGGTCGGGAACAGCGGGGTTGCGTCGCTGCCAGCGGTACGTGACGGGTATCGTGCAGTTCGGCGGCGGGACGACCTGCACGTTGAAACTCACCAAGGCTCCTTCGGCAGAGGCTTGATCCGTCGGTTGGGATGTAATGTCGGGGCCGTCAGGGATGCCGTTGTTGTTGGCGTCCGCCAGTTCGCCTGAGAGGATCTGGCCCTTGTCGACAATGCCGTCGCCGTTGCAGTCGGCGGACCACTCGATCAGATAACTGACGGGATAAGGGTACGTCGAGAAATCGGGGAGCGCAATGTCCGCCCAACCGCGGTAGAAGTCTGAACCACGAAAGCCGAGCATGACGGTGTAGGACATCCCCGGACCAAACCCTCCATTGGGCTCTCCCGGGGCCCACCCTGCCCATGACCAAGGCTCTCCGCTGACCCACGCCCATGGCTGCGACTGGTCCGCATCGACGGGCTGAAAGCCACCCAGCCATGGGCCACCAGCGTTGCCGAACTGATCGTCGATCCAAGCGGCGGGGTGAAACGCTCTGTTTGCAAGTCCCAACACAAATGCTTCTTCGGAGCTAGTCGTTGGAGTCACCAAGTAGCCGCCACGTTGTTCACAAGCCCGTCGCGCAACTGGCCAGGGAATGGGACCGCTCACGACAAGCTCGTACCAATGCCCATTCCCCCCATCCTCCTCCCGCCACTGCACGGGCTGGGCCATCACCGCGCCCGCCGCCATCGCCACTGCCATCGCCGTCACGCACGCTCGCTTCATGATCGCCTCCACCAAAGGGTGCTCGTGTGTTCGATGCGGGAAACTCGTCCCGCGGCATCGCCGCCGCTGCGCCGAACCCCGCCTCCCGCTTTCTCAGAGAACGACGCTCGAGCGCACAATCGGTCATCATCAACGACTTCGACCTCGCCTCGATCCGGCAACCCCTGTCAAATCCCGATTCGCCGACAAGGCGACGACCCATTCAAAGCACCCAAACTACCAGCGGCATCGGGTCCGGTGCCGCATGACGCTCGCAACGCTCCCGGTGTCCACCATGTGACCGCCTGCGGCTCCGAGAGACCGCGTGCCGCCGCGTCGCCCCGAGGCCGGGACGGACTCGACAGACTCCGTACACGCGGCAGCGCACAACACCGGCGCAACACGGCCCGCCGCGACCCATGGCGACGGGGTGTGAACGCGTGCGACCCAACCCGGTTGATTCGCCGGGAATGGCGAGCGAGCAACTACTGAGTTTTCGGGGGGTTGCCGCAACTCCGTGCGATCCGGTGCGACGGGTTGCGAGAATGCCGAGGGTGGGACTCGAACCCACGACCTCCGGGTTATGAATCCAGCGCTCTAAACCAGCTGAGCTACCTCGGCGATCAGGGGGCAAGTATAGCCCCGGACCCGCCGCCGGCCACCCCCGGCGGGCCTTACCCCCCGCTGCTCTCCCGCACCACCAGTTCGGTCGCCAGGTGCACCCGCCGGGGCTTGAGGTCGCCGTCCTCGATGCGGGTCGCCAGCAGCTCGATGGCCGCCGCTCCGACGTCCGCCAGGGGCACCCGCACGCTCGACAGCCGCGGCCGCACCAGCGAGGCCAGACGCGTGTCGTCGAAGCCCACCACCCGCACGTCGCCGGGCACCTCGAGCGACAGGTCCTCCGCCGCCTGCAGCACGCCCAGGGCGATCTCGTCGTTGCCCGCCAGCACGCCGATGGCCCCCCGCCGCCCATGGCCGCGGCGGGCCTTCATCCATTCCGATCCCCACGCCACGTCGTAGCGGCCGTACGCCACCTGATCGTCCCGAACCTCGTGGCCCGCCTTCGCCAACGCGCCTCGGAACGCCGCCGCACGGGCCGCGGTGTCGAAGTTCGCCGCCGGACCGCCCACGAAGTACAGCCGCGAGGCGGGCACTTGCTCGAGCAGGTGCGACACCGCCTGCTGCGTGCCCGTCGCGTTGTCGACCAGCACGCAGTCCACGCCGTCGACCTCGACGTCGATCAGCACCACCGGCGTCTGATCGTCGCCCGTGCTTCGCCACGCCAAGCCCTGCGGCTCGGTGATCATCATCGCCAGCCCGTCCGCCAGCCCCAGCCCCGGACCGCGCCTGGCGTCTTCGGGTGAACGGGGCGTGCCCCTAGTCTCGCTGCTCACCAGAAGGTGGTACCCCAACTGGTGCGCCTTGGCGTCCGCGCCGCGGATGAGCTCGCTGTAGAACTCGCCGAACATGTCCGGCAACGCGAAGCAGAGCACGCGACTCGACCGGGTGATCAACCCCTGCGCGAACGGGTTGGGCTTGTAGTTCAGCCGCTCGATCACCTCACGCACCTTCTTGGCCGTCCCCTCGGCCACCAGTTCCGGGTTGTTGAGGACCCGCGAAACCGTGGCGATCGACACCTTCGCGGCGTCCGCCACGTCCTGGATCGAGAAGGGCCCCTCCGACGATTTGCCACGCGGCTTCACGCCCGCATGATACCCATGGAACCCACGCCCACCCCGCCTCCCGTACAGTCCGCGCGTTCGGAGGTCACCCATGCCCACCCACCCAGCGTCCGTGTGTCACGCCCGCTCCCGGATCGCCCTGTCCCAGCTCGCCCTGCCCTGGCTCGCCCTGCCGTGGCTGCTGGCGGCCATCGCGGGCGTCGGCGGCTGTGCCACATCGACGCCGCCCGCGGCGTCAACTCCCGCGGTCGTTGCCGCGAACACCCAAGCCAGGCCCCCATTCCGATTCACCGCCGACGACGAGGCCTTCCTTGATTCAGTGCAACTCGGGGCCTTCCGGTTCCTGTGGGAGCGGGCCGACGCCGCCACCGGCCTGATTCCCGACCGGGCGAGCAACCCCGCCATCTCCAGCGTCGCCGGCGTGGGCTTCCAGCTCAGCGCCTTGCCCATCGGCGTCGAACGCGGCTGGATCACTCGAGCCCAAGGGCTCGCCCGCGCGCAGCTCATCATGCGGTCGCTGCAGGCCGACCCGGCCATCCGCAAGGCCGGCTTCTTCCAGCACTTCATCGACGCCCCCACCGCCGGCATCCACCAGGGCACGCTTGAGCACGTCGTGAGCACCATCGACTCGGCCCTGCTCTTCTGCGGCGTGCTCACCGCCTCGTCCTACTTCGGGGCGGACCTTGCCCCGCAGGCCGACGCCCTCTTCGCCGCGGCTGACTTCAACTTCTTCCGCTCCGGCGCCGAAGCCGGCAACGAATGGCAACGCGGGTTCATCTCGCTGGGCTGGAAGCCCGCGTCGCTCGAGGATGCGTCCGGCGCGGGTTCGCTGCTGCCCTACTCCTGGGTCGACTCGGGGTGCGAGCACCGACTGGTGGCCTTCCTGGGCGTCTGCGCCCCGGACGCCTCCAAGCGACTGGAGCCACGCGACTACTACCGGCTGCGTCGCACGCTCGGATCGGTCGATGGCGAGCTGACGGTGTGGTTTCCGTACTCGGGCGCTCTGTTCGTCAACCAGTTCAGCCACTGCTGGATCAACTACGCGGCGATGGGGCCCGACGACCCGTCGGTGGCGGGGTTTGGCCCTGAGCGACGGCCCCGCGTCGACTGGTGGGAGAACTCACGCCGCATGACGGTGCTGCACCAGCGAAAGGCGATGGAGTACGCGTCGAGGTTCCGCACGCTGGGGGTTGATGCGTGGGGCTTCTCGGCGTCGGATTGCCCCAGGGGGTACTGCGTGCCCGGGGTCTTCCCCGAGCCCGTGGCGATGCCCGGGGCCACGGCGTTGACGGACTACGCGACGGAGCGTCCGAAGGACGATCCGGGCGACGGAACGGTCGCGCCGTATGCCGCGGGCACGTCGGTGATGTTCGACCCGGTGCGGTCGGTGGCGGCCCTGCGGCATCTGGCGTCGATCGAGAACGCCCAGGGGAAGCCTTCGATCTGGCACGACCCGGCGACGGGTGGCTACGGCTTTGCCGACGCGATCAACGTGGACGTCGGGTGGGCGTCGGACGACTACGTGGCGATCGATCAGGGGCCGATGCTGCTGGCGATCGAGAATGCCCGGACGGGCCTGGTGTGGCGGCTGTTTCACTCGCACCCGTACGTGAAGGCGGGCGTGCAGCGGCTGGAGCTCCCTCAACCCTGAGGCAGCGTCCGAGAACACGGGGCCGAGAAAAAGTCCCTCATTCCGTGTAAAGATGTCTTGACACGGTTACCGGAATCACAGAGAATGAAAGCGTTTCCACGGGTGATCGGACCCGTGTACACGGCAGTCCGTGAATAACGTGGCGGGCTGGTTTCAAACACAGGGGGCCTGGCGTGTTTCCGCGCGTGGGGCCTTCAGGCAGCGAGAGAAGAGGAGACAGGCATGACGAGCAAGAGCGTGATGGGCGTGGCCCTCGTGGCATTGATGGCGTCGGCGGGCGGCGCGATGGCGATCGACATGTCGAGCGTCAACGGCTTCCAGTACCAGAAGCTGTGGAACGACTTCCCGACGGCGACGAGCACGGTCACCAACGCGTTCCCGAGCTTCGGCGTCCGCGAGGACTTCGCCGCGGGCACGGTGGGCGGCTTCGCCAACAAGCACGTGGGCTGGCTGAGCAACGATGGCGGCGTCACGGCGCTGACCAACAACTACCACCAGAGCTGGACGCTCTCGTTCAGCGTCCGCATCGACACGGCCTTCGGCATCGGCGCGCCCCGCCGCGAGGCGGGCATCGAGGTGCACAACCCCCGCAATCCGTCGTACGGCTGGGTCGACGAGGGTCAGGTGCTGATCGCCAGCGACGGCGAAGTGGCGGTCTTCGGCGCGGCCATGCCCTTCACCGGCTTGGGCAACGTCTACACGCTGGGCACCACGGCCGGCGTGGTCTTCGAGTACTTCGCCCCCGGCGCGGTTGATCCCGTGAAGGGCGCGTACCGCCTCACCTTCTCCGACGCCGTCACCGGCGTTCACAGCAGCGGCCTCAAGATCTGGGGCAACGAGGGTGACGCCCTCTACGGCATCAACTACGGCGCGAAGATCGGCCTCAAGGCCCAGAACCAGCGCAACCCCTTCATCGACGACTTCTCCGACATCCAGTACACCAACGTCAGCGTCGTCCCCGCGCCGGCCGCCTTGGGCCTCCTCGGGCTCGCGGGCCTGGTCGCCGGCCGTCGTCGCCGCTGATCGTTCCTGAACATCTCCTGATCCTGATCACGGCCCCGCGACGCCTGCGTCGCGGGGCCGTGTCGTTTCGACGCTCATCGCCACGCAGTGGTCGAACCGAGTGGGCGCGACGCTACGCGGCTCACCCTTGCGGACGAACGCATGGCCGCGTGGCTCCCACCGCCGGATCAACAGCCGCGACGCCACGGAAGAATATCCGAATCAGCCCACGCCTCGCGGCTCCGCGATCATCCTCACCCGCGGGCCGGGCCGAGCAACTGCTCGGGGTCCTGCAGCAGGCGGATGATCTCGGCCAAGGCCAACGCCGCCAACGCGCCGTCGACCACGCGGTGGTCGCACGCCAGCGACAGCGGGAGCAACTGCCCCACCTTGAACGCGCCCTTGTTCACCACCACGCCCTCGCGGGCGCGGCCGACGGCCAGAATCGCCGCCTCGGGGTAGTTGATGATCGGCGTCGCGAAGCGGCCCGCGTGGCTGCCCACGTTGGTGATCGTGAACGTCGAGCCCATGAGCTGCTCGCGGGAGGCCGTGCGGCTGCGGGCCGAGTCGGCCGCCGCCGCGATGCCGCGGCTGATCTCCAGCACGCCGAGCCGGTCCGCGTCGCGAAGCACCGGCACCATCAGGCCGTTCTCCGTGTCGGTCGCGATACCGACGTGCACGCTGCGGTGCTGGATGATGCTGGCGTCGTACGACGCATCGCCGGGCTTCTCGTCGACCGTCGCGTTGAGCGGACGGAACTGCGAACTCGACAGCACGCGACAGACCGCGCTCGCCACGAAGGGCAGGAACGACACCTTCTCGCCGCTCGCCGCCGCCAACTTGCGGCGAAGACCGTCGAGGGAGGAGACGTCCGCCTCGTCCATCACCGTGAAGTGCACGGCCTGGTTGACGCTCTCGCGGAGGCGGTTGGCGATGGTGCGGCGCACGCCGCGGAAGGGAATGCGGAGCGTGTCGGGCCCGCCGTCCAAGGCGATGGGCCGCGAGGGGGCCTGACGCGGGGCTTCAGGCGCGGCCGGACGGGCCGGCGGCGCGAAGGCGGGGGTCGGCGCGGGAGCGGCGGGCTTGGCCGCCGGCGCGGGCTTGGGCTTCGAGGCACCCGCCGCCGCGGCACGCACGTCCTTCTCCGTCACGCGTCCGCCGATGCCGGTGCCGTTCACCGAATCGATGTTGACGCCGAGTTCCTTGGCGATTCGACGAACGGCCGGGGTGGCCAGGGCCTTGCCGGTGTTCTCGGTGCCGGGGATCGCGCTGAGCGAGCCCACCACCGTGCCGGCGTCCTCACGCTCCGCGGCGGGCTCGGGGATCTCCTCGACGGCCACGGGGGCCGACTTGGCGGGCTCGGGCTTGGCGGGCTCGACGGACTTCGCCCCACCGGCGCCGACGTAGGTCACGAGCGGCGCGCCCGTGTTGACGATCTCGCCTTCCTTGCCGTGGAGCGTCTTGATGACGCCCGCGCGGGGACTGGGCACCTCGACGACGGCCTTGTCGGTCTCCATCTCGGCGAGGATGTCGAGCTCCTTGACGTGCTGCCCCTCGGCGACACGCCACTTGAGCAGTTCGGCCTCGTGCACGCCCTCGCCCAGGTCGGGAAGGATGAAGACATCGGGATCGGAAGAGGTCTGGTGAGCCATGTCGTGGTACCGTGAGGGAGAGAGTGTGGGCGATCGAGCGAACGGGGCGATGAACTCGAGTGGGACGGGCGTCAATAGGCCAGCGTCTGCTGCACGGCCTCGACGATCCGCTTGCTGTCGGGCAGGTAGTCGAGTTCGAGCTTGTAGTACGGCATGATCGTGTCGAAGCCGGCGACACGCTGCACCGGGGCGTGCAGGTTCAGGAAGCAGTGTTCCTGGATGATGCTCGACAGCTCGGCGCCAAAGCCGCAGGTCTTGGGGGCCTCGTGCACGATGACGCAGCGGCCGGTCTTGTTCACGCTCTCGATCACGGTGTCGCGATCGAGCGGCGAGATGGTGCGAAGGTCGATGAGCTCGACGCTGACATCCTCGGGAAGCGCGTCGAGGGCGGCAAGGGCCTGATAGACACTCGCGCCCCACGTGACGAGGGTGAGATCGGTGCCCTCGGCGACGACCTTGGCCTTGCCGATGGGGATGGTGTAGCGATCTTCGGGGATCCACTCGCGGGTGGGCAAGCGATAGACGCGCTTGGGCTCGAAGAAGATGACCGGGTCGGGGTCGGCGATGGCCGCCGCCAGCAGGCCCTTGGCGTCCAGCGGGGTCGAGGGCATGACGACCTTGAGGCCGGGCTGATGGGCGTAGATCGCCTCGGGCGAGTCGCTGTGGAGCTCGGGGGCGTGGATGCCGCCGCCGACGGGCACGCGGACCACCATGGGCACCGTGATGGCCCCGCGGCTGCGGGTGCGGTACCGGGCGGCGTGGTTGCAGAGCTGGTCGTAGGCCGGGCCGAGGAAGCCCTCGAACTGGATCTCGGGGATGGGCCGCATGCCCCCCATGGCCAGGCCGATGGCCGAGCCCATGATGCCCGACTCGCTGAGGGGGGTGTCGACGACGCGCTGCTCGCCGAAGCGGGCCTGCAGACCGTCGGTGGCACGGAAGACGCCGCCGTTGAGGCCCACGTCCTCGCCCAGGCACATCACGCGGTCGTCGAGGTCCATCTCCTGCGAGAGCGTCAGGGTGATGGACTCGACCAGGTTGCACTCGACGAGTGCCTGCCCGCTCTGCTCATCGACGCGACGGCGGAGCTTGGGGTTGAAGGGTTCCTTCACGGTGGTGGTGCTCGACATGGTGGCCTTTCGGAAAGCTCGTCCGCCCGATCGGCGGCGACTGGCGCTGCTCTGGAATGGTCGCGACCCGCGGCGGAATCAGCGGGCGTATCAGCGGCCGGAGAGGCCGACCTGCTCGGGAGACTGACCCAGCGAGTGGGTCCGCATCGTGCGACGCTGGACTTCAAGCTCGGGCGGAATCGTCGCGTACGTGTAGTCGAAGATGTCCGACACCGACGGCTTGGCGATCCCCTCGGCGGCACGCACCACCTCGGAGACCATCGCCTTCCCCGCCTCGTCGAGCTCGGCCTGCTTGGCCTCGTCCCACAGCCCCTTCGAGACCAGGTACTTGCGGAGACGGATGATCGGGTCCTTGCCCACCCACGCCTCGACCTCGACCGGATCGCGGTAGCGGCGGGCGTCGTCGGCCGTGGTGTGGTCGGCCAGGCGATAGGTCACGGCCTCGATGAACGAGGGGCCGCCGCCCGCGCGGGCTCGCTCGATGGCGTCGCGGCTGGCCTTGTACACGGCGAAGAGGTCGTTGCCGTCCACCCGCACGCAGGGCATGCCGTACGCGATGGCCTTCTGGGCCACCGTGCTGCTCCACATCTGACGCTCGCGGGGCACGGAGATGGCCCACTCGTTGTTCTGGCAGAAGAAGATCGTGGGCGTCTGCTGCACGCTGGCGAAGTTCATCGCCTCGTGGAAGTCGCCCTCGCTCGTCGCGCCGTCGCCGAAGTACGTGATGGCCACGCCCGGGATGCCCCGCAGCTTCATCGCCCACGAGATGCCCGTCGCGTGGAGCATCTGGGTGCCGATGGGGATGCACAAGGGGGTGATGTTCACGCCCTCGGGGATCTGGTTGCCCCGCTCGTCGCCCATCCAGTGAAGCAGCACGTAGTGCATGGGCAGGCCGTGCATCCACAACGCCGCGTTCTCGCGGTAGCAGGGCACCAGCCAGTCGACGCCCCGCTTGGCGGCGAAGGCCGACCCAATGGCCGCGGCCTCCTGGCCCTTGTTCTGCGGGTAGGTGCCCATGCGGCCCGAACGCTGCAGCTTGAAGGCCGTTTCATCGAGGGCGCGGCACTTGCACATGTACTGGTACAGGTCCAGCACGTTCTCGTCGGTGAGCGTGTCCTTGGCGAGTTGCTCGTCGAGGACGCCGTGCTCGTCGAGGATGGAGATGTGCTCGACCGTCGCTGAGAAGTCGGTGCGGATGGGCATGGGCTAGGGTAGGGCCGCTCCGTGGCGCGTCCAGTCGCCGCGCCCCCCTCCGGGCCTCCCCTCACCCCCCGGTCAGGAGAAGGCGACCGCCGCGAATCGCCCCCGCTCGGCCGCGAAGTCCGACGGTGGCGCAGGCAGACGCAGCAGTCGCGGCTCGCGGCCCAATCCCTCACGCACCTCACGCTCCAACCGGCCCGGACGGCAGAGCTCCCGCGTGTTGGTCGAGGCGAAGATCACGCCCTTGGGGTTGAGGAGCGACGCGGCCTCCTTCACCAGCTTCGCATAGTCGTCGACGGAACTCCACGGGGGGATGCCCTTGCGCTTGGACCCGGCCGCGAAGCTCGGCGGGTCGAGGATCACCAGGTCGTACCGCAGCCCCTTGCGCTTGGCGTAGCCGATGAACTCGAAGGTGTCCATCTTCGCGAAGCGATGCGCCGCGGCGTCGAGTCCGTTGTGGGCGAAGTTGCGTCGTCCCCACTCGAGGTACCGAGGCGACACGTCGACGCTCGTGGTGATCGCCCCCGCCGTCGCCGCGGCGACCGAGAAGGCGCACGTGTACGCGAAGGTGTTGAGCACGGCGGGCGAGGCCTGTCGTTCGCCGACGCGGCTTCGCACCCACGACGCGACCCACGCGCGGTTCTCCCGCTGGTCGAGGAAGAGCCCGGTCGAAAGCCCGTCGTACGGGCGAACCTCGAGCGACCATCCGTGCTCGCGGATGACGACCGCCTCGGGCTGGGGTTCGCCCGCCGCGGGCGTTGGATCGGTCACGCCCTCGGGCATCTCGCCGCCCATGCGTGAGCGGTCCTTCGCGAAGGGCTTGTGGTAGACGGCGCGAACGCCCAGGGGCGAGAGCACGGCCAGCGTGTCGCTCGCCGCGGCGACGGCATCGAACCTCGCGGGCGCGGCGCCCTCGTGAACGATGAGCGTGGCGAACGGGCCGTAGACGTCGACGAGGACGCCTTCAAGTCCTTCGGGGCCTCCGGAGAAGACTCGAAAGGCCTGCGTGCGGCCCCGCTTGATGAGCTCGCCCCGGTGATCAATCGCGGCGGCGAGCAGGTCGCGGAATGGGGCGGGGCGATCGCCCACGCGTCAGGCCTTCTGTTCCACGCGTTCCCACGCGTTGAGGCCGTGACGCACGATGGCGCCCGTGGTGAGGTAGATCACCTGCTCGGCGATGTTCGTGCAGTGGTCCGCGATGATCTCGCAGGCCGTCGCGACCTCGTGCAGCGCGAAGGCGAAGTCCGCGGACATCTGCCCCCGCACCATCTTCTGTTCGGCGTCGCGGAGCAGCGCGTCCTTGAAGGCCGTCACCGCGTGCTGGCTCTGCAGCACGATGTTGGCCAGGTTCGGATCGTCGCGCATGACCGCCGTGTTGACGTCGCGCACGATGCCCACCACGCTGTTGGCCATCACGCGGAACGTGTCGGGGAACGCCTGACCGGCTGCGCCGCCGATCTTGGCCGCCAGCACCATGTCGGCCAACTCGACCGCCACGTCCGCCGTCCGCTCCAGTTCGTTGTTCACCTTCACGATCGTCACCACGGCCCGCAGCTGCTCGGGATGAAGCTCGGAAGTGTCCGCCCGATCACGCTTGGTGGCGTCGGTCAGGAGCTGCACGCAGCCCCGCTCCAGTTCCACGTCGACGGCGTCGATCAGGTCGTCCTGGTTCTTCACCCAGGCCGCCCGCTCCAGACTGCCGCTGAAGATGGCGTCGAAGGCCGCCTCGAGCACGCCCTGCACCCGCTTGCCCTGAGCGACCAAGTCGCCCTTGAGGCGTTGCGTCCGTTGAACGAATCCTTCGGTGTCGGTCGTCATGGTGTGGAGAGAGCGTCCGGGTGGACGGTGAACCGCATCGTGTCCCTGAAGGTTAGGGCCCGCCGTGGGCCCGAGGCGGAGGTCGCGGCCGCTCCGGCCACGCCTCGATCCCGCCCCCTTCCGCTCATATGCTTCCCCGGACCATGATCACCCCCTCCCCGACCACCAAGATCGACCCCACGCACGCCCGCGGCACCTTCGTCGCCGCCGTCGCCGAAACCGCCACCAAGCCGGCCTACGTCAAGTTCGCCGTCCCCAACACCAGTTACGAGCTCCACCTCCGCGCCGTCGGCTCGATCACGACCGAGCCCGGCAAGCGACTCGTCGGCGTCATCCGGGCCCAGGCTCGTCGCATCGACACCACGCAGACCGGTGGTCAGTTCGTCGAGCCCGTGATGGGTCGTCCACGCCGCGTGCAGGGCACCGTGGTCGCCATCGTCGGCGATGCCGTCGTCGTCAACGCCGGCATGCCCATCCACTGCACCCCCACCGACCCTCGCCAGAAGGCCGACCAGTTCACCCCCGGCCAGTTCGTCGGCTTCGACGTGCTCGACGGTGCGTCGATCGAGCCAGTTCGCTAAGCCATTTTGCTGAGCCAATCCGCTGCGTGGGCCCAGCCGCCCCGCGGCACCTCAGGAGACCTTCGTCCCGTGTCGAGGTCCCTCTTCGATCCCCAGCGGACCGCCGCCGCCCGCGTTCAGGCCGCGGGCGAAGGTGGTGACGCCCCGCTCTCCGTCACCCAACTCGCCGCCCGCATCGACGGCACCCTCAAGGCGGGCATGCCTCAGGCCGTCCGCTTCACCGGCGAAGTCTCGGGCTTCCGCGACGGCGACCACTGGTACTTCACCATCAAGGACGCCACCGCGGCGGTCAACTGCGTCATCTGGCGTTCCGCCAAGAAGAACGTCAAGTTCACCCCCGCCAACGGGCAACAGGTGGTCGCCAAAGGCCGCGTCGAGTTCTACGCCCCGCAGGGCCGCGTCTCGGTCATCGTCGATTCGCTCGAACCCGTCGGCGCCGGCGCCCTCGACGTGGCCTTCCGGGCCCTGTGCGAGGAACTGCGCGCAATGGGCTGGTTCGCCCAGGAACGCAAGCGGCCGCTGCCCTTCTTCCCGGCGAAGATCGCCGTGGTCACCAGCCGCTCCGCCGCCGCCCTGCAGGATGTCCTCGTCACCATGCGGAAACGGTGCCCGGCGGTGGGCGTGCTGCTGGCTGATTGTCGCGTGCAGGGGCAGGGTGCCGCCGAAGAGGTGGCCGCCGCCATCCGCGAGGTCGGTCGCCGCGCCGAGGAACTGGGCATCGAGGCCTTGCTCGTCACGCGTGGCGGCGGCTCGATGGAAGACCTCTGGACCTTCAACGAACGCATCGTCGCCCAAGCCATCATCGAGTGCCCCCTTCCCGTCGTCGCCGCCATCGGCCACGAGACCGACACCACCATCGCCGAGTTGGTCGCCGATCTCCGCGCCGCCACGCCCACGCAGGCGGCCATGCGGCTCACCCCCGACGCCGAAGCCCTCGCCCAGCAGCTCCACTCCGTGGGCGGTCGACTCGCGATGCTCGTCCGCCAAGGCCTCGATTCGAGGCGACGGCTGCTCGAATCCATCGCCTCGCGCCCCGTGCTGGCGTCGCCCCACCGAGCCCTCGAGGCCTACGACCTCGCCATCGACCGCGTCGCCGAGCGACTCGTCGGCTCGGGGAAGGACGCGCTCACGCGGCGACGGGCCATCGTCGACCGACTCGCCCTCCGCCTGGAACGCTGCCGCCCCGCCGCCCAACTCGCCGCCCGCGCCTCGCGGGTCGCCGCCGCCGACGTCTCGCTCGGTGCCGCCCTCCGCCACCGCCTCGAACGCCTTCGAGCCCAAGTCGACGCAACCGCCCGCCAACTCGAGGCGGTCAGCCCGCTGCGGGTGCTCGAACGCGGCTACTCGGTGACGACGACCGCCGACGGCCGACTCGTTCGCCGCACGACCGACGCCCCACCCGGCACGACGCTGGTCACGCGGGTGGCTGACGGGGCGATCCGCTCGCGGGTGGAAGAGGGTGCCGCCGAACGGTCGACCGATCCCGAACGCAAGTCCGCTCGCGGCAAGGGGACCGGTGGCGCGGGGCCTGGCGGCTCGCTCTTCAGTTGATGGCCCCTTCGAGGACGGACCCGGCGATGGCTAATCTTCCGCCGTGAGCACCAACAAGTCAGCCAAGGACGCGACGCCCCCCGAGGACCTTCCCTTCGAGGCGGCGATGGAACGCCTCGAGGCGATCGTCGAGAAGATCGAGCAGGGCGAGGTGGGCCTCGAGGACTCCGTCAAGGAGTACGAACGGGGCGTGGCCCTGCTGGCGCGATGCCGCCAGATCCTGAGTCAGGCCGAACAGAAGATCGAGGAGTTGAACAAGACCGCTCCCAAGGCCTGATCGCCGCCCCCCTGCCCCGGGTCCCCGGGCCAAGCGGCCGCGAGACGGGCGGACTCCCCGATCGGCGGGGCGGGAGGGGCCTGTTCTGGTGAAGGCGGGGCGGACCGTCCGATGGACCCAAGGAGGTGCCGCAGCGGCGGCACCAGACGCCCCCGCGACGGACACGCCCCATGCCCGAACTGGCCCGTTACGAACTGTTGATGACCCTGCTCAACGTGGCGAACGTGCTCTTCGCCTGCGCGTTCGGGGCGTGCATCGGCTCGCTCGTGAACGTGTTGGTGTACCGGATCCCGCTGGGGCTCGACGTGGTGAGCCCGCCGTCCAGGTGTCCGAACTGCGAAACGCGGCTCACGTGGCGGGAGAACATTCCCATCTTCGGCTGGCTGTCGCTGGGGGGCAAGTGCCGCTTCTGCCGCTCGCCGATCTCGGCCGAGTACCCGATTGTCGAGACGGCGGTGGCGGTGGCCTTCGGGCTGGTCTTCCTCAAGCTCTACTCGCAGGGCCCCTTCCTTGGCATCCCGTTCGACGCGCTGACGCCGTCGTGGAGCAAGGGCACCTTCGCGACGACGTGGCCGATGATGGTGATCGTCCTGACGCTGGTGGGCTGCCTGACGGCCATCACGCTGATCGACGCCCGCACGTTCTTCATCCCCTTGGTGCTGACGTGGGTGCCCGCGGGCGCGGCGGTGGTGCTCACGGCCGTGCAGTTCGCCTTGGTGACCATGGCGCCCGAGCACGAGCGGCCCCGCTTTGCCGCGTCGTGGGACTGGAGCATCGCCACGCCCGGCCCCAGCGGGTGGATGGCCGCCGGCGCGGCCGCGGGGGCGGGGCTGGGCCTCCTGATCTCGAACCTGCTCCTCGCATTCGGGGTCATCCGCCGCAGCTACCACGACTACGACACGTGGCTGGAGGCCCGGCAGAAGGAGTTGGGCGTGCCCCAGTCGCCCAACGACCCCGGGCTGTGGCTTGAATACCCCCATGCCCGGCGGGAGGCCATCCGCGAGATCTTCTTCCTGGCCCCGGCCATCATCCTGGCGGTGATCGGGTCGAGGGTGGGATTGTCACAGGCCGGCACATGGAACCATCTGATCGGCCTCGACATGGCCAGCGACCTGCTCATCGACGAGTGGCACTCGTCCAACCAGCTCCCCCACTGGGCGAGCGTCGCCGGCGGCGTGCTGATGGGGTACCTGATCGGCGGCGGCGCGGTCTGGCTCTTCCGGATCCTCGGAACGCTCGTCAAGGGCCAAGACGCCATGGGCATGGGCGATGTCCACCTGATGGCCGCGGTTGGTGCGTGCTTGGGGTGGCCCACGGCGGTCTTGGGCTTCTTCGCCGCGGCGTTCGTCGGCCTGGTGTGGAACTTCCGGGGCGTCTTCAAGGTCTGGCGGCTGGGCACGCTGGCCCGTCGCGTCTCGACCCACCGACATCAGTTGGAGTTGCTGTTGAAAGGCTGTCGGTTCGGTCGGGCCTTGCGGATGCTGTCGGGCACCCCGCAGCAGATGCCGTTCGGGCCGTACTTGGCCATCGGAACGTTCCTCGTGTGGTACTTCCAGCCGTTGGTCGAGCGGGTGCTGGGGCCGATCTTCCGGCACGGGGTTCGGTTCACGTTGCCCTGAGCGACCGGCCCTGCTCGGAACCGCGTGATGAAGGTGAACAACACCCTGCCGCCGCGAAGGCGATGGGCAGGTCGCGGCACTGAAAAAAAGTCCGCGGAATTGCCCAAGATCATTCACAAACCCTTGCCGCGTCGGTACGATTCGCCCGCTCGGCGGGAACGACATTCCGTCGAGGCTCGACCAGTCGAGCGTCGGCAGGCGATGTCGTGAAGTCGACCGCCGACCGTGGTGAGACACACTTCAAGGGCACTCCAAAAGGGGCAGTTCATGGCAAGGGCGACCGTCATCCGTCAGATCGGCATCGGGTTCATCGCGTTGGTCTCGGCCACCATGGTCATGGGCGGCCTTGGCGGCTGCAACTCGCAGAAGAAGCAGACCGAAGCCGCGTTGGCCGAGGCGGCCGACCTTCGCGAGAAGGTCGCGACCCTCGATCAGGCCAACCGCGACAAGGACGGCAAGATCGCCGAGCTCCAGACCGCGTTGAGCACCTGCCAGACGCAGCTGGCGGCCAAGCCCGCCGAGCCCGCGCCGGCGATCGCCGACGCCACGGGCGGTGGCGCGGCCAGCCGCGACTTCTCGCAGGACAGCGACGGCAACATGCGTGCCCGCCTGTCGGGCGACATCCTCTTCGATCCGGGCCAGGCCACGCTCAAGGCCAGCGCCAAGAAGACGCTCGACCGCATCGCCGGCGAGATCAAGGCCAAGTACCGCTCGAGCGAGATCCGCGTCGAGGGCCACACCGACACCGACCCGATCCGCAAGGCCAAGGGTCGCTTCGCGACCAACGAGGCCCTCAGCGAGGCCCGCGCCGACGCGGTCCGCAAGTACCTCGTCAGCAAGGGCGTCTCCTCCGGCCGCGTCGAGGCCGTCGGGTACGGCTCCTCGAAGCCCAAGAACAGCAAGGCGGCCAGCCGCCGCGTCGAGATCGTGATCCTCAAGTGATCGCGGCCTGACCGATTCCGTTCGACCAAGCCAAGCACGCGTCGCACCCCGCGACGCGTGCTTTGTTTTTGTCGGCCAGTTTCCGATGCGTCGTCTCGAGCGTCGGACATGGACACGCCCCGCCGCCGATCACGCGCCCGATCACGCGCCCGACCTCGCGTCCGATCACGCGACCGATCACGCGACTGGCCGAGGCGACGTCACTCGCGGCCGCAGGAGACGAGCCACCGCGCCGTGACGCGGCGCGGCGATGCACGCGACCACGAAGGCCCCGAGCGACACGCTCGCGATCATCCCGGCGACGCTGGTGTTCCACCGCACCGCGAGGGCATGCCCGACGCATGCGGTCGCCGCGGCGATCGCGGCCGACAGCCACACCATGCGACCGAGCTTGTCCGTCAAGAGCTGCGCCGTGGCGGCCGGCGTCACGAGCATCGCGATGACGAGGATGGACCCCACCGACTCGAAGCTGAGCACGCTCGTGGCGGCGACCGTCGTCATGAGGCCGTAGTGCACCGCCGCGGCGCTGATGCCCATGCTGGTCGCCAGCGCCGGATCGAAGCACGTGATCCGAAGCTCCTTCCAGAAGAGGGCGACCATCGCCCCCACCGCCAGCAGCAACGCCGACAGTTCGACGAACGCCTTGGGCATCTCGACGCCCATCACCGTGCGGGTGTCGAAGGCCACGAACTCGATGAGCCCGTAGAGCACGCAGCCGGGATCGAGATCGACCTGACGGGCCGCGAAGGTGATCATCACGACGCCCAGGGCGAAGAGGGTCGTGAACACCACGCCCATCGCAGCGTCCTCGGGCACCTTCCCCCACCGGGCAAGGCCCGTCGAGAGCGCCGCCGTGAGCACGCCCACCCCCGCCGCGCCCAGCAGCATCGGCAACGCGTCTCGCGAGCCGGTGATGAAGAACGCCAAGGCCAGTCCCGGCAGGATGGCGTGGCTGATCGCGTCGCCCAGGAGCGACAAACGCCGGAGCACGAGGAAGCACCCCGGCACGGCGCAGCACACGCAGCAGACCACCGCGGTCGCAAGCGTCCACCAGTCGTCGGCGGTGTAGACCATCGTCGCGCCCGTCGCCTCGCCCGCGAACGCGGGCTGCGTTCCCAAGGTCGACGCGCCGATGACGATGGCGGGCGTCAGCAGGGCCAACAGCCCCCTCGCGACGCGACCGGGCTTCGACGCGGATTCGCCCCCCGGGCCGATGGGGTGCGGCGAGGCGGGCACCGCGGGCATCGCGACCAGCGAGGCCGGCAGGCGTCCGGCTGCCGCGAGCCTCGCCTCGAGCTGGGCGATGACGCTCGCGGGGAGCACGTGCTCGATCTCATCGGCGTCGCGGTCGACGTGGTCCGCCGCGATGTCGGCCTGCTCGATGAGGAAGAGCTCCCACAGCCGGTGGGCCCTGACGATGCGGGCCGCCTCGCAGCGCCCCTCGAGCGTGAGCACGTAGCCGCCCGCGGCATGCGCGACCAGCCCGGCTCGTCTCGCCCGCCCCAGCGTGCGGCCGGTGGCGTCGCGACCGAGCGTCTCGGGCCGCCACGCGGCGGTGAAGTCGCCCTGACGCTCCAGTGTCTCGTACACGTCACGCAGCACGTGATGGAGCGCGATGCGACGACGCAACGAGACTCGCCGCACCAGGTCGGCCACGAGCCCGCGTCGGGGCGCGGCCAACAGCGACACCGTGAACAGCACGGCGGCCACGAGGACGATCACCGGGCCCGTGGGCCATCCGCGAGCCAGCGTCCCCGCCGGCGCGGGGAGCGTGTCGCTGAGCACCGTGCCCGCAAAGCCGCTCAGGCCGCCGATGGCGCCGGCCAGCACGAGCAGCGTCGAGAGGCGGTCGGTCCAGAAGCGTGCGGCGACGCCGGGAATGACCAGGAGCGCGACCATGAGCACGGCTCCCACCGCGGGCAAGCCGGCCACCGTGCAGACGCACACGAGCGTCATGAGCAGCAGGTCGAGCATGAAGGTGGGCCACCCCAGTCCCGCCGCGAAGGCCCGGTCGAAGCACAGGAGCTTGAACTCCTTGTAGAGCAGCAGCGAAAGCCCCACCACGGCCGCCGCCGCCACGGCGATCAGCTTCGCGTCGCCGCTCACCATGCTCGCGGCCTTGCCGAAGATGAAGCCGTCGAGCCCCGCGCGATCGCCGCCGGGCGCGTTCTGCACGAGGCGGCTCAAGACGATGCCCACGCCGAAGAAGCCGCCGATGGCGATGGCGATCGCCGCGTCCTCCTTCACGCGGGTGAAGGCCCGCACCGCGGCGATGAACAGGGCGGCGAGGATGCCGCAGATGAGGGCCCCGGCCATCAACGCGCCGAAGTGGCGATCGCCCACCAGCAGGTACGCGCCGCAGACGCCCGGCAGGGCGGCGTGCGCCACCGCGTCGCCCACGAGGCTCCGCCTGCGGAGCGACGCGAACGTCCCCACCACGGCCGCGGCGACGCCCAGCAGCGTCGTGCCGGCGAGCACGGTGCGTGTGTTCGCGTCCTGCAGGAAGATGAGTCGAAGCGTCTCGGACATGCCACACTCGCGTCAAGGGGTCACGGCGTCACGGCACCCCCGCGCGTCGCACCGCGTCGACCGCCTCGTCGAGGATGGTGAGGCGTCCGCCGTAGGTGCGTTGCAGGTTCTCGCGCGTGAAGGTGCCTTCGACGCTCCCGGCGGCGACCAGCCGCATGTTCAGCAGCACCACGTGATCGAAGTACTCCTGTACCGTCTGCAGGTCGTGGTGCACCGCCACCACCGTCGCCCCTTGGGCCCGCAGCTCGCGGAGCACGTCCACGATGGCCTTCTCCGTCGCGGCGTCGACACCGGCGAAGGGTTCGTCCATGAAGTACAGCCTCGCCTCCTGCGCCAAGGCCCTGGCGAGAAAGACCCGCTGCTGCTGGCCGCCCGAGAGTTGGCTGATCTGTCGGTGGGCGAAGTCCTGCATGCCCACCTTCCGCAGGCACGCCAAGGCCGCTTCACGGTCCTTCGCGCCCGGGCGACGGAGCCAGCCGAGCATGCCGTAGCGTCCCATGAGCACGACGTCGAGCGCGTCGACGGGGAAGTCCCAGTCGACCGTCTCTCGCTGGGGCACGTAGCCGACCAGGCGCCTGGCCTCGCGCAGGGGCTTGCCGAAGATCCGCACATGTCCGCTCGCGAGGGGCACCAGCCCCAGGGCCGCCTTCAGCAGCGTGCTCTTGCCCGCCCCGTTGGGACCGATCACCGCGATGAGCTTGCCCGAGGGGAGCGACACGTCGACGTCCCACAGCACGGGCTTGCGGTGATACGCCACCGTGAGGTCGTGCACCTCGACGCAGGGCTCGGTCGCGGACGTCGTGTCGTCGGGCATCAATGGGCTCCCTCGCCGGCATGCCGGGCCAGGTGCGCCGCGAGCGACGCGGGCTTCTCGGCGGGCACGACGCCGCCCAACGCCGTGGTCACGACGTCGATGTTGTGCACCATCATGCCCGCGTACGTGCCCGCGGCCGTGCCCGCCCGCCCCATGGCGTCGCCGAAGAGTTCGCCGCCGACGATGACGGAATGCCCCCGGCCCCTGCACCCCTCGATCAGCGCATCGACCGTCTTGCGCGGCACGCTGCTCTCGATGAAGACCGCGGGCACCCGTCGCGACACCAAGGTGTCGACCAGCGCGTTGATGTCTCGCAGGCTCGCCTCGCTGTCGGTCGAGATGCCCTGAATGCCCAGCACCTCGAGGCCGTAGGCCGCGCCGAAGTACCCGAAGGCGTCATGCGCCGTGACCATCACCCGGTTGGGCTCGGGAATCGTCGCCAGCGTGGCCTCGGCGTAGGCGTGCAGGTCCTCGAGGATCGCCCCGTACGCCGCGGCGTTGGCCGTGAAGACGTCCTTGCCCGCCGGATCCTTCTCGATCAAGGCCTCGCGAACGCGAAGGGCGACCAGTCCCCAGAGCGACGCGTCGAACCACGCGTGCGGGTCGAACTGGCCGGAGGACTCAGCCAGCCGAATGAGCTTGTCCTCGGGAATGCCCTCGGTGACGCGAACCACCGACGTGCGAGACGCCATGCGTTCGATCACGTCTCCCAGGCGTCCCTCGAGGTGCAGCCCATTATGGAGGATGAGGTCGGCGCCCGCGAGCGTCCGCACGTCGCCGGGGGAGGCCTTGTACAGGTGGGGATCGACCCCCTCGCCCATCAGGTCGGTGACCCGGACGCGATCGCCCCCCACTTCGCGGGCCACGTCGCCGATCATCGCGGTGGTCGCGACCACCCGCATCCCGTTCGCGGAGCCCGCGGCTCCCTCCGCGCCGGCCCGCTCGGGCTCGCGAGAGCAAGCCGCCGCGACGAGCCCGAACGACACCGCTGCCAGGCCGAGCGCCGCCGCGCGACACAGCCCCCGGCGAGACACGCTCGCACGAGCCGCCGCCGACTCCCGCCGCCTCGCACCAACGCCGTTCACGCCGCACATGTCGTCACGCCTTTCCTTCGACCCGCCCACCATCGGACTTTGACAGATCAAACTTTAGGCTTCGAACCCTTGCGGCGAACGGAGGCGGGGCGTCCGGCCGCGGCGACGGGGTGCACGAGCACGCGCGTGGCCGTCCGGTGCGACAGCGCCACCGGCGGATGCCCGGTCACGACGAGGGTGACGCTCTCGGCCTCGGGCACCTGCTCGACGATCGTGCACGCCGCGCCGGGCCTCAGCCCGTGCTTGGCGGCCAAGGCGAGGAACGCGGGTTCCCGGCCGGCGACCCTCGCCACCGTCGCATGCGTCCCCTTGGCCAGCGTGTTCACCGCCACCGCCGGCGTCTCGCTGAGGCGGCCCTTGGCGTCGGGAATGGGCGCGCCGTGCGGATCGATCGTCGGGTGGCCGAGGAAGGCGTCAAGGCGCTCGATGAGGGCGGGGCTCAGCGCGTGCTCGAGCCGCTCGGCCTCGTCGTGCACCTCCGACCAGTCGAACTTCAGCACGTCGACGAGGAAGACCTCGACGAGCCGGTGGCGGCGGATGACGTCCAGTGCGAGCCTCGAGCCCTTGGCCGTCAGCCTCATGCCCCCGTACCGCTCGGCCTTCACCAGGCCCGCGCCCTTGAGCTTGTGGGTCATGGCCGTGACGGTGCCGTTGGTCACGCCCAGCGCGGCGGCGAGCCTCGTCACGGCCGCGTCGCCGGTCGGGCTCTCGCGCTGCAACGCGTAGATGGCCTTGATGTAGTCCTCGACGGTGGCGCTGAGCATGCGCCATGGTATCGCCACGAACGTGTCTTTGGGTCGTCAAACTCGCGTGACTCGCGGCCGCGACGCGTCCGCCATCCCCTCGCCGGGGGCCGTCACGAATCGCGCACTCAGGGACCGACGAAGGTGTTGCCCCGCTCGGTGGGCAGTTCGTCGCCACGCAGGCGGAACTCCATCCTCGCCACGCGGGCGCCCGAACGTCGCAGTTCCGACCGAGCGTCCGCCAGCGCGTGATCCACCGCGGCGGGCATCCAGATGTTGTCGTCGCCGTGCTGCGGCGACGACAGCCACGCGCCCGAACCGTCCGAACGCATCGCCCACTGCCCGTCCCCGCCGTGGTTCGGCGAGTTCTCCAGGGGATTGACCGGTTGCCCCATGCGAGACCTCGCCACCACCGGCGACTTGTCCGCCAGGACCACCATCGGCATGTCGCCGTGGCGCTCGCCCCACTGGGGCTTGACCTTCGAGAACATCACGTGGTAGCTGTACGACACCTCTTCGTGGCACGACCAATCGCCCTGGGAGGCGTCGCAGCGACAGCTTCGCTCCGCCGCGGGGTTGCCCGGGCAGGCGAAGGCCCGCAGCGTGGCGTAGTGCAGCCGAGGCAACTGGAAGAGATTGGCCGAGTTGGAACGGCCCGGGCCGTTGCCCACGTCCCACCAGGTGGGCCCCGCCAGCGAGGCGGTGGCGACCGGCAACTGCTCGCGATAATCGGTGGCGTACGAGCTCATCGCCCCCGCCACGGTCGCCATGTTCCCGGCGCAGGTCATCTTCATCGACTGATGACGCCACGCCGTCAGCACGGGCCAGAGCACGCTGACGCCCAGCAGGCCCGCGGCGGCCATCGACAGCACGTCGGCCATGCGTCGGAAGATCGGCCGCCCCGCGACCGGCACCGGGAGCTCCATCTCGGTCGCCGCGATGCGGGCCAGCGTCCGCTCGGCCAGGTCCGGCGACACCCGCTCGCCCTCGCGAGGAGCCGTCACCAAGTCTCCCAGCCACATCAAGCCCTGGGCACGCTCCCGCAGGGTTGCGTTGACGCCCTCGACTCGGAAGTTGGCCGCCACCAACGCGTCCAGCGCTTCCTCGTCGGCGGCGACCAGCACCGGCTCGAACCGCGTGCCCGATCGACGATCGACCGAGGCGATGGCCGCCAACGTCCGCTCGGTCAGGGCCGGATCGACCTGCCGGGTCATGCCCTCGCCCGCCGCCAGTCCCATCACCCGCGCGATGGCGGCCGCGCGATCCCGCAGCGAATCCGGAACCCGTGCCACGTCGAAGTCTGCGTCGATCAACGCGTCCAGCGCGGCGTCGTCGCCAACCGACAACCGGGCCTCCGAAGCCTCGGGGTTCGTGGAGAAAGACTCGTGTTGGCCAGGCTCGAAACTCATTCGTGTCCCGCACGCAGACGTTCAACTCACCCACCGACCACGACGACTCATTCCGGCGACGGTCGAGCCGATTCCTCGTCGGCCTTGGCCTTCCAGAGCTTCGCGAACGTCGCCACCGCCGAGTGGAGGCGGGACTTGACGGTGCCGAGCGGAATGCCGAGTTCGTCGGCGATCTGCACGTAGCTCAGTCGCTGGAAGTAGGCCAGCAGCAGAATCTCTCGGAGCGTGTACGGGAGGGCATCGAGGATCCCCTGCACCTTCACGCTCGTTTCCCGACGCTGCATCGCCGCGTCGGGAGCCGGAATGTCAACCTCCATCAGGTCGATGAAACTCGCCGAGGGGCCCTCCCCCCCGGAGCCGCCGCCGTCCATCGGGGCCGACAGATCCAACGTGCGACGTCGAACCCTCCTACGCAAGTAGTCGCGGGCCTTGTTCGCGGCGATCGTGAATAACCAAGGACGGAACCGGCGTTCTGCGTCGAACGTGTGGGCTGCAACGTGTGCCTGCAGGAACGCTTCCTGAAACACGTCCTCGGCCCCAGCGGTCTCCCCGGTGAGTCGCGTCAGGAATCGCATCAGGTCGGCCTGATGCCGCTCGATGAGCGTGCGCATCGCCGTGGGATCCCCCTGACGGTGACGCTCGAAGAGGATTTCGTCGCTGGTCTGACTCACGCTCGCCCGATCTCGACCGGGCTCGCAGGCCCGAAGACGCCTTTCCACCGACAGCATATCCCGCCGCCGACGGAGCCCCCGGCCGCTCCGTGCCCGCCCCCCACTCGATCAGGGGCCTCTCAACGCCACGCGGCGCACGCCCACGCTTCGCGAGAACTGCACCGCACGGTCCCCACGCGACGGACCGAACCTCGCCACGCCCTCTGCTCGAAGCCGCGGCGCGTGCAACCGTTCATAGTCGGCAAAGGCGGCACGATCGGAAAAGACGTATCGCGACACCACCCTGATGCGGTCGTCGCCCGCCCCCTCCGAATCGAGGATCACCAACTCCGCCGACATCGCCCCGCCCCGCACGACGTCCGCCAGGTGCCCCGCCTCCAGCCATGCCACATACTCGGCGCCCACCTCCGCATCGGGGAGCGTCGCCGTGACCGCGTAGACCAACGCCTCGCCCCCCGCTCGGGATTCGTCCGGTGCCATGCCCCAGCATATGAAGCCAGTGCCCCTGACGGTCCCATACGCTCGGAAATGCCCGGTGCGGGCAATACGCGGCCCCCTGTCGCGTTGGGCCTTCAGAGAACCGTTCGAGCGCAATGGAGCGTGATCGGCGTGCTGGAAGACCGCAGCGACCCAACCCCTTCTTCCGACGACGACCTCGCCTCGCTGCTCGCGAACGCTTCCCGCGGCGATCCGGCCGCGTGGTCCGACTTGGTCAGCCGCTACGCCCGTCGCATCTACGCCTTGGCCCGCAGCCGCTGCGGGTCCCACGACGTGGCCGAGGAACTCACCCAGTCGGTCTTCGCGACCCTCGCCGAGAAGCTCCCCGCCGGAGGCTACGACGAACGCGGCAGGTTCGAGGCCTGGCTCTTCCGGGTCGCCGCCAACCGCGTGCGGGACCATGTCCGGCGAATCCGTCTGCGGCACGTGTCGCAGGATCCCGAGACGCTCGACCGCGAGCACCTCGCCAAGGAGCCCGCCAGTCCCGGCGAGACCGACGCGACCGAACTGACGAACCTGCGGCATGCGATGGACGGCTTGAGCGACTCCGACCGCGACGTGATCGAACTCAGACACCACGGAGGCCTCTCCTTCAAGCAGATCGCCGAACTGCTCGACGAACCCCTCGGAACCCTGCTCGCCCGCCACCACCGGGCCCTCCGCAAGCTCCGAGAGACGATGGAACGAATGGCCCAACCCTCCCGGCCCGCCGCGGGCGACGAATGATCCTCGACGAAAGCGACCCCATGAGCCACGACCACCCCAACCGACCCAGCGAGCCAGCCCTGCCCGACGACGTTCGCGACGTCGCCTCGCTGCTCGACCGGGCCGCCGCCACCACCCGTGCCATGCCCGACGCCTCTTTCGAGTCGCGTATGGCCATGCGGACCCGGCCCGTGCCGGCCCGTGTGGATGAATCACACCCGCTGCGTCCCGCGGCTCACGTCGACGCCTGGGGCAGCCACCGAAACGCTCGCCCGCTCTGGGCCGCTCGCGTCGCCGCGGCGTTGGCCGTCGCCGGGGGCGTGATCGCCGCGTGGATGGGCACCCAGCCGCCCTCCTCGCCTTCCGCCGAACGCTTGGCCCCCGGGGCCGGCCCTGTGGCCGCCTCGTCCGCGGACGTCGCCGACGACCTCGAGTTGGCCTTCGCCATCGCGGGTCTGGGTGACGACACCGACTCGTCGCTGGACGAGTTGCTCCAGCAGGCCGAGTCGATCGACTCGACCATTCGTCAAGGCCTTGACATGACCGACCTCTTCGGTGAGGATGACGCCACGTGACCACGACCCACCCCACTGCCCGTCTCTGCGCCCGGTCCATGGCTCGCCTCGCGGCATGCATGGTCGCCCTCGCCGGTTCGACCTCGCTCGCCCTGACGCCGCCTGAGAAGCCCACGCAGTCCGAGCCGCCGGCGGAGCAGCGACCTGTCCGCGAAGGCCGCCCCGAGCGTCCCGGCCAGCCGGACGCCGCCGCGCTCCGCGAGCGGCTTGAATCTCGGCTCGACGAACTGCAGGAGCAGCGTCGCCAGATCCGTGCCGCACTCGAGCGACTCGAGCAAGGCGCCTCGCCCGGCGAGGTGCTCCGCGACCTGGGACCCTTCATCCGCGGCCAGGGCCGCGGCGAAGGCGCCGGTCGTGGCGAAGCGTTGGACCGTCCCCCGCCGCCGCCCGATGGCATGCGCGAGGAAGGTCGCCCAGGACCGGGCATGCGCGGTGAAGGCCGTGGTGAAGGCCGTGGTGAGGGACGCGGGCAGCGCGGCCCGCAGCGACCACCGCTCCTGTCGGCCGAGGAACGCGAACGCCTGATGGCGCAGGTCCGCGAGCACGCGCCCGACCTGGCCGCACGCGTCGAAGCGATCGAGGCTCGCGACCCGGAAACCGCCCGCCGCTTGGGCGCCCGCATGCTCCCCCGCCTGCACGAGGCGATGCGACTTCGCGAAGGCGACCCCGAGGCCTTCCGGCTCAAGATCCGCGAACTCACCAACAGCGCGGTCGTGTTCGAGGCGATGCGGGCCTTCCGCGACGCCCATCAGGCCGAACCGGCCGTGCGAACCGAGCGCGAACAGGCCCTCCGCGCGGCCCTCGCCGAGCAGTTCGCCATCCGCCGCGAAACGCTCGCACGCGACATCGACTCGCTCTCCAAGCGGCTCGATCGCATGCGTGCCGACCTCGAGAAGGGCGAAGCCGACAAGCAGGCGACCATCGACATGGTCATCCAGTCCGTCAAGGAGTTCCACGACGCGTTCGCGCCCGAGGAGCCGTCGCCGCAGTGACGGCGCGAAGCGCTTCCGACCGTCCTCAGGAAACGATCGCGCCGGGGGCGATCTCGGTCGACGGCGCGAGCAGCACCACCGTGCGGACGACATCCGCCGCACCGTCCTTGGGCACGTTGCTCGCGGCCAGCAGCATCCCGCGCGACTCCTCGCCGCGAAGCATTCGGGGCGCGAGGTTCGCCACGATGATGATCGACCGGCCCACGAGCTGCTCGGCCGAGTAGTGTTCGCGAATGCCCGCGCAGATCTGTCGCGGGGCGCCCGAGCCGTCGTCGAGTTGCAGCTTGAAGAGCTTGTCCGCCTTCGGGTGGTTCTCCGCCGTGATGATCTTCGCCACGCGCAGGTCGACCTTCGCGAACTCCTCGAAGGTGATCTGCGGCTTGGGCTCGACGCCCGTCTTGGGAGCGGGCGACGGGACGGCGGAAGCGGCGGCGGGCGTGGGCTCGGACATGGGCGGAAACACCGTACGGGGAGACTGAACGGACCCGCACGCAGGCGCGTCGCGGGCCTCAGTCGCCCTTGCCGCCGCCCGTCGAGTCCGGCGTCACTGTAGGCGACGGCTTCGCCGACTCCTTCCCGCCAGGCACGGCCGCGGGATCATCATCGCGTCCATCGGCGTGACGCACCCAGCGTCCCTGTCGCCAATACATGCGGGCGGCGTCGATGCCCGCCCGCGTGCACAACGCCGCGGGGTCGGGATCGGCCAACGGCGCGCCGTCGTCGGCCGCCAGTTGCGCCGCCCACGACCGCTGCTCGCCCTGCAGCAGCCACGACTCGAGCCGCACCTGGGCGAGCAGTTCGGCGGCCTGCATCGCCGGTCCCGGCGTCCCGCCGCAGACGGGGCAGGCGCGGAACTCGGGCTGCGGCCCGCCACCTCGCCTCACCACGCCCTCGTTGGCGCACTCGCGGCATGGCCACGCCACCGCTTCGCGTTCGAGCCACGACAGACCGCCCGGCACGCCCCCTCGTCGCATGAGCGGCTCGATGGCCCGGAAGGCCTGAGCGATCTCCGGCTTGGCGAGCACTTGCCTCGCGATGACGCCCTCGCCGGCCCGCACGTGTCCGAGCACCACCGCCAGGCGGAAGGGCATCGCGTCGACGCTCGTGGGCGGCGGCTTTCGCATCCACGCGGGCGCCGACGCTCCCGCCGGATCGACCACCGAGGCCAGCGCCTCGTACCACCGTCGATCTCGCTGCACGCCCGTGGCCTCCGCCAAGCCGTGGCACGCGCTGGCGGCAATGTGGCGGTCGCCGGGCCTGCTCCTCGCCAGTTCGAACGCCCGCCCGAAGAGATCGACGGCCAGCCTCGTGTCCGTCGGCCCGCTCGCTCCGTCGAGCACTTCCTCGGCCAAGAGCAGGTAGGCCTCGGGCTCGGCGGGCGTCAACGCCGCGAGCCGGGCCGCGTGACGATCAGCCATCGTCTGCGCCCGCGGCGGAGCCGAGGGCGAGCCCACGGGCTGCGCCGCCCCGAGCGCCGGCCCGAGCGCCGCTCCGAGCGTCGCCGCGAACAGCGTTGCGACGGCCCACGCCCGCCACGCCTTGGGGACATGGTTGGAGGTCATGACGCCCCCTCCTGCCGCGTGTCGTCCAGTCGCATGACCCACACCTCGAGCATCAACCGCTCCGAGGCGGCGATCTGGTCGAGCACGTGCACCGCGCGTCGCCGCTCCTCGATGTTGGCCGCGAGCAGGTCGGCGAGGCGCTCCACGCGGTCGGGAAACTCGCAGCACGCCGCGTACGCCGACAGTTCCGCCAGCGTGGCCTGCCTAGCCGCGAAGAGTTGCACGCGTCCTGCCGCCAAGCGTTCGCGGGCCTCCTTGTTGCGGAGAATCATCGACAGGCCGAGCGGCTCACGCCCCGTGGGCACCAGCGACTGCGCTTCGCGGATCGCCGCGGCCGTCACTCGCTCCACCGCCTCCTCGGCGGGCATCGTCGGCGGCGTGCCACCCGTCGTCGCCAGGCGGCCCGCGTAGGCATCGGCCATCGCCGCGCCCATGGCGTCCGCGACGGCGTCGACCCCGTCGCCGGCCAGCAGTTCGAGCGTTCGCTCCACGAGCGCGCGTCGGACGGCGACCGGCCACGACGAATGGCGAGGCGACGGCAACGCGTCGACGCCCGTCACCGCCTTGACGAGGTCCGCGCTCTTCGCGGTGGCGGGGACGAAAGGGGCGAACTCGAGCAACGCCGCCGCGACCGTGACCTGGGCCCCGCGTCGCTTGAGCATGCCCTGCGCCTCGGCCTGCACCCGCTCGGGCGAGGCCCGGAAGGCCGCCTCGACGAGGATCCTGGCCTCCATCAGCGTGGGCGTTTCGCTGAAATCAGCCAGCAGCTGCAGACGTTCGGCGATCCGCTGCTGGGCGGCGACATACTGCACGGCCCACGCGGTCGATTCGCGACGCAACGCCGAGGGACGCGTCGCGGCGGCCAACGCGGCCACCCGCTTCTCGAGCCCGGCGTCGAGGTCGATCAGCAGCAGGTCCACCTCCCCCGCCGCCGCGACGGCGCGGGATTCGTCGAAACCGGCCGCGGCGAGCAGTTGCCCGCCTTGGTTCAGGCGGGCCATGGCCACGGCTCGAACCGCCCTGCCGAGCACGGAATCGGCCCGAGGAAGCTCGAGTTCACGCGTGGCCGCCGCGAGCCACGCCTGATGGGTCTTGACCTTGGAGGGCGGGGCGCGACCGGCCCACGCCGAGGCGTACTGCGCGCGAACCCGCGCCCGCTCGTCATCGCGGGCGTCGGCCCGGAGCACCATCGTCACGTCGACGCCCGGAGCGCCCGAGCGGGTGGCCAACGCGCGAGTCAGCACGTGAAGGTCGTCGGTGCCCACCGCCGACTGGTCGAACTTCGCGAGCAGCCACGCCCGCGACGGATCCTCGGCCCGCCACGGCACGGCGCACGCCAGGTCGGTGAGGATCCGGAACGTCGCCTCGTCGCGCGACGGCTCGGGCCCTGCGGTCATCAAGCGATCCATCGCCCCCAGCACGATCGCCGTCGGCGGCACGGCCTGCGACGCCTTCGCCGCCACCAGCCACTTCGCCCACGCCTCGACCCGCGCGTCGACGATCGCCGGATCGCTGCTCACGTCCCGCGTCACCAGACGTCCGCCGACGGCTCGCAGCCACGCCGACACGCCGTGATCGAACGTCGGTTCGCCAACGCCGCCGGGGCCGAAGAACGACGACACCAACCGCTCGACCTGACGCACCATGCCTTGCGGCAGGTCTCGCTCTCGCGCGAGCCTCGCCGCGACGCCGGCCGTCCACACGCTCCCGATCATGTGCGGGCCGCCCGGCGGATTCGCGCCCTCAAGCGAGTGGGCGAGGATCGCGTCCAGCACGCCCGGTTCGCCCTGCGCCAGCGACGCGCCGGCATACACCGCGTCGATCACCGCGTCGACGGCGCGAATGCGTTCATCGGACGTCGCGCCGGGCCACGCTTCCGCCAATCGCCCATAGGCACGCGAAAAGGCCTCGACTCCGCTTCGATCCTTCGACCTGATCGCCCTGGTCGCCACCTCGACGTCGCGGACGAGATCGGGCCATTCCTGCACGTGCGACGGTGCGGCGGCGGTCGAGGGGACGGTCGAGGCCACGGCCTTCGTCGATGGCCCCGCGTCGGTCGGTGTCGCGGCGACGGCCACCGTGTCTGCCGGCGCGACGGCGACGTCGGTGCGGTCGCTGCCGGCCACGACGGCGCCGGAGGTCGACGGGGCCGGCGTCGCCCCTGGCGGCGGCCGCATCGACACCACGACCACGATCACCGCGGCCACGCCCAGCAGACTCAAGAGGCCCCCGAGCAGCCAGCCGATGAGCACGATCACGCCCCGGGCCGGGTCCATCGGGGCCGGGTCGATGGAAGCCGGATCGGGGTCGAGCACCGAGGGTCGAGCGGCTCGCGGCCGCGGGACCGCGGTCGCTCCCTTCGATGCACCGGCCGGCTGCAGATCCGACAACCACGCCGCCAAGGTCCGCTGGTCGATGCCCCGCTCGGCGGCCATCGCCATCACCTGACGCATCACGTCACGCGACCAGCCGCCGCCCGCGGCGACGGCCGCCGCGACTTGCCCGCGCAAGTCCGCGGGCATGCCCGCGGCCGATGGCGAAAAGTCCGTCGAGCGAGGGGACGTCAGCAGCCGCGACGCCGCCGCGTGCAGCGACATGCGGAGTTCATCGGCCTGCGGGGCCGACCTGTTGGGATGCTCGCCGATCACTCGCAGCCTCGCCTGCAACGCGACGACGATCTCTGGCTCGGTCCAGGGGCCCTCGCCCTCGAGGCCCAGGAGCGACACCGGATCGTCCTGATCGACGCCCTCGCCCAGGAACAACACCACCGCTCGGGCCGCCGACACGGGCTCCTGGCCCTCATCATGGAAGGGGGCGCTGCTCACGGGGCACCTCCCGCGGGAGCAGGGACGCCAAGCTTGAGACGCTGCTCGAGCACGTCGAACCTGGCGTCCCACGGCGCGGGGCCATAGCCGGGCCTCAAGGTCTTGAACTGCTGGAGCGCGGCCAGGGCCTTGGCTTGGTCCTTCCTCGCCAGAAGCCGAATCGACTCGTGCCTGGCTTCGTACCAGGCGTCTGCATCCTCCTCCACCGCGCCCAGGATGTCGAGCCACGCCTGCACGGCCAGGTCGATCTCGCCGGCCTCCTCGCCCATGGTCGCCAGTCGCCGCAGGGAGGAGAGGGTCTTGAATCCCTTCTCGACCTGCTCCTGATCGAGCCGCATGGCGAGATCTCGCATCGCGAGGTCGCCCTGCAGCCGCCACACGGCGGCGGCCGCGTCGGCCACGCCGTCTCGCACGTTGGCGAGCGCGGCGGGCGTGAAGTCGGTGTGCAGCAGCACGCGGGTGCCGCCCGCGACGACGCGCGTCGCCGCCGCGACGTCGTTGCGGTCGGCGGTCCATTGGTCGAGGGCGCGTCGGAAGAGGAAGCGTTCGGCCGCGGGGACGAAGGGACCGCCGAGCGCTCGCAACGCGTCCATTTCGCGGGCCTCGGCCTGGGTGTCGCCTCTCGCCACGGCGATCTGGAACCGCCGGTAGCCGAGCTCATCGGCGAGCGTGGCGAGGTTGACGCCGTGGAACTTCGACAGCGAATCGATGATCGTCATCGCCTCCTGCGCCGTCGAGACGTCGGCGACCGTGGCGCCCAGCGCCACCTCGGCCACGCGACGGGCGCGGTTCACCGCCACGTCGGCCATCCGCCTCGCGCCGGCGTCGTCGGCGGCGGTCGCCTCCGTCACTTCCTGCCGCAGCAGGTCCATGGCCACGTCGATGAACTTCACGCCCGCGAAGTCGCGCGACGATGCGCCCGCCGACTGCCTCCACGCCCGGTACAACCCGTCGGCCGCCACCGAGCGGGCCGCCCGGTACACCGGGTCTTCCCGAGGCACCTGCAGCAGCGCATCGATCTCGGTCGCCGAGAGCGTCTTGCCCCCGCCCGACCGCTGCAGCACCATCGCGTTGGCCTCGCGCGTGTTCGGGAAGGTCTGGATGAAGAGCGTCTCGAGCCGGTCGCGACGAGCCTCCAGCCCCTTCGCGCCGCCCTTGGCCGCAAGCCCGAGCGAGACGATCGCGTACTGCAGCGCGTTGCGACGGTCGGCCTCGGGCCCCGGCAACGCGAAGGCCTGCTCCAAGGAACTCGCCGCCTCCTCGAGCTGTCCCGCGTAGTGCTGCGACAGCCCTTGGCAGATCGTCGCCTGCAGTCGAACCGCCGGGTACGACGCGGCGTCCGCGGAGGCCAGGCAGCCGCGGAACAACTCGGCCGCCCGGCGATACGCGTTCACCGTCTCCGCGTCGCTCGTCGGCGAGTTCGCGAGGTCCGGCTGTCGCGACACGTGCAACGCGCGAGCGTCGTCGAAGGCCCGCATCGCCCGGACATAGGTGTTGATGAATCCATCGGCGCCGATGATCGCCGTGCCGTACTGACGCACGAGGCTCATCACGTGCCCCACCTCGCCCCGGGCCACCAGGTCCGCCATCGCCACTTGGGCCGTCTCCTGCGCCTTGGCACGCAGCCCCTCGCGAAAGTCCGGCGTGCGGAGCGCGTCGAGCGACACGATCGCCAGTTGCCTCGCGTCGGCCAACGCCAAGGTTCGCGGCTTGCCCGAGTCGTCCCGCCTGGCCTTGGTCACCGCGATGTCGATCTCCGACCATCGCTGATCAGCCGCCAGCACGACCAGCCGCCGCCGGAGCAACTGATCCGCGACCTCCTTGGGCAGTTCGAGCGACTGGTCGAGTTCCTTGATCCACCGAATCGCCTCGACGTGATTGCCCAGTCGCGAGCTGGCCAGGGCGCACCCGGTCACGGCCTTGGCGATGTGGTCGTAGCGGATGAGGTCCACCGGGGCGCGGTCGATCGTCGCGGGCCGGCCCGGCAACGCGTTGAGCAGCACGCCGAAGTGCTCCATCGCCCTCGCCGCCTGCTGCTGCTCGCCCGTCAGCATCGCCAGGTAGAGGCACGCCCACCCCGCGCGAAACTCCGCCCGCGATCGCTGCTCGCGAAGCTCGTCGATCTGCGTCCGCACCTTCGCGAGCTCGTCCTCGCTGATGCCCGGGCGATCGCGTCGCTCCTCGAGCGTCTTGAGTCGCCCGCCCAGCTCGCGACCCAGCCGCTGGAAGACCGGCGTCACCTCCGCCAGCACTCGCCGAGCCTCGCCGACCTCCTCGGCCGTGGCCAGCAGCAACTGGTGACGCTCGACCAGGTCCTCCATCGGCAGGTACTGGGCCGTCGCGAGCGTCAGTCGCAACGCGGGCGTCGCCACCTCGGGCACCTTGGCCAGGAGGTCGCGACAACGCGCCTCGAGTTCCTGTCGCTCCGCGGGCGTCGGGTCGGCGTCGAGCATCTTCGCGTACAGGTCGCCCAGCGACTCGGCCAACTCGCGCTTGCCGTCCCCTTGGGCCGTCTCCAGCCGCTGACGCAGCGAGGCCGCCAGCGGCTTGGTCAGGCCCAGGTCGAGCAGATACGCGTCGGCGGGCGGCACGGGCCGCTCCGCGGGCGTTGGCGGCGCCTGTCTCGCCGCCGCCACCGCGCAGCACGCCGCCAACGCCCCGCACCAAGCCAGCGAGTTCGGGACCCGGGTCATGGCGTGGCCTCCTTGGCGGGCGTGGCGGGCGCCGAAGACGAGGCGGGAAGCCGCCGCAGCGGCTCGAAGTCCAGGGCCGGGTGCCCCGGGAATCGGTCGGCCAGACGCCGACGAACGGCGTTCGCGCCGCGAAGGTCGCCCGAGGCCGCCATCGCCAACGCGGCGTCGGCCATCGCCACGCCCGTCACGTACGGCGACGCCTGCTCGAGCGTCGCTGGAATGGCGAGCAGTTCCGCCACGGCCAGCATGCGCGATTCCTCGTCGCCCTCGCGAAGCAGGGACCGGCCGATGGCGCAGCGGCACCACGACGCCACCCACGGCGACGGAGCGGGCTCGGCCGCCACGCGAAGTCGCAGTCGTTGCCGGGCCGCCGCTCGCGTCGGGCCATCGCCCGCGCGGGCCGCGACGACCTCCCACACCAGTCGCACCGCGTCGTCGGCGTTGGCCGGCTCGGGAGGCATCGCGGCCGTCCCCGCCTCGGCCTGCATCGCCACGCGGTACAGCTCGCCCAACACCGCCGCACGCCCGGTCCTCGCGCGAGGTTCGAGCCGCAGCGACGTCTGCACCGCGGGCGTCGCCAGCCATATCGGCGGCAGGGACGGGTTGAGGCGCGTGGCCTCGTCGATGGGCGTCAGGTCGGTGGGGTCGCTCGCGTCGCCGCCGCGCACGATCAGTCGCGGCGACGGATCACCCTCGCACGCCTCGAGGTACGACAGGAACGGCTCCACCGCCAGCGTGTTGGCGCCGCGCGACACGCGACAGAGCAGCAGCCCGCCCGTCACCAGTTGCGCCATCGCGCCGCGGCGTCCGGCGTAGCGATCCTGCAGCGACTCGAAGAGGGGTTCGGCGCCCGCGAGGTCGCCCCGCTCGAGGCGAGTGCGGGCCCGCCACGATGCATCGGCAGCCGCCGCGTGCAACGCCGCGTCGGAGGCGAACCGCCCCTGCACCGAGGCCACCATGTCCCAGGGCACGCGCCGTCCCTCGACGTCGCGCGAGGCTCCCACGAGCACGCCGTCGATGCCCACGCCCAGCACCGGCTCGACCACGGCGGGCATGCCCCGACGCACGACGACCTCCTGCGCCGCCGCGGACCGCCACGCGCCGCCGAGGGCGGCGAACGCGGCGAACACGACATGGAACGCGAGACGGGAGGTCATTCCGGGACGAACTTGTAGGTCCCCTTGGTGAACGCGGCGATCTCCTTCATGGCCAGTTCGCCTTGCGTGCTGCCAAGACAGATGCAGTGGATCGGGATCTTCACCTTCTCCCGCAGTTCCTTGATCGCCGGCATGATGTCGTTGAACTCGCCGTCGGTCATGAAGTAGATCGCGTCGGGCCGCGGCCGCATCGTGTGGATCACCTCGAGGCCCGAAAGCGGCTCGGTGCCGCCGTTGGCCATCAGCGCGCCGAACTGCGCCCGGGCCCACCGTTTGCCGGCGTCGGAAGCCTCTCGCCACTCCACCTTGTCGCCCACGACCATGTGCACCGTGCTGAAGGCCACCACCACGAACGAACTGGTGGGCGTCATCGCGTTGACCGACTTGGTCAACTGCTCGCGGAGGTTGATGATGCGACGCCCGTCCATCGAGGAGCTCACGTCGACCAGGAACGCGAATCGGGAACCCGTCGCCTCGACCCCGAAGAACGACGCGCCCGGCCCGCCGCCCCCCGAGCCGCCGAGCCCCATGCCACCCGAGCCCGACGACAAGTCGCCGCCGCCGCCAAGGTCCCCCACCAGCGTCGCCTGCGTCGCGCCGCCCACGGCGGCATCGGCGATGATCGTGTCGTCGGTCCGCATCGGATCCTGCGGCCCCGACTCCGGAGGAAGGTCGGGAATCGCGGGCAACGCCCCGGCCGCGTCAGCCGCGGCCTCGAGGGCGGCCAGGTCCCCCTGCGTCATCACGGCCATCTCGACCGGGCCGCCGGCGCCGCCGCCGTCACCCTCATCACCCACACCCCCGCCACGGACCAGCACGAGGGCGGCGATCACGATGAAGCAGGCGTGCGCCGCCAGCGACATCAGCAGCGCGGGCAGAATGGTCCGGCGGGCCCATGGGGGCACGCCGTCGGGTCGTGGCTGGACGTCCATAGTGGCGGGTGTGGAGGACATCTCGGTGATCCGGTTGCGACGTGAAGGACGCTAGGTCGTCCGCCGACCCGACGTTGTCGATCACGCCGGCGGCCCGCGAGGGGCCGTGACACGCTTGGGTTCATCGACCGATGCGGGCCGATGGCTGTCGCCTTACACTCCCCCATCATGGCATCCCCGACCAACGGCTCCTCTCCCGCTTCTACGACTTCCGCCCGAGGCGGTTCCTCCCCGGCGGGACGCCGCAAGCGGATCCTGCTCAAGATCAGCGGCGAGTCGCTTGGCAAGCCGGGCGGGTTCGGGATCGATTCGGATGAGCTCGACACCATCGCCCGCGAGATCAAGCTCGCCACCGCCGCGGGTGCGCAGCTCGCCGTGGTCGTGGGCGGGGGCAACATCATCCGCGGCGCTGAACTGGCCGCCCAGGGCCACATCCACCAGGCCACGGCCGACCACATGGGCATGCTGGGCACGGTGATCAACGGGCTGGCCCTGAAGGAGAAGCTGCTCTCGCTCGGTCAGGACTGCCGCGTGATGAGCGCCATCGAGATCCGCGCCGTGGCCGAGCCCTTCATCAGGAGCCGCGCCCTGCGTCACCTCGAGAAGGGCCGCGTGGTGATCCTCGTGGCCGGCACGGGCAACCCCTTCTTCACGACCGACACCTGCGCCTCGCTGCGGGCCACCGAACTCGAGTGCGAGGTGCTGCTCAAGGCCACGAAGGTGGACGGCGTCTACACCGCCGACCCCAAGAAGGACCCCACCGCCACCAAGTACGACACCATCGCCCTCAACGACGCCATCAACCAGCGTCTCAAGATCATGGACATGACGGCCTTGGCGATGTGCAACGAGAACAAGGTCCCCGTCATCGTCTTCGACTACAAGGTGCCCGGCAACATCGCCAGGGTCGTCGCCGGCGAGCGCATCGGCACCCTCGTCAGCGCGTGACGGATGTGGCGGGCGTGATGCCCGCGGGCCCCGCGACGACAACCAACCCGTGAAACGACGCGAGCGAGACCGGGGTCTCGCTCGCGTGATCGTCATGGCGTCAAGGTCGGCGATCGCTCACGCCTTCGGGCCGGCGCTGCGCACGGCCGCGGGCATCTCGAAGGTCTTGTCGTTGTCGCGGAACTGCTGCGCGAGCTTCTTCGCCTGCGAGTCGTACGCCGCGCCGTCCTTCCACGTGTTGCGGGGCATGAGCACCTCGCTGGGCACGCCCGGCACGGCCTTGGGGATGTGCAGCCCGAAGACCGGGTCGGTCTGGTACTCGGCCTTCGCGAGCGAGCCGTCGAGGATCGCCGTGACGAACGCGCGGGTGTACGAGAGCTTGAAGCGGCTGCCGGTGCCGTAGGGCCCGCCCGTCCAGCCGGTGTTGAGCAGCCACACGTTCGTGCCGTGCTCCTTGATCTTCGCGGCCAGCTGGTTGGCGTAGGTGATGGGCGGACGGGGCAGGAAGACGCCGCCGAAGCAGGGCGAGAAGTTGGGCTGCGGCTCGGTGACGCCCGCCTCGGTGCCCGCGAGCTTGCTGGTGTACCCGTTGATGAAGTAGTACATCGCCTGCTCGCTCGTCAGCTTCGAGACCGGGGGCATCACGCCGTAGGCGTCGGCGGTGAGGAAAATGACGTTCTTGGGGTGCCCGCAGACGCTGGGAATCACCGCGCCGTCGATGAAGTCCACCGGATACGTGACGCGGGTGTTCTCCGTGAGCTTCGCCGAGTCGTAGTCGGGCACGCGCGTCGAGGGGTCGATCACCGTGTTCTCGAGCACGCTGCCGAAGCGGATGGCGTTCCAGATCTGCGGCTCGCCCTCCTTGCTGAGCTTGATGCACTTGGCGTAGCACCCGCCCTCGAAGTTGAAGACGCCTTGGTCGCTCCAGCCGTGCTCGTCGTCGCCCACCAGCGCGCGGTTCGGGTCGGCCGAGAGCGTCGTCTTGCCCGTGCCCGAAAGCCCGAAGAAGAGGGCGGGGTTGCCGCCGGTGGCCTTGTCGACATTGCACGAGCAGTGCATCGGGAAGACGCCCGCCTCGGGCATGTCGTAGTTCATCGCGTAGAAGATGCTCTTCTTCATCTCGCCCGCGTACTCGGTGCCGATGATCACCACGCACTTGCGGGTCAGGCTCTGCGCGATCAACACCGGGGCCTTGTACCCCAGCTTGGCCTGCTGCTCGGCCGTCAGGCGCATCTTGCCCGCGTTGATGATCGTCCAGTCCTTGCGGAAGGGCGCGGGCGAACCCGCGGCCTTGGTGCCCTGGCGGATGAAAAGCGTCTGCGCGAAGAGGCTGTGCCAGGCCTGCTCGGTCACCACCTGCACGCCCAGACGGTACTTGGGATCGGCCCCCGCCCACCCCTCGAACTTGTACACCTTCGGGCGGCTGTTGAGGTAGTCGACCGCGAGCTCGAGCGCGCCGTCGAACTGCGCGGGCGTCAGCGGCGTGTTCACCTTCCCCCACCAGATCTTGTCGTGGATCGCCGGCACGTCCTCGAGGTGCTTGTCCTTCGGGCTCCGACCCGTCCGGTCGCCCGTCAGGCACACCAACGCCCCGTTGTTCGCCAGCGTCCCCTCGCCCGCGCTCACCGCACGCTCCACCAGCTCCGCGGATGACAGGTTCGTGAAGCAGCGATGAGCCGAAGTGTCGAGGCGATCAAGGGCGGCGTTGGTCATGGTGAAGCACTCGTGTCGTCACACCGATCCCTCATGGCGCTGAAACGGTTCCACGCCTGTCAAGATCGGCAAGGGGGACCGCCAAGGGTAGATTCGCTCCGTGAAACTTGCCACCCGAGGGAAGGGACCGGTTCGGGTGACCCCGCCCCGCCGGCCCCGGACCACGCCGCAATATCACCCCCGTCAAGGCGTTGCGCCGATCTCTTCGGAGGGCTCTTGCAGCCCGTGTCGCTCGCCATGCTCCGCCTGCCGCCGCCATGACACCACACGCCCTCAGCGTCTCCCTGCTCGGCCTGTCGATGCTCGCCGCCACGCCCTCGGCGTGGGCTCGCCAGCCCGACACGGTCGCGCCCGCATCCAATCCGTCGGGCTACCAACGTGCGGCCGACTACTCGGCGGGCCTGGGCGGCAGGGCCGTGCTCGTCCTGCTCGACGGCGTGCCCATCTTCGAACGCTACGACCGCGACTGGAAGGACAACCGCCCCCACCCCTTGGCCAGCGGCACCAAGAGCTTCGCCGGCGTCGTCGCCGCCGCGGCCGTCGAGGATGGGCTCCTCGCTTGGGACGAACTCGCCTGCGACACCATCACCCAGTGGAAGGACCACCCCCTCAAGAGCCGCATCACCGTGCGGCATCTGCTCAACCTCTCGAGCGGCCTCGATCCCGCCGAGGAGATCCTCCAAGGATCCTTCGGCCAGCTCCGCCGCCCCGGCACCCGCGAACGCAGCACCGAACGGCTCGCCGACGACCGCTTCGAGGCCTCGCTCGACGTCAAGATGAACCACGCCCCGGGCACGCGCTTCGAGTACGGACCGTCGCACTTCTACGCCTTCGGCGCGTTGCTCGAGCGCAAGATCAAGGCCCGCCGCGAGCAGGATCCGACCTTCCCGGACGACTCGTACGAGTCGTACATGAAGCGGCGCGTGCTCGAACCCGTCGGTCTCTCGTTCGCCGCCCGCGGCCGCACCGAGGGCTCCTTCTGGGGCCGCGACCGCGCCGGCAACCTCAACCTGCCCGGCGGCGCGGGCCTCACCGCCGGGCAATGGGCCCGCTTCGGCGAGTTCATCCGACACCAAGGGGCCGTCGAGCAGCCCGACGGCACGATGAAGCAGATCATCGGCTGGCAGTTCCTGGGCGAGTGCTTCAAGCCCAGCGAGGCCAACAAGGGCTACGGGTTGACGTGGTGGCTGCCGACCAACTCGATGGACGAGGACGATTCGACCCAACCCGCGGCGGGCGGCGGCACGCTGCAGGAACGCCTGACGCGCCGCGCCCGCGAACGGGCCCTTGAGCGCGAAGCCACGGCCGACGCCCCCGCCTTCCTCGATGACGACGGCAAGCCCATCGACGTGTACATGGCCGCGGGCCTGGGCAAGCAGCGGCTCTACATCGTGCCTTCGCTCAAGCTCACGGTGGTCCGATTCGGCGAGAACGTGGCCGCCTCGTCGCGATTCAGCAACGCGGACTTCCTCGGCCCCATCGTCGAGGAAGCCAAGGCCGCGGCGAAGTGACGCGGTTCACGGGAACGGCCGGGCGAGACTGCCGTCGCGAGCGTCGACAACCCGGGGACGCCGCCCGCCATGGGCCCACGAAATGCGGCGGCACGAATCAGGGTGACAGGATTTGAACCTGCGGCCTTCTGGACCCAAACCAGACGCTCTACCAAGCTGAGCTACACCCTGGAACGCCTGATCATAGGAACGCGACGGCCGCGGCATCACCGACCGCTGACGGGCACTTCCTTGAAGAGGAGCACGCGGGGCTTGTCGCCCGTCTTCACCACGTTCGAGCGATCGACGACCATGACGAACCGGCGGGCGATCGTCGGCGTGAGCACGTCGGCGGGCCCGAGGTTCTCGACGTCCGACTGCTGGTAGCCGTGCACGAGGAACCACGCGATGAAGTAGTCGCTCCGGGTGGTCGTCGTGTTGACCACCGCGTTGGCGATCGCGAGCTTCTCCTTGTACTCGTTGGGCATGGCGTCGGTGCCCGCGGCCTCCTTGGGCTCCGTCGGGCCCGGGAGCGTGGCGTAGTCCGACTGGTAGACGGGCAGGTACTTGCCCATCAGCACGCTGTCGATGCCCAGCGCACTCTGGTTGTCGGCGAAGAAGCCCGTCTCGGGGAGCGAGAGCGGGTTGGTGGCAAAGCCCATGTAGTCGATGCTCGTGCGCATCGAGGCCTCGTAGGGGTCGGCCGCGCCCAGGGCGCGTCCGCGGTAGCGGAGCGTCATGAGGGCGCCAAGCGACTGGAAGCCCGGGGTCTCGCTCAGCGCGGTGATGTCGGTCTCGACGCCGCGGGTCAGCACGTTGTCGACCGGGGTCGACGGGTTGGCGGGCCCGAGCGCGGCGTCGTAGTGCGAGTAGCGAACCGATTCGACGGGGACGTCGTCGGTCCCGGGGGCGTAGATCGTGCGGCTCTGCGGCCGCAAGGGCACCTCGATCTTGTCGCGGTTGGCCACCAGCGTGGCGGCCAGGTCGACGGATTGGTCGATGCCCGACCCCTCACCCCACCACCCCGGCCCGAGGCGGTTGTTCGAGCCCTCGTAGGCCGTCTGCACGGTGCCGCCGTCGCAGGCAAGCTGCGGCACGTTCAGCATGCTGAGCCCGCCAGTGAAGGTGACGACGTAGTGAGCCCCGCGATACGCGTTCAGGGATGCATCCCATCCGGTGCCCGGGTTGGTCGGATCACCCGCGCTCACGAAGACGTTGCCGCGGCCGACCACCCGCAACGACTCGAGCGCGGCCTGCACGGCGGCGGGGCTGGCCCCGACCGGGATGCGGGCGGTCGTGCCGCTGCCGCCACGGTCGAACCTCAGGGCGAAGGTCTCCCCCGCCGCCGCCGTGATGGTGATGGTCTGCACCTCGCTGCGATCGGCCCGGCTCATCGGGCTGAGCATGGGCAGGCAGCGGGCCACCGCGAGCGGCGCGGCGTTGATGTTGATGAGGCCGGGCACGGCGCGGGTGACGGACTCCTCGCCCGAAACGCCCGCGCTGAACATGTCGAGGACATTGAGCGCGAGCGGCACCTGCGTGAAGAACCGCTGGTCGCGGTTCGTGCCCGCCGTGAACCCGCCGTTCGCGTCGCCGTCGGTGTTGAAGAAGGGCGCGAAGTCGTCGAGCACGAGGTTGCCGCGATCGAACATCGGGCGATACGTCTGGCGTCCCGCGACCACGCCCATCGGACGGGGCTGACGCAGCACCGAGGGGTCGCCAGGCCGCGTCGAGAGGTCGTAGCCCATCGCGCCGGCGATGGCCTCGCCCAGCGTCGTCCATCGAACGTTGAGGTCCTTGTTCTCCACGCCCGCCGCGTTCACCGGGGCCTCGAGGGGGCCGATGCCCATGGGCAGCAGCATGTCGGCCACGCGGAGCGTCGAATGCGTCTTGGCGTTCGCGCCGGACCCGTCACGCACGAAGAAGGTGCTCGTGAAACGCTCGGCCAAGGGGCTCGCGCCCACGGGGGCGTTGCTCACGATCAACTGCGCGTACTGCTGGTCGTAGGGCGTGTCCACGTTCGGGGTCGTGGTGTTCGCGGGCATCGGACGCAGCAGCGTGCTCGTCTCCCAGCCGCGCGTGGCGGGCAGCCGCTCGGTGCCCGAGAAGGCGATCGCCGGGCAGAAGACCTCGGTGCGGGCATTCGCGCCCCATCGCCGGAGCGACAGCTCCGCCGCCTTGCCGTTGCGGGCGTCGCTGTCGAAGTAGGCCGCCTCGAGCCGGTTCCACGTCACGCCCGTCGACTGGTTCTGCACCGCGTAGGTGTTCCACGACGGCACGGGCGGCGTCGCGGTGAAGTCGCCCGCCGCCTTGGATTCGAGGCAGAAGCCCGGCAACGCGCCCGCCGGAATCTGCAGGTCCGCCGCGATCGACGGGTCCTGCGGCCGACGCACGGCCGACCACAGCGTGACCGTGATGCCGTCGAGATACCGCCCGTCGGCCTCGTCGCTGCCCTGCACCTGCACGTCGTCCTCGGCCGAACCCGCCGCGACCCTGAAGCGGGCGTCGAGATCGATGTACGAGTTGTTCGCGGGGTCCAGCGGCACGCGCAGGCGGTCGACGAGCTGGTCGTTGGCGTAGTCGTTCCGGACGTACGCCTGCACGGCCGTCGTCGGCAGCGTGATGCTCCCGTCCCACGTGTTGGTCGGCAGCGAGATCGACTGCGTGGCGAACTCGCCGGCCACCGCGGGGACGCTCGCCCCGGGCACGCCCCGGCGCACCGCCCGCCACAACTGCACTTCCGTGTTGTCGATCAAGCGGGCCAGCGGCGCGGGCGTTCCCGGCTCGCGGAACTCGGGCTTGATCGGGCGGCCGTTGATGTTTTGGTGCATCAACTGGCCGAAGGCCAGGGGATCGATCGTGCCGCCCGAGTCGCGCCAGGGCTTGAACTGCCCCTGGTCGTTGGGGAGCCTCGTCTGGTTGAAGGATCCCAGCAGGCCCGCCGTCGGGCCGGTGTCCGTCGGGTCGATCTCGGGGATCCACACGTACTCGTCGTCGGGGTTCGCGGCGCTGCCCGACCGCAGCTGGCGTTCGATGATCGCGCGGATCGCCGCCCGCTTGTTGCCGCCCGCGGCGACGAAGTCGGGATCGGCCGTCAGCAGGTTCCGCTCGAGGATCGTGCGGGGCATCTGCGAGGTGGCGTACACCACCACCGACGCGCCCGCCTTGATCGTCAAGGGCTTGGCCGTCACGTCGAGCCCGCCTCCCAGCGGCGCGGCAGGATAATCGAGCGTGCCCGGATCACCCTCCTCGGTCAGGCCAGTCAGCATGAACGTGCGGCCGCCGAACTTGAGGTAGTAGAAGTCGCGCTGGCGATCGAGCGCGAACGCGGAGGCGTCGCCCTGGTCGATCTGCCTGGCGAAGGGAACCGCCGGGGCCGTGCCCGCGTTGGCGGCATTGAGCGCGGCGGCGGGATCGCCGATCGTGATGTCGACGCCGAAGGGGTTGTGGAGCCGGAAAGCCACCACCCTGTACATCAGGTCGTAGTTGAGTTCCGTCACGTCGGGACGGATGTCCACCGGCTGGGGCGTGGAGCCGGGGTCCAACGGATCCCAGCCGTCGCGGCTGCCCGGCGGCGTCGCCGACTGCGGACGGTCGGTGTACACCGTGAACGTCGCGGCAGCCGTCACGAAGGGTTGCGGCTCCGTGCCGTAGATGTTCACCGCGGGCGCCACCAGCGAGCCGCCGGTGGCGGCCGTGGCCAGCCGCGTCAACGCCGACCCGCGAAGCCCCACGGCCTCGTCGAGGTCGAGCCGCCGACCGTCACCCGCGCCGGGCGCACTTTCCTGCCACCACGGGAACGACGCGTTGTTCGTCAGCGCGTTGAACGAGGCGTTGTTGAGAATGAGCGTCCACGGCCCGGGCACCGTGTCGGCATCGGCCAGGTCGCCCATGTTCGCCGCCATGTGCGCGGCGGCGAGGATCGCGGGCTCTGCGCCCTCGTAGCCGTAGGCGGTGGTCTTGAGCTGGTTGAACTGCCCCGCGGCACGATCCCACGACGGGCCGAGGTTCGAGTAGGGCAGGAGCGCGTTGCAGTACGTCCCGAAGATGGCGTTCATCGAGGCCAGCGCGATGGGCTGGCCGGGGAAGCTCACGTAGTTGCGCAGCAGGGCCGTCGCGTTGGTCTTGACCTCCGTCGCGTCGATGCGATCGAAGTTGACGCCCCGGCCGTCAAGCCCGCGACCCGTGAAGAGGGACCGCGCACCGCTCACGGTCGTCAGCCGCTGACGCACGTCGGCGTCGAGCTGCAGCCTCGCCTTCACGTCCGCGCGGCCGTCGGCCGCGGCGGTCTGGTCGCGAACCCCCGAGGCGGTGTCGCGCACGAGCTCGAGTTCGGGCCCGCGGTTGCTCCGCAGCGGATCGAACCGCCGCGGATCGGGCGTGTTGGGCGGGATGGC
>JBBAVG010000010.1:0-72104 GCA_040397805.1 Phycisphaerales bacterium
CGGAGCGGGTTCGTTTCACCCGCCGCTCAAGTCGTTGGTCCCTGCGGGACCACAGCACGCCCATGCGAAGGGCCCGCAGGGCCCACGAGTTGAGCCACGAGCGACACGAACCCGCCGCGGGCGAGATGAACGCCTCGACGCGGCGCCTCGCGCCTCACGTCACCGCACGGGCTGCTTCCACCGTCCGTCCATGAGTTGGCGGGCCCACAACCCGCCCACCACGCTCCGCGAGTGCATGCCCATCGACCGGCCGTCGGTCGTCCGGTACCAATCGCTCAGCGGCACGCGGTCGGTCGTCCGGTGCGCGAAGTCGTGCACCGGGGCCATGAACCGCTCGAAGTCCTCCTTGCTCGCGCACATCGCCGCGCACCACGCGACGAAGTCGAGTTTCGTGTACGTGTCGCGGCTGTCGAGCGGCGGTCCGAAGGGGTTCATCTTCTCGAAGTACCACGCCACCTCCCGCTGCGAGAGCGACGCAGGGAAGAGATCGAGGCCCAAGATGCGGTCCCACACGAGGTTGTACTTGAGCGACCAGGTGCCAGGCTTGCCGAAGGCCAGCACCGTGCGTTCGCCGTCGGCGGCCATGTCCATCCACTTCGCCGCGTACGAACGCGCCACGTCGCGCCACCTGGCCGCCGCGGCGGGCGACTCCACCGCTTCGCAGAGGTTGGCGTACGCGCCCAGCGCGATCACGGCCTTGAGCGAGAGGTTGGCGTTGCGGGCCAGATGTCCCGCGAAGTCGTCGGTGCAGAGCTGGTTCGCGGGATCGAGCCCGTGCTGCTCGAGATAGACCGCCCACGTCGTGAGCGTGGCGAAGTGCTTGCGGGCGAGCGCCTCGCCGCCAGCCGCGCCGCCGCGGGCCTGACGAAGCGCCTCGACCATGATCAGCATGTTGGCCGACTCCTCGACGGGCATCTGGTTGGCCTCGCTCCGCTCGCCGCCGCCGTAGACCTGCCCGTTGGCCTTGGGGTGCACGCCCAGGTCGTGCGGCGCGAAGGGGAAGGGCCATCGCCCGGGCATGGCGGCATACTCGAGGATCGGCCGCACCTGCGCCTCGAGCATGGCGGGGTTCTCTTCGAGAAAGAACGGCGCGGCCGGGAAGATCACGTCGACGGTGCCGATGCACCCGTTGCTCGAGTGTTCCTTCGGGAACATCAAGAGCGAGCCGTCGAGGTCCGCCGCGAGCGTGTGCGCCCCCATCACCTGACGCCACGCCAACGCGCACAGGTCGGCGTATCGATCGCCGCCCGCCTCGGCGGCGCGTGCGCGGAGCCTCTGGTTCTCCGCCTTCACCGTTCGGACCACCTCGGCATCGTCCCGCAGGAATTCCGTGACCGTCGCCCCGAACGACGGCCCCTGCACCGTCCAGTAGGGCCGCAGCGGCCGCTCGAAGTACTCGACGTTCCGCCGCTCGTCGTGCGCGACGACGAAGAGCGTCTCCGCGGCGGCACCAGGCTCGATGCGTCCGAACTGACGCGCCGCCGCGAGCACCGGCCAGCCGTCGTCGGCCGCCCTCGGTTGGTCGAGATCATCCGAGCCCGTGAGCAGTCCACCCCTGGCGAACGTGCCCCTGGCGATGTCGTGAGGGGCGATGAGCGTCGTGACGCCGAAGGAATCCCTCGCCGCCAAGTGCACCCGACCCCAGTCCAGACGCGTGTGGTCGCCCACCCGGCCCAGCACCTCGCCCCCGTCGACGCCCATGCCCAGGAGATGGCACCCCTCGCCCCGAAGCCGCGACCAGGTCACCGGTTGCGACGGCACATGCGTGCACCACTCGCCCGACAGGTCCAGGTAGACGCTCACCGTCCGTGCCGGCCCGTCGGCCGGCGCGTGCACGCCGCAGTAGATCAGGGTTCCCGCCCACGAGACGTACGCGGGCGACGAGGCCACCGAGGGCGTCACGAACGCCACCTCGAGTTCCACGCCCCCAGCGGCGAACCGGTACGTGGTCGACAGGGCCTCCACCTCGACCGATCGCTGCTCGGCCGCGGGCAGGTCCGCCGGCGCGGGGCCGCACCAGCGATACGCCTTGCCGTCGACCATGATCATCCCGCTCATCCCCATCGTCGAGCCCGACCAATGCGAGGGCCACGAGTCGGTCAACAGGTCGCTCCGCGACCACGCGCTGAGGTACGGCGTCGCCACGGCCAGCGGCACCGCGGGCGGACGGAAGGGCTCGCCGGCGAGAGCGGGAACGACGCACAGCACGAGGGCGGCAAGGTGCATCGCGCATGGTACCGCCGCCGCCTGCCGTGCACGGCGGAGGACCTCGTCAAGATTCACTCGCTCGCGAGGCCCGCGCCCGCGGGCCGCAGCAGCCAGCACCGGTGAATCCGCCGGTTGCGGTACTCGGGCGGCACCGTGCGGTGGCTGATCTCCGTCCACTCGTACCCGCACGCCGTCAGCGCCTGCTCGTCGAGCTTGAAGCGGCGGTAGTTGGTCGAGAACCACACGCTCGCCCGCGGCGACAGCAGCCCTCGCACCAGCCCGAGCACCTCCGCGTGCCCCACCGCCACCTCCCAGTCCTCCTCGGTGCTCTTGCTGTTGGAGAACGTCGGAGGATCGATGACCGCCAGGTCGTAGTGCTCCCCTCGCGGGTGCTCGCGCAGGAACTCGAGCACGTCGCTGCGCACCAGTCGGTGCGGGCCGGGGTACAGCCCGTTGTGGCGAAGGTTGCGCATCGTCCACTCGAGGTACGTGTTCGACAGGTCCACGCTCGTCGTCGACGCCGCGCCACGGCCGTTCCTGCCAGCCGCCGCGTACGTCGTGAAGGCCCCGGTGTAGCAGAAGAGGTTCAGGAACCTCGCCCCCGCCGCCTTGTCGCGAACCATCGCCCGCGTCAACCGGTGATCGAGGAAGAGCCCCGTGTCGATGTAGTCGTCGAGGTTCACCTCGAACCGCAGGCCGTCCTCCTGCACCAGGAAGCTCTCGCCCGACTCTCCCACCTTCTCGTGCTGCGTGAGCCCGCGTTGGCGGTGCTTCTCCTTGATCACCACCCGCGACGCGCCCGTCGCCTCCGCCACGATCCGCCGCACCGCGTCGTACCAGTCCGCCTGCTGCGCCACGCTGCGGCTGTGCTCGCGCTCGTACTCCGCCACGTGCGCCCGCCCCTCGTACAGGTCGATGATCAGCGGCACGTCCACCTGGTCGCGCTCGTACACCCGGTAGCACGTGATGCCCCGCGAGGGATAGCGTCGCAGGTGGCGCACGTTCTTCTCGAGGCACGCCCGGAAGTCCGCCAGTTCCCGCTCGTCACGCGGCCGCAGGCCGCCGAAGGCCGGCATGGCGACTTCGGCCGCCGGCATGGGCGAGGCGTCGGCCGGATCGACCGCGTCCACGGCGTCCACAGGCGTGTCCATGTCCTTCGCGTCCACGTCCTTGACGTTCGGGGACCGCGCCGGAGCCTCTTTCGGCGGACGGGGCCCCCAGAACATGAAGTACGTGCACTCGAGTTGCGAGTTGAAGAGCTTGCGTCGTCGCGTGGCCTCCTGCCCGACCAGCCGCTCGAGGTCCTGGCGGGCCGTCAGGATGTGGAACGACCATGTCGGCAGGCGACGGAGCACCAAGGGCAGCGAACGGTGCAACCGCTCGGCCTCCTCGGGGTCGCCCAGCCGCACGCCGTAGGGAGGGTTGGTGATGATCGAGCCGTACTCGACCTTGCTGGACAGCTGCTCGAAGGCTCGCTGCTGGAAGTGGATGACGCGATCGACGCCTGCGGTCTTGGCGGCGCGACGCGCCACGTCGAGGGCCTTGGGGTCGATGTCCGCCGCGTGGATCGCGTAGCCCAGTTCGCCCGTGGCGGCGGCCCTCGCGGCCTCGCGCTCGGCGGCCCACACGGCTGCGGGGATGGCGGCCCAATCCTCGGCGTCGAAGGAACGGAGCAGGCCGGGGGCGATGTTGAGGCCGATGAGGGCGGCCTCGATGGCGATGGTGCCGCTGCCGCAGAAGGGGTCGACCAAGGGCCGCGACGGACGCCACGCGGAGAGGAGGACAAGTCCGGCGGCGAGGGTCTCCTTGAGGGCGGCCTCGCCGGGGGCGATGCGATAGCCGCGTTTGTGGAGGCCGTCGCCGCTGGCGTCGATGGTGATGGAGGCGACGTCTTCGAGGAGGGCGACCTCGACGGCGACGCGGCCGCCGGTCTCGGGCAGCATGGACACGCCGTGCGCCTGACGGAGCCGCTCGACGATGGCCTTCTTCACGCACCGCTGGCAGGCGGGCACGCTGGAGAGTCCGCTGCGGACGCTGCGGCCCGAGACGGGGAACTCGGCGTCCGGCGCGATCCATCGCTCCCACGGCAGGGCGCGGGTGCGTTCGAAGAGGGCGTCGAAGTCCCGGGCCTCGAAGGATCCGACGCGGACGAGCACGCGGTCGGCCGCGCGGAGGCGGAGGTTGGCCCTCGCGACCGCGGCGGCGTCGCCCCTGAAGTGCACGCGGCCGGTGGAAAGGACGCGCGGCGAGAAGCCCATGCCCTCGAGTTCGTGAACGACCACGGACTCGAGGCCAAAGGCGCAGGCGGCGATGATGTCGAGGTCGTGGTCCATGGCGGGCGTCGGGACGGCGACGAACGACGCCGCCCCGCACGCGAATCAGTCGTCGCCGTCATCCTCGAAGTAGTCGGCGGCGTCCTTGCTGAAGGCGTCGATGTCGACCACCTGCGAGTGCGCGTCGTCGAGGAGTTCCTCGCCGAACTCGCCGCCCTCGACGGGCTTGCTCGCGCGTCCCTTGACGCGTTCCTGCACGCCCTTGCGACCGCGGGCGACGCGGGCGGGCTGGGCCTTGCCCTCGAAGAGGTCGTCCTCGCGCTGGCGACGGGCCCGGACGACGATGCGGATGGGCACCTCGCCGAAGGGAAGTTCCTCGCGGAAGCGATTCATGAGGAAGCGGAGGTAGCCGGGACGGAAGAGATCGGGGTGGTTGACCACCAGCGTGATGGTGGGCGGCTCGATGCCCGTCTGCGCCACGTAGTAGACCTTGGCGAAGGTGCCCTTGATGTCGGTGGGCGAGTTGGTCTCGAGGATCGAGCGGATGAGGCGGTTGAGCTTGCCGGTGGTGACGCGGTGGCACGACTGCTCGCGGAGCTCCATGGCCAGGTCCATGGTGGCGCGGACGTTGCGGCCGGTCTTGCCGCTGATGAAGCTGATGGGCGCGAAGGAGAGGCCGCCGAGTTCCTTGCGGAGGTATTCCTCGTAGCGGCCGGTGGTGACGGGCTTGCCCTTCTCGTCGCGGGCGCCGTCGACCAGGTCCCACTTGTTGACGACGATGATGCAGGGCTTGTAGGCCTTCTGCACGAGCATGGCGAGCTGTTCGTCGACCTGGCTGAGCTTCTCGGTGGCGTCGACGAGCAGGACGACGACGTCGCACCGATCGACCGCGCGCTGCACGCGGTCGAAGGCGAAGTGCTCGATCATGTTCTGGAAGCTTCGCTTGCGGCGCAGGCCCGCGGTGTCGATGGCGACGATGGTGCGGCCGTCGATCTCGAACTTCACGTCGACGGCGTCGCGGGTGGTTCCGGGGATCTCCGAGACGATCACCCTGGGCTCGCCGGCGAGGGCGTTGACGAGCGTGCTCTTGCCCGAGTTGCGCTTGCCGATGATGGCGATCGCCAGGTCCGGCCGGGCCTCCCGCACCGCCGTCTCGTCGGGTTCGGGCAGGAGCTCGTAGAGCGAGTCCATGAAGTCGCGACGCATGTAGTTGTTCTTGGTCGAGATGAGCAGCGGCTCGCCGAATCCCAGCGCGGCCAGCTCGTGGGCGTGCGATTCCCATCGCGGCCCGTCGACCTTGGTCGCCACCAGCCGCACGGCGGGCGGCTTGGCGGGCGTCACGCCGTCGGCCGCCTTGGCGCCCTTGCCCTTGCGTCGCCGGCCCAGCGCGCGTTCGCGGATCATGCGGGCGATCTCGCGGTCGTGCGCGGTGATGCCCGCCTGCGCGTCGACGGCGAGGAGGACGATGTCGGCCCCCTCGACGGCCTGCGCGATCTGGAACTCGATGCTCTCGGTGAGCGCGGCGAGGTCGTTGCCGACCTCGTCGAATCGCTCGCCCTCGGCGACGTAGACGCCGAAGCCGCCGGTGTCGATGAACTCGGCGGTCTTGACCGATCCGGTCTCGCGGAACGGGGGCGGGAGGTCGACGATGGCCGTCACTCGGTCGCGAGTGACGCCGGGCGTCGGATCGACGATGGAGATCTTGGCCCCAGCGATCATGTTCATGAGCGAAGACTTGCCGACATTGGGTCGGCCGACGATGGCGATCCGCGGGAGGGGCATGTGGTTCAATGGTAGGTGGCACGGCCCGCATGCGAGGCCCCTGCGGGAAGGCCCGAACGCCCCGTCCCGACGCGTCCGTGCGGCGTCCTCGCGTCCGGTTCGGGCGCGGGACGTCGCGACGGTCGCCTGGGAATCAGCCCAGACCCGGGCCCACGATGCCGCTGGTCATCATCCCGCCGGGGGCGCCCGCGGGCCTGGCCACGGGCGGGGCGGCGGGGCGTGCGCCCGCGGGGGTGATCTTGGCCTTGAAGAGGAACTCCGCGACTCGCTCGCGGATGACCTCCATCATGCCGCCGAACATGTGGCTGCCTTCCTTCTTGTACTCGATGCGAGGGTCGCTCTGGCTGAAGGCGCGGAAGGAGATCGAGTCGCGGAGCTGGTCCATGGCGTAGAGATGGTCCTTCCACGCGCCGTCGAGGGTCTCGATGAGGATCGAGCGCTCGAAGTGGAGAAGCTCGGCCCGCAGGAGGTTCTCGATGCGGGCGCGAATGGCGTCCTCACGCTCCGCGCCGTGCAGGAACCGCATCGTCTCGGGCAGCCCCGAGCTGAACCGCTCGCGGAAGTGCGCGTCGAGCTGGTCGTCGGTCGCGCACTTGATCGCGTCGGCGATCTCGCTCGCCATGCGGCCGTCCTCGAAGAACTTTCGGCTGGCCGCGACGAGCTCGGACCGGACCTTCTGCGGCGTGCTGGTCCTGAAGACCTCGGGAGTCCAGCCCATGCGGTACCGCGAGTTGGCCCACGCGAGGAACTGGTTGCCCGCCTCGGCGGGGTTCTGCCGCATGAGCATCTGCGTCATCTGCATCATGAAGTCGACGGGATACTCGATCTCGCGGCGGTCGTACCACTCGGTGACTCGCCGCATGATGACGCCGGTGACCGACCCCTCGCCGTCGGCCTCGGCCTTGCGGGCCGAGACGATCTCGTCGACGGGGATCTCGAGCTCAAGGCGGTCCTTGACCCAGCCGGCGAGCTCGATGGCCCCGAAGTTCGGGACCATGTACGAGGCGATGCCGGAGAGGTCCGTGGCGCGGATGGTGTCGATCGCCGCCCGCTCGAGCCTGGCTTCGACCTTCTTGCGCAGGCCCGGCCCCGCGTCGCCGAGGTCGGAGGCGGTCAGCTCGACGCCGAAGCGGGTCCTGGCCCACTGCGAGAGGCCCGCGGCGTCGAGGTCGACGGCCACCTCGCTGCCTTCGCTGGGCATGTACTCGCCCAGCGTCATGATGATGTTCTGCCGGGCCTCGTGCTGGGCCTCGGCGACGATGGCCGCCTCGATCTCGTGGAGCTGCCGCCCGCGGAGCCGGTCGGGGTTGATCGAGCACTCCAGACGCGACTTGGCGTACTCGGCGACGCACTGCGACGGATAGTCGGGGTCGAGGAACTTCTCGACGGCGTCGTCGAGCGTCTTCTCGACGAACTCGAGGAGCAGGCCACGCACGTTGCGGCCCTCGAGCACCCGCTGCCGCAGGCCGTAGAAGGTCCGTCGCTGGTGCTCCATCACCTCGTCGTACTCGAGGACGGTCTTGCGCATCTGGAAGTTGCGTTCCTCGACCTTCCGCTGGGCGCGTTCGACGCTCTTGCTGAGCATCGGGTGCTCGATGGCGTCGCCCTCCTTCATGCCCAGCCGCGAGAGGACTCGCATGGTCGTCTCGCCCGCGAACATCTTCATCAGGTCGTCCTCGAGGCTGACGAAGAAGCGCGACGAACCCTTGTCGCCCTGGCGACCGCAGCGGCCGCGGAGCTGGTTGTCGATGCGGCGGGCCTCGTGACGCTCGGTGCCCACCACGTGCAGGCCGCCCATGTCCTCGATGCTGGCGAACCAGCGGATGCGGTGCAGCAGGAAGCGGCCGTGGTCGTCGAGCGCGACCCGCAACGCCTCGGCGTTCATCGCGCCGATGGCCTTGTCGGTCAGCCACGTGTGCTCGACGGCCCAGTGGCGGAGCAGGGCCAGCTCGAGCTCGGCGAAGGGCATCGCCTCGACCGCCTTGCGGTCCGTGCCCAGCTCGCGCGCGGCGACCTTGCGGTAGACGCCCTCGCGCAGCTGCTCGTCGGTCGAGTCGACCGTCACGCTCGCGGGGCAGATGCCCCGACGCTGCCAGTGGTCGAGCAGGGCCTGGCGGTTGACGGCGCCGAGCTTGATGTCCGTGCCGCGGCCCGCCATGTTCGTGGCGATCATCACGCTGCCGAGCTGGCCCGCGCCCTCGACGATGTGGCCCTCGCGCTCGTGCTGCTTGGCGTTGAGCACCTCGTGGCGGATCTGGTGGGTCTGCGTCAGCAGCCGCGAGAGGAACTCGCTCTTCTCGACGCTGGTCGTGCCCACCAGGATGGGCCGGCCGCAGTCGTGGAAGTTCTTGATCTCGTCGGTGATCCGCTTCCACTTGTCCTTGGCGTTGAGGAAGACCATGTCGTCGAAGTCGCGGCGGACGACGGGACGGTTGGTCGGGATCGCCACGACGTCGAGCTTGTAGATGTCGTGGAACTCCTGCGCCTCGGTGTCGGCGGTGCCGGTCATGCCCGCCAGGCGCTTGTACATCTTGAAGAAGTTCTGGATCGTGACGGTCGCGACCGTCTGCGTCTCCTGCTTGATGGGCACCTGCTCCTTGCACTCGACCGCCTGGTGCAGGCCGTCGGACCACTGGCGGCCCACCATCGGGCGGCCCGTGTTCACGTCGACGATGATCACCGACGGCTCGTTGCGGCCCGTCTGCGGGTTCTGCGACGGCGCGACGATGTAGTCGCGGTCGCGCTCGTAGACCGTGTGCGCCCGCAGGGCCTGCTCGAGCAGGTGGGGCAGGTCCATGTTCTGGTCGACGTAGAAGGAGCCGATGCCCGCCACGCGCTGCGCCTCGCTCACGCCCTCGTGCGTCAGGTGCGTCTGCTTGCGCTCCTCCTTCACCTCGTAGTACTGCGCGTGCTTGTCGCGGGCGGCCTCGATCGCGGGAAGCTCCGCCTTCGCCGCCGCCAGCTGCTGCTGCAGGCCCGGAATCGCGCTCTTGTCGCGCGTCTGGCGGATGTCGCCCTCGAGCCCCTTCACCTTCATCATCTGCCGTTCGACGGCCTTGTTCGCGTCGTTCCACGGCTTCTGCCGCTCCACGAGGTGGCGAGCAAGCCGCTCGGCCAGCTCGTACCGGGGCTGGTCGTCGTGCGCCTGGCCCGAGATGATCAGGGGCGTGCGGGCCTCGTCGATCAGGATCGAGTCCACCTCGTCCACGATCGCGAAGTGCCGGTGACGCTGCACCTGCTGGTCGACGCTCCGCTTCATGTTGTCGCGCAGGTAGTCGAAGCCGAACTCCGCCGTCGTGCCGTACACCACGTCGCAGCGGTACATCACCCGCTTCTCGTCCTCGCCCTGCATGTGCTGCGGGTGGATCGCCCCCACCGTCAGCCCCAGGGCCCGGAAGAAGGGCGCGGTCCAGTCGCGGTCGCGCTGCACCAGGTAGTCGTTGACCGTCACGACGTGCACCTTCATCCGCTGCACGCACGCCAGGTACGTCGCCAGCGGACCCACGATCGTCTTGCCCTCGCCCGTCCGCATCTCGGCGATCTTGCCCTGCGTGAGCACCATGCCGCCGATCAGCTGCACGTCGAAGGGACGCGCACGGAAGGGAGGCCGGCTCTCGGGGTAGATCTCGCGGACAGCCTCGTAGAGTTCGGGCGGGATGTCCACCTGCGCCCAGCCCGGAATCATCTCCGCGTGGCCCGCCCACTCCCCCGTCGGCGGGGCCGGGGGCGTCTGGTCCATCTCCGCCTTCACCTTGGCGTACAGGTCCCGCATCGCCGGATCCTTGAACCGGCCCGGGTCGAACTCGAACTTGGGGTTGAAGACCGAACGAATGCCCACCCCGCGGTCCATGCCCTCGCGGGCCGCCGCGAATGCCTCGATCAGGAGGTCGTCGACCGAAGCGCCGGCGTCGAGCTTGCCCCGGAGCTCATGGATCTTGCCGCGGAGCTGCGCGTCGGTCAGCTTCCGCATCTGGGGCTCGAGCGCGTTGATGGCGTTCACCCGCCGCGTGTACTGCTTGACGAACCGCTCGTTGCGCGTGCCGATGATCTTGTTGAGGATCGGACCGATCAGGGGAATCTCTGCCATGGGTGCTGCGTTCCTGCCGTGTCTGGGCGTGGCCCGCGGGAACCGCTCCGGGTTCTCCCGCGACGCACGCGTTGCGCCCCGCGTCAACGACGCGGCATGGCGCATGGATGTCGATGATGAATGATGAACCGTCCCGCTCAGGCCCCGTCGCGAGATGCTCGCGACAAGGCCGCTTCGCTCACGCCTTCGAGAAGGCCTCGAACGCGGGCGGGGGCAGGTTCAGCAGGTGAGGCAGCCCGAGCCGGGGCGGAGGCACGGTCCGCCCGCCGCGGAGGGCCGCACCGGCGGCGGCCTCGATCAATCGCCACGAACCGGCCGCGGGCTGCGAGGCAGCCACTGGCACCAGCCGCTCGCGACGCACCGCCTTGGCCTGCCGAGCCACCAAGGGTTCGGCGACCAGCCGCAGGCCCGCCCAGTCGGTCATGGCGTGCCGCCCGGCCGCCGCCAAGTGCAGCGTCGGGAGCTGGACGACCAACGCCACCAGCAGGAGCATCGAAAGCCCCGCCGCCAACGGGGTCACCCGTCGCGGCTCGGCCGAGTCGTGCTGGCAGGATTGGGCGGAAAGACGTTCCATCGGACCTCGCCGGGGTACGGATCCCGCGGCATGCATCGTAGGGGAGCGACCTCGGGGAGGATCATGGGGCGATGATCGCCGCCCCACCCGCCCCACCATGAACGCCGCCCCGGCGTGAACCGGGGCGGCGTGAGCGATCAACTTCAAGTCATTGGCCGACAGGCCATTGGGGCTGGCCGAAGGCGTGTCAGGTGCCCGACGACGCGGCGGCGGGCTGGTCGCCCTGGGCCTTGTGCTCGGGCTCGGCCTTGGGCTGCGGAATCGAGTCGAAGAAGAGGTGGTCCTCGGGCTTGCCGTCAGGCCCGTTGCGGCGGGTGCACTTGATGATGCACGGGGCCTCGAAGGTGCCCGAGAGGAGCATCTCGGAGAGGGGATCCTCGACGTACTGGCCGATGGAGCGACGCAGGGGCCGCGCGCCGTACTCGGGGTTGTACCCCTTCTCGATGAGATAGTCCTTGGCGACCTGGTCGAGCTCGAGGGTGTACCCCTGCTGGACCAGCCGCTTGGAGACCTTGTTGACCTCGTACTCGACGATGCGGGTCAGGTCGTCGCGGGTGAGGGGCCGGAAGACGATCACGTCGTCGAGGCGGTTGATGAACTCGGGGCGGAAGAACCGCTCGATCTCCTTCATCAGGACCGTCTTGATGTTGTCGTAGTCGGTCGACTCGGTCCGCTTGCCGAACCCGAACCCGGCCCCGCCCTTGATGAGGTCGGCGCCCAGGTTGCTCGTCATGATGAGCACGACGTTCTTGAAGTCGACGTTGCGGCCGAAGGAGTCCGTGAGGCGTCCTTCCTCCATGATCTGCAGGAGCATGTTGAAGACGTCGGGGTGCGCCTTCTCCACCTCGTCGAGCAGCACCACGGAGTACGGGCGGCGGCGGATGCGCTCGGTGAGCTGGCCACCCTCCTCGTAACCGACGTAGCCGGGGGGCGCGCCGACCAGGCGGCTGACGTTGTGCTTCTCCATGTACTCGCTCATGTCGAGGTGCACGAGGGCCTCCTCGTCACCGAACATGAACTCGGCCAGCGCCTTGGAGAGCAACGTCTTGCCGACGCCCGAGGGGCCGACGAAGATGAAGCTGCCCATCGGACGCTTGGGGTCCTTCAGGCCTGCGCGGGCGCGACGGATCGCCTTGGAGATCGCCTTGATGGCGTCCTCCTGGCTGATGACCTTCTTGTGCAGCTCCTGCTCGAGCTTGAGCAGGCGGGCCGCCTCGTCCTTCTCCAGCCGCTTGAGGGGCACGCCGGTCATCTTGCTGACGACCTCGGCGATGATGTCCTCGTCGACGACCCCGTCGGCCGTCTGGGCGCGGTTGCGCCAGGCCTTCTGGATCTCTTCCTTCTTCTTGCGCATCTGCTCGGCCTTGTCGCGAAGCTCGGCGGCGCGCTCGTAGTCCGCGGCCTTCACGGCCTCGTCCTTCTCGACGCTGAGCTTCTCGATCTCGCCCTCGATCTCGGCGAGGTCCGGCGGCTTGGTCATGCTCTTGATCCGCACCCGCGCCCCCGCCTCGTCGATCACGTCGATCGACTTGTCGGGCTGCACGCGGCCCGTGATGTACCGGCCCGACAGCTCCACCGCCGCCTTGATGGCGGCGTCGGTGATCTGCACGCGGTGGTGCTGCTCGTAGCGGTCGCGCAGGCCCTTGATGATCTCGAAGGTCTGCTCGGGGTTCGGGGGATCGACCGTGATGGCCTGGAAGCGGCGGGCCAAGGCGGCATCCTTCTCGATGTACTTGCGGTACTCGTCGAAGGTCGTGGCGCCGATGCACTGGATCTCGCCGCGGGCCAAGGCCGGCTTGAGCACGTTGGACGCGTCGATCGCGCCCTCCGCGCCGCCCGCGCCCACCAGCGTGTGCAACTCGTCGATGAAGAGCATCACGTTCTTGGCGCGACGGACCTCGTTCATCACCGCCTTGATCCGCTCCTCGAACTGGCCGCGGTACTTCGTGCCCGCGACCATCATCGCGAGGTCGAGCACCACCAGCCGCTTCTCGTGCAGGATCTCGGGCACGTCGCCGCTGATGATGCGCTGCGCCAGCCCCTCGACGATCGCGGTCTTGCCCACGCCCGCCTCGCCCAGCAGCACCGGGTTATTCTTCGTGCGGCGGCAGAGCACCTGCACCACGCGCTCGATCTCGACCGTGCGGCCGATCACCGGATCGAGCTGTCCCTCGCGGGCCAGTTCGGTCAGGTCGCGTCCGAAGGAATCGAGCGCGGGCGTCTTGCTCTTGCCCTTGCCGGCCGCGCCCACGCCGGGGATGCCCCCCGACGACGCGCCCGACCCGCCCGGTTCGCCGCCGCCGCCGCCGGCCGCGCCCGCGGGCCCGCCCGACTGCCCCTCGGCGTTGTCGTTGCCCGCGCCCAGGAGGTTGAGCACCTCCTCGCGGACCTCCTCGAGCTTGAGACCCAGGTTCATCAGCACCTGCGCGGCCACGCCGTCGTGCTCGCGCAGCAGGCCCAGCAGCAGGTGCTCGGTGCCCACGTAGTTGTGGTTGAGGTTCCGCGCCTCCTCGATGGCGTACTCGATCACCTTCTTGGCGCGGGGCGTCTGGGGCAGCTTGCCCATCGTCACCATCTCGGGGCCGGCCTTCACCAGCTTCTCCACCTCGAGACGCACGCGACGAAGGTCGACGTCGAGGTTGCGGAGCACGTTGGCCCCCACGCCCGAACCCTCCTTCACCAGGCCCAGCAGGATGTGCTCGGTCCCGATGTATTCGTGGTTCAGCCGCTGGGCCTCCTGGTTCGCCAGGGCCATGACCTTGCGGGCGCGATCGGTGAAGCGTTCAAACATGCCTGTACTCCCCTTCGGGGTGCGTCGGTCCGGGGCGACTCTTCCGCCGGACCCTGTCTATCGGTTCGCCTGCAGGTCCATACGCCCCAAGGACGCCGAGGATCTTCACAATCCCCTCGCCGTGGAAACCTCGAACCCGCACGAATCTATCGGCAGCACATGCCGTGCCGATCGCCTTCTCCCGCAAATCCGCCCTCCGACTCGCGTTCGGCGTCCGAAAGGTAGCTCGCGTTCGGGTGCCGTGCCGAATTGGCAGGTCGTGACGATGGTGACGATCGTGAGGCGCGTGCCGTTTCTGTGGGTTGCACCGGTCGTGACGATCATGCCGCCGATGCCCCCATGACGACTGCAATCGATTCCGGCGGCGGCGACACCCGGAACGACCCGCCCGTCGCGGCGTCTAACCTCCCGCCATGGTCGCCTGCTTCCTTGGAATCCTCCTCTCCCTCCTGCAACCGGCCCCCACGGCCCAGCCCGCCATCGCCGACGCGCCGGCCCTGCTCGACGCCCTTGAGCAGGCCGACCAAGGCCTCAAGACCCTCACCGCCGACATCCGCTACGACAAGGTGGACGGCGTGACCGACGACCGCCAGATCCGCCGCGGCAAGGTCTTCTTCGAAGACGACCGCACCAAGGAAGCCCGCGCCCGCCGCTTCTCCGTCCGCTTCACCTCCCTCCAAATGGGGGATCGTCGCGACGACGACGAGCAACTCTTCGTCTTCGACGGTCGCTGGCTCCTCGAGGTGACGCCCCGCCACAAGCAGATCATCAAGCGCGAGGTGGCCGAGGCCGGCAGCACCGCCGACCCCCTCCGCATCGGTGAAGGCCCCCTGCCGCTGCCCATCGGCCAGCGCAAGGCCGACATCCTTGATCGCTTCAATGCCACGCTCCTCCCCGACGCAGACGGCGTCGAAGGTCAGGACGAGCAGGACACCGCCCAGCTCCGCACCTTCGTCACGGGCTCCTACCAGCTGCGGCTGGTGCCCAAGGCCGGCACGCCCGAGGCGGAGAAGTTCGAGGAGATCCGCCTGTGGTACAAGATGAGTGACGCCTCCGAGGGCGACAAGCGGCTCCTCCCCCGCATGGCCCGCACGGTGGCCCCCAAGAGCGGCAACGTGACGGTGGTGCGGCTGGCCAACGTGAAGCTCAACGCGACCATCGACCCCAAGGACTTCGCCGCCACCGAACCCGGCGCGGATTGGGACATCGTCGTCGAGCCGATGGGCAAGTGACGTGATGGCGATCCCCATCGTGAAGCGATTGCCGTGAAGAGCCGGTGATCGCGTCGCCTCGTCACGACCGAGCCCCTCGTCCACCCCGTTCGGTATGGACAATCGTGCCCGTGGCGATCAGCGTGGGCATGGTCGTGTCCAAGCACCATACTATTTCCTAGGATGGTGCTGGAACCTGTCGCCGATCGTGACGAAAGACACGGAGGAGCGATGGCGAAGGAACCCGAGCGATGCCGCCGCACGTTGACATACCCGCGAGACCTGTGCGACCCGAAGGACTGGCTGCGGTTCGTGCAACTCGATCCCTTCCCTCCGTCGTGGAAGCGAATGGGCCTCGACGACGTCGACGATCTGGCGGCGCTCGAGGTCGCGATCATGGCATGGCCGGAGCGGGCGCCCGTGATCACGGGCACCGGTGGCCTCCGCAAGCTTCGGTTCGCACCGGCAGCGTGGGCGAAGGGCAAGCGGGGCGCGTCTACTACGCCTCTTTCAGTTCCAACGGCTTGGTGGCTCTCGTGTACGCCCACGACAAGCCGCGGATGGAGTCGATCTCCGCCGCCCAGAAGAACATCATTCGTCGACTGCTCCAGGAGATTCAGGAGTTTCTCGATTCGCCACGTCGGAACTGACCCCATGACCCGCAGACGAACGACCCGACCCGCCGCCCCGGACACCGGCGACGAGATCATCCGCGGCTTGACCGGCCTGCGCGATGCGCTCGCGACCGGCGTCCGCCTCCCCGATCGGTTCACCATGCGCACGGTCGAACTCGACCTTGAACCCAGGTCCTGGTCCTCGAGCCGGATCCGCGCCCTGCGCACGAGTCTCAAGGCGAGCCAGTCGATCTTCGCGAAACTGCTCGGGGCGAACGTCAAGACGATTCAGGCGTGGGAGCAAGGCCACACGCCCCCGCCCATGGCCCGGCGACTGCTCGATTGCATCGCCAAGGACCTGTCGCCGTGGGAGAAGATCCTCCGCGAGGCGGCCGTGACCAAGTCGCGTGGATGAACGGCAGGCGCGCACGGCATCACCCGGTCCCCAGAACCAATCGCTCTGTTGCCCCGCTCGGCGAGATCGAGCCGCCCCGGCGGACGAACCGATCGTCAACAGCCGTTCTCCCATCGCTGGAAGAACGCCTCGACGTCGCCGAAGTCGATGCCGCCGTCGGCGTTGAAGTCGGCCGGACACGAGACGCCGAAGTTCACGGTGTCGGTGTAGATGAAACCCGCCGAGAGCCCGCACCCGCATCCGCCGCCGATGCGACAGCGGTACCCGGTGGCGAGCCCCGGCAACGGTTGCGAAATGAGCAGGTTGGGCGCTTGGGTCCCGAGGAACCCGTTGCCGTCGGAAAGGTCGATCCACGCGCCCGCGGCGTCGGGGTCCGCGACGATCAGGTTGCGGCGCTGCCACTGGAAGGAGACGGGCGTCGGACACGACGCCGGCGAGTTCACCTCCACGAAGAAGGTGACCGGATTGCCGACGCCGACCGTCTGGTCGACGGGTTGCGTCCCGATTTCGAACACGTCGCAGAGCGTCGGCGAAGTTGCGCCGCTGAAGCCCGTGCCGAGAACGCCTCGGAAGCGACTGCTGCTCTCGTCGACGAGCACGGTCGTCCCGGGAGCCTCGTTGAAGTTGTACAACAGCACCGTCGCGGCGTCGGCGACCATGTCGCCGATGGTCGGAACGAACGCGTTACCGGTGTACCGGGCCACGCTTGAAATGCGAAGGCTGTCCAAGTCTCCGATGAAACTGGACTGGAGCGCACCATCTCGAAAGATGCCGCCGACATGCATGATGCTCGATGACGCGTTGTAGGGATTTCCGTGAGGCCTCACGCTCACCAGCTGACCGTCGACGTAGACTCTCGCCTCGGTCCCGTCATGCACGCACGCATAGTGGTGCCACGAGTCCGCGGCTGCCGAACCGCCCGACGGAAAACCGCCGTTGGGGTAGAAGAATGTCCGAAGGCCTCGGGCCGGCGTGAGGACCACGTGCTTGTCTTCCGCGTTTTGCTGCCACTCGTTCCAAACCATGCCGCCCCCCATGGTGCCGTGCTGCAACTCACGGGGTCGAATCACCGCCTCGATCGTGAATGCCGACCCCAACTGCGTGTTCGCGTTGACGGAAATGGTGTCGGTCGTGCGGCTGAAGGTGGCCCATCCTGCCATGGCCCTAGACGTGCAGTGCAACAAGACAACGAGCATCGCAGCCAACTGAAGGGATCGGTTCATGTGCGTTGACTCCACCGGGTCGAGAGGACGCCACTCGGCTGTCTCCGAGCGTGCCCAAGTCCGGCTCGCCTCTCAAGGCAGGGTCAGCCTGACGCCGGGCGCAAACGCCTCGCTTATCCGCTACTCACGCGAGCTCATGCCCCAGCCCAGCTTCAAACTCCGTTTTTTCGCGAAATGACCTGCGCGGGTGCCCGTCGAGTCTGATAACCAACGGGTCGTCGCCCAGCCGTTGCGGTCGCGAGCCCGCTGGTGGTGTCGAAGTGGCCCGGTGCAGCGACGCACGGAGAGCACGGGCGGCGCACCGACCCGACGTGGTGTCCGGCCTGCGAATCGCCGCCGGTCCTGTTCGATTCCGTATCGAAGCTTCCGATCGTGCGGGCGACGTGTGCGGAAACACGCACCAGTTTCAGGGTCGCGGTGACGCTGAGAGCGATCGTCCGCATGGTGATCTACCGCGGGAACCTCTTCGAAGTCGAACGACCCGCTGCTCAATCGCTGCCTGATCGGGCAAGAAAGTCCCGCAGGATCACCGCCGCGGCCAGCGCGTCGCGACGTGCCTTCTTCTCGCCCCGCGTCATGCCCGACCTCGCCATCGACCAGTCCGCCTCGACGCTCGTGAGCGTCTCGTCCTGGAAGTGCAGTTCGCATCCCAACGCCGCTCGCAACCGCTCGGCGAAGGCTCGCACCTGCTTGGCACGCGGGCCCTCCTTGCCCTCCTGCACCAAGGGCAATCCCACCACCACCTCGAGCCGCCCTCGCTCCCCCACCTGCTCGCGGGCCGCCGCCACGATGGCGCGGATCAACGCCGCGCCCCCCTCGTGCGACACCGGCACCTCGAGCACCTCCAGCGGCGTGACCAGTTTCGTGACGCTGTCCGAGACCGCCAAGCCCGTGCGCTTGTCGCCAAGGTCCACGCAGAGGTATCGAACAGGCGAGGTCGACATCACGTCAATCGCTCATCCAACAGGCCGTGCAGCGCCTTGAGCTCCTCGGCCCTCGCCCGCGGCATCACCAGCGTGGCATCCGGCGTCTGCACCACCACGAGGTCCTCGACCCCCAGCAACGCCACCGTGTGCCCCTTGCTCGCGTACGTCAGCGTGTTGCGGCTCGCGTGCGACACCACCGTGCCCGCGCCCGCCGCCCGGTTGCCCGCCTTGTCCGCCGGCACCGTCTGCGCGAAGCTCGGCCAACTCCCCACGTCGATCCACGTGAGGTCCATCTGCACCATGCACACCTGGAAGCGGCTCTTGTCGCCCGCGGCGGCCGCCTTGGCGGCCGGTTCCATGATGGCGTAGTCGACGCTGATCTTCGGCAGCGTCGGATACACCTCTTCCAGCACCGCCTTGGCCTTCCGCGTGCCCCACGCCGCCTGGATCTTCATGAGCCCCGCATGGCTCTCGGGCTTGAACCGTTCCAAGGCCTCGAGGAAGGTCGTCGCCTTCCACACGAACATGCCCGCGTTCCAGAAGAAGTCGCCGCTCTGGACGTACACCTCGGCCCGCGGACGGTCGGGCTTCTCGACGAACCTCGCCACCTGGTACGCGTGGTCCTTCGTGCCGTCGACGCCGCCCTTGCCCGAGGCCTTCGCGTCCCGCACGGGCGTGCCGCGTTCGACGTAGCCGAAGCCCGTGGCCGGGAAGGTCGGCTTGATGGCGAAGGTCACGAAGCGGCGGTCGTCGTTCTCCACCAGCCGGAACCCCAGGTCCATTCGGGCGCGGAACTCCGCGGCAGGTTCGATGACGTGGTCGGAGGTCAGCACCGCGAAGATCGCGTCCTTGTCCTGCTTGGCCAAGACGGCCGCGGCGAGGCCCACGGCGTTGACGGTGTCGCGTGCCGCGGGCTCGCCGAGGATCTGGGCGTCCTTCATCTCGGGGAGCAGTTCGCGGATGGGCTGGCGGTACGACTCGGCGGTGCAGACGTAGCGGCGGTCGGGATCGATGAGGCCGTCGAGTCGCTGCGAAGCGAGTTCGAGGAGCGACCGCTCGCGGTCGTCACCCGGGCGCGTGATGAACTGCAGCAACTGCTTTGGCCTGTCGCGCCGCGAGAGGGGCCACAACCGTGTCCCCGCCCCGCCGGCCATGATCATCGCGTACCGCATGGTGTGCAAGGGTATCGGGTGAAGTCGCTCCGGGGGATGACCGGCCGCGGAGGGGAGCAGGACGGCACCCCCGGCGCGGGGTGCCCGCCACGGTTCACTTGAAGACCATGGCCGGCTCCAGCCGCAACAGGCGGCGGAGACTCAGGGTGCTCGCCACCAGTCCCACGAGGACCAACGCCACCGAGGCGGCCGCCAGCACCCGCCACGTCAGCAGGTACGGCATCGTCTGGGTCGAGACGATCCGGCCCAGCAAGGCGGAGGCCCCCACCCCGAGCCCGAAGCCCGTGACGGTGCTCACGGCCGCCTGCGCGAGCACCATGACCACCAGCGTCCGTCCGCGGCACCCCAGCGCCATGAGCGTGACGTAGTACTTCGCGTTTTCCGCCGTGAACAGGTAGAACAAGAGCGAACTGACCGACAGCCCCACCACCACCGCCGTCGAGATCATGAAGACGATGCGGCTGACCACCCCGGTCAGCAGGAAGTAGTACCAGTACGTGTCGTCCTTGAACTCGGCGACCGTCCGGGCCTTGAGGTCCGTCCTGGCCTCGATGCGGGCGGCCAGTGCCGCCGGATCGACGCCGGGGGCCGCCTTCACCAGCACGTACGAGAGCACGAGCCGCGTGCGGGGGCTGATGTACGACGCCCGCGAGTACGTGGTGTACAGCACCGGCCGCGAGATGAACCGGGGGCCGAGGTCCACGAACCCCTGCACGATCAGGCGATGGTCGTTGATGGTGAGCTCGTCACCGATGGCCAGTGGACGCGTCGGCCCGCCGTAGACGACCTTGTGCGACCCGAAGGGAAGCTCCGCCTGCCCGACCGGCACCGCCAGCGTCGATCGCGAGGCGATGGTGTCGACGAACGCGCCGTCGGCACGCCGCAGGTCGTGCGCCACGCACTCCTTGAGCCCCGCGGGCAGCCCGATCAGGCTGGCGTCGTCGACGCCGATGACCAGCGTGGCCTGATACCCGCCGCCGGGCAACCGGGCCTGCAGCGTGCCGACATACAGCGGCGTGGCCCACTCGACGCCCTCGACCGCGCGGGCGAGCAGGAGCGCGTCGTCGGACATGCCGATGGGTTCGTCGACCTGCCGCACCGCCTGGTGCATGACCCAGACGTCGGCCTGCGGGATGTCGGTGATGAGCGCGTAGGTGCGCTCCATGATCCCGGTGAACATGGAGAGCATGTGGGTGATGAGGAAGGTCGAGAGAAGCGACCCCAAGGCCACGCCAAGGAACTTGGTCCGGTCCCCGAGCAGCATGGCGAGCGCGACGCGAATCATCGGGCGACCTCACCCGATGGTACGGGCCGCTCGCCCCGACGCGACACGAAATCTCACGGCGTGCGCACGAGGAAGACCGCGCCGAGCAGGTCTTCCACGCTGGCGACGGCCATGCCGTCGCGACGGGCGCGGTCCAAGGCGCGGGCCACGAGGCGTTCGGCGTCGGCCCGCGTCTCGCCCAGCGTGGAGAGGGCCAGCACCGCCTCCTCGGAGACCGAGTCGAGCTTGAGGCCCGACGACTTGACCTCGAGCTGCGCGACCTGCGCGTCGGAGAGGAAGGCCTCGACCTTGCCGCTGAGCTCGGCGATGATCGTCTCGGCGAGCCGCTTGCCGATCTCGGGGAGCTTGGAGAGCGCGGCGGGGTCCTTGCGGGCGATGGCGCTCGCGATCGCCGCAGGCTCGACCGCCATCGCGCGAAGGGCCTTGCGGTTGCCGATGCCCTTCACCGTCGTGAAGACCTCGAAGAACTCGCGTTCCTTCGCCGACAGGAAGCCGATGAGCCGCGGCACGAACCACGCGCCCTGTCCCTGCCCCTCGAGGTAATGGAACGTCACGAACGTGACCTCCCGCCCCCGCTTGGCCCCGAGACGCTCGACCAGGAAGGCCGGCACGCTGACCTCATAGACGATCCCGCCGCCGAGGTTCACCGAGGCGGTGAGTTCGTCGAGCGATTCGAGGGTTCCCGTGAGGCGTCCGATCATGCCCGGAGAATAGGGCCCCCTGACGAGGGGTTGACCCGCCGCCTCGCGACCGCACGCCTCCCCCGCCGGGGGCAGGGCAATCGGGGGCCGCCCCGCCACGCGGGCCGATGACATCAGCGACATGTCCACGCCCGATCCCGACTTCGTCGCCCCCGACGGCCCCTTCGCTCAGGTCAAGCCCGTGAACGGGGGCATCGCCCAACTGGCCCGGCGTTTCGTGCTGGTGGGCACGTCCCAGACCATCCGCGGCCTCGTGCGCCTCGTCCGCGAGGAGATCTCGCTCCGCGGCCCCGTCGGCTGCTTCCTCCTCGACGGGCCCGACGCCGGCCCTCGCCCCGACTTCATCGCCGGCACCCAGGTGCTCGGCGGCATGCGTGAACTGGTCATGCTCCACCAGGCGCACCCCTTCACGCTCGCGCTGGTCAGCGTGCACGCCTCGCAGCGACAACTCTCTCGCCGAGCCCTCTCGCAGCTCGCCGAGATCGGCGTCCCGGTGCGCGAGGTCACGCCCATCGCCGACGTCATCGCCTCGAGGGGGCGTGCCGCCAACGCCGCGGCCTCCGACATCAACCTCGTCGAGCTCATCGGCCGCACGCCCTACGGCATCGACCGCCGCGCGGTGGCGCGCGTCGTCGAGCACAAGCGAGTGCTCGTCACCGGCGCGGGCGGCAGCATCGGCTCGGAGATCTGCCGCATCGTCGCCACCTTCGCCCCCGAGGAGATCATCCTCGTCGAACGCAGCGAGAACGCCCTCTTCGAGATCGACCGCCAACTGGCCAGGCGCTTCCCCTCCGTCCGCCGCCGCGCGGTGCTGCACGACGTCGTCGACGTCGGGGGCACGCTTGCGCTGATGGAACGCACCCGGCCGCACGCCGTCTTCCACGCCGCCGCCCACAAGCACGTGCCGCTGATGGAGGACCACCCCGGCGCGGCCATCACGAACAACGTGCTGGGCACCAAGGCCGTCGCCGACGCCGCCGCCGCCTGCGGCAGCGAGCGGTTCGTGATGATCTCCTCCGACAAGGCCGTCAACCCCACCAGCATCATGGGCGCCACCAAGCGTCTCGCCGAGATGTACGTGCAGGGCCTGGGCGTGCGCTCCGAGACCTCGATGAGCATGGTCCGCTTCGGCAACGTGCTGGGCTCGGCGTGCAGCGTGCTGCCCATCTGGGCCGCGCAGATCGCCGAAGGGGGCCCGGTCACCGTCACCGACGACCGCATGACACGCTACTTCATGACCATCAACGAGGCCGCCTCGCTGGTCATCCAGTCCTCCGCCATCGAACGCCGCGGCGGATCGACCCCCTCCATCCACGTCCTCGACATGGGCGAGCCCGTCCGCATCCTCGACCTCGCCGAACGCTTCGTCCGCCTCAGCGGCCTCGAGCCCGTCCGCGACCAGTTCCCCCGCATCGCCTCCGCCTCCCCCGCCGTCGAGATCCGTCTCACCGGCATCCGTCGCGGCGAGAAACTGCACGAGGAACTCGCCTATGCCGCCGAAGCCCTCAGCCCCACTGCTTACCCGGGCATCAACGCCCTGGCGGCCAGCGGCAACGTCACCTGGGACATCGACGCCATGGTCACCGAGTTGGCGGCCGCCGCCAACGCCTCCCCGACCGACGCCGCCGCGACCATCCGGCGGCTCGTCCCCGAGATGAAGGCGCCCGCGGGCGAGGCGATCCCCGCCGACTCGGCCGAGGACGACCTGACGCACGCCGAACGAACGGCGGATCGTCCGGGTTCCGTTCGATCTCCCGCGGCGGCTTGACTCGGCGTGGTCGTGCCCCCACAATTGCCTCGGTCGAACCCGTCGGGGATCCCAAGCGTGCCACGGCGGGCACGCGAGACGGGCGACATGATCGGCCACGGTCAGGCACGGTGACGGAGCGGTCAGGAGTTCGATCCGCCTCCTTCACGCAAGAGCAACACTTCCATGATCCAAGCCAAGCACGCCGCGAAGAGCGTAGAGAACCAGCGTGAGCAGGCCCGCGCCCTGCTCGATTCGCTGCAGTCGGCCTGCCGCGAATGCGAACAGATCCCTTCCGAGTCGGGGGCGACGCGTCGCGACCTCTTCAAGAAGGTGACCGGCCACTCGAGCCTCGAGAACGCCATCGACGCGACGCGTCGGGCCATCGAGGCGTACGACCGCATGCTGGAGAACGCCGCCATCTCGCCGGCCCCGGTGCCGACGATTCGGGTGACGGCGACGGGTGTACCGTCGGTGCTATGAGTTCCGCGCCGTCAAGCCTCACGCCGCCCGCCACCACGTCCACGACGCATCCGCCGCTCAAGGTTCGGCGGCTTGATCCTCGGGCCACGCTGCCTCGCTACCAGACGGCGGGGTCGGCGGGGATGGACCTTGCCGCGTGCCTCGAGCGTGACGACGCGACCTTGGTGATCGAGCCGGGCCGCATCCTCGCGGTGCCCACGCGGCTGAGCATGGCGATTCCGGCGGGGTACGAGGCGCAGGTGCGTCCGCGGTCGGGCTTGGCGACCAAGTCGGGCGTGACGCTGCCCAACGCGCCGGGGACGATCGACAGCGACTACCGGGGCGAGGTGCTGGTGCCCTTGATCAACCTGGGGAGCGAGGCGTTCACGGTGACGCACGGGATGCGGGTGGCGCAGCTGGTGATTGCGCCCGTGGCGCAGGTGACCATCGAGGAGACGACGGAGCTCGACGCGACGGCCCGCGGCGAGGGCGGCTTCGGCTCGACGGGCCGCCACTGACCAACACGACGCTGACGTGCGACCCGGACCGGACAGGACGTGGCTGGAACGGCTCGTCGGGAGGCTGATCCCCTCGCGGGTGCCCCTGTCGTCGCGCCGCACCTTCGCCCACGAGATGGGCTCGACGATCTTCTTCACGCTGGCCATCGCGATGATCGAGGGCGGCGTGGTGGCGGTCTTCGCGCGTCAGTCGTTCGACGGCGACGTGCCGGAGGGGCGACTCAACTTCGCGGTCGCGCTCCTGGGCTCGATGAGCGAGCTGGCCAACATCCTGAGCTTCATCTGGAGCTCATGGGGCGCGGGGCGGCGGCTCGTCCCCTTCATCAACGCCTTGCAGGTCGCGGTGATCGCGCTGGTGGCGGCCATCGCGCTGCTGCCGGACTCGCCCTCGGGCCTCGCGCTGCTGGTGGCGCTCGTGCTGGCGGCGCGGCTGTGCTGGTCGGGCATCGTGACGATGCGCACGGGCGTGTGGCGGGCCAACTACCCGCCCTTCGCGCGGGCGAGCCTGGTGGGCATGCTCTCGTCGGCGCAGGTGCTCATCGTCGCCGCGGGCGGCGCGACCATGGGCTTTGTGCTCGACCACGACCCCGACGCCTTCCGCAAGATCGTGCCCGTGGCGTGCGTCGTGGCGCTCGGGGCGGTCTGGTCGTACGGGCGCATCCGCGTTCGCCGCGAGCACCGGCTGCTGCGAGAGTCGGCGGGACCGCTGCTCAAGCCGTGGGAAGGGCCGCTGGTGGTCTGGAACGTGCTGCGTCAGGACCGTCGGTACGCCCAGTTCATGCTCTGCATGTTCGTGCTGGGCTTCGGCAACCTGATGCTCACGCCGATCCTCGTCATCTCGCTCCGCGAGCAGTTCGGCTTCGGTTACTTCAACAGCATCCTCATCACCAGTTCCATTCCCGCCGTGGTGCAGATCGCGGTCATCCCGCTGTGGGCCATGCTGCTCGACCGCTCGCACATCGTGCGATTCCGCTCCATCCACAGCTGGGTCTTCGTCGTCGCCGGGGCCGTCTTCGTCGTGGCGGCCGCCACCGGGCACGTGGGGCTCATGTACCTGGGCTCGGCCCTGCAGGGGTGCGCGTACGCGGGCGGCGCGCTGGCGTGGAACCTCGGGCACGTCGACTTCTCGCCGCCCGCCCAGACGAGCCGCTACATGGCCACCCACGTCACGCTCAACGGCGTGCGGGGGCTGATTGCGCCGCTGGTGTCGGTGTCGCTGCTCGAGTCGGCCAAGGCCGCGGGACTCCCGGGCCCCGCCTCCATGCTCGCCCTGGCCTTCATGGTCAACGCCGCCGGCGCGGCGGGCTTCGTCGTGCTCCGCCGCTCCATGGAGCGGGAGATGGCCCTTGCCAAGATGCCCCACCGCTGACGCCGTCGCGTCGGCCATCGGGCGAGCTCTCGCGGGCGTCGACCGGTTTCACGCCGCGCTGGCCATCTGCCGCCAACGTTGGGCCGCGTCGCTGCGGCCCCACGCGCGGTACAACTCGGTGGCCGCGGGCTCGAGCACGCGCCGGGCCCATTCCCTCGCGTCGGGCTCCCCGAAGCACGCCACCGCCTCGTCGAGCACCAGCTGCGCCGCCTCGTACTGCTGCTGGGCCACCAGCGATCGGATCAACCCCTCCCGCACGACGAGCGCGCGGCGATCGTCGCGGTCGAGTCGCCTCGCGCACAGCGACAACGCCTGCGCGAACCGCTGCTCGGCCATCTCGTGTTCGTCCATCCCCATCAGCGCGAGCCCGAGGCTCCGCAGCGTCTCGATCCGGTCGGCGTCGGTCGCCGGCGACTCGCCCTCGAGCCGCAACGCCTCGATCAACGCCCCGTGCGCCGCCTGGTGCTGCCCTCGCCCGAGTTGGATCCTCGCCAAGGTCGACAGGCCCGACAGGCGCACCGCGCCCTGGTCGACGCACTGGTCGGCCCGAATCGCCATCGCCGCCGTGATCCGCTGCAACGCCGCGTCGAGGAACCCCTTGTCGGCGTCCAGTTCCGCCCGCTGATGCAGGATCGCGGCCAGTTCCAGCCGCTCGTTGGGCGTCGAGCCGCTCGCCAGCAGCGTCTCGGCGCGGCTCAAGGCCTCCTCGGCGCCCGCGGGATCGGCGAGCGACGAGGTCGCGGCGGCATACAGCCGATGCGTCCTGGCCAGCCCCACCGTGTCGCCCGGCGCCACGCCCTCGAGGATCGTCGCCGCCCTCGCGAACCGCTCCGCCGCGTCGGGCGCCAGGCCCGCCGCCAGTTCCGCCTCGCCCGCAGCCCGCAGGCTCTCGGCCACGTCGGGGTGACGGTCGCCCAGGAGCGCGACCCGCGCGTCGAGCGCGCTCCGCAGGTGCACCGAGGCACGCGACGCCTCGCCCTCCCGAAGCTCGATCACGCCCAGCGCGTGCTGAAGCCCCGCGCGAAAGACCGGCGCGTGGATGCCCTTGGCCTCGACGCCGCCGAGCATCGACTCGATGGCGCCCCGCACCCCGCGTTCCCCGCCCTCCTTGGTCAAGGATCGCTGCACGAGTTCCATCACCGTGGCGGCGTTGTTCTTCGCCTCGTACGCGAGATTGCGCTCGGCCACCACCGCCTGGCGGCTCGCGGCCAGCGCGACGAACGCGCCCGCCATCACCACCGCCGCGATGCCCGTGCCGACGCACGCGCCGCGATGCTGCTTCGCGAACGCCTTGGCGTCGGCCCACAGGCCCGATCGCGCCGCGTCGATGCAACGCTCGATCGCGCCCGCCAGTTCCGCCGCGCTCGCGTGTCGCCGCGAGGGATCGTGCGCGGTGGCGATGCCCACCACCGACGCCACCTCGCCGCCCGTCGCGGCCGTCTCGTCCTTGAACGTCTCGCCCGTCGCCGCCAGGTGCAGCAACGCTCCCAGCGAATAGATGTCCTGCGCCGTCGTGATCGCCGCCTGCGGGTCGGCCCGCTCGGGGCTCACGCATCCCATGCCCTGCCACCGCATCGCCGCCCGCCACGCCTCTTCCGACCGCGCCTCCGCGTGCATCATCGCCGCCACCGAGGCGTTCAGCGCCACCACCACCACCTCGCCCGTGGGCGTCACCCGAACCGTGTCGGGCCGAAGGTCGCGGTGGACGATCAGGTGCCGGTGCAACTCGTGCACGCGGCGGCATGCCGTCACGATCAGCCGCAGCCGCGAGGCATGATCAAGCCCCTCGCACGCGACGTCCAGGGGCATGCCCTCGACGCACGCCTCGACCGCGTAGACGCGGCCGTCGTCGAGCAATCCCTCGCCACACGGCATCGCGAAGCCGCCCGCGGGCACGCGCTCGAGGGCCCGTCGCCGATCCCGCAGCACGCCCAGGGCCTCGATGGCCCTGGCGCCCGCGTCCCACACGCGGATCACCACGTTCCGGCCGTCGCCCGCGGCACCAAGGTACAGCCGTCCGGCCCCCGACCCGCGGATGCGCCGCGTGATCGTGAACTCCCCCGCCATCGAGCCCGGGAGCGGATCGCGCCCCGGCCCGGCTCGCCACGCGGTCGAGAGCGACTCGAGACCCGGCGCGTCGGGAATCGCTCCCTCGCCCGAATCAAGATCCTCCCACGACACGACGCACGAACGCAGGATGCCCTGCTCGATGAACTGCCCGAGCGACTCGCGCTCGTCAAGACGGGTAGGTACGGCCTCCATGCCGAGTCTTTCGGCCATCCGATCGGGGGTGGACCCAGAACACGCCCCCCTGCGCCACGCCCGGCGCGGTCGATCCCCCACGCATGGGAGGCATGCATGGGAGGCACGCATGGGACGGGCGCTCACGGCGCGGGCGGCGCGACGTCGGCGCGAACGACGCCCATCAACTCCTCGAACAGGCGACGCAGCGACGGATCCTCGCGGAACCTCGCCGCCACCTTGGCGCGAAGCTCGTCGCCCGACCGTTCGCCGAAGGCGCGGCGGGTCTCGATGCCCACCAGGTCGTCGAGAATGGCGTCCTGCGTGCGGCCGGCCTCGAGCCCCTCGCGGATCAGCGACCGCATCGCCTCGTAGCGGGCGGCCGACGCGGGATCGACGGCATGGAGTCCGAAGGCCTGCGAGGCTTCCCGCACCTGCTCGACGTCCGGCACGCCGCCGATGCGGGCGGGCTTGCCCGCGGAGTCGGATGGTCTGACGGGGTCGGTGGACATGCGGCGGCCCAATCCTATCGGCCCGCGGCCCGCGTGCGATCGCGTCGCCGCGGCTCCTTCACTTGGGGGGCAGCGCCTTGCCGGTGGCGAGGTCCTGGCCCCGGAAGTGGCGCATCATGTCGCGCATCATCATCGCGCCGCGGGTCCGCTGCTCGGGCGTGGCGTGACCGCCGACGTTCTGGTCCATGAAGCGGAACATGCGGCCCATGTCCTCGCCCTTGGGCTGGCGGGCGGGGTCCTTCATGCGTTCGCGGTCGCGCTGCACCTGACGGCGGACGTCGGCGAGCCGCTCCTCGTCGGGCTTGTCGCTGGGGTTGCCGCCGACGGTCTCCATCGTCTTGACGAACTCGATGAAGGTCTTGTCGAGGAACTCGGCTCGGTCGGTCTCGGGGACCTTGTTGTAGTCCTTGGCGTACTTGTCCCACATGTCGATGGCCAGCTTCGAGGCGTTCTCCTCGATCTGCTTGCGGGCCGCCCCGGCGATGCCCGCGGCGAAACCCGCCATGAGCATCGAATCGCCGCCGTCCATGTCGCGGAGCCGCGCGACGAGCTGCCCGATCAGCTCGAGCCGCTGCTCGATCGGCAGGCGGTTGAACTCGTCGGTGAGCAGCGTGTAGTTGAAGACGTCGTCGAGCGGATCGCTCATGTAGTCGGGCTGGGGCACGGGCCGCAGCGCGAAGTACGCGCCCACGCCCCCCGCCAGCGCCAACGCCACCGCCCCGATCCTGAGGGCCTTGATCGTGCCCGGCCGCTTGGAGGGATCCTCCATCCGGCCTCGCCACCACGCGCGAACCTTGGCGTCGAGCCGCCTCGCCGCCGCCACCCCCGGCAGCGAGCGGCGGGCCGTGGCGGCGCCGCCCTGCGGCGACGGAGGCGGCATGCCCGGCTCGTCGAGCAGGCTGGGGAGCGTCGAGGATGATGGTGCTTGAGCGTCCATGAGTGGTCAGGTCCCGATTCCGCCGCCGAAGCGGACGATGTCGGCGAAGAACTCCCTCACCTGCGAGTCGGAGATGTAGTCGGCCTTGCCGACGTGCCAGTCGCCCCAGAACAGGCCGTTGCGATCCCACTGCTGCGCCTCGCCCATCTCCGAGTCGCGGGAGATCTCCTTCCACCGAGGGTGGTGCCAGTCCTCGTAGTCGACCATGACGAACGAGGTGTTGCCCGCCTTCTCGTACGCGCGGCTCACGCCGAACTGCGGGTTCTTGATGAAGACCGCCTCGGCCGCGACCATGAACTCGCCGGCGAGGTAGCGGTAGCTCCAGCCGATCTGCGCCCACGTGGGCCGCGAGTCGTCACCCGCGCCGCCGTTGTCGGACGGGCAACGGAAGGGCTCGCTGACGACCCAGTCGGCGTTCTCGGAAGGCCGGAACGGCATCGCCGCGTCCATGTACTTGGCCATGATGTCGAGCAGCGTGGGGTCGTTGTCGTTGCCCCCCTCGTTGATCGGCCGGACCTTGGGCAGGATCTGCTGACCCCGCGACTCCGTGTCCATGTACGTCTGCAACGCCTGGCCGATGCTCCGCATGTTCACCTGGCACTTGACGCGCCGGGCGTTGTCCCGCGACTTGCCCAGCGTGGGAATGAGCAGCCCCATCAACAGCGCGATCACCGAGATGACCACCAGCAGTTCGATGAGCGTGAAGGCTCGAGCCCTCGCGCCATGGTTCACGCGGCGGCTCCAGCCCGACTCGACCTGTTGCTCTTCCGCCACGCAAGACCTCCCTGACGACAGCCGAACACGAGGCCGCCTCGCCCGGTGATGGTACGGGATCGACGCCTCCGCGTTTCATCGGAGCACCGGGGGTTCGCCCGTGAATGGCGGACGGATGCCGCGGGAACCGACTCCCGGACGCCCCCACACGGACCATCCCCGCGAGGGCTCGCCGTGTCGAGTGTCACCGATCCGACGATCGGCGTCTCAGCACCCTTGCTCCCAAAGCCCGAAGAAGGCCTCGACGTCCATGCCGTCGACGCCCCCGTCGACGTTGAAGTCGACCGCGGGCGACCCCAACGACCACAGCAGGAAGAAGGCCTCGATGTCGCCCCCATCGACGCCCCCATCGACGTTGACGTCGGCCAGGCACGGATAGAGGTCGACGGTCGCGAAGTCCATCAGGATCGGCGCGCTCTTGCCGTGCAGCACCCATTGGTCGTAGGCGATCTGCCCGGCGTTGTTGGTGACGTTCGCGTCGCGGAGGAACTCGATGTACTCCTTGGTCGTCGTCTGGTGGAAGACGCGGACCTCGGCCCTCGCCGCGCCGGCGGGCACTTCGTACAGCGTGTCGTCCCAGTACTGCCCGTCCGCGTAGGTGTAGTTCACCGGCAGGGCCTGCACCGCCTCGAAGGCCGCGTTGGTGAAGCCCATCGGCGGGATGCGGTTGTCCTTGAACACCTTGTTGTTGATGGCGAAGTGGAAGCCCACGCCCTGCGGCTTGCCCGCCGCCGCGGCCGCCGCCTCGTCGAGGCCCAGGTCGCACTCGTACACCTTGGTGTCCGACGTCGTCAGTTCCGCCGTCGCGTCGTCGTACGCGCCCCGCTCGGCCACCACGTCGCCCGACGCGTTCAGGAACTTCACGTTCACCCAGACGCGACGACCCTCGGCGTAGCCCGTCGGGAGCTTGTGGCCGCCGTAGTTGACGACCCGCGTGTTGATGAAGGGCCCCGCGAGCGTCACCTCGAGGTCGCTCGCCGCCGCCAGCATCTGCCTCGCCCGCTCGATCGACGCGTTCACGCTCGCCTCTGAGAGGTAGGTGGTCTCGTCGTCGTAGAGCGACCGCACCGCGCGGAGCACCCACGTGTTCGCGCCATTGAAGAAGTGGCTGCCGAGATCCTCTCGCACCACGGGACCCAGCTCGGGGTGACACCCCGTGCCCGTGGTCTTGGGCATGTGGCAGTCCTGGCACGAACTCACCGCCGACTGGTTGATCCCGAAGCGGCCGTTCATCTCGACCGGTCCCTGGGCGAAGAGGCTCGACGCCCACTCGCTGAACGTCCGCTCGACCGGAAACTGCGTGTGCTTGTCGTTGCTCGGCGCCGGCTGGTTCAGGTCGGTCAGCACGTAACTGCCGTCCTCGGCCCGCGCGTACACCGGGTTGCTCACGTCGTGGCACGTCGCGCACATCCGCGACGAGGTGTGGAAGGGCGACTGCAGCCACGGATGCGGATCCAGGTAGCTGATGTCATAGGGCCCGCGACGCCGGTCCCACGGGTCCACCACGAACGAACCGCTGTGCGGCGACGTCGCCGGCGGATTCACGCCGTTCAGGATCGCCACGTCCTCCACCGGGCTCTCGCCGGGGTGATACACCGGATCCACCATCCGGTGACAGAAGTTGCAGCTCACGCCCTCCATGTCGATGTTGTTCAGCTGGCCGCCCGCAGGGTCGAGCGCGACGCGGCCGCCCAGCCATCCGCCCGGCACGTGACACCGCAGGCAGTAGTCGCCCGCGAAGTCCGCATCCTGGTTCGCGATCGCCAACGCGGCGTGGAAGATCGGGTCGCGCGCCGACTGCCCCATCATGCTCGCCGCCCACGCCGTCATCGGCTCGTGGATCTCGTTGTACCCGCCGTGACAGAACGCGCAGCTGTTCACGCTCTGGATCCGCTGCTGCAGGCCGTTGGGCTGCGTGCCGGGAATGAAGAAGTCGTTCCGCGTCGTCTCGATGCCACCCATCGCGATCGCCATGCCGATGCCCGCCGCCACGATCGCGGCCAGCCACCCCGCCTCCGCCAGTCGCCACGACCCGCGACGCCTGCTCCCGCCCGAGCCGAGCGACCCGTCGAGCGCGTCCCGCTCTGCGTCCGCACCCGAAGAATCCTGCGTCGTCGTCACGCTCGTGCTCCCGTTGGATCAACCATCCGCTCGCGCACGGACACCCCGGACGGATGCCCCGCTGTCAACCATACGAGTGTGAGCCATCAATCGGTTTCAGGCAACCCGCCCCATCGCTTTGCCCCCCCCGGCGGCCACTCCCGCCCATCTCCCTGGACCCATAACGCGACCGGCATGCCCAATCGTCCCGCCTCGCGGGCGGCATGTCGCCGTGCGTGTTGTACACTCCACGTCGTGATGCCCGCGGCAGGCCACAAGTCCCTCGCCCCCTTGATGTTGCTGCTCGTCGCCACCGCCTCCGCGACGGCCGGCGAGCGCTACACCGCGCTTGGGATCGAGTTCAGCACCGACAACATCCGCTGGAGCCGCTCCATTCAGGTCCGGCCCGGGTCGCAGGTCAACGTTCGCGTCACCGCCGCCTACGACGGCCCGGCCGCCGTGCACGGCTTGGCGTGGGTCAACTTCCAACCCCAGATCCGCGGGTGGTCGAGCGAACAGGACCGAGTGCTCCCCTTCGTCGCCTCGGGCAGTCAGCAGACCGGGCAGGTCGCCTTCGACAAGCCCGAACCGGGCCAGGCCGGATTCGGCCGCGTCTTCCCCTTCGCCGCCACGGCCCTTGGCCCCTCTCCCGGCGGGTTCGACACCACGCTGGCGACGCACGTCAGCATCATCCAGGGCGACCGCATCGCTCGCCTCGCGCAGGTCCGCACCACCAACGACATCGGCCAAGGCCCCCTCAGCGGCCCCTTGGCCTTCAACAACACCAACGGCGCGGGGGGCATCGTCTGTTCACAGTCGCCAGCCGAAGCGGGCGATGCCGGCATGCGTTCCGCCGCCACCGCGGGCCTGGTCCTCTTCAAGTTCGGCGTCGTCGTCGATCCCTCCCTGACCGACCGCGCGCTCCACGTGGAACTCCCCGCCGGCGGCATCTCGAGGTTCGGTCAGGCCGGGCCCGTCGCGGGTTGGTTCGCCACACCCGACCAAGCCGCGGCGGCCGTGAGCTACGTGCCCGTGGTGTCGCGCGGAGGCACGATCACCGTGCGGGGTGCCATCCCCGCGCCGGGCAGCGCCTTCGCGGCGGGCGTCGCCGGGGTCCTCGTCGCCGCACGACGTCGTCGCCGCCCGTGAGCCGCGTTGCGTGTTATCGGAGACGTGCAGGACACACACTCGTCGCGTGCATCGTTCGCGACGACGCCCGAGGTCGCCCCCGGCATGGGCGGGTCGAGCGAGCCTTCCCCCGAACCGATGTCCGCCGAGCATGCACCACGCGCTCGCCCGACTCGCCGCCCGCCGCCTGACCTGTCGCGCGGGCCTCCGACCCGCGCTCGAACCGCTCGACCCCCGCACGCTGCTGGCGGCCGACCTGGGCATCGAACTGGCGACGTCGCTTCCCTCGTTCGTCGTGCCGGGCGACAAGCTGGTGCTCGCGGCCCGCGTGACCAATCGCGGCGACGCGGCGATGTCGGGCCCGGTCACCGTTCGCTTCCTCGCGCCCGACGCCTCGGGCGAACCCTCGCAGGTCGCGACGATCACCAGGTCGCTGTCGCTGGCCCCCGGCAAGTCCACCGTGCTCTCGACGCGGTGGACCGTCACCGACGCCGCCCCGCCCGGCGAGCACGACTTCGCGGCGAGGCTCGAGCCCTCCGCCTTCACGGGGTCCGCGACGGACGACGTGGCGACCCGCGACGGGGGCTTCACGCTCCGCTATCTCTTCGGCACCTTCGGCAACCGCCGCAACATCCTCTTGAGCACCACCGACGAGGACGGCACGGTGGTGACCTTCGGTCTGAGGGGCGCTGGGTACGGGGAGTTCCGGCCCGCCGAGTTCGAAGGCGAGCGTGCGGGCCTCGACCTTGTCGGCACCGACGGGTCGACGCAGTTCACGATCGTCGCCAAGGGCGGCGATGCGGCCGCGACGCTCGAGAACACGATCAACGTCGCAGGGTCGCTCCGCCGAATCGACGCCAAGGCCATCGACTTCACGGGGTCGCTCGCCATCGGGGGCACGCTGGGCGAGTTCGCCGCCCGCGACCTCGACGAACTCGACATGACCATCGCGGGCGCGGGCGCACCGATGCGATTCCTCGCCCGCGACGTCTCGAACCTGCGACTCACGACCGCGACGCCCGTGGCGCAGATGGATGTCGCGAGTTGGCAGTGGCTGGTGGCCGCGGGCGACGATTCGCCCGACGCCACCTCGACGATCACGGCTCCGTGGATCGGCCGCCTCAACGTCAAGCGGGACTTCAGCGCCCTGACCTCGCTCACGGGTGTCGGGGCCCCGGCCAACTCGCTGGGCGCCGCGCGCATCGGCGGGACGTTCGGCGGCCAGTTCGCCATCGTGGGCAACGTCGGCTCGTTCACCGCCGCCACCGTCGATTCGGGCATGCTGATCAGCAGCGGCACGGTGGGTTCGTTCGCGGCGGCGACCACCACCATGGGCTCGGTCTGGGCACGTTCGCTGCTCAAGCTCGATCTGGGCACCGCCGATCGCATCGACGTCGCCACCGGCTGCACCTTCGATGCCACCGCCCTGCCCGCCCTGACTCAAGGCAACGGCGCGGTCATCACCTGGGGCCAGGGCGCCATCGGCTCCATCGCCGTTCGAGGCTCCCTGGGCTGCGGGCGGTTCGCCTGCGGCGTCGACCCGGGCGACGGCAGCGTCCTCAACGCCGACGACGCGATCGCCGGACGCGGCGCCATCGGCAAGATCGAGATCCGCGGGACGGCCGACGATCTCATCATCGCCGCCACCACCCTGCCGCCCTCGGCCCGAATCGGCGGCGCGATCGTCCGCACCGAACTCGACACGCGGTTCATGTGGCTGGACGACTCGGAACTGCCCGGCTGAGCGATCGGCCCGCGCAACGATCGGCCGGCGCAGCGATCGGTCAATCCTCGCCTTCAGCGGCGACGCATCCGCGCGATGCGGCGGAGCGTCATGCCGACGACGTACGTCACCGCGCCCGCGATGCCCAGCGCAAGGCCGGGCATCATCGACGCCGCCACCCCTTCGCCGGTGGCCTCCGATTCGAGGGGAGCCTCGAGCACCTCCCGATACGCGGCCACGACGGGGGCGGCGGCCATCCACAGCCCCGCGACGATGCCCGCCGCGCCCGAGAGCATCAACACGAGTCCGGCGGTCGCCTTCATGAGGCATTGAAGGCGCGGCGGCGACCTCGGGCCGCCCGCAGGAACCCCCGGGCCCGAGGGCGTCGATCCGCCGGGGCGTACAGTCCCCTGACGAATGTCGGCGGGGCGAATGACCGATAGTCCGATCGACGCGAGTCCTGCCCAGCGGAGCCACGACGTGCTGAATCACTTCCTGAAGAGCCTGAACCCCCTCGTCGGGTCCCACCCCGGAACGCTCGAGTCGCTCGAGTCTCGCATGCAACTGGCGGGCGACCTGGCGGTCACGGTGGGCACGCCGACGCTGAAGTTCTCGCCTTCGGTGCAGAACGACCTGATCAAGGTCCCGGTGACGATCACGAACGTCGGCGACGAGCCGGTGACCGCGAGGTTCCGCCTCTTCCTGTTCCTCTCGAACGATCGAACGGCCGGCTCCGACTACGTCTACAACGTCATCGAGCGTCTTCACCCGATCCGGCCCGGCCAGTCCTTCACGCCCGACGTCACGTCGGCGATGCCCCACGACCCCCTTGGCATCGTGAACGGCACCGCCTTGCCCGCCGGCCAGTACTTCATCCGCGCCTTCATCTCCTTCCTCGACGGCGCGTCCGACGCCAACAGCGACAACAACAACGTCTTCTCCACCGGTTCCGTGGGGCTGAACTACACGATCGGCGGGGGCACCGGCAAGACCAAGCAACGCACGGTCACGATTCCCACCGGCCCGTTCCAGCAGCTCAAGTTCGAGATCATCGGCCCCGGCGACGGCGTCGTCACCTCGACGGGTGCCGGCGTCTTGGGCTCGCTCTCGGTCGCCACCACGGGCACCACGCGGACCTCGAGCCTGCTCATCCGAACCAACGAGAAGTTCCTCCCGGGCTCGGTGGCGAACATCACCGTCACGGGTTCGCTCCAGCGTCTGCAGATCCCCGAGATCAACGTCACGGGCAACATCTCGATCTCAGGCGGCCTCCGCTTCATCAACGCCCGCAGCATCTCCGGGTCCACCTGGTCGATCGGCGGGACCGAGGCCCTCGACGCCCGGCTCGGCACCGTCGTCAACACCAGCCTCAGCAGCACCGGCGACATCGCCAACATGACCGTCGCGTCATGGACCACCGACGACGGCGGCACCGACGCGCTGGTCGCCCGATCGATCCGACGCCTCGTCGTCGACGGCAACTTCGCGCCCCGCATCGGCGCGTCGGCCGGCGTCAACGCCATCACCATCGCCGGCGCCGCCAACAGCTTCATGGACGTCACCGGATCGGTGACACGCTTCAGCGCCGGCAGCACCGGCTCCTCGTTCGTGCTCAACGCCACCCGCGACATCGGCACCGTCGAGATCAAGGGCAACATGCAAGGCCGCATCGCCGCCGCCACCATCGGCAGCGTCCTGATCCAGGGCAGCATGAGCAGCGCGAGCGTCTTCGCCGGCACCAGTCTGGGATCCAACGGCGACATCGGCGGCACCGGCGGAGCCGCCGACGTCTTCGGCGCAGGCTCCCTGGGCACGCTCACGGTCCGCGGCTCGGCCACCAACTCGCTGGTCACCTGCTCGCTCGACCACGTCAACGGCCAGTTCTTCACCGCCGACGATCGCTTCCGCAGCACGTCGTCGCGCATCGGCCGCATCCGAATCGTCGGCGCGACGTTCAACACCAACTTCGCGGCCGTGACCTTCGGGCCCAGCCACTCCATCAACGGGCTCACCATCATCCCCGGCGCCGACGCCCGCTTCCGCTCGGACTTCCCGACGCCTTGAGCGACGGCCCCGACACGTCGACATGACGCCACGACGACGCTGCTCGCGTTCGCACGCGAAGCGGTCATCGACCCGACTTGATGAACAGGGCATCCGCTCGGTCGGCGCCCAACGCGGTCAGGCGTTCGACGGGCTCGTCGAAGGCTTGACCTCGGTGATCGTGGAGGCCGCGCCGGCCGGCTTCACGGCCCGGGGGGATTCAATGCTGTCGCGCATCAGTCGCCCCACCTTGAACTTCACCGCCCGCTTGGCCGGCACCGTGACCTTCTCGAGCGTCTTGGGGTTTTGCGCGATCCGCATCGCCCGCTCACGAACCTCGAACACGCCGAAGTCGCGGAACTCGAGACGATTGCCCTTCTTGAGCTCCGAAATGATCTGGTCGAGGAGCTGCTGCAGCACCTCCTGAACGTCGGTCCGCTTGAGCCCCGTCCGCTCCGAAACCTTGTCGATCATTTCGCGCTTGGTCACCGTGGCCATCGACGCCTCTCCATCGCCCGGCTTGCACCGGTTCAGTTCTGGCGGCGGATCGGGCCCCAAGGCCCCGAGCCGCAACGTGTTATCCGCAACCTACGACCCGCTCTGCCCGCCGACGGACCGCCTTCGCGACCCTCACCGAGCTCCCCCGTTCCCACACGAATGGAACCAGCGCAGCCGAAGGGGAGTGTACGCCCCGCCCCTCGCCTTGCAAGCCCCGGCACCCCCACGGCGAACAAACGGCGTACCCGCGGACCTCAAAATCGAAACCCCACCCCCGCGAACAGCCCTTGGAGCGACGCCGAGCCCACCTCGAACGCCTCGTCGTCACGGCCCGACTCGATGTCGAGGAACAGGGCCCGGTAGCCCACCTGCACGCCGACATTGGGCACCGGCCGCCACTGCCCGCCCGCCACGATGTCGAGCCCCGCGGAGTCGGTGGTCCCCGGCAGCCAGCCCGCCGTCATCTCCAGCGAGATCGAGAACCGCTCGTGGAAGTCGGCATCGGCCCGAAGGCCCAGCAGCGGGTGGGCGGTCAGGACGTCCTCCGAGTCGGCGGTCGCGCCTGCGCCGCCGTCGGGGAGCGACACGGTCACCGATGAATCGATCAGCCGCACGCCCCCGACCAGTCGCAGGTCGACGGCGAGCGCGGTGACTCCCGACGAGGCGTCGCTCCGGTAGTCGGCCAGCGTATGCCCGCCGAGCAACTCGACGGTCGCCATCTCGATCTCGGCCTGCACGCGTTCGGCGGCGTCGAAGTCGACATCGCCCAGCGAGCCGCCGACAGGCTGCTCGCTCACGGCGTCGGCGTCGAAGGCAAAGCCGCGAAGCTCGATCAGCCACGGCCCCTTCGACGCGCTGAACTCGCCCAGCGGCGTCAGCCTGGGCGCGCTGAGGTTGAGGTCCTGCGTCGACCTGGTGGCGGCATCACCGCCGGCGGAGCGGGGCATGGTGATGTCCGCGGCGATGCCCGCGTACCACACGCCGGCATGCCCCTTGAAGACCCACGGCTCGGCGGGCGGTTGGGCCTGGGCGATCGAGGTCGCGGCGCACGCGGCCAGGAGAGCGGTTGTCAGCATGGGCCAAGCATATCGCGAAGCGGATCGCTCAGCGGCCGGTGGCGCGGGCCCGCGCGTCGATGAAGATCTCGGGCAGGCGCAATCGCTGGAAGAGCTGCATGCCCTTGTTGATGTCCGTGCGATACACCAGCAGTTCCTCGTTCCGCTCGTCGAGCACCAGCAGCAGATCCTCGTTGCTGGCGTCGGCGGTCATGATGGTGTGCTGGCCGGCCTGCGAGACCATGCCCGCCTGGGCCGACGAACCGCCACCGCCGCCGATCGGGGGCGCATGGCCGATGGCGTGCAGACCCAACAGCGACGCCAACGCCGCGGCGGCCACCACGAGAATTCGGCGATGCGATGAGGTCGTGCGGTCCATCGGCGGCTCCAGCGAATGACGGGCTCAGCGACCCGGCGAACTGCGACCGTCGGCATCGAGGTCGCGGTACCCGACGCCGCTGAGCGACTGCTTGGCGGAATCCCAACGCAACGCGATCATCTCGCGGTTGGCGGCGTCGAGCACGTAGACGGCGTCAGCGCCGCCGGCGTTCACGCGGCCGCTGACCATCGTGTAGTCGCCCCTGATGCGCCCCTCTCGCGGCGGGGCGGCGTTCTGCGCGTCGGCCGGCGGCGCCCAGATCACCGCCACGAGGGCGGCGATCAGGACCACGTTGAGCGCGAGCAGCGGACGGTTGTCCTTGACGATCCTGTTCATGGAACGCTCCTCCGGGCGGCGTGCCGCGGGCTCAGTCCTGATGGCCGCGCTTGCTGGGGATCAGGTTCGCGCCGATGACGAGCCCCAGGATGACGAGCATCACGAAGTAGTTCATGACCAGCGGCGGTTCGTCGGGCTTGCCGGGGGTCGGGGGCGCGAGAGCCGCGGGCGCGTCGGTCGCGGGAGGCTGGGCCGACGCGACGGTCGCCGAGACCAACGGCATCGCCAACGCGATGCCGAGCATCGATGCTGACAGGAGGTGCTTCATCGAGGCAAGCGTATCCCCCGAGGCGAAGGTCGCGACGCGACGCGAACCCTCCGAGACCCGAACGCCATGCGTACGACTCAGGCGGCGGCCCGCCTCGCCTCGCCGCCACGACGGGAACCGAGCACCAGCACCGTGATGTCGTCGGCCTGGTGCAGGCTGCCGACCTGCTCGTCGATGATGCGGGCCAGGCGACGCACGATCTTCGCGGAGGCCGCTCCGGCGGCATGGGCGTCGAGCGGGAGGGTCGAGGCGAAGCGTTCGACGTCCGCAAGCAGCCGCAGGTGCGGACGCTCGCGAAGCTCGAGGGACCGCTCGCCCCTGGGCGCATCGGCCACCACGCACTCGAGCCCGTCGGAATAGACCAACAGCGACTCGCCCGGCTCGAGGCGACAGGCGACTTGGTCGAACGTCGCGTCGTGGGCGATGCCCAGCACCGGCCCCTGGGTCGCCAGCTCCCGCCGCGGCGTCCCCTCGGGCCCGCCGATCACCAGCGGCGGCGGATGCCCCGCGTTGGCGACCCGCACGTCGCCCGAGCGGCAATCGAGCACGCCGTACGTGGCCGAGGCGAACCAGCCGTAGTTCCTCGCGTGCGCGCAGATGCAGGCGTTGAGGCGATCGAGCACCTCCATCGGCTCGAGCGCCGTCGTCCGGCCCGGCTCGCGGCCCAGCGTGTCGAGCGCGTGCACCAGCACCATCGTCAGCAGCGCGGCGGGCATGCCGTGCCCCGCCGCGTCGGCCAGGAAGAACGCGACACGGTCGTCGCCCAGGTCTCGCAGGCAACTCACGTCGCCGCTCACGAAGCTGATGGGACGCGAGATGAGCGCGTGGTCGAGCATCGGCGAGACGGTCGAGGAGAGATCGATGAACTCCCGCTGCACCGACGCCGCGAGTTGCAACTCGTCGTGCATCCGCTCCATCTCCTCGCGGATGGCCAGCTCGCAGCGACTCGTGAGCTCGACCTCCCGCCGCAACGATCGCACCACCGACTGACGCTGCGCGAGGGCGAAGAGCATCGACGCGACAGGGGCGGCGTCGACCGACATCTCCTCGAAAAGGATGCCGCCCGCCTGATGACGCGTCCGCCACCGCGAGGGCTCGGGGCAGAGGACCACTGCGGGCAGGCCCGCCTCGCGCAGCGACGCCACCAGGCCCTCGACGCGGCCGGGGTGCGTCAACTCGCTCAGGGCGACGACCGCCGCGTGAAAGCGCTCGCTCTCGCCGGCCTGGGCGAGCATGGGCAGCAGCGATTCCACGGAGCATCGCTCGGCATGGTGAAGGATGCCCTCACGGGCGGTCAGGTCGGGCCAGGCGGCCACCAGACGCGGGAGCGGATCGTCGACGCCGCCTTCCGTGGCGACGAGCAATCGGGGTTGTCGCAGCGGGCCGCTCATCAACGTGACGACCGGGCGGTCGTCGCGCGATCCCCCGCTCGGGGCATCCGCGCGAGCGCACCCACGCCGCGGTTCGCCACCGGGGAGCATCGGCTCACTTGGCGAGCTTCTTCATGGCCGCACGGTCGAAGACCACCTGGTCGTTCTGCTTGAGCTTCAGCGTGTCGAGCGTGTTGCCCGCCAGCTCGATGACGTACTGGGCGGCGAACTTGCTGGGGTAGCGTTTCAGCCTAGCCTCGTAGGCCGCGTTGGTCCACGTCCACTGCGGAGCGTCCTTGAACGGGGGCGACAACTGCTTCTCGGCCTCGGTCCGCGGGGGCTCGGGCGTCATCTTGTGGAACGCGGTCACCCGTCCCGAGCCGTCGACGAAGATGATGTCGATGGGGATCGGACAATCCCGCATCACGAACTCCATGTCCGAGGGCTTCTTGAAGACGAAGATCATGCCCCCGTCGGCGTCGATCTTCGTGCGGCCGGACAGCCCCTTGAAGCGGGTCTGGTCGTCCGACGCGATCTCGAGCGTGAACGTCCGGCCCGCGATGGTCACCTTCGCGTGGGTGTCGGGGGTCGCCTTGTCGTCGCACCCGCTCATGCACGTCGCGGCGATCGCCGCCCCGAGAAGGAGTCCCGCCACGGTTCCGGTTCGGTTGCCACGCATGCTTGTCTGCCGCCTTTCGATGGGCCTGGTCACTCAGGCGAGGGGGCGGGCTCGAAGCCAACGGTCGTCCGCCGCCGTGAAGATGATCGGCTCTCGGGGGATTCTATTGAGCTCGAAGCCCGCGAGGAACTCCCGAGCGTCCATCGGCACGGGGGATGGAACCATGCCGCACCACGCGGCGACGAGCCCGATGACACGCTCAGGCGTGACGCCCGCGGCACGGTACATGTCGAGCCGCGTGTCGCCGTGACGCTTCGCGAGCCGCTTGCCGTCCTCCCCGCGAACCAGGGGAAGGTGGCAGTACGCCGGCTCGGGCGTCAGGCCCAACGCCCGAACCAGCAGCCTTTGACGGGCGGCCGAATCGAGCAGGTCGTCGCCCCTCACCACGTGGGTCACGCCCTGGCGGGCGTCGTCGACCACCACGGCGAGTTGATACGCGGCCTGCCCCGGGCGGGCAGCGTCGCGGCGGGTCCAGACGATGAAGTCGCCGATCGACGCGGCGGGCCGAATGGCCTGCGGCCCGGCGAAGAGGTCGTCAAACCGCTCCATCGCCTCCTCGTCCACGACGAACCGCCAACTGGGCGAAGCGTCGTCGAAGGCCGTCGGGCGGTCGGCGGGCCGAAGCGACGCGGGGAACCGCACCTCGCCCGACCCTTCCTGGGGGGCGGACGCGGCGGCCTCGATCTCGGCCCGGCTCATCGAGCACGGGTACGCGAGGCCCGACGCGACCAGACGACGCATGGCCGCCTCGTGGGCCTCGCGGTCGGCGGACTGGATGAACGGCCCCTCATCCCAATCGATGCCCAACCACGAGAGCAGGTCGATGGTCAGGTCGATCACGCCGGGCTTGACCCGGGGGGTGTCGAGGTCCTCGACGCGAAGCACGACGCGCCAGCCGCGGGCGCGAGCGAGGGCCCAGGTGGCCAGGAAGGTGCGGGCGTTGCCCAGGTGCAGCGCTCCCGTGGGGGAAGGGGCCAGTCTCGTCACGCCGTGCGTCACGCCGGCAGGGTACGTCGCGGGCCGTTCCTACCATGAGGCGGCCATGGTCGAATCGTCCGAGCATGTCGTTCGAATCACGCGCATCCGGCGCCTCATCGCGTCGCCCGCCGCGTCGGGGACGTTCGCGGGTCGGGTGCTGTCGGCGGTCTTGGCCATCGCGGTGATCGTGGTGGTGCTCGTGCTGATCGTGCCGATCCTGCTGATCGCGTTGCTGGCGGGCGTGGTCTTCTTCCTGGTCAACGCCGCGAAGTCGCTCTTCACGAGGGCGAAGGCGGACAACGGCATCCTCGACGGTCGGCGGAACGTCCGCGTGATCCGTCGCGACTGACCAAGGCGTGCGGAGGCGCGGACCACAGGGTGCGGGTATCATCCCCGCGCCCGATGACACGCACCGCCCTCATCCTCGTCGGCCTTGCCATCCTTCCGACGCTGCCCGCGTGTCGCGCCCCCGAGATCCGCAGCGACGCGCCCGCGGCCGTCCCCGCGAGAGCCGCCTTCGCCTCGACGCACGACGCGGGCGACGTGACGGACGGTTGGCTCGCCCAGTTCGACGACCCCGCGCTCGCGTCACTGGTCGAGGAAGCCCTCGCGAACAACCCCGACCTGCGGGCGGCGACGGCTCGCGTCGATCAGGCGTTGGCCTTGGCGGCCAAGGCCGGCGCCGCGCTGCTCCCCACGCTCGACCTGGGCGCCGCCGCCGCGTATCGCGACCTTGGCCGCGGGGTCGATCCCTCCGGGGCCTACTCCCTGGGCTTGGCGTCATCGTGGGAAGTGGATGTCTGGGGGCGGCTGCGATCGACGCAGGCCGCCGCTAGGTTGGACGCCGAAGCGGCGCAACTCGATCGCGCCTTCGCGGGCGAATCCGTGGCGGCATCGGTGGCCCGGGGCTGGTTCCTCGCCATCGGCGCGAACGAACAGCTCGCGGTGGCCCAGGAACTGCTCGCCGTACGACGGCGAACCCTCGAGGTGGTGCAGGCGCGTCGCGCCGCGGGCGTGGCGCAGCCCATCGACCTGAGCGTGGCCAGGGCCGATGTCGACACCGCCATGGCGGGCGTCGAGTCAGCGCAGGAAGCAAGGCTCGATGCGCTGCGGAGCCTCGAACTGCTGCTGGGCAGGCACCCGGCCGCGGAGGTCGCGACGGCCTCGCGGCTCGCCACCCCGCCCGGCCCCATGCCCGCCGGGCTGCCCGCCGACCTCTTGGAGCGGCGTCCTGACCTGATCGCCGCGGACCGTCGCGTGGCGGCGGCGATCGGTCGTCGCGAGAGCGCGAGGGCCGCTCGCCTGCCGACCCTGTCGCTGACGGCCTCGATGGGCACAGCAAGCGACGAGCTTCGCGACGTGCTCAACCCCGAGAACGCGGCGTGGAACCTCGGCGCCAACCTCCTCGCGCCCATCTTCGACGGCGGACGGCGGCAGGCCGACGTGCGACTCGCCGAGGCCCAGCAGCAGGAGGCCCTCGCCTCGTACGTGCGGACGTGCCTGACCGCGTTGGGCGATGTCGAGACGTCCTTGGCGGCCGAGGTCTTCCTGCGGACCAGGGCCGAGCAGCTCGACCGGGCGGCGGCGGAACTGACCACGGCCCGCAACGCGGCGGAGCTCCGCTACCGCCAGGGACTGATGAGCATCTTCGACCTGACGCAGGTCGAGGCCCGCCTCTACGACGCCAAGTCGCAGGCGGTGGCGGTGCGAACGTCGCAGTTCGTGCAGCGAACGAGATTGTGCCTCGCGCTGGGCGGCGGGCACGCGCCGGCCGTCGCCGCGGCGGCGCCCAAGACTGGAGACCAGTGATGTCGCGACGCGTTGGTGCGTGTGTCCAAGGCCGGCGATGGTCGGCGGCCGTGCTGCTGGCGGCGTTGGCCGCGGGCGGCTGCGAGCGGCGCGAGGCGGTCAAGCCCCCTGCGCCCCCGCCCACGAGCGTCGAGGCGATGACGGTGCAAGAGCGCAACGTGCCGGTGTCGCACCCCTTCGTGGGCATGACCGACGCCTCGCGCCGCGTCGAGGTGCGGGCCCGCGTGCCGGGCTTCATTGTCGCCAGGACGTACCGAGAGGGCGGCATGGTCACGTCGGGCCAGGTGCTCTTCGAGCTTGACCCTCGCCAGTACGAGGCCGACCTGCAGATCGCGAGAAGCCAACTGGACAAGGCCAGGACGATGCTGGCGCACGCCGACGTGGAGGTGTCCCGGTTCACCGACCTGGTGAAGGCGGATGCCGCGAGCCAGAAGGAGCTCGACGACGCCACCGCGCGGCGAGATTCGGCGCAGGCCGAGATCAAGGCCGCCGAGGCGCAAGTGGCCAAGGCCGAACTGCAGCTCAGCTACACGAAGGTGACCAGTCCGGTGGACGGGCTGGTGGGCAAGGCGCTCCGCGACGTGGGGGCGTACGTCGACGCCGGGCTGAACAGCCAACTCACCGAGACCATCGAGGTGAACCCCATCTACGTCAACTTCTCGCTGGCCGAGCGCGACATCCTGCGCTCGCAGGCGATGATCGCCTCCAAGCGGCTCTTCCTGCCCGAGGGGGGCGTGATGAAGGTCGATCTCACGCTGCTCGACGGCACCGACTATCCCCACGACGGGGCCATCAACTTCCGCGACATCGCCATCGACCCCGCCACCGGGACCGCCAAGTCTCGAGCGGAGTTCGCCAACCCCGACGCTCGCCTGAGGCCGGGGCAGTTCGTCCGCGGCCGCATCAGCGGGTACGAACTCGCCGGCGCGGTGGTGGTGCCCCGCAAGGCCGTGCTCCAGAACCCCGGCGGCTCGTTCGTGTACGTCGTCGTCGACGGGGACCGCATCGACGCCCGGCCGGTGGAGCTGGGCAGCTGGATCGGCGAGGACGTCATCGTCGAGAAGGGACTGGCCGAGGGGGATCGCCTCGTGGTCGAGGGCGTCCAGCGGGTGGCCCCGGGGATGACCGTCGAGGTGACGGTCGCCGCCCCGGCCGCCGCCGCGAAGGCTCCGTGACGCGCGTCTTGTTCGGCCCCATGGGTCGCCACCCTGGAGTGATTGCCTCATGTTCGCCCGGTTCTTCGTCGACAGGCCCGTCTTCGCGTCGGTGATCTCGATCCTCATCCTGCTGGGCGGGTTCGTGACCCTTTCCGCGCTGCCGGTGGCGCAGTTCCCCGAGATCTCCCCGCCCACGGTCGAGATCGCGGCCAGCTATCCCGGGGCGAGCGCGGAGCGGATCGCCCAGTCGGTGGCCGCGCCCATCGAGCAGCAGCTCAGCGGCACCGAGGGACTGCTCTACTTCCAGTCGCAGTCGGCCAACGACGGGTCGTGCCGCATCACCGTGACCTTCGAGATCGGCACCGACCTCGACATGGCGGCGGTGGACGTGCAGAACCGGGTGAAGCTCGCCGAGCCCCGGCTGCCGCAGATCGTGCTCCAGCAGGGGCTCACGATCACGAAGAAGTCGTCGAACATCCTGCTGGTGGCGGTGCTGCGGTCGAAGGACCCCCGCTACGACGAGCTCTTCCTGAACAACTACGCCTCGATCAACCTGGTCGACGCGCTCAAGCGCGTGCCGGGCGTGGGCGACGCGATGGCCTACGGCGCGAAGGACTACTCGATGCGGCTGTGGGTGAACCCCGACCGCATGGCGCAGAAGGGGATCACGGTCTCGGACATCTCCGCGGCGGTGCAGGAGCAGAACGGGCTGTACGCCGCGGGCCGCATCGGCCAGCAGCCCAACCCGACGCCGTCGCCGAGCACGCTGCCGGTGATCACGCGTGGACGCCTGGAGGAGCCTCGCGACTTCGAGGAGATCATCCTGCGGGCCGAGCCCGACGGCTCGCTGCTTCGGTTGCGCGACGTGGGCCGGGCGGAGCTGGGCTCGCAGAGTTACGACCTCTTCGGGCGGCTCAACGGCGCGGCGTCGACGCTGATGCTGGTCTACCTGCAGCCGGGGGCCAACGCCCTGGCGACGGCCGAGGGCGTGGAGAAGGCGCTCAAGGAGCTCTCGGCGGGCTTCCCTCGGGGCGTCGAGTACGCCGTGCCCTACGACACCACCGAGTTCATCCGCGTGTCGATCGAGAAGGTGATCCACACCTTCCTCGAGGCGGTGATCCTCGTGGTGCTGGTGGTCTTCATCTTCCTGCAGTCGCTGCGGGCGACGATCATCCCGCTGCTGGCGGTGCCCGTGTCGATCATCGGCACGTTCATCCTGATGCAGCCCCTGGGCTTCTCGGTCAACACGCTGAGCCTCTTCGGGCTGGTGCTGGCCATCGGCATCGTGGTGGACGACGCCATCGTGGTGATCGAGAACGTCGAGCGGCTGATGCACGAGGAGCATCTCGACCCGCGCGAGGCCACCATCAAGGCCATGGGGCAGGTGACCGGGCCGGTCATCGCCAGCGTGCTGGTGCTGGCGGCGGTCTTCGTGCCGGTGGGGTTCCTGGGGGGCATGACGGGTCAGCTGTACCGGCAGTTCGCCATCACCATCGCCGTGTCGGTGGCCATCTCGGGCGTCGTGGCCCTGACGCTGACGCCGGCCCTCTGCCGCCTGCTCCTCAAGGCCCACTCGGGCCCCAAGCTGCTCCCCTTCCGCTGGTTCAACGCGGCCTTCGACGCCGTCACGTCGGTGTACGCCAAGGTGGTGCGCCTGTCGCTGCGGGGCTGGCCGCTGGGCGTGGCGGCCTTCGGCGTGATCTGCTGGGGCATCCACTTCCTCGCCACGCACCTGCCTTCGGGGTTCATCCCCGACGAGGATCAGGGGTACTTCATCGTCGCGGTGCAGCTCCCCGACGGCGCGTCGATCGAGCGCACCGACGGCGTGGTGCGACAGGTCGAGTCGTTCCTCTCGTCGCAGGAGGAGGTGGCCGACATCATCACGCTGGGCGGACAGAACATCCTGGCCAACAGCGCGGCGCAGACCAACGCCTGCGCCATGTTCGTGACGCTCAAGCCCTGGGGGGAGCGACCCGGCCGCAAGGGACACGTGCAGGCCGTCATTGGACGTACATTCGCGCACTTCCGCACGCTCCGCGAGGGCGTGGTGCTGCCCTTCAACCCGCCGTCGGTGCCGGGGCTGGGCCAGCGGGCGGGCTTTGAGTACCAACTCCAGAGCCGCACGTCGTCGGACCCCCGCGAGCTGGCCAAGGTGATGAAGGACTTCGTGAGCAAGGCACAGACGCACCCCGAGATCACGAGCGTCTCGACGACGGTGAGCGTCGGGCAGCCGCAGCTGCTCGCCGAGGTGGACCGCGAGCACGCCAAGTCGCTTGGCGTGCCGATCAACGAGGTCTTCGGGACGCTCCAAGCGTTGCTGGGGTCCCTGTACATCAACGACTTCGACAAGTTCGGGCGGGTGTACCGGGTGATGCTTCAGGCCGAGCCCGAGTTCCGCCAGAGCCCCGACGACCTGTCGCGGGTCTTCGTCCGCAACGCGCAGAAGCAGATGGTGCCCCTGTCGACCATCCTCGACACCACGCAGCAGGCGGGCCCGGTGACGGTGAGCCGCTTCAACGGGTTCCTCTCGGCGCAGATCAGCGGCGTGCCCGGGCCGGGCTTCAGCACGGGCGATTCGATCCGCCGCCTGAAGGACCTGAGCGCCGACTTGCCCCAGGGCTACGGGTTCGAGTGGTCGGGCCAGTCGTACCAGGAGATCAAGGCGGGCAACGCGGCGCCGATGGTGATGGCCTTCGGGCTGATCATCGTCTTCCTCGTGCTGGCGGCGCAGTACGAGTCGTTCTCGCTGCCCGTCTCGGTGCTGCTGGCGGTGCCCTTGGGCCTGGTGGGCGCGCTGGGCATCACCTGGCTGATGAAGATGAGCATGGACGTCTACTTTCAGATCGGCCTGCTCACGCTGATCGGGCTGTCGGCCAAGACGGCGATCCTCATCGTCGAGTTCGCGAACCAGAAACGCGCGGAGGGGCTGGGCATCCTCGACGCGGCGGTCGAGGCGGCGCGGCTGCGGTTCCGCCCCATCCTCATGACGTCGCTGGCCTTCATCCTGGGCGTGGTCCCCCTCATGAAGGCCACCGGCGCGGGCGCGGCGAGCCAGCACTCGATCGGCACCGGCGTCTTCGGGGGCATGGTCTCGGCCACCCTCCTGAGTTTCTTCCTCGTCCCGCTGTACTTCCTGGTCGTCTGCTCCATCTTCCAGCGGCGGTCGACGCCGCCCGCCGAGGCGAAGGCGACGCCCCCGACGACCCATTGAGGTGATCTCGCCCCCCGCCGAGCGACGCGACGCGCCTGAATGAGCCAACGACCCCCACTACACTCACGCCCGATGGAGAGGTCATCGGCGAACGTGGTGCTGGTGGAGGGCGTCGATCCGGCGGCGGCCCGTCGCGTGGCTGACCTCCTGGCCGCCACGTCGCCCCGGGTGACGCTCGCGGCGGTAGTGGCCTCCATTCGCGCCGCCCGCGAAACGCTCGCCGGCCCCACGACCGTCGATGCCGTGCTTCTCGATACCTCGATGCCCGAGGCCGACCCGGCCGCTGCGATCGCCGCCATCAGGGCGTCGCGTCCGGGCATGCCGATCATCCTGCTCGACCACGGGCAGGGCCCTTCGGGCGACCCGTCGCGACGCCTCGGCGCTGACGATCGCCTGAACGTCGAACGGTTGGATGCCGAGCTGCTCACGCGGGTGCTCGAGCACGCCATCGAGCGACACCGGTGGCTCGCCGCCTCGATGGCCGCCATGGAACGGGCCGAGGCCTTTCTCGCGGCCTGCCCCGCGGCGACCTTCATCAAGGACGCCTCGGGTCGCTATGTCTTCGCCAATGAACGCTTCGAGGAGGCGCTCGGACTGGCGCCCGGCGGATGGCGAGGGCGAAGGGACGAGGACCTCCTCCCCGCCGCGGCGGCGACGATGCTGCGAGCACACGACGCGGCGGTGCTGGACGAAGGGCGGTCGCTGGAGTTCCAGGAGATCATCCCCGGACTCGACGGCGATCGCGAATGGCTGAGCCACCGCTTTCCGCTCGCGACCTCGCCCGGCGTGACGCACGTGGCGGGCATGGCGGTCGAAGTGACTCGTCGGACCCGCGCCAACGAGACGCTGCGGGCGGCGGAGGCGGCGCGGTTGGGGGCGGTGCAACTGCGGGCCGACGCCTTCGACGTGGTGCCCGCCAAGGTCGCGGTGCTGGACGAGCATGGCGGCGTGGTGGCCGCGAACAACGCGTGGCGACGGAGTTGTCCGGAGACCGCAGGCGATCAGGCCGGCCTCGAGCTTCCTGACGAGGGGATCGCCGCGGCGGACCTGCAGCGGGTGCTGCGGTGCCTGCATGATGTGGCGGCGGGTCGGCGCGACGCGTGTTCACTGACGTGCGGCCGTGCCGCGGGCGGACGCGGTGTCGAGATCGCGGCGGCGAGGACGAAGGGGCCTGGCCGTGCCGTGGCGGCGGTGTTGATCCGCGAGACGGAGGCCGAGGCGGGCGGGGGCGGAGGCGATGACGCGGCGACCCGACTCTCGAGGCGGGTGATCGAGACGTCGCACGAGGGGATCTGGGTGACCGACCGGGAGGGCCGCACGACGCTGACGAATCGGCGACTGGCGGCGATGCTGGGACGCGACGAGTCGGAGATGGCCGGCGTGCGCCTCGCCGACGTGGCCCCGCCGTCGGAGGTGCGGCTGGCGGAGGCGGCCGAGCGCTCGAGCGGTGGGTTGCCCGTGCAGTACGAGCTGGAGTTGACGTCGAAGGACGGCAGCCTGGTCACGGCGAGCGTCTCGGCCTGCGCCATGCTGGACGAGCGGGGCGCGGTCGAGGGAACGCTCCGGATGCTCGACGACGTGACCGAGCGTCGCGCCACCGACCGCGCGGTGCGGGAGGCGCAGCAGCAGCTGGGCCGCATGCAGAAGCTCGAGGCCATCGGCTTGCTGGCCGAAGGGGTGGCCCACGACATCAACAATCTGCTGACGGCCGTCCGGGGCTACGCGGGGCTGACGCGCTCCGCCTTGGGGCCCGACCATCCGGCGCTCGAGTCGCTCGACCAGGTCGAGGAGGCGGCCCGGCAGGCCTCGGGCGTGGCGTCCTCGCTGCTCACGTTCGCGAAGGGCGGGGCCTCGGAGAAGTCGCCGGTGCGGCTGGCGAGCGTCGTGGAGGAGGCGGTTCGACTCTTTCGGCGCACGCTGGGCGCGAGGATCAACTTGGCCGTCGACACGCGGGAGGGAGACGACCTGTGGGTGCAGGGCGATCGCACGCACCTGCACCAGGTGATCACGCACCTGGCGCTCAACGCCCGCGATGCCGTTCGCGAGCAGGGCGGCGAGATCTCCATCCGCGTGGAGCCGGCGATGGACGGGAGTGATGCGGGGCCATGGGCGGCCCTGGTGGTCGAGGATGACGGCTCTGGCATGACCTCCGAGGTGCAGGCACGCATCTTCGATCCCTTCTTCACCACCAAGCCAGCGGGCGAGGGGACGGGGCTGGGACTCTCGATGATCCACGGCATCGTGAAGGACCACGGGGGGCGGATCGACGTGCACTCCACGCCCGGGACCGGGTCGCGGTTCCGGGTGGTGCTGCCCTGCGTCGCCGGAGCTTCATCGCCCGCAGCCGCGACCACGGCGGAGTGGGCCACTCCGGGCGTCGCGCCTCGCCTGCCCCCCGGACCCGCGTTGGTGGTGCAGGAGAGCCCGATGATTCGGGGCGTGGTGGGATCGATGCTGGCCTCGCTGGGGTACGACGTGGTGCATGCCTCGGACGTGGCGAGCGCCCTCGAGGCCGCCGGGGATCGCGAGGCGTCGACGTGGCTGGTGGTGTCGGACACGACGTTGCGGGACGGGTCGGCCAAGGGATTGCTCGAATCGCTGCGTCGCGTCGCGCCCGATACCTGCGGCGTGGCGATCTCGGACGCCTCGCCCGATGCGGGGACCCAATCGCCGGGACTGGCGACGCTGCGAAAGCCCTTCCGGGTCGCCGACCTCGAGGCGTGCCTGCGGACGCTCGGATCGACGCCTGTCGCCATGCCCGACGGCCCAGGGGCCTGATACCGTTGAGCACCTCATGAACGATCTCATCCGGGTGGTGCTGGCCGACGATCACACGCTGGTTCGCCAGTCGTTGTCGCGGCTGCTCAACGAGCATGCCGACATGCAGGCGATCGCGGACGTGGGGAGCGCGGACGAGGCCGTCGAGGCGTGCCTCCGCCAAGGGGCGGCGGTGGACGTGGTGCTGCTCGACATCGACATGCCCGGCATCGCCGCCTTCGACGCGGCGAGGACGATCATCGCCCGGTGTCCGGGGGCGAAGGTCATCTTCCTCAGCGCGTTCACGCACGAGCGGTACATCCAGGCCGCGCTCGCGTGCGGGGCGATGGGCTACCTGTGCAAGACCGAGCCGCCGGAGAAGGTGGTGAAGGCGATTCGCGCGGTGGCGTCCGGGCAGTCGTACTTCTCGCCCGAGGTCCAGGCGCGTCTGGTGGTCGACAGCTCGGGGGTTCACCTCGAGATGAAGCCGACGATGCAGCACCTCACGCCCCGCGAGCTCGAGGTGTTGACGTACATCGCCAAGGGGCTCTCCAAGAAGGAGATCGCCAACCTGATGCACCTGTCGGTCAAGACGGTCGAGAATCACACGGCCAACGTGATGAGTCGCCTCGACATCCACGACCGCGTGCAGCTCACGCGATTGGCGATCCGCGAGGGGCTGATCGAGCCCTGATCACGCCCTGATCACGCCCTGCGGACGCCCTGCGGACGCCCTGCGGACGCCTCACCCAGGCCGCCGCGACGCTCCCGGTCCGATCCACATTCAGGGGATATCCCCTTGTCCGGGCACATTTCCGGGTGCCCCTCCTCGGGGGATGACTTTTGCAAACGAACCTAGGACAGACACTTACGTCGTCCACACCAGATCCCCCAGACGGGCCGCAGGTTTGGGGGCGAATTACCTATACACGCGTTTCGGGGGGGGTTCCGATAGTCTGCACGTCAGCGAATCACCCTCGATTCCGCACATGGCACGGTGGCACAGGCCGTGGTTTGGTGGAAAGGACTCTGTCGAATCACCCGGCGGTGGAACCGGGAAGTCCGAGCGGGATCGATGGGCGGTTCGCACAACAAGGACGATCACATGACTTCTCCGATGCAGAGCGCAGTGGCGGCGGAACTGATGGGCGGCAACGCGACCGCGAGCCGGTTCGAGAACTCGGGCCAGCAGATCGCGGCAGGTCGTCCCGACCTGATGAGCCGCGTGAGCAATGCGCAGGCCCGCGTGCTGGAGTTCCTGCTGGCCGGCCTGACCGAGCCGCAGATCGCCGAGAAGATCGGCCGCAGCCGCCACACCGTGCACGACCACACCAAGGCGATCTACAGCTCGCTGAACGTCAACAACCGGGTGCAGCTGGTGCTGCTCTTCTCGCAGCAACTCTCGCAGCCCGCGGTGGCCGCCCCGGTGGCGACGGCCGCTCCGGTCGCCGCTCCCCAGCAGGCCCGCCCGATCACCTCGGGACCGATCAACGACGTCGTCTTCACGCAGGCCCGCCCGATCGGGCCGGCGAAGAACCTCGCCGTCGCCTGAGCCATCCGCGACCCATCGCGGGGGCATGGATGCCGCCGCGTCGCGACACGCTCGTACGTGAGCAGGAACCCGGTCATGACGACCGGGTTCCTTCTTTTTTGGGTGTCACGAGGGGAACGGATGAAACGTATCATGGCCGGTCCGAATCAGGACCGATTTTCCGCTTGCCACGACGCAAGTCGCACGCCCTTGGCACCACTCCCTGTGCCCAATCTCCGCGACGGCCCGCCCACGTCGCTCTCCACCGCCGCCCAGGCGTCGCTCCTGGAGGAAGTGGTCGGCATCGTCAACGCCCATGTCGAGCATCACCCCGAGCGAGCCCGGATCCCGGGCCTGAGCGTCAGCATCGGCGTGGGGTCGCTGCCTGGCAGGACGATTCACGCGGGCGTGACGCGACATGGCGGCACGGAGCCCGTCAGCGACCGCACGCTCTTCCGGGCGTGCTCCATGACCAAGACGGTGACGACCGTGGCATGCCTGCGGCTGGTCCAGCGTGGCTGGCTGTCGCTGGACGCCCCCTTGGTCGACCTGCTTCCCCCCGGCGCCTGGCCCACGGCTGGGCCGGACGCCAACCCCGAGGCTTTCTCGCGGGCTGGGGTCACGTTGAGGCGTGTGCTCTCGCACACGGCCGGGTTCAACGTCTACAGCTACGACTTCGTTGACGAAGGCTTGCCGTTGCCCTCCAGCGAGCAGTTGCTGCGGGGCATCGCCGAGCCGGACAAGGCCCTCTGCCTGATTCGCGAACCCGGGAGCGCGTGGGACTATTCAGGGGGCGGCTTCACCCTGCTTCGTCCGCTGATTGAATCGGTGACGGGACGCGACGCCGCGACGATCATCGCCGAGGAAGTGCTTCGACCCGTGGGCATGACCCAGAGCACGTTCACGTTCGACGCCGACTCCCGCGAGCGGCTGGTCACCGGGCACGCCCCCGAGGGATCGCCGGTTCCCTTCCGCCAGATTCCCGACCTGACGGCCAGCGGATTGCTCACGACGGCATCGGACCTCGCGCGATTCTGGCGGGCGTGCATGCCCGGATCATGTCGCGCGGCGGGCGTCCCGGAACTGCTGAGCCCGGCGATGCTGGCCGACATGTTGCGAGATCAGCGGCCGAACGAGGAGGGCTTGGCGTGGGGCCTTGGCTTCCAACTCGACACGCACGGTGGATCGCCGATCTATCGGCACGCGGGCTGTCGGCCGGGCCATTGGGGGCATGCCGAGGGGCACTGGCAGGGAGGCCTGGTGTTCGTGACGCTCTGCAACGGGCAGAAGGGCGACGACCTCTTCAACGTGCTCATCGGCAAGGTGCGTCGCGCCCTGCACCGCGCTCGCACGACCAAGGGCCTCCGCTGACGCCTTCTCGACCCGCCGCACGACTCAGGCTTCCCAGAGCGTTGCCGCGGGCCTGACCGCCTGCACCTGCGGCACGACGTGCCTGGCGGGATCGACCACGCCCACCCACTCGCCCGGCCGGTCGTGGTGGGAGACCATGACCGACGGCCCCGGCCTCGCGTGCACCTCGAGCGCCCGCTCGGGACGATTGCACTGGCGAGAGAGGTGCAGGAGCACCACCATCTCGCGGGGCTCGATGCGGGCCACGGCCCGCGCCGACTCCTCGTTGCTCAGGTGCCCCTTGCCCCCCATGATGCGACGCTTGAGGTCGTCGGACCTGTCGCTGGCCAGTTGCATGACCGGGCAGTAGTTGCTCTCGATGGCGAGCACGTCGACACCCCGCAGATGGTCGCAGAGTTCCTGCGAGGGACGGCCGGTGTCGGTCGCGTACCCGAGCGTGCGGCCGCTGCCGGGAAACTCGACGCGGAACGCGGCCGTGCCCAGCGAGTCGTGCGCCACCAGGATCGGATGCACGACCACCCCCGGCACCACCTCGAAGGCGTCGCTGAAGACCAGCGTTCGGCCCGTGGTCACGCCGAGTCGTTGTGCCAGCCCCGCGTGACGCCGGTGCACGTGGATGGTCGTCGCCTCGTCGCGCCCCCGGGCCCACCCCTCGTACCAGTGGTCGCGGTCGAGGTGGGTCAGGATGATGTGGTCGATGCGGTCGGCGGGGTGTCCGATCTCCGCCAGGTGGCGGCGGGTTCGCCGGGGCGAGAGCCCGGCGTCGAAAAGGACGGTGGTCACCTCGAGCCCGCGGCGGACCGACAGCAGCGAACAGTTGCCCGAGGAACTGCTCGAGAGGACGCACAACCCGACCTCGAGGGACGCCTGATGCATCGGAACGGGGAAACGGTAGCGGGGATCCCCGCCCCTCCCGCGTCCCTACCATCCTCGTCCAATGCACGACGACCTGCCGGAAAGCCTCCAAGCCGCCCCGATCCCGCCCCGCTCGTTCAAGAAGAGCGACCCGGTCCTGATCGCCGGCTTCGCCGTGGACGCCGCCCGGCTGCTCTTCGACGACAAGTGCGAGGAAGTGACCCTTCTGGACGTCCGGTCCAAGAGCATGGTGTGCGACTACATCATCATCGGATCGGGCACCTCCGACCGGCAGATGGCCTCGGCGCTCGAGCACGTGAAGCAACTGGGTCACGGGCGGGGCTTCACCGCCTTCCACGTCTCGGCGGACGATGGCTCGACGTGGCTGCTCGCCGACTTCGTCGACGTGGTGATCCACCTGTTCGAGCCCAACATCCGCGCCCACTACGACCTCGAGACGCTGTGGGGCGATGCGCCCCGCGTCGAGTGGGAACGCCCCGACCAACGCCGACGCGATCGCGCCGGTCTGGGCGGCTGACCCGACACCCCCACCCTTCCGGGAGCTCCGCCACTCCCCATGCGGTACCAGATTCCCATCCACGCCGGCGACCACACGTGCACTGCACACGTGGGGGCGGGGCTGCTCGCCAACATCGGACCCGTCGTCGCCGCGGCGTTGCGCCGACAGGCTCGCAGGGCCTTCATCGTCGCCGACTCGCGACTGCCGGGCTCGTTCACGCTGGCGGCGGCCGAGTCGCTCAAGGGCGTCGGCCTTTCCTCTCGCGTGGTGGCCGTGAAGCCTTCAGAACAGGAAAAATCGCTCGCCTCGCTCGAGCGGCTGCTGGTCGAGATGGCCCGCACGCGGCTTGAACGCGACGACATCGTGGTGGCGATGGGCGGCGGCATCGTCGGCGACTTGGCCGGGTTCGCCGCGGCCGTCTACCGACGCGGCGTGCCGATCGTGCAGTGCCCCACCACCTTGCTCGCCATGGTCGACGCGTCGGTCGGAGGCAAGACCGGCATCAACCTCGACACGGGCGAAGGTCCGCTCGCCGAGCCGCTCAAGAACCTGGTGGGCGCGTTCCACCACCCGCACGTGGTCATCGCGGATGTCGACACGCTGCGATCGCTCCCGCCCCGCACGCTCCGCTGCGGCATCGCCGAGTGCATCAAGCACGGGCTGTTGGCGGGCGGCGCTGGCGACCCTGGCCTCTTCGACTGGACGCGGGGGAAGCTCGCCTCGATCCTCAGCGCCGATCCGGCCACGCTGGCGGAACTGGTGTCGCGGAACATCGCGCTCAAGGCGCGCGTGGTCGAGCAGGACGAACGCGAACAGGCCAGCGACGAGGCCGGCGGACGCGCACTGCTCAACCTGGGCCACACCTTCGGGCACGCGCTCGAGACGTTGCCGGGCTTGATCGGCCACCCGGGTTCGCTCCCGGGCGGACTCCACCATGGCGAGGCCGTGGGCATCGGACTGGTGGCGGCGGCCACCCTGGGCGCCGCGATGGGCCTGACCCCCCCCGACATGGCCGCCTCGCTGCGGGAACTGCTCGAGGAGGCGGGCTTGCCGACCCGGGTCGACCATCTGCCCGAGGACGGGCGGATCATCGATCGGATGCGTCACGACAAGAAGGTGCAGGCGTCGGCGATGCGGTTCATCGTGCCGTTGGCGGGCCACGCGGCCAAAGTGGTCCGCGACCCCCCTATTCAGGCGATCGCCGCCGCTCTTCAATCCGTCAGGTTATAAGACCTTGGCCCTTTGTTCGGGTGAGCTAGTGTCCCCCTCAAGCGGGAATCGTCCCTGTTCCGATACACGCATGGACACCCCACGATTCGGGTGTCCGGCAACGTCGGGCACGGGTGTCCGCGAGGGCGTCGCGGTGCGGCTCGACGTTCGCCGACCAGTCCTTCCACTCCGGCGCGTGCGCCATCGGGGCTCCATCTCCATGCGGACCATCGCGATCATCAACCAAAAGGGCGGCTGCGGCAAGACGACGACGGCGATCAACTTGTCGGCGATGCTGGCCCGGGCCGGAAAGAGAACCCTCTTGGTGGACCTGGACAGCCAGAGCCACTGTGCGGCGGGCCTTGGCATTCCCGAATCGAGGGTGGACCTCGACATCGGCGACGCGATGCTGGCGGCGGGCCACAAGCCCATCGACGTCGCCCGCCTGCTGTGGCAACCGGCGGCGAACTTCGACCTGGCACCCAGCCGCATGCGGCTCGCGGGCCTCGAGGCCTCTCGCGGCGGCCTGGCGAACCTGCCCGACAAGGAGCGACGTCTGGAGGCGGCGATCGACGTGATCGGCGCGAACCACGACATCGTGTGCATCGATTGCTCGCCCTCGATCGGCCTCTTGACCTACAACGCCCTGGTGGCGGCGGACGTGATCCTGATTCCCGTCGAGACGAGCTTCTTCTCGATGCAGGGCGCGACGCGACAGGTGAACACGGTGAAGTCGCTGAGCCGCAAGCTGGGCATTCACCGGCAGGTGTGGATTCTCCCCACGATTCACGATCCGTCGAACCCGGTGGCGATGGACCTCCTGGACGAGCTGTACCGCCGGTTCGGCGACAGGGTGATTCCGGCGGTGATCCGTCGCGACGCCAAGCTCCGCGAAGCGGCGAGCTTCGGGCAGACGATCATCGACTACGCCCCGGGCGGCACGGGCTTCGAGGACTACGCGCGGCTGGCGGATTGGGTGATCTCGCACTGGACGGTGAGCCAGGACCTCGACCGCGCACTCGCGGCGGGTCCGGAGGACGAGGCCCCGATGGAGGAGCCCGCCGACGAGTACGGACAGACCGACGCCACGGAAGAAGAGGCGTGCGATCCGGAGGATGCCGAGGAGGCGATGGCCACGATGCGGCCGTCGTCGGGCATGATGCCGGCGGGCAACTCGACGATCGAGGCCAAGCCGGGCATGCGTGCCGAGGAAGTGGCCCGGCGGGCGCAGGACTTCGTGCGTCGCGCCGTGCAGGTGCGTGCCGACGATCGTGCCATGGGACGCCGCCCCGAGCCCGTTCGTGCGGCCATTCGGCCCGAGGCCCCGGCGGTTCGGCCGGTGAACGCGGCGGCGCGTCGACTGCTGGGCGTTCGCGAGACCAACCAGGGCGTGCTCTTCGTGCAACCGGCCAACAGCGGGAGCACGATCTCGCTGGCGGGCACCTTCAACGACTGGTCGACCACCTCGCACCAAATGAACCGCAACGACGAGTACGGCGTCTTCGAGTTGTGCCTGCCGCTGCCCGCCGGCAAGCACTATTACCGGCTGGTGATCGACGGTGTGTGGACGGCCGACCCGTACAACAATCTCTGCGAGGTCAACCAGTTCGGCGAAGCCAACAGCGTGGTGGCGGTGAGCGAGCGCACGGCGCCGATGCCGGTGTCGGTGCCCATGTCGGGCCCCATGTCGGCCCCGACGGCCGCGATGTGAGCCTGAGGCCCGACACCGACGGTTCGGCGACAGCCGGAACCGAGGGCGGGCGAGGAAGTCGGAAACGGGTCGAGTGACGGGTCGAGACAGGGAGTGCCGGCGGATGACCAACCCACAGAGTCGCATCGGACCCCAAGGACCGGGACGCCCCTCCAAACCGGGCGCCTCGGCATCGGGCAAGATGCCCTCGCCGCTGTCGCAGCACCAGGCGGCGAAGGACGAACTCGGCCTCACGGACGACTCGTACCTGACCGGCGACAACGGCTGGCCGGTGACCGGCGACGAGGCCGCCGAGCTTCAACGCGAGTATGACGCGTTGGCCGACTTGTTCCTGAGCGAAGACACCGAACCAGCCCCGGCGGCCCCGCCGCCGGTGATCAAGGCCATGCCGCAGGCCGGGTCGGCGTCTCCCCAGCCCGCGGCAACACCGCCGAGCGTGCTCGCCGCCGCCCGTGCGGACGTGGCCACGACGGCCTGCACCGAGCGTCACCAGCCCTCCCAGGGCGTCGACTGCTTGGTGGTGGGCCACCTGCCGGTGCTCGACAACCCATGGACGCTGCAGTTCGCGCGGATGCTGGCGGAAACGACCCGGCATGCCGTGGCGCTCCTTCGCCTTCGCTCCAAGTCCATCTCGCTCGAGGTGGTCTTCGCCGACAACGGCCAGGCCGTGGCGCTCAAGGCCGGCGGCCCCACCGCGCACTTCCATGACGCGTTGGCCCGTGCCCGCGCCGTTGCGCCGCGACTGTTGATCCGCGTCGATGAGACGTCGGAACTCGACCTGCTGGCGGCCTCCGGGCGGGACGTCGCCGCCAGGATCGATCACGTGTCGCTGCTCTGCGGCGGCGACGACGCCGCCATCGTGACGGCCTACCGCACCATCAAGCAACTGACGGGCAACCCGGCCCTCGGGTTCGCCGGCGAATCGGACGGCTCGTCGCAGAGCCGCGGCTCCGACATCGGCGTGGCGATCATCGGCACCGAGCCCGAAGCGGCCGCCCGCGCCTTCAACAAGCTCAGTCGCACCACGCAAACCTTCCTGGGCCGCACGATCGCGAGCCTGGGGTACATCCAACGCATGGACTCGTGCGTCACCTCGTCGCTCTACAGCGGCGAGTGGGGACGCAGCGTCCGCGACATGCTCGAGCAAGTGGGCGACCTGTGGCAGACGGGACCGGCCGCCACGCCCCGTCGCGAGTTGCCCTTGCCGCAGCCCTCGCCGGTCTCGCCTGCGATGACGGCCCCCGAAGCGCCGCGTCTTCCGGCACCGGTCGCCGTATCCAAGGCCGCGCCGGTCGCCGCGCCCAAGCCGACACCTGTCGCCATGCCCCCTGTCGCCATCCCGGCCCGCGAGCCGATGGGCGGCGGCGAGACGCCGACGGCGGCGATCCTTCCCGGCCTCGTTCCCATGGGCATCCGCTGCCCGTATCAGCCCAGCGTGGAACTCGCGATCGATGCCGAGGGCGGGTTGCACCTGGTGGCCATGCTGCCGGAGCGGCACGGCCCCGCGGGTCCGGCGACCGAGGCGGTGGCGACGCTGCTGGCCGCGTCCGCCTGGGCGAGCGATCACGCCGACCTGCTGGTGATGGCGAAGCGCGAGTTGCAGGCCGCCCGCATCAAGGCCGGACCCGAGTTGCACCTGATGACGGAAGACCCGCGGTGGGCCAGGCACGTGCTCAGCACGGGCATCCGCGTGCACTTGTTGGCCGTGGCCAACACCAACGGCCGTACCTCGTGGGTGTGCACCGACCTCAACTGACGCGGCCGTCCATCACGCGGTCGGGGCCCCCACCACTACCATGGCGGCATGGTCACGCTGATTTCGTCGTGGAATGGTGCGCCCGCCACTCGCCGTGCCGCCGCGTTGCACCGCGAGGGCATGCCCCTGCTCGACGCCATCGTCGAGGGCGTCAAGCTGGTGGAGGACGACCCGGAAGAACTCTCCGTCGGCTACGGCGGCTTGCCCAACGAGGCGTGCGAGGTGGAACTCGACGCGTGCGTGATGGACGGGCCGCTCCACAAGGCCGGCGCGGTGGCGGGCCTCAAGCGAGTGCGTCACGCGGCGGCGGTGGCCAAGGAAGTGCTGCGTCGGACAGATCACGCCCTTCTGGTGGGCGATGGCGCGCTGGCTTTCGCGCGACAGTGCGGCTTCCCGGAAGAGGACCTGCTCACGCCCAAGGCCAGGCAGGCGTGGCTGGCGTGGAAGGCGGAACTCTCGCCCCGCGACGGGTGGATCTCGCCGAGCGAACAGGCCAGCGACTTCGGGCACGCGCTCTGGGCGGGTCACAAGGACAATGCCACGCCGGGTGGCCCGCCTCCCAACAATTCGTCGACCGCGCCCAAGGCCCCCTTCACCTACGGCACCATCCACGTGTCGGGCCGCGACGAGGCCGGCCATCTCTTCGGCTGCACGAGCACCAGCGGACTGTCGTACAAGATCCCCGGCCGCGCGGGCGATTCGCCCATCGTCGGCGCGGGGGTCTACACCGATGACGGCGCAGGATCGGCCGGGTGCACCGGGCGGGGCGAGAGTTCGCTGCACAACTGTGCCGCGTACGAAGTGGTGCGCTTGATGGAGGCCGGCCGCACGCCCGAGGAAGCGGCTCTGGCGACGCTGGCCCGCATGGCGGCCCGGACGCGAGAAGGGCGGTTGCTGGCCGCGCCCGGGCGACCGAACTTCAACGTGACGATCTACGCCATCCGCAAGGACGGCCTGACCGGGTGCGCCTCGATGCACGAGGGGTACGAGTACGTGCTCCAGCGCGGAGACCAGACCAGCACGGAGCGAGCCGCCTTCCTGTTTCCGAAGTCTTGATGCCACAGCACGTTGCGAAAGCGACCCGGCGTGGGCCAAAGATCGTCCTTGAATCGCTCCTGAGCTTCTGCTAGTGTGGGATCGTTCTTGGTGTCCACGATGTCCGGGGAGCGGGCGACCGCGACGGGCAGGCGTGGGTGAAAAGGGAAGTGCGGTGAAAAGCCGCCGCGGACGCGCCGCCGTAAGGGGCCTGACGCGAAGCATCGGGAGTGACGGATCGGGCAAAGGCCCGGTCGATTGCTCCAGCCACTGGCAGGTGACGACGGGCCGACAGAGGGCCCGCCACCAAGGCCGGGAAGGCGATGCGTCGCATGCCTCGAGCCGGAAGACCTGCCAAGAGAACGTCGGATGGCCCTTCGCGGGCTCGCCGGCTTGAACGACGCGTCGTGGCCTGTGGGCCCGGTCGCGTGTCGCAAGCGGGCGGGCAAAGGGAAGAACCGGCATCGGCTTCGCCCCTCTGTCTCCGGGCGTTGTTGCGTGCTGCGTCTGAACTCTCGCCGCGTGGGGCCTGTGTGTCCTTGGAGACGTCGCGTGCCGCGCGATTCGCCACGCGACCGCCCCGCTTGAGCAGGGAGAGAGTGACCAGCCTTGACGATGAACCTGAAGACGGCTCGGATCGTGGGACTCGCGGCGTGCATCACGCCGGCGGCGTGGGCGTCGACCCCATTTGCCGATCACGTGGCGGGCTATGTGCCCGGCGCGGTGGCCAGCGCCACCTACACGCAGGCGACGGCGGCGGTCGGGTCGCCGACGCGATACACGGGCATGGGGGTGTACCCCTCGGTGGTCACGCCGTTCAACCCGGCCTTCATGCCCGGCGAGATCGTCGCCATCGGCGCGGGCGGGTCGCTCACGCTGCGGTTCGACGAGCCGGTGACCGACGACGCGTCGAACCCGCACGGGCTCGACGTGATCGTCTTCGGCAACACGTTCTTCGCCGACCGAACCTATCCGTCGGGCGTGGTGGACGGCGTCTTCGGGCCCTTCGCCGATTCGGTGGTCGAAGTCTCGGCCGACGGGATCGACTGGCGGACGCTGACGGGCAGCCCGCTCAACGGGTTCTTCCCGACGCTGGGGTACAGCGACCTGGCCGATCCCTACGCGTTGGCGGCGGGCACCATCGAGAGCGACTTCACCCGCCCGGTGAACCCGGCCTTTGATCCGATGGGCCTGTCGTTCAGTCAGGTTGTGGCGGCGTATGCGGGTTCGGGCGGGGGCACGGGCCTGGACATCGCGTCCAGCGGGCTTGCGGCCGTCTCGTTCCTCCGCATCAGCGTCACATCGGGCGAACTGCTCATCGACGGCGTGTCGGATGTGGCGGCCGTTCCCTCGCCGACCACGTTGGTGTCGCTGGGCCTGCTGACCGTCGTCGCTTCGCTCCGCCGCCGTCGCTGAACGCTGCCGATGCCCCACGACGCTCGACACTCCGGCCACGGTTCGCAGCCAGCGATCGCCTGCGCGATGGGCGTGGTGACATGGTGGCTGACCGCCACGTCGGCCTCGGGACAGCTCCATGTCCAGACAGGCCCGTCGCCGACGTTCGAGGCTTCGTGGACGCATGTGGGTGGTGGTCCGTCGCGTCGGTCGGTGGTGCACGCGCCGCCGCCATCCATGACCAACCCGCGATGGGTGTGTGCCCGGGACATCGACGGACATCCGGTGACCTTCCTTGGGCAGGCCAACCCCACCGTGTTTGCGGGCGAAGGCGTGCACGACGGGCGGGTGTTCGCGACCGGACTGATCGACGCGGACTTGGGCGAGGCGACACTCAACCCGTATCGCCTGTTCGCGATCTCGCGATCGACCGGGGTGGTGGCGTGGCAGGCGGTCATCGAACCGCCGACGTTCGAATCCAACCCCAGCCCGACGATCGACGAGCGTCGGCGCACGGTGCTGGTGGCGTCGGGGCGGGTGCTGCGAGCCTTTCGCATCGCCGACGGCACGCTCGCGTGGAGTTTCACGGCCCCGCGCGACTTCGTGAGCGTGTCGCCGCTGGTCACGCAGGATCGCGGCGCACGGGATCGGGCGTTCGTGTGCGACTACGACGGAGGCCTGACCTCGAGCGGCGCGGCGGTGCTGTACTGCATCAACGTCGCGGCGTTCGATGCCGATCGCAACCCCCACCACCCGGGCGACGTCGTGTGGCAGGCGTCGGTCTCCACGAGTTCGGGCAACAGCGTGGGCTACTTGCCTCGCGACGAGGGTGGCGACGACCTGGTGTACGTCGCGTCGCCGGGGCGGTACCGCATGACCCCCGGACTCATTCGCGCGTGGCGGATCGAGCAGTCCGCATCGACGCCCGTGGCGGCGTGGACGCGGGCGAGTCCGTTGGTGCAAGGTTTCTTCGGGGGCGTCAGCGTGAGCGGCCCGCCGGAGGGGTCGGCGCCGGGTGCCGCGGGATCGGTGCTGGCGGCGACCTACTCCTTTTTCGGGGGCATCGACTCGGCGAACGTGGTGAAACTCGACGCGTCGACGGGGACCTTGCGGTGGTCGGCGGCGAGCAACCGCACGCAGTCGATTCCGGTGCCGCTGGGCGTCGACCGTGTCGCGCTGGCGGGAGGCCTTGACGGCTATTCGACCCGGCCGACGCTCTCGCTGCTGCAGGAAGGGGCGGGCGGGGCGACGACGGCGTGGACGACGCCCGACACGATGACCGTCGGCGGCTGGACGAACCAGCCGATCGCGTGGAGCTTCGGGGGAAGCAGTCTGCTGTTGGCGGGGACGCCGCCGGCGGCGCCGACGCCGGCGTTCGACAATCCGTACGAACTCTCCGACTCGATGCTCTTGGTGGACGCGGACCGCCATCCGACGCACGCGGGGTTCGTGGTGCGCGCGTGGAGTGGCGTGGGCGGCGGCGTGGCGGCGACGGCATCGTCGATCTACGGCGTTGGATTGATCGGGCTGGCGGCCTTCGGGGCCACGCCCGGCGACCTCGACATCGACGGCTCGTCGACGGTGGATGTGGCGGACCTCTTCGCGTGGGAATCGTCGCCGACGTCGCGGCGCGATCTCGACGGCGACGGCGTGGTGGCGGCGTCGGACCGCACGGTGCTGACGGTGGCGTTGCGGTCGCGGGAGCGGGCCTTCCTGAGGGGAGGTCGCCCATGACAGCACGCACGACGGACCGTCGCGGCGGCTTCACGCTGATCGAACTATTGGTGACCATCGCCGTGATGGGCGTGTGCCTCTCGCTGATGATGCCCTCGCTGGGAGCGGCTCGCGAGGCCGGGCGATCGACGGCGTGCACGTCGAACCTGCGACAGATGACGCTGGGCTGGACGATGTACGCCAACACGTGGCAGGACCGGGCGATGCCGCTGGCGTACACGAGGTCTCCGGACGTGCCCGTGGGGGGCGAGTCGATCTACTGGTGGGGCACGCACGGCACGACGGTCGCGGGCGTGGACCACGCCAAGGGCTTTTTGTCGCCCTACTTGGACGGAACGCTGAGCGTCCGATCGGTCTATGAGTGCCCGTCGCAGGCGTGGGGAAGCTACACGCCTCAGGGCAACCCGGACCGTCCGGAGCCGACGAGCACGTTCGGGTACAACGGGTACTACCTGACGCCGTCGCGGACGCCGGGGTGGGATCGAGCCATCGGGTTCCGGCCGTGGCGGCGGCTGTTCGAGATTCCCTCGCCGGCCGCGCTTCTGGTCTTCGCCGACACGCTGCTGCCGGGTTCGCCTCCGTCGAACTGCGCGTTGCTCGATCCGCCGCTGCTGTACTCGCGACGGGCCTGGACGCCCAATCCCGCGCCGACGACGGCCTTCCGGCATCACGCGAGGCGGAGCGGGGACGGAGGCTCGGCGGGGACGGCGCGAGCGGACGGCTCGGTGCGTCACGTGGCGGCCCGCGCCGAGTGGCTGACGCATCCGGCCATGGGCATCGGCTCGGCGGGGCTCGACAACGAGTTGTACGTGCCCGACGCGGCGTCGTGGCGTTGAGTCGCGCGGGCGGGCTCGCGACACTACACTTGGCCCGATGATCAAGTCGATCCTGCGCTGGACGTACATCCTCGCCTGCCTGCTGGCCATCGGTCCGGCGGCGGGCCGGCTCGCGAGGTTCGTCAGCGACGGACAGGGCGGGCACGCCTGCTCGCTGCTCGTGGGCGACACGCCGCTGGCGGGCGCGGTGATCGGGTTCGTGGTGGTGGCGATCGCCGCGGTGGTGGGCGTGATCGCCTCGAGGCTCTTCTCGCTGGGCACGGGGCTGGCGGTGGCGGGCATGGTCTTCGGGTGGACGTCGTGGCACTTGGGCACGGTCGAGTCGATCATCCGTGCCACCGGCGGCGAGGTGGAGCTGTGGCGCCTGGCGGTCGAGGGGCTCGCCCTGACGCTCGCCGCGGCGGGCATCGCGCACATGGCGACGCTCGCGGCGGCCGCCAGTCAACCCGCGGCCACATCCAAGCCCGGCACGCGGCTCGAGGCGTTGCTGGTGAAGACGGCGGATCGGCCCGCGATGGGCGTGACGGCCGCGGCCGTGGTCATCGGCGCAGCCGCGGCATTCGCGGCGGCCTCGTTGGTGTGCCTCAGCGGGCTCAAGGGACAATCGCTGATGGGCGCGGTGGTCGGGGGCATCGCCTGCGGCATGGCGGCCTGCTACGTGGCCGGAGCGGCCAAGGTCACGCTGCATCCGGCGGCACCCGTGCTGGGCATGGTGTTGGCGGCGGTGGCGGCGCCCGTCATGGCCAGAATCATGCACGGCGACGACCTGCTGGCGGCGCTCTACGCCGACCGCCTGCTGGCGGCGGTCAGGCCGCTGCCGTTCGACTGGGCGGCGGGCGCGTTGCTGGGTGTTCCGGTGGGCATGGGCTGGGCCGGCGCGGTGCTGGACGTGCGGGCCATGGAAATGAGCGAGGCGAAGGCGGGTCACTGACCTGCGGGGCGCGAATTGGGCAGCTTCGTGCCCTGTGCTGAATCAGGGGCCACCAGGGGGGCGAACCCCATGGCATGGCCCCTTCCCTACCATCCACTTGCCTCGATGCATCGGGAGCGGACTCCCGCCCCCACGGGTTTGACGCCCGTTCGGGCCGCATCGCGACACGCTCCCCGGAACCGATCATGACCATCCCCTCCATCCGCACCGGCATCTCCACGACCGCGATGCCCGACGTCCAGGCCAGCCGGGACGTGCGGCGGATCGCCATCGACCGCGTGGGCGTCAAGAACGTCACCTATCCCATCCGCCTTCGCACCAAGGACGGCGGGGAGCAGACCACGGTGGCGTCGATCAACATGTACGTGGCGTTGCCCGACCACCAGAAGGGCACGCACATGAGCCGGTTCCTCGAGGTGCTCAACGAGCAGACCTGCGAACCGCTCACGCCCAACAAGATCCCGGCCATCGCGAGGGCCATCTGCGAGAAGCTGCACGCCGAGGTGTCGCACTTCGAGTGTTCCTTCACCTACTTCATCCGCAAGGAGGCCCCGGTGACGAAGATGCCGGGGTTGATGGACTATCAGGTGAAGTTCGAGTGCACGGCCAACGGCGTCAGCGAGTTCCTGATGTCGGTGGCGGCCCCGGCGGCGAGCCTGTGCCCCTGCAGCAAGGAGATCAGCGAGTACGGGGCCCACAACCAGCGGTGCCGCATCGAGGCCAAGGTGAAGTTCGAGGGCATGCTCTGGATCGAGGACCTGGTGGGCATCCTCGAGCAGGCCGCCTCGTGCCCGGTGTACGCGGTGCTCAAGCGGCCGGACGAGAAGTTCGTGACCGAGCGGGCCTACGAGAACCCCAAGTTCGTCGAGGATATCGTCCGCGACCTGGCGCTCGGACTCGACGCCGAACCCCGCGTGACCTGGTATGAGATCAGCTCGGAGAACTTCGAGTCGATCCACAACCACAACGCCTACGCCCAGATCACCCGATCCAAAGCCTGACAGGCATCGTGCCGCCCATCGCGATTGCGGCCGTCGACATCCGGGTTGAACGACTGATCTCGACCACGCGTGAACGGTCGAGGCCGACGCGACGGCGTATGGTTGATCCCGCCGCTCGCACGCAGCGGGCGCGAGGAGAGAGTCATGCCATCGGCGTGGGCGTCCATCAAGCTTGCCGGAATCGTTGCGCCCGTTGCGCTGAGTTGCGTCATGCACCAGTCGGTCGCCGCGGGGATTGCCGAGGCGGAGGCGGACCGTCGCGGGCAGGAGATGCACCGGTTGGCCATCTCGGCCCGGTCGCAAATGATGAGTTTCGCGCGGGCGACGTGGCTGCGCGAACGCGGTTCGCCCCGAGGCGACGCGAGCTTGTGGCAACTGTGGGAGAGCGACTGGACCGCCATCCGTCGCACCTCGGTGGCGCAGCTGCCCGCGTGGTGCCGCGACGTCACGGCCGACGTCACCGCGGCTGAGAGCCGCGAGTACGCCATCACCTTCCTTCACAGCCACGCGACGCCGGAGTCGCTGCGCGACGTGTCGCCCGCCGAGTCCTCGCCGCCGATTCGGCTCGACGTGGCGATGCAGCCTTCGACCTCGCCGAGCACGCCCGCGATGGCGAGCCCCTCGCTGGCGATCCAGCGGACGATCGCCGACACGCCGGCGATCGCGGTCGCGTCGAACGCGCAGTCTCGCCTTTCGCAAACGAGCATGCTGGAAGAGCAGTCCGACCAACCCGCGTCGGAGGTGATCTCCGGCGCCAGGGCGGGCCTCTTCGAGTGAGTGGCGGCGACGCACGTCGCGTGCCGCGCCGATCGCCCCGGCGGCCGTGCCGTCAGTCTGCCTGCTTTCGGACGCCCAGCGGCGACCGCTTGGGCTCGCCGTCGCGCCTGGGATAGAGCTTGGGGGTCGCGGCCCCCTTGCCCAGCACGATCACGCGGCCCGTGGACGTGTCGAAGGTGCGGACGTGCACGGCCTTGAGGGCGTGCAACGCGGCCTTGGATTCCTCGAGTTCCTCGTCGGCCTGCTGGCCCTTGATGAGCAGGACCTCGCCGCCCGCGTGACCCTCCGACGGGGCCTTGGCGAAGGGAATGGTGATCTCGGCCAGCGACACGAGCCGCCCCACCGCGCGGGCCACCACGGCGTCGTAGGCCTCGCGGTGCCCGCCCTGGCGGCCCGCGCCCGTCCGCTCGCCTCGATCGTGGGCGGCCTTCTCGGCCCGCTCGCACAGGATCGCGACGTTGGAGAGCTCCAGCGCCTTGGCCGTGGTTCGCAGGAAGACGGCCTTCTTGCCCGTGGCCTCGAGGAGCGTGAATCGAAGGTGCGGCATCACGATGGCCAGGGGCATGCCCGGCAAGCCGCCGCCCGACCCCACGTCGATCACCGTGGCCCCTTCCGGAAGCTCGGCGAGCGCGGGCAGCAGCGTCAGCGAATCGAGGATGTGGCGCATCCACGCGGCGTCGGGCTCGCGGATCGCCGTGAGGTTGGTCGTCTTGTTCGCCTCGAGCAGCAGTTCGAGATACGTCCCCAGCCGCTGGAGGTCGCCGTCGTCGAACTCGATCCCGAGCGTGGCGGCGGCATCAAGGAACTGCTGCGTGGGGGCCAAGGGCATGGACGATCATACCAGCACCTGAACGGCGGGCTGGCGCTCGACCCCGCCGGACGGGTCCTCGTACGCTCCGCCCGTGGGCCACGCCCCCGATTCATCCGAGTCCGAGTTGCACGCAAGCGAGGCGCGGCGGGCGTCGCCCGCGGGGGCCCGCGCCCGCGTCTTCGGACTGCTCGCCTGCTTCGTGACCGGCCTTGCCGCGGGCGATGCCGCCGGCGTGGACGTGTCGTGGCCGTGGTGGGCGGCAAGCGGCGTCTGCGGCATCGTCGCAGCCTGCTTCGCGTGGACACGGTGGTGGATCGTGCCGATCCTCGCCGCGACCGTGTGCCTGGGGGCGGCGTGGCACGTCACGCGGGTGATCGAGTCGCGGGCGGGCACCTTCGCGGCCCGGCTGGACCGTGAAGCACCGGCCGAACCGCTGCTCCGCCTTCGCGGCGTCGCGCTCTCGTCACCCGTGGCCGCCCCACCGCCGCCGGGCCGCCTCGCCCGCTTTTCACCTCGGCCTGCCGCCCATCGGTTCACGCTTGATGTCGAGGCCATCGAGCACGGCGGCGCGTGGCAGCCGACCAAGGGCCGCGTGTGGGTGCGGGTGGCGGGCGAGGCTCCGGCGTCGCTCAAGGCAGGCGACCGCGTCGAGATGCTCGGACGCTTTTCCGCCATCGAGCCCGCGGCGAACCCGGGCGAGACCGACGTGGCCGCCATCGCCGCCACGCGAGGGTTCTGCGGCACGCTGCACCTCTCCGACGGCACGCTCGCACGGCCGCTGGGACCACCCCAGCGCATGGGCGATCGACTGCGGTCGTGGCGGCTATCGACGCTGGACTCGCTGAGGAACCGGGCGAGGGGGGTGCTGATCGACGCGGCGGGGGACGACCCCGCGGTGCGGAGCCTGCTGCTGGGGCTGATGCTGGGCGAGTTCGACGCCTCGCAGCGCGAGATCGTCGAGGCCTTCACACGCCAGGGCCTGGTGCATGTCCTGTCGATCTCGGGCTTTCACCTGAGCGTGATGGCGGGCCTGGCCATCGTGCTGCTGCGGCTGACGGGCGATCGCGGGTGGCTGGAGCCCTTGGCGGTGGGCGTGCTGGTGGTGATGTACGCGTCGATCGTGCCGCCGCAGTCGCCGATCCTGCGTTCGGCCATGATGATCTCCCTGATCATCGCGGCCGAGTTGCTGTCGCGGCGGTACGACCGGCTCACTCTGCTGGGCTGGATCGCGTTGCTGCTGCTGGTGCGAGATCCGATGGAGGCGTGGTCGCTGGGATTCCAGCTCAGCGTGGGCTTGACGGCGTCGCTGCTGTGGCTCACGGCCCACGTGCGGGACGCGATGCGACCCTCGCCGCTCCGCGGCACGATTCGTTCGGACCATCATCGCTTCCGCGACCGCCTCGTGGACGGCTTCGCGACGGCGGTGGCGGCGAACGTGGCGTGCTGGCTCGTGTCCGTGCCGGTCTTGGCGGCGCGGGCGGGACTGTTCAGTCCGCTGGCGGTGCTGACGGGGCTGCTGCTGACGCCGCTGGCGACGGTGCTGCTGTGGGTGGGCTTCCTGTCGCTGCTGGCCGGCACGCTGGTGCCCGGGGCGGCGACGTGGGCCTCGGGCGTGATTCACCTGTTGGCTTCGTCGACGATCGACCTCGTGCGATGGTTCGATGGGCTGCCTGGTTCGAGCGTGCGGGTGCCGCCGATCTCGTGGGCGTGGACGCTGGCGACGACGGCCGCGGTGGCGATGGCCCTTCGATTCGGCCTCACGGGTTCGTGGCCCGCGAGGCGGCGATGGGCGGCCACCGCCGCGGCGGCGGGGTGTGGTTGCTGGCTCGTGGCGGAGTGGGCGGCGGGCGCGGGGCTCGGGGCCCGCACCGCGTTGCGGGTCGACACGCTGGCGGTGGGCGACGGCACGTGCCACCTGCTGCGGAGCGGGCAGGACGCGGTGCTCTGGGACGCGGCGGGCCCGGACATGGGCGGTCCCTTCTCGCCCATCGTGGCGGCGGCGAGGCGGCTTGGCGTGCGATCGACGCCGGTGGCGGTGATCACCCACCCGGACCTCGACCACTTCGGCTCGATCCTCGACGTGGCGGGGCCGCTGGGCGTGCGGCGGGTGGTGGTGCCGCCGCGGTTTTTCGTCGAGGCGGAACGTCGCTCGCAAGGGGCGGCGGCCGCCGCGTTGGCGGGGTTGCGGGACGCGGGCATCGAGGTCGGCACGGTGGCGCGGGGCGACCGGATCGTGCTGGGGTCGAGCGTCATCGAGTTCCTCTGGCCCGATGGCGCGTACGACGGCGAAGAGGACAACGACCACTCGCTGGCGGGCGTGGTGTCGTCGACGCTCTTTGGCGACCAGCCCATGCTGCTGCTGACCGGGGACGTGGAGGAAGGGGCCATCGGGCACCTGCGTCAGTCGTGGCCGTCGCTGCGTCCGGTGGTCGCCGAGGCGCCGCATCACGGCTCGGCGCGGCCCGAATCGATCGAATGGGTGGGCGACTGGCTGCAGCCCCGCCTCGTGCTGCAATCCAGCGGGCCGCGACGGCTGGATGATCCGCGGTGGGAGCATGTTCGGCGTGACCGAACCTGGTACTGCACGGCGAGGGACGGGGCGGTGTTCGTCGAGTTTCGCGCGGGCGGCGAGGTGCGTCACGGCGCCTTCCGCGGCGTCGTACCCTGAGGCATCATGCTTCGTCGCCGAGCGTTTTGGTCGTTTCTCCTCGCCGCCGCCACCGTGACCGGCGGCTGCGCCACCAACACGTGGAAGGACCACTTCCACGCGATGTCGACGGGCTCGCCCGTCGCGGGCGAGGTGACGATCGAGCGCAAGGAGTGGGACGAGGTCGCGGCGTTCAAGCCCGGCGCGGGCGAGCGGGTGGTGGGCGAGAGCCGGTTCGAGTCGGCGTACGTGCCGGACGTGAAGGACCTGACGACGCTGGCCCGGGAGGTGGGCGCGACGCGGGTGTACTGGTCGAGCGAGTTCAGCCGCACGGCGATCACCGAGGGGTCGATGAGCCGGCCTCGCGACATCAGCAGCCGAGGCGTGACGACGTTCCGCGACTCAAGCGGCAAGGAGCAGCGGGTGACGAGCGAAACGACGACGACGGTGTGGGAGAGCGTGCCGTACTCGCGGACGGACCAGATGTACCGGTACCTGGCGATCTTCACCGCGCCGCAGCCCTGATCGCTCCGTGGCAGACGCCGCGGGAATCTGGCCGGAATGATCGCACGTCGACGCCGAGAAGCCAGGGGCGGAGATCCTCCGCATGTCGACGGGGGCGGTGGCGAGCCAGACCCGGGACGGGGAGCGATCGAGCTGGGCGAGGGAAG
>JBBAVG010000011.1:0-68895 GCA_040397805.1 Phycisphaerales bacterium
CCCGCAGAGCCGGGCAGCGCCCTGGGCTACCTGCCGGTTCGCCCGCAAAGCGGGCGAGGAGGGTGTGGGTGTGCGAGGGTCGTGACGCGAATCGACGCGCAGCGCCGCTCAGGCCGGGCGTTCGCGTCACTTTTTCTTGTAGTAGTCCAGGTTGACCTGGATGTACTTGTTCCACTCGGCGGGAACGTCTTCCTGCTGGAAGATGGCCTTCACGGGGCACTCGTCGACGCACAGGGCGCAGTCGATGCACGTGTCGGGGTCGATGTAGAGCTGGTCGGCGGAGGCGTAGTCGGGCTCGTTCTTGGTGGGGTGGATGCAATCCACGGGGCAGACCTGAACGCAGGCGGTGTCCTTGGTCCCGACGCACGGCTCGGTGATCACGTGTGGCATGGTCGGGCAAGTTTACGCCGCCCGCGGCCCGTACGCTTGCCTCATGGCCGTCCGAATGGAACTGTCCCGGGTCCTGATCCGCGAACTGAGCGACATGCAGATCATCGAGCTCCGCGAGGTCGCCCCCGACGGAGCCGACGAGGCCGCCGCGCGGACCTTCCCGATCGTCATTGGCCTCGCCGAGGCCCAGGCCATCGAGCGGCGGCTCAAGGGCGTGGTCATCAGCCGCCCCCAGACCCACGACCTGCTCGCCAACATCATCTCGCAGCTCGGCGGCACCCTGCAGTCGATCACCGTCGTCGACCTCAAGGACCACACCTTCTTCGCCACCCTCGACATCGCCCTCGAAAAGGGCGAGGTGCTTCACGTCGACTGTCGCCCCAGCGACGCCATCGCCGTGGGCATCGCGGGCGACGTGCCCATCTTCGTCGCCGAGCACGTGCTCGAGGCGGCCTCCAAGGAAACGCCATGAGCGAGCCCGTCGATTCTCCTCCGCCCAAGGGCGACACCTCCGCTCACGTCGCCCCCGCCCGCTTCCTCACCGAGGGCATCCCGGGCACCGGCGGCGTCATCAAGCAGCGCCCGGAGGACTTCCTCGTCGACGAGATGCCCCTCTACCAGCCCTGCGGCAGCGGCGAGCACATCTACATGCTCGTCCAGAAGCGGGAACTCTCCACCTTCGACGCCGTCGACATCATCGCCCGCCACTTCGGCGTCCGCCGAGACGCCGTGGGCTTCGCGGGGCTCAAGGACAAGCACGCCATCACGCGTCAGGTCTTCTCCGTGCACGTGCCCGGCAAGACGCCCGAGGACTTCCCCATGCTCCGCCACGACCGGTTGGGCGTGATGTGGGTCGACAGGCACGCCAACAAGCTCCGACGCGGGCACCTCAAGGGGAACCGATTCTCCATCCGCATCCGCGAGGTCTCGCCGGGCGCGGTCGTCCACGCCTCCAGGACGCTCCGCGAACTCAAGGCCAAGGGCGTGCCCAACCGCGTCGGTGAACAACGCTTCGGCCTGCTCGGCAACAACCATCTCGTCGGCGGCGCGATCCTCCGCGGCGACTTCCAGCAGGCCTGCGACCTGCTCCTGGGGCCCGACCCCGCCCACCCCGACGTCAACCCCGAAGCCCGTGCCCACTACGCGGCGGGCCGCTTCGCCGAGGCGCTCGACGCCCTCCCCCGCAACGCCCGCGCCGAGCGTGCCGCCCTGGCCCGACTCTCGCACGGCGCGTTGCCCCGCAACGCCATCATGGCCATCGACGAGAACACCTTGGCCTTCTTCATCTCCGCGACCCAGTCGGCGATCTTCAACGCCACGCTCGATCGTCGACTCGAGGCGGGCACCTTCGCCACGCTCGCACCGGGCGACGTGGCGATGAAACTCGACAACCGGGCGACATTCCTCGTCGATGAGGCCATCGCCGCCGATCCTTCGACCGCCGCCCGACTGGCGGCCTTCGAGGTGGCGCCGACGGGTCCGTTCTGGGGCCCCGACATGCGACGGGCCGAGGGCGAAGCCGACGGCCTGGAACTCGAGACGCTGACGTCGTTCGCCTTGACGCCCGAGACCTTCGCGAACGCCCCCGGACGGCTCTCGAAGCTCGTCGAGGGCGAACGCCGGTCGCTCCGCGTGCCCCTGATCGACCCCGAGATCGAGGCGGGCGTCGACGAGCACGGCGCGTACATCCGCTGCGCGTTCGAACTGCCCCGCGGCTGCTTCGCGACGGTCGTCATGCGCGAGGTGATGAAGCCCCGCGAGGAACTCGAGGAGCACGGCTCGTGACCGACGCCTCGAAGCCGCCCGCACTCGTGGCCTTCGACTGGGGCGGCGTGATCCTGCGCCACTGCCGGGGATGGGGCGAAGGATGCCGGGCGGCCGGACTGCCGGTGCACGACGAGGTGTTGACGCCCGAGCACACGGCCCGCCGCCGCTCGCTGACGCAGGCCTTTCAGCGCGGCGAACTCGAGGAGTCGGCCTTCCTGCACGGCCTGCACGAGGCCAACGACGGCCGCTACACGCCGGACGAACTGACTCGCATCCACGACGCGTGGCTCCTCGACGAGTACGAGGGCGTACGGGCGGTGATCGAGCGGCTCGTCGCGACACCCGGCGTCGAGACGGCCCTCTTGAGCAACACCAACGCGGCGCATTGGCGGCGGCACCTGCCGGGCCCCGGCGGCAGGGCCCCGGACTACCCCACGGCGGGCCTGCTGCGCCACCGGCACGCCAGCCACCTGCTGGGGCTGGCCAAGCCCGACGAGGCGATCTACCTGGCCTTCGAGCGGGCCACCGGGTTCTCGGGCCCCGAGATCCTCTACTTCGACGACCTGGCCGAGAATCTCGCCGCACCGGCGCGTCTGGGCTGGAGGTGCGTGCACGTGGACCACGCCGGCGACACGGCCCGCCAAATCGCGGACTCGCTGAGGACCCTGGGCGTGCACGCCTGAGCGACGCCGCCGAGCGTCGCCGGGCGGCATGGGGCGGGGCGTTCCCTATACTGCGACCCACTTTCGGAGTGCCTCACGCATGTCGAACGCCGCGCCCAAGTCGATGGATGCCATCATGTCCCTGTGCAAGCGCCGGGGCTTCGTCTACCAGACCTCGGAGATCTACGGGGGCATCAACGGGTTCTGGGATTACGGCCCGCTGGGCGCGCAGCTCAAGAAGAACCTCCGCGACGCCTGGTGGCAGGACGTGGTGATGGGCCCGTGCTGGGGCCGCAAGGGTCCCAACGGCCGGCCCGTGAGCGTGGTGCCGGTGGACACGACGATCATCCAGCATCCCAAGACGTGGGAGGCCTCTGGGCACGTGGCGGGCTTCAACGACCCGATGGTCGACTGCCGCGAGACCAAGGGTCGCTACCGCTACGACCACGTGCAGGTCTTCGTGCCCGCGTCGGGCGAGCGGGGCGACAAGCCGGTCTTCGCGTACGTGGGCGACACGCCCAGCGAGGCCAAGCAGCGCAAGAAGGCGGAGAAGACCTTCGGCGAGTTGGCGAGCGTGGCGTTGTCGTCGCTGGCGCAGCCCTGGGACCGCGTCATCGGCCCCGACGCCGAGAAGCCGGGGACGCTGACCGAGCCCCGTCAGTTCAACCTGATGTTCAAGACGTACGTGGGCGCCACGGCGGGCGAGGACGACAAGGCGTACCTGCGGCCCGAGACGGCCCAGGGTATCTTCGCCCAGGCCAAGAACGTGTGGGACACCACCCGCGTGAAGATGCCCTTCGGCATCGCGCAGACGGGCAAGAGCTTCCGCAACGAGGTGACGCCCCGCAACTTCACGTTCCGCAGCCGCGAGTTCGAGCAGATGGAGATCGAGTTCTTCTGCCACGAGTCCGAGGCCCTGGCGTGGTACGCCTATTGGCGCGACTGGCGCATGGAGTGGTGGCGGAGCATCGGCCTGGCGGGCGACAACCTCATCCTCCGCGAGCACGACGCCGACGAACTGGCCCACTACTCGAAGGCCACCAGCGACGTCGAGTACCGCTTCCCCTTCAGCGCGCCGGGCTATGGCGAACTCGAGGGCATCGCCTACCGAGGCAACTTCGACCTCTCGCAGCACCAGAAGTTCAGCGGCGTCAAGATGGAGTACAACGACACCGAGCGGGGCGAAGTGCTCCCCAACGGCTCCCGTCGCGGCGAGCGGTACGTGCCCCACGTCATCGAGCCCTCGGCGGGCCTCGATCGCGGCGTGCTCGCCGTGCTCTGCGAGGCGTACACCAAGGACGAGTCGCGTCCGAGCCCCGAGTTCATGAAGATCCACCCGCGGCTTGCGCCCATCAAGGCCGCGATCTACCCGCTGGTCGCCAAGGAAGGCATGCCCGAGGTGGCCGAGAAGCTCTTCGAGGAAGTCGCTCGCCGCTTCGGTCGCCTGGGCTTCATCGAGTTCGACGAGAAGCAGTCGATCGGCAAGCGGTACGCCCGCATGGACGAGGCCGGATGCCCCTTCTGCTTCACCATCGACGGCGAGACGCTGACCAACCAGACCGTCACGGTGCGCAGCCGCGACACGGGATCGCAGGAGCGGATCGGCATCGACAAGGTCGTCGGGTTCCTCGCCGAGCAGTTGGGCTGAGGCACCCATGACGCGTCGCGTGCGCATCACCGACGTTTCGCCCCGGGACGGGCTCCAGAACGAGCCGGGCGTGATCGACGTGGCGGCGAAGGTGCGGCTCATGTCGCTCCTGGCCCGGGCGGGCGTCGACGAGATCGAGGTGACGAGTTTCGTGAGCCCCAAGTGGGTGCCGCAGTTGGGCGATTGCGCGCAGGTGTGCGACGCGCTGGCACCGCTCGTGAACGACCGCTGGCCGATGCTCTCGGCGCTCGTGCCCAACGAGAAGGGCTTCGCCGGAGCGCTCGACGCCAACCGCCGGGCAGGCCGCACGCTGCTGAGGAAGGTCTCCGTCTTCACGGCCGCCTCCGAGACCTTCTCGCAGCGCAACACCAACGCGAGCGTCGCCGAGACGATCCGCCGCTTCGAACCCGTCGTGAAGGGGGCGCACGACGCGGGGCTGCTGGTTCGCGGCTACGTCTCGTGCATCGTGGCGTGTCCCTTCGAGGGGCCCGTGGCCCCCTCCCGCGTGCGAGAGGTGACGGACCTGCTCGCCTCCGTCGGCGTCGACGAACTCGACCTTGGCGACACGATCGGCGCGGGCACGCCCGAGACCATCAGGAGCGTGCTCGAGGATGTCGGTCGTTCGCATCCGCTCGACGGCGGCTCGCGGCCCGTCACGCTCCACCTCCACGACACCTTCGGACGCGCCGCCGCGTGCGTGCGCATGGCCCTCGACCTTGGCGTCCGCTCCTTCGACGGGGCGGCAGGCGGGCTGGGCGGCTGTCCCTATGCCACCGTCGATGGTCGCCGCGCCCCGGGCAACATCAGCACCGAACTGCTCGTGCGGACCATCCGCGACCACGGCTTCGAGGCCGGCGTCGGCCAGACGGGCATCGACGACGCGGCGTTGGCCGAAGCGGGCCGCTTCGCCGCCTCGCTGCGCTCCACGTGAGGCGCGTGGGGGCGAGAAGCATGGGCCGTCAGCGGTCATTCGCGATCGCCGCCGCCACCGCCCGGGCGATGTCGAGCGACCCCGGCGAATCCGAGTGAATGCACAGCGTCGTGGCGACCACCTTCAGCGTGTCGCCGGAAGGGAGCATCACGCCCCCGCCGGTGGCGATCGCTCTGGCTTGAGCCGCGGCACGCGCCGGATCGTCCAGCACCGCGCCCGGGGCCGTACGAGCGAGCAGCGACCCGTCGGCGTCGTAGCGACGATCGGCGAAGGCCTCGTGCTCCACGCTTCGCCCGGCGGCATCCCAACGCTTGGTGCCCATGGCGTTGGCCAGGCCCACGAGCGAGGCCGACGCGAGCACGTCCGCCACGCCCTGCATCACGGCGTCGGCGATCTCCGGGCGTCGCATGGCGGCGTGGTAGAGCGCGCCGTGGGGCTTGACGTGCGTCACCTCCCCCCCACCGTCGCGAGCGATGGCCGCCAACCTTGCGACCTGCTCGGCCACCGATCGTCGAACGGTCCGGGCATCGAGGTCGAGTTCGACGCGGCCGAAGCGGGCGCGATCCTCGTAGCCCGGGTGCGCGCCGATCCTGGCGCCGCGAGTTTGGCACGCCTCGACGAGCCGCCGCATGGTCGCCTCGCTGCCGGCGTGCCCCGCGCAGGCGATGTTGGCCGACGTCACCACGTCGAGCAGCGCGAGATCTCGCGCGAGGCCCTCGGGCGACTCGTCCTCGCCCAGGTCGCAGTTGAGGTCGATGAGCAGCGGTCGTTTCACGGGAGCCTCAACTCCTTCGCGAGCATGGCTCGGCATGCCGCGTGGGCGCGACGAGCCTCGTCGCGATCGACCCGGGCGAGTCGCACGACGTCGCCGGGCGCGAGTTGACCGAGCGCGGGAAGGTCGGCGGCGATGACGCACGCCACCACGGGGTAGCCGCCGGTCGTCGGGTGGTCGACACCGAGGATGATGGGCTCGCCGCCGGGCGTGAGTTCGATCGCCCCGTGGGTCATGCCCGAGCTGGGCACGCGTCCGCTCGCAGCGCCTCGGATCGCCTCGATGACCGCGGGCGTCGGCTCGAGCCGCACGCCGACGCGGTCGGAGTGCCTCGACACCACCAGCGGCGAGGCCAGCAGGGCCTCCAACGCACCGCGGCACGCGCCCTCGCCGTCGGGGGTGACCACCACGCGGAGCGTGCCGGGACGAAGCGTCGCCTCAAGCCAGTCGACGAGCGAGGTCGACGCGACGGGAGACGAGTTGGATGCCCAAGCGGGGCCGATGTCGAGTTCGTCGCCCGCCCGCAGGGCACGGCCATGGAACCCTCCCATGGCGCACGACAGCAGCGTCGATGCGCTCCCCAGGCAGGCCGGAACCTGCACGCCCCCGGCGAGGCACAGGTACGCGCGGAGGCCAGGCCGAATGGCCTTGACGACGAGGCGTTCGCCCGGTCGAACGTCGAAGGCCGTCCAACGGGGCACGCTTCGCGAGCTGCCGCCCGCGTCCACGAGCAGCGCGTGGTTGGTGGCCCCGGCGAGGCAGCACCGCGTGATGGCGTCGAACCTCACTTCAACGCCGAGCATGGCCAGCTCGATGGCCGGGGCGGCGGCGGGGTTGCCGAGCAGGGCGTTGCCACACTCAAGGGAAAGGGCATCGGCCGCCCCGCCTTGCGGCACGCCCGACGCGCCGTGACCGGGCCGGCCCAGATCCTGCACGAGGGACTGCACGCCCGGGACGATGATCGTGGCGCGACTCATGGCACGCCACCAGCAAAGGCGTTGAACTCCGATCGCGACATGAGCGAGAAGCGGACGCTCATGCCCGGCGAGAGGAGCGTCGGGGACTTGCGAGCGGGATCGAAGAGGGTGAGGGGCGTTCGACCGATGAGTCGCCAGCCGCCCGGTGAGTCGAAGGGGTAGATGCCGGCGCGGTCGCCCCCGATGCCGACGCTGCCGGCGGGCACGCGGGTACGGGGCCGCTCGAGGCGCGGGGCGGCGAGGTCGGTGGGCAGGCCCCGGAGGTAGGCGAACCCGGGCATGAAGCCCAGGAAGTCGACGGTGAACTCGGCGGCACAGAACCGCTCGAGCAGCACGCGGGGGTCGAGCGAGCGCTCGTTCGCGAGTTCATGCAGGTCCGGGGCGAGGTCGAGGTCGGCGCAGAAGGGGACGACCTGCACGGGGCCCGGCGGAGGGTCGGGAAGGGCGGCCCACTGGCGAACGAGGGCGTCAAGCCGTTCGGCGAGCAGGTCGTCGTGGGCGACCTGCGGCCCGAACTCGAGGAGGATCGACTCGGCGCCCGGGACGAGGTCGACCAAGCCCACGGGCGGGTTGGCGGCGAGGTGGCGGAAGAGGCGGCTCGCGCCACCTGGTTGGGGGACGACTATTTGGACATGCCGCTCCGAGAACCAGCGGGCGTGTGGGGCTTGGGGGGGCGAGGCGGCCACGCGGCGGAGGGTAGTGGGCCGGGATGGGGGTGTGGGAACCCCGGGGAACCGGGATGGGCGGGATTCAACGCGACGGGGAAATGGAGCCGAACAGAGAGCGGTCCGGCGTGAACGACCGGGCACGGGCGTCCGCGGAGGATTCGCGGCGTCGTGGGTTGGCCTCGCGTGTCCCCGATGCTCGTCGGGGGCGGGCCTTCGCTAGATTGGAGTTCGAGCCGGCGTCGAGCCGGAGACTTCCTTGGAGACACACATGCATCTTCGCACCGCATCGCTTCTGGTGGCACTGACGGGTCTGGCTTCGACGGCGTTGGGCATGCAGCCCGCGAGCCCGCCGGTGGTGGTGCCGCCCAAGCCCGTGGCGCCGGCGGTGGCGCCTTCGGCGGGGGCGAAGATCACGTTCAACCAGCTGACGCACGAGTTCGGCGTGATCTCCGACGAGAAGGAGGTCGAGACCAAGTTCCGCTTCACGAACTCGGGCACGTCGGAGCTGGAGATCGCGAACCTGCAGGGTTCGTGCGGCTGCACGGTGCCCGCGCTCGAGAAGAAGAAGTACGCCCCGGGCGAGAGCGGCGAGATCACGGTTCGCTACAACCCGCACAACCGTCGCGGCAAGCAGAGCACGAACGTGACGGTGACGACCAACTCGGCGGACTCGCCGCAGGTGGTGCTGAGCGTGAAGTCGGAGGTGAAGCCGACGGTGATGACCGAGCCGCAGGTGGCGACGCTGGGGCAGGTGCAGCGCGGGGCCGAGGGGAAGACGACGCTGATGATCACGTCGCGGAAGCTCGACCTCGAGGTGACGCAGATCACGCCCAACGACGCGAAGGTGAACGCGAAGGTGGGCCAGAAGATCGAGACGACGCTCGAGGGCGAGAAGGTCGTGCAGTATCCGGTGGAGATCTCGCTGGCGTCGGGCGCGGCCGTGGGGCAGGTGCAGACGCAGTGCGTGGTGCGGACGAACGATCCGGCCCGCACGCTGAACTTCATGGTGCTGGGCGAGGTGGTGGGCCAGGTGAAGGTCGAGCCGCAGCGGGTGACGCTGGGCGGCCTGTCGCCGGGGCAGGACATCAACACGTCGATCCGCATCACGGCGCGTGACGGGAGCAACCTGGAGGTCGCCTCGGCGACCGAGGCGCCGGCCCTCATGCCCACGCCGTCGAATCCGCAGGGTTCGCCCGGGGCGACGATGTTCGACATCAAGGTGGTCAAGGACACGACGACGACGCCAGCCGCGTGGGTGGTGACGCTGACGGGCAAGGCGCCGTCGGGGCAGGTGTCGACCTTCCGGGGCGACATCGTGCTCAAGACCAACATGGCGGGCGAGGAAGAGGTGAAGGTGCCGTATTACGGGTTCATTCGCCAGAAGCCCCAGCCGGTGGCCCCGCAGAACCCCACCGGGCAGCCCAACCCCAGCTTCCTGGTTCCGGAGTGATTCACGCGGCGGTCCTCGACCGCTCCAGGATCGCTCGCGTGGCCGCCGATGGCGGCCAACCATCCTCAGCAACTCCCGTGAACGTCCCCGGCGCGATGCGTCGGGGCGTTCTTCCATAGAGATCTCCGACCCTTTCGACGGACGAGCGACCTTGCCACTGCACCTTGACCTCCACCGGGCCTGCACCATCGCCCTTCTGGGCGTGGTCTTCGGCGGCGTGCACTCGCTGACGCGGCCGATCTCCCTCAAGCCCGCCGCCCCCGAGCCGTTGGCGCCGGCGGGTCTTGCGCCGGATGCCTCCCCCGCTGCCGCGACGAGCGCGACCGCCCCGACGCCCGCGCCTCCGGCGGGCAAGGAAGGCGACATCACGCTGGCGCAAGCACGCGTTCTCTACGAGCAGGGCGTGATGTTCGTCGACGCCCGCTCGCTCGCCGAGTTCACGGCCGAGCACGTCGAAGGGGCGGTGCACCTGCCGCTCGAGTCGCTCGAGGGGGGCTCGCGGCCCGCCGCGCTCGACGTGCTTGATCCTGGAGGCAAAGTGGTGATCTATTGCGGCGGGGGCGACTGCCACGCCTCGCATGACGTGGCGATCCGCCTCAACGCCCTGGGCTTTCGCAACTGCTACGTGATGACCGACGGGTTCCCGGGGTGGAAGGCCGCGGGCTATGAAGTGACGGGAGGTGCGCCATGAGCGACATCAAGCCCCCCGCGGCGACGGGACTCGCCGTCGCGATCGTGCGCATCCTGCTGGGCGGACTCTTCATCTTCGCCGGCGTGATCAAGCTCGGCGACATCCAAGGGTTCGCCTTCTCGGTGAAGGCCTTCGAGATCTTCCCGGCCGAGGCCGAGCACGCCGTGCGGCTCGTGACCTTCGCGGTGCCTTGGACGGAACTGATCATCGGGGTGATGCTGGTGCTGGGCTACTGGACCCGCGGGGCGGCGTTGCTGCTGGCGGCGATCCTGGCGGGCTTCGTCGCGGGCATCGTCTCGGTCCTGGCCCGCGACATGAACGTGACGTGCGGCTGCTTCGGCCGCTTCGAGCGGCCGTGCACGGGCCCCATCGGCGTGTGCCATGTCATTCGCAACGCGGTGCTGCTGCTGGGCACCCTGTTCGTGGTCTGGAAGGGCCCGGGATCGATGGCGATCGACCGCCAAACGTCCCGCTGAGGGCGCGGGCGACGTGGCGGGCCACCGGGTGACCCGCTAGAATGGAGGCCCACCGTCGCCCGGTCGGGACCTGCCTTGTGGCGGGTCGAACGGCCGGGCCGATGACCAAGACGGAGCCAGCGATGTCGAAGTTCCAGCGTTTCGGGCCTGCACAGAAGTCCTCGGTCACCACCAAGAGCGGCGCGGGCGTGCTCCACGTCGATTGGAAGGACGTCGAGAACCTCCGCAAGCTCATGAGCCCGAACGGCAAGATCCTCGGCCGCAAGCGGCTGACGACCTCCGCCCGCGAGCAGCGGATGCTCTCGCAGGCGATCAAGCGGGCCCGCTTCATGGCCCTGCTGCCGTACACCTCGGCGACGCTGTGAGTGTCGACCCCGGTCGGGGTTCCTGATTCCTGTTGCAGTGTGTCAACGCTCGGCGTCATCCGAGCGTTGTTTCATTTCTTGGCCGCGAATCGGTCGCGGGCCGGGTGCCGCCGTGCGCCATGACGTCGGCGGCTGGACAGCGGGCGACCTCACGCCCGGAGCGAGAGTTCGCCCGAGAGCTTCTCCATCACGAACTGGGCGCCGACGTTGGCGTCGATCTCGGATTCGGCCTCGCGGAGACGGTCGAACATCGCGAGGATGGGCTCGAGGGTGTCGGGCCCCTTGTTGGCGCGGGCGGTTTCGGCCAGGCGGCGTTGCAGGTGGGTGCCCACGAGGCGGAACATCCATGCCGCCGCGTCCTTGTTGGCGGCTTCCTTGCTGGCGTTGTCGTGCGAGTCGACCCAGGCCTCGGCCCACTTGCCGATGAGTTCGGCCATGAGCGAGCCCATCTCGGGCGAGTACTGGCCCTTCTCGGCGGCGACGAGCATGGGGCCCAGCTGCTTCCACCACGCGTGGATGCCCCCCTCGCGGGCGGCGAGGAAGACGCCGGGCGCGCCGGCGGCGAGCCGCACGAGAAAGTCCGTCTCCTCGGGCGACACGGGCTCGCCATCGCCCTCGCCCAGCACGGCGGCGGCGGGCGAGCGTTCGAGCCACGCGTTCATCTCGTGGGTGGCGAGGGGCCCGAAGTAGACGCGTTGCGAGCGGGAGCGGATCGTCGGCAGGAGTTCCTGCTCGGCGGAGGTGACGAGGATGATGACCACGCCCGGCGGGGGTTCTTCGAGGATCTTGAGCAGGGCGTTCTGCGCGTAGACGTTGAGCAGGTCGGCGTCGTCCACGATGAAGACGCGGCTGGCGGTCGAGCCGGTCGCCATGGAGGGGCGGAGCGTGGCGTGCTCGACGAGGAACGTGCGGATCACCTCGACGGGGATCGACGTGAGCTTGCGGTCGCGGACGGTGGGGTCGTCGTGGAACTTGGCGAGTTCCTTCACGATGACGAAGAGGTCGGGGTGGGTGCCGGCCCGGAGTTGCTTGCGGGTGTCGGAGTCGCCCGGCGAGTCGTGCACGCCCGAGGCGTCGGCCTTGGTGGTCGGGTCGAGCAGGAGGGAGGCGAAGGTGAGGGCGGCGGTGAACTTCCCGACGCCCTTGGGGCCGTGGAAGATCCACGCGTGGTGGACGCGGCCGGCGGCCATGGCGTGATCGAGTCGTTCCCACGCCGCACGGTGGCCGATGAACTCGCCGCGGCAGAGGGGCGGGGGCGTAGGGAGAAACTTGTCCGGGTCGGGGCCCGAGACGGCGACTTCCCTGGGTGCCTTGGGTTTCTTTGCCACGCCCGGAAGGGTACGCGGCGTACGGGGGCGGGCCGTCAGAACTCCTTGACGGCGTCACCGGTGATCTTGAGGGCCCGGTTGCCCTTGAACTGGCCGAGGTTGGCGTAGAACTTGCGTTCCCCTTCGACGCAGACCTCGATGGGCGCCGAGGCCGACTTCTCGGTGACGATGATGTCGCCGATGGAGAGGGCCAAGAGGTCCTTCATGGAGATGGTGGTCGTGGCGAGCAGGCCGGTGAGCTCGAGGGGGGCGCGGGTCAGGTTCTTCACGAGCTGCAGCTCGGTCTCCCTGGTCTTGGTGCTCTTGGTGACGGCGAACCAGTTCTGGCTCGAGAGCTCCTCCATCATCGGCTCGATGACGTTATAGGGGATGCAGAGGTTCATGGTGCCCGCGCGGTTGCCGAGCTTGATCTCGAAGGCGATGACGACCACGACCTCGTTGGGGGGCACGATCTGCACGAGCTGCGGGTTGCTCTCGGAGGCGCCGATGCGGAACTCGAGCTGCTTGATGCTCGCCCAAGCCTCGGAGAGGGCCTGAAGGCCGCGACGCGTCACGTTGCTGATGAGGCGGGCCTCGATGAGCGTGAGGGGCCGCTGCGGGATGAAGAGGTCGGAGCTGTCGCCGCCGAGGAGGCGGTCGATGATGGGGTAGATGATGAGGGGGCTGAGCTCGAGGCACATGTGGCCCTCGAGGCCCTCGGCGTCGACGAGGTTGAAGGAGGTCGGGTTGGGGAGCCCGGCGGTGAACTCCGAGTAGGTCATCTGCTCGCACGCGGCGACGCGGACCTCGACGATGGTGCGGAGGAAGCCCGACAGGGCCGCGCCGAAGTTTCGGGCGAAGGACTCGTGGAGCGTCTGGAGCGCCCGCATCTGGTCCTTGCTGACGCGCTCGGGGCGCTTGAAGTCGTACGACTTGATGTCCGTGTTGTCGGGGTCGCGCTTGACGCGGCCGAAGATCGCCCCCGGCGGCGAGAGTTCCTCCACCTGCGCCGTCTCGACGGCGGCCAGGAGGGCGTCGATCGAACTTTGGTCCAGAACATCCGACATGAGGCGGTCGTACTTCCTGCTTGAGTGACCTTCACGGGCGGTCCGGCCCCGCACGGGCGCGGGACGACCCGGTGTGGTATCGGATGCCCCCCGGGCCCCCCTTGATTTCGGGACCCGCTGCGCAGCGAAGAGAACCCCTGCCGCCCCCACTACCCTTCCGTCGCCATGAGACCAGTCTCCCTTTCCACGCCTTGGGCCGGTGTCCTGCTTTCGCTTCTGGCCTGCCTGCTGGGACTGGCGACGCCCCCCGCGGCGGCCCAGCCGCCCAAGGTGGTCTCGGTGTCGTTCGAGGCGGATCGGCCCGCCGCGGCCCCCGGAAGCATCGTGCTGGTGGCGGTGAGGTACACCCACGAGTCGGGGTGGCACATTCACACGCAGGCCCCGGTGGTCCCCCCCGAGTTGGGTGACTTCGAGCCCTTCCCCACCACGCTGAAGGTGACGCCGGGTCCTGGCGTCGCGGTGGGCACCGTGCAGTGGCCCGACCCGGTCAAGATCACGGTGAACATGGGCGAGAAGCCGGCGAAGTACGGCGTGCTCGACCATGTGGCGGTGGCGATCGTGCCGGTGAGGATCGCCGCGGAGGCCACCGGCGAGGTGAGCGTGTCGTTCGCCACCGAGTTCCAGGCGTGCAACGAGGAGACGTGCCTGCCGCCGGACGAGGCCGAGGGAAAGGTGACCATTCGGGTCGACGCGGGAGCGGCCGCGTCGCCGGACCTGTCGAAGCCGCCGTTCAGCGAATGGAAGCCCACGACGGTCGAGGCGGCGGCGGGCGAAGCGGGCGGCACCACGCCCCGCGCCGAGCCGACGCCGGGCGCGAGCGAAGGGCGGCTGGAGTTTCCCTTCTTCGGCTGGAGCTTTTCGATCGACCCACGGGGCGTGACGGGCATGGCGCTGCTGCTCGCGTTGGCGATCTGCGGGGGCTTCCTGCTCAACGTGATGCCCTGCGTGCTGCCGGTGCTGCCGCTCAAGATCGTGGCGTTGTCGCAGGCGGCGGGCACGAAGCGTCGCACGCTGCTGCTGGGCTTGGTGATGAGCCTGGGCATCGTCGCCTTCTGGCTGGCGTTGGGCGGCGCCATCGCCCTGTCGACGGGGTTCAAGTCGGCCAGCCAGATCATCAGCATGTGGTGGTTCTCGGTGGGCATCGGCGTGCTGATGATCGTGATGTCCCTCTCGCTGCTGGGCACCTTCTTCAACCTCAACGTGCCGGGATGGGCCTACGCGATCAACCCGCGGCACGACACGCTGCACGGCTCGTTCCTCTTCGGCGTGCTGACGGCCGTGCTCGCGACGCCGTGCGTCGCGCCGCTGGCGGCCACGGCGATGGGCTGGGCGGCCTTCCAGCCCGCGCCCATCACCATGCTGGTCTTCACGGCCATCGGCGCGGGCATGGCGATTCCGTACGTGCTGCTGGCGGCCAATCCGCAGTGGGTGGACAAGGTGCCCCGCGCGGGAGCCGGGAGCGAGTTGATGAAGCAGACGATGGCGCTGCTGATGCTCGCCGTGGCGTCGTTCTTCATCGGCGTGGGCATCCGCAGCCTGCTGGTCGCCTCGCCGCACCTGGGCGAGACGATCCACTGGTGGTTCACGGCGGCCTTCAGCGTGATCGCGTGCGGGTGGCTGATCATCCGGCTGTGGCAGATCAACGCGGGCGCGACGGCGCGAATCGTCTTCACCATCGTGGGGCTGATCGTGGGCGGGACGGCGGTGCAGTTCGCCCGCTACCAGACCGACCTGGCCCGCGAGTCGCACGTGCCTTCCGACCAGGGCGCGGCCGCGAGCGGGCTGTGGAAGCCCTACACGCCCGAGCTCTTCGAGCGGTCGCGGGCGGAGGGGAAGGTCGTGGTGGTCGACTTCACGGCCGAGTGGTGCCTCAACTGCAAGGCCTTCGAGATCATCCTCAACGAGGATGAAGTGCAGGCCCAACTGGCCAGGCCCGACGTGGTGGCGATCAAGGCCGACCTGACCTCGCCGACGCTCCGCGACGGCTCGAGGAACCCGGCGTGGGACTACATGCGCGACCTCAAGGAAGTGGGCCCGCCGGTGCTGGTCATCTACGGCCCGGGCCGCAGCGACTTCTTCAAGGCCAACTCGTACACCAAGGACGTGGTGCTCCGAGAGATCGCCAAGAGCCGCGGGTGAGGCGTGGATGAGCCGCGGGGTCTGTGGCCCCTCGGCCCTTCCCCGTCGCCCGGCGCGGTCATACGCTGGGGGCATGCACCTGCTTGCTGGAAAGTCCGGACTCGTGATCGGCGTGGCCAATGAACGCTCCTACGCGTGGCACATCGCCAAGGCCCTCTCCGACCACGGCGCGACCTGCGCCTTCACCCACCTCCCCGGCGACCGCAACGCCCATCGCGTGAAGCGGTCCCTCACCGAGATGGGCAAGCCCGACGCCTGGCTCCAGCCCCTCGACGCCTCCAGCGACGCCGACATCGAGGCCGTCTTCGCCAAGTACGGGCAGGACTTCCCCCGCCTCGACTTCGTCATCCACTCCATCGCCTTCGCCGAGCGAGACCTCCTCCAACCCGGCAAGTTCGTCACCACCCCCAGGGCCCAGTACCTCTCGGCCATCGACATCTCCGCCTACACGCTCGTGGCCTTCGCCCGCGCGGCCAAGCCGCTGATGCAGCGAAACGGCGGCGGCTCCATCCTCAGCATGTCCTACTACGGCGCGGAGAAGGTCGTCCCGGGCTACAACATCATGGGCGTCGCCAAGGCCGCCCTCGAGTGCACCAACCGCTACCTCGCCAACGAGCTCGGCGCCGATGGCATCCGCGTCAACTGCATCTCCGGCGGCTACCTCCGCACCCTCGCCAGCTCCGCCGTCGGCGGCACCGAGAAGATGGCCGACGCCGTCTCCGAACACGCTCCCCTCCGCCGCGGCGTCGAGGGCTCCGATGTCGGCAAGACCGCCGTGTACCTCTGCAGCGACCTCGCCAGCGGCGTTACCGGCGAGACCATCTACGTCGACTGCGGCGTGAACATCCTGGGCGCCTGACGGCCCCCCGAGTTCATCACGCTCACGCCCCCACGTGCAGCGGCTCGGCCCCGCGGGTGGCCACTTCGCGCGTCAACCCCTCGACGAACGCCGCCAGCGGCATCGCGCCGAGGTCCTTCTGCACGCCCCGCATGCGCACCGACACGGCGTTGTTCTCCGCGTCGCGAGGGCCCACCACCGCCATGTAGGGCACCTTCATGTCGGCGGCCTCCTTCACCTTGGCCTGGATGCGGTCCCCGCCCAGGTCGACCGTCGCCCGAAGGCCCTTGGCCTTGAGCGCGGCCGCCACGCTCGCGGCGTAGTCGTTGGTCTTCTCGCTGATGGGCAGCACGCGGACCTGCTCGGGGGCGAGCCAGGTGGGGAACGCGCCGGCGAAGTGCTCGATGAGCACGCCGCAGAACCGCTCGAAGGAGCCGAAGGGCGCGCGGTGGATCATCACCGGGCGATGGGACTTGTTGTCGGGGCCGATGTAGGAAAGGTCGAACCGGACAGGCAGGTTGTAGTCGACCTGCACGGTGCCGAGCTGCCACTCGCGGCCGATGACATCCTTGATCATGAAGTCGATCTTGGGGCCGTAGAACGCGGCTTCGCCGGGGGCCTCCGTGAAGTTGACGCCCATCGAGCGTGCGGCGTCGCGGCAGGCCTGCTCGGCGCGGTCCCAGTTCTCCGCGCTGCCGATGTACTTGCCGGCGTCGGGGTCGCGCAGGCCCACCCGCACGCGATAGTCGTTCATCTTGAGCGTGGTGAGGATGGTCTTGACGAGCGAGAGGCAGCCGACGATCTCGCCGGGGACCTGCTCCTCGGTGCAGAAGAGGTGGGCGTCGTCCTGGGTGAAGCCGCGGACGCGGGTCATGCCGTTGAGCTCGCCGCTCTGCTCCCAGCGGTAGACGGTGCCGAACTCGGCGAGGCGGACGGGCAGGTCGCGGTAGCTGTGGGGCTGGCTGGCGAAGATCTTGATGTGGTGCGGGCAGTTCATCGGCTTGAGCATGTAGCCGTCGAGGAGTTCCTCGTCGGGCTTCACGCGATCAGGGGCGATGACCTCGCGGCCGGCCCGTTCGTTGACGGCCGAGGCGAGGCGCGCGGAGACGGCCTCGACGCGGTTCATCATCTCGGCGCAGCCGCAGCCCTGGGCCATGAGCTGTTCGAGGGCCTCTCGCTCGACGATGGGCGGGTACTGGCTTTCCTTGTAATAGGGGAAGTGGCCGCTGGTCTTGTAGAGCTCGAGGCGGCCGATGTGGGGCGTGAAGACCTGGCTGTAGCCCTGCTTGCGGAGTTCCTCGCCGATGAAGTCGGCGAGCTGCTGGCGGAGCACGGAGCCGTTGGGGGTCCAGAGGATGAGGCCCTGGCCCACCTGCTCGTCGATGTGGAAGAGCCGCAGGGCCTTGCCCACCACGCGGTGGTCTCGCTTGCGGGCCTCCTCGAGCTGGGTCAGGTGCGAATCGAGGTCGGCCTGCGAGGCGAAGGCGGTTCCGTAGACCCGCATGAGCCGGTCGGAGTTCTCGTCACCGTGCCAATAGGAGGAGGCCAGCGACATCACCTTCGCCGCACCGACGCGGCCGGTGGAGGGCACGTGCGGACCGCGGCAGAGGTCTTCCCAGTTCCGGCCCGGCTCGCCAGTGACGTAGAACGAGAGCTTGGCGTCGGCGGAAGGGCCGCCCATCGCGCCCTCGCCCCCCTTCTCGCCCTTGTACTGGGTGGGCGGCAGGCCGAGGGCCCGTTCGGCGTTGTCGACCTTGTACTTGTTCGCCTCGGCCTTGAGCTTGGCGAGCCCCTCGGAGGCGGGAAGCTCGTAGCGGGTGAGGGGGCGGTCTTCCTTGATGATGGCGGCCATGCGGGCATCGATGGCGGCGAAGTGGTCGCTGCTGATGCTCTTGCCCGCGGGGACGAACATGTCGTAGAAGAAGCCCGTCTCGGTGGCGGGCCCGTAGGCGAGCTGAATCTCCTTGCCCAGCACGTCCTGGATGGCCTCGGCCATGATGTGGGCCGCGGTGTGCCGCATGAGAGTGAGGGCGTCCTTGTCGGGCTGCTTGTCGCGAGTGCGTTCGGTGATGATGGCCAGCGAGCAGTCGCGGTCGAGGAGGGTGGAGAGGTCTCGCACCTCGCCGTTGACCTTGCAGCCCAGGGCGGCGGCGGCGAGCTTGGGGCCGATCGACTGCGCCACCGCCAGGGCGGACACGGGGCCGTCGAAGGACTTGGTGGAGCCGTCGGGGAGGGTGATGGTGGGCATGGCGGGTCGGGAGGGGGGTTCGGGGTCGAAACGAACGAGGCCCGGCGATGGGTGCCGGGCCTCGGGAGGAAACGAAGTTCTACACGCGGCGGGGCCGGCTCGGCCGCGTCATCGGGAGGTGGTGCACGTCGACGTGTCGGGCCGGCTGGTCATCGGGGACATGATAGCGGCTCGCCTCGCCCGGCGTCGGCCCCGGCCGCCCGGACGCGGCAACTCGGGCCTTTGGCGCGTGGTATCAGACGTGGGCGACCCCCTGCCCGGATACACTGGCCCGACCCGTCCGCCATCGACCATTCAGGAGCCCTTCGTCATGCGGTCCCGCTTGCTTTCCGGCGTCCTTGTCGCGGCCCTCGCCCTGGCGACGGCCACCCCCGTGCTGGCCCAGTCGAAGCCCTTCCCGGACGAGTGGTTCTTCGAGGGCGAGAAGCGGCCCGCCCCGCTCAAGAGCCTTGAGGGCAAGCCCGCCCCGGAACTCGACATCGCCTCGTGGATCGGCGACGCCACCACCATCAAGGACAGCAAGGGCAAGGTGATCGTGCTCGACTTCTGGGCCACGTGGTGCGGCCCGTGCATGGCGGCCATCCCCGAGAACATCAAGCTCGTCAACGAGCACAAGGGCGGCGACCTGGTCTTCATCGGCGTGCATGACGGCAACTCGGGCAGCGACAAGGCCGCCGGCGTCGTCAAGTCGCGGAACATCAACTACCCCATCGCCATCGACAAGAAGCGCAGCCCGCTGAGCGTCACCGCCGCGGCGTACAAGGTGCAGTTCTGGCCGACCTACGTCGTCATCGACAAGGCGGGCGTCGTCCGCGGGGCGGGGCTCTTCCCCAACCGCGTGGCCGAAGCCGTGAAGGTGCTGCTGGCCGAACCCGGCCCCAAGGGCGCCGAGGCCGCCGCGGGCGCCGCCGAGTTCCCCGACGAGTCGTACCTCGGGGGCCGCATGCGGTCCAAGGCGCTGATGGCGATGGAAGGCAAGCCGATGCCCGCGCTCGAGGTCGAGACCTGGGCGGGCGGCACGGCTCCGCCGGCGTCGGCCTTCAAGGACGCGGTGACGGTGGTGCACTTCACCTCGACGCGGACAGCCGCCCGCAAGGAGCTCGAGGCCTTCGGCGCCGCGGCGGGCGAGTTCGGCTCGCAGGGCGTGACGTTCGTCGCCGTGTGCGACCCCGTGTCGCACTGGGACAAGATGCAGGAGGCCCTCGCCAAGCTGAAGATCACGACGCCCGCGGCACGCGATGCCGCCGCGACGGCCGACGCCGCCGACAAGAACGCGAAGGGACGCACCGCCACGGCCTTCAACGCGACGATGCAGCCCGCGACCTTCGTCATCGACCGCAAGGGCGTGGTTCGGGCGGCGGGCCTGAAGGCCGGAAGCCTCAAGCCGGTGCTCGAGAAACTGCTGGCCGAGCCCGCGCCGGGCAAGACCCAGGCCAAGTGACCTTCGTCCCTTCACCTTCACCGAGCGAGCCACGACCTTGACGACGACGATCCGCCTGACCGAGCCGCCTGCGCCCGCGAGTTATCCCAACGCCTTCGCCGAAACCGTGCGGGCCCACGTGGCCAAGACCGTCGTGGGTCAGGGCCGCGTGGTGGAACGGGTGCTCATCGCGCTGCTCACGGGCGGCCACCTGCTGCTCGAGGGCGTGCCGGGCATCGCCAAGACGCTGCTCGTGCAGTCGGTGGCCAAGGCCATCGACCTCAAGTTCGGCCGCGTGCAGTTCACGATCGACCTGCTCCCCTCCGACATCGTGGGCGCGGAGATCCTCGAGCAGCGCACCGGCGAGTTCCGCGTGCACAAGGGGCCGATCTTCACGAACCTGCTGCTGGCCGACGAGATCAACCGCGCCAGCCCGAAGGTGCAGTCGGCCTTGCTCGAGGCCATGCAGGAACGCCGCGTGTCGATCGGCGACACCACGCACGACCTGCCCGCCCCCTTCCTCGTCATCGCCACGCAGAACCCGGTCGAGCAGGCCGGCACCTTCGAGCTCCCCGAGGCGCAGCTCGACCGCTTCATGCTGCGTCACCGCCTGACGTACCCCTCGCCCGTCGACGAAGCCGAGGTGGTTCGGCGCAGCCTGGCCCTGCGGCTCAAGCGACAGGGCGACGGCGCGGTCCCCATGTCGGCCTTCGACGCCATCGCCAACGACCAGCGGCTGCACGCCCGCGACCTCACCGAGGCCATGGCCAAGGTGCAGGACGTGCACGTGAGCGACGTCTTCATCCGCGACTGCGTCGAACTCGTCAACCTCACGCGTCGCCACAAGGACGTCGAGCTCGGCTGCAGCCCCCGCGCCGCCCTCGCGCTCGTGCATGCCTCGCGAGCGAGAGCGTTCATCCACGGTCGCGACTACGCCGTGCCCGAGGACCTCTTCGCCCTCGCGCAAGACGTCGTGCTTCACCGCATCCGCCTCCGCTACGAGGCCGTCGCCGAGGGCCGCCGCCCCGAGGATGTCCTCGAGTCGCTGCTGGCCGACCTGACCTGAACGACGCCCCATCCCCAACGCTCGATCCCCAGGCCCGATGCCCGCGGCTTCCTCCCCCACCGCTCCCGACGCCACGACCGCCGCGACCGCGACCACGGGCTCGCCCGTTCATGCCCCCGCTTCGCTCGCCCGAGGCAACTTCGAACTCGTCGTCCGCCGCCTCGCCGACGACCTGGCCTTCGGCTCCGACGTCTCCCGCTTCGTCGGCGGCGGCCTCGAGTACGCGAGCTCCCGCCTCTACCAACCCGGCGACTCGGTCCGGCAACTCGACTGGCGGCTCACCGCCCGTACGGGCAAGCCCTTCGTCAAGGAGTACGAGGCCCTCAAGCGCACGTGCGTGCACATCGTCGTCGACACGTCGGCCTCCATGGCCGTCGCGTCGACGCCCCTGAGCAAGCACGACATCGCCGTGTGGACCGCCGCGGGCGTCGGCCTGCTCGCCCAGCGTCGCATGAGCCCGGTGGCCATCATCGGCGCCGGCTCGCGTCACGCACCGATGTCGCCCAGCCTTCGCGCCAGCGACCTCTGGCGGGCGATCGACCCGCTCCGGTCGCCCGCCTGCGACGAACCCACCACGCTCGCCGCCCGACTGACTCGCCTGCGGGCCGCCCTCGACCGGACCGCCATGGTGCTCGTGATCAGCGACCTGCACGACCCCGACGCCATGAGCGCGCTGCGACAGATGGGCCAGCGTCACGACGTGGCCGTGGTGCACACGGTGGACCCGGCCGAGATCGTGCCCTTCCGCGCCGGCTATTTCCGGGGCGAAGAGGCCGAGACGGGCCGTTCGTTTCTCGGGCGAGGCTCCGACGCGACGACCGGTCGCGTCGAGCGTGTGCGGACCGACCTCGCGGGTGCGGGCATTGCGTCGGTGTGCCTGCGCACGGATGAACCTTTTGTCGCGCCGCTGCGGCGATTCCTCGCCGGCCGTGCCGCCCTGTCGCGGGGGGTGCGATGATGGTCGCGATGACCTTGCTGCCCGCGTCGTTCCATCTCGCGGCGATCCATCTCGCGGCGGGGCTCGTGGCCGAGCCTTCGGCCGTTGCCCCCCGTGGGCTGGCGTCGTCGATCACCATCGACCCCATGGGGGCCGCCCTCGTGGCCCGACCCATCGCGTCGGATGAACAGCCGCCCGTCGTCGTGCGCGTCGAGCCGCCGGACGCGAGCGGCCGCCAGCGGGTGGAGTTCATCGGGTTGGTGGCGGGCGAACACGACCTCCGCCGGTATCTCATGCGGGCCGATGGTGCGGCGGCATCGTCGCTCCCGCCCGCGATCGTCCGCGTCGAAAGTCGTCTGCCGCCGGGCCACGCCACCGACGTGCTTGGATTGGCGGAGCCGAACCTGACCTTCCGACGCAGCTACGTGGCCGCGTTGGCGGGCATCGCCGGCGCGTGGGCCCTGGTGCCGGTGGCGGCGTACGTGCGTCGTCGCCTGAACCGTCGCGAATCGGTCCCGCCCCCGCCGCCGATTCCGGAGCCGACGCTCGCGGAGCGACTGCTGTCGATGCTCGAGTCGTGGGAAGGGTCGGGCAAGGGCCTTGAGCAGAAGGCGTCGCTCGAACTGCTGGCCCTGCACCATCAGCGGTCGACCGTGGCCGAGCGTCACGAGGCCATCGCCGCGGCGATGATCCGCGCAAGGAGCGACGAACGCACACGCGACGCCATCCTCGCGCTCGAGGCGTGGCTGCACGCGAGGTCGACCGATCCGGCTTCGGCACAGGAAGCGGCGTTGGCCCGCCTGCGGGCGATTGTGAGCCGCGAACGTCCTTCGCGGGAAGGGGCCGCGTCATGACCTTCACGCATCCGTGGGTGTTGCTGCTGCTGGCCGTGCCGGTGCTGCTGGCGTGGACGGTGGCGGCGAGGGCGCCGGGCATCACGCTGCCGGTGGACTTCGCCGAGCGTCCGAGGAGGCGGCTGGCGGGGATCGTGCTGGGCGTCGCCGACGCGGTGCCGCTGGCGGCGTTGTCGCTGGCGATCGTGATGCTGGCGGGGCCGCAGACGCTGCAGCAGACGCGGCGAGAGCGGCAGTTGACGAACATCCAAATCTGCATGGACGTGTCGGGGAGCATGTCGGGCGATCCGTACCGCCGTGCCGCGGAGGCGATCACGGACTTCACGAAGCGTCGCGAGGGTGACGCCTTCGGATTGATGATCTTCGGGTCGGCGCAGATGCGGTGGGTGCCGCTGACGCGTGACCTCTCGGCGGTGCGGCAGGCGATGCCCTTCGCGAATCCGGCGAACCAGCCGTCGCACATGGGCGGCACGATGATCGGCGCGGCGCTTCGCTACGCGAGGGACCTGTTCGAGGCCGATGCCGCCCCGGGCGACCGGATGATCATCCTGGTCTCGGACGGCGACAGCTTCGACCTGGGTGGCGGCACGGACACGGAGATTGCGCAGGAACTGCAGGACGCGGGCATCACGCTGTATCACATCCACGTATCGCAGGACGACATCCCCGACTCGGTGGTGGAGATCGCGAGGGCCACGGGGGGGCAGGCGCTCGCCGCGGCGGACGAGGGGACGATCCGCCAGGTCTTCGAGCACATCGACCGCATGAAGCCGGCCGTCTTCAAGCCCGCGGGGACCGCGCCGCTGGACTTCTTCGGGCCCTTCGCGATCGCGGCGGCATGTCTGGCGGCGTTGCATTCGCTGTCGCTGCTGGGGGCGAGGTACACGCCATGGTGATCGCGTTGGCCATCGCCGCGGGCTGCCTGGCCGTCGCCGTCGTCGGCGAGCGGCTCCACGCCGCCCGCGTGGCCCGCGTGGCGAGGCTGGCCTTCGGACCCACCGGCGAGCCTGCGGCTTGGACGATGCTCGCGCCGGCGGCGAGGTGCGTGGGCGTCTTCCTGCTGGCGTGGGGAAGCGTGACGCTGGCGATGCACGACCCGGTGGAGGCGGAGGTGACGCCGGACGCCAAGGCGTCGCGGCAACTGCTGGTGTGCCTCGACGTGTCGCCGAGCATGCAGGTGGCCGACGCGGGGCCGGACGCCGAGAAGGTGACCCGTGCCGCGTGGGCGGGGAAGGTGTTCCGGGGGATCCTCGACCGGATCGACATGAAGACCACCCGCATCACGCTGGTGGTGTTCTACTCCAAGGCGTTGGTGGTGCTGGAGCAGACGACCGACAAGAACGTCATCGCCAACATGCTCGACGGCCTGCCGATGCACGTGGGGTTCGACGCTGGGCCGACGGACATGGCGGCGGGCCTTCGCGAGTGCATGCGACTGGCCAAGCCGTGGGACCGCAAGACGGCCACGCTGGTGGTCATCGGCGACGGCGACGTGGAGCAGGGCGCGGCGTCGATCGGTTCGCTCGCGTTGCCGCCCTCGATCGCCGACACGATCGTCATCGGCGTGGGCGACCCCTCGCGAGCGACGCTGGTGTCGGGCCACTCCTCGCGTCAGGACGCGTGGACGCTCAAGCAGGTGGCGGCGAAGTTCGGGGGCATCTACCACGACGGCAACCGCCTGCACCTTCCTTCGTCCGTGCTCGACGGCCTGACGATGCTCTCGCCCCGCAGCGGGTGGACACTTGGCCTTCGCGAGGCCGCGCTGCTGGCGACGGCCGTCGGGGCGGCGATGGTGGCGGGCATCGGGCCGCTGCTGGCCGCCTTCGGCACGCCCGGCGGGTTCGCGGCCCAGCGTCGGCGGGTGCGGGGTCGCGAGGCCCAGGAGGCGGCGACGTGACCAACCGGCGTGCCAATGCGTTCCGTGGTCGCTTGCTCTGGTCGGCGTGGGCGTTGGTGCCCGTGGCGATGGTGGCCTTCCACTTCGGGCCCGGGCAGGCGGCATGGCAGCGGGAGCGTGCCGCGACGCAGGTGGTCGAAGCGATGCGATTGCACGGCGTGGCGGAAGCGGCCCAGGACAAGGCCTTCGAAGCGCACCTGGCGACGCTGGCGGCGATGGCGACGGCGACCGGCGACGAGGCGGGCAAGGCGGCGCTCTCGCGGCATCGCGAGGCCGAAGCCGCGGCTCGAACGGAGGCCGAGGCGGCGTGGGGACGCGTGGCCGAGGCGTTGGCCTCGCCCATCGACGCGCTGAAGCGATCGGACGCGGCTCGCGCGGATCGCGCACGCTGGCTCCGCGGGCGAGCGCTGGTGCGGGCGGGCCGAATCGAGTCGGGGATCGACGAACTGCAGTCGCTGCTCGACGAGTCGGCGGGACGACCGGGCTCCGAATCGCTTGCACGCGACGCGCGGGAGGACCTCGCGACCGGGCAGTACTACAAGGCTCGCCTGCTTCGCCTGAGCGGCGCGCCCGCGGCGGAGTGGAGGGCGCAGGCGACCAGCGCGAGGCAGCACTTCAGGCTGCTCGCCGAGCGAGCGGTCGCCACCGACCAAGCCGGCGAGGCCGACCTGCAACGCAACGTCGAACTCGTGCTCAATCTCGAGCAGAGTTCGCTGGAGGACTTGCAGGCCAAGCCCAGGCCCAAGTACGAACCCCCGGGCAACCGCGAGGGAAACAGGCCCGGCAAGGGCAAGTCGCCCCGTCCGCCCCGCAAGGGCGACGACCGGGGCGCGGGGGCGGCGGGAGACATCGGTCCGGGGTGGTGAACGGCTGCAGGAGCGGCCACACGAGCGGCCAGACTGGCGGCGCACGAACGCGGCAGGAGCACAGGCATGAAGGCGACCAACGACATGACGAACACGAGCGGCACGCGGCGGGCGACAGGATGGTCGTGCGCGTGCCTCTTGCTGCTGGCGGGGCAGGCGACGGCGCAGCCGGGTGGCCAGCCGCCGATGATCCGGGCCATCCCGATCGTGCGGATGCCCGCGGCCCAGCCGCCCGAGCCGCCCGAGGAGAGCGCCAAGGCGGGCGACGGCGAGTCGCCGGACGCCCCGGAAGGGGCCGGCAAGCCTGACGCCCAGAAAGAGGCGAGCGTCGCGCTGCCGCCGGAGGAGGTCGCGGAACTGAAGGCGGCGTGGGAAGCGGCCTCACCGGAGGAGCAGACGGAACTGCGGGCCTATTACGCCGACCTCGGCGTCGACGTCGACAAGGCGCTGGGGCTTGATGCCGCGAAGGGTGAGGCCCAGGCCCGCGCCATGGAACTGCAGGGCGCGATGCGGGAGATGGAGTTCGCCCGCACGCCTCAGGCGGTGCTGGCGGCGAGGTCGAAGCTGGCCTTCGGGCAGGTGCCGCAGCCCAACGCGGCGTCGGCGAGCCCGATGGACGTGGCGAGGTGGGTGCACCTGCAGGCGATGGCGGGCGAGTGGGGCGTGCTGGGCGAGTGGCTGCGTCAGCGTCCGGAGGCCGAGGCGCAGGGCATCTACTCGACGATCCTGCAGGGCATGAACCGGGGCGACGCGGGGCTCTTGCCCGAGGAGGTGGTGTCGCTCTCGGAAGCCGCACCGGGCGACCTCAAGCCGTGGCAACTGGCGACGCTCTCGGGCATCCTCAAGAAGAGCGTGTCGCAGGCGGGGACGGCGAAGCTGCTGGCCTTGCTCAAGACGGGCACGAGGTTCTTCGGCGAGACGACGCCCGAGCATCGGTCCCGCACCGTGGAGTTTCTCGCGGGCGCGGACCTCATGCTCGAGGCGTACGCGTATCTGCCATCGCTGGAAGAGGCGACGGCGGCGGGCGACGCGGGCGTGCTGATGGTGCACGCGGGGTACAAGATGGCCCTGGCCGAGCGCGAGGCCGAGCGGGCCGAGCGGCTGCGGCTCGAGGCGTGGGAGCTGTACTCGAAGGTGTCGACGCTCGATCGGGCGGCGGCCAAGACGCGGCGCGAGGCGATCGATCGCGGGCTTTCGCTGCTGACCAGCGTGCCGCGGGCGAGGATCACGCCGTGGCTGGAGACGCTCTTCGCGGATCAGGCCCTGGGCCCGGCCGCGCTCGAGTTGATGGCGCTGAAGGCGGCGGCGATCGGCGATGAGAAACAATCGGAGCAGCAGCGGGCCGAGGCGATCCTGACGCTCAAGGAGGCGGCGGACGTGCTGCTGGCCCGCACGACGGCGGAGAACGAGTCGCTGCGGGTGCCCTTGCGGATGATGACCGCCGCGCTCTTGACGGAGATGGAGAATGCCGTGAAGGCCAAGGGCCGTCAGCAGGCCCTGACCCGCGAGGCGCAGGTGCTGCTGCGGGCGGTGCCGGGGCGGCGGTGGCTCGACGCGCTCGAGCCCAGCATGGCGGCACGGGCCGCCAAGGCGTGCATCGCGCTGGCGACCGTGGCCGACGAGACGGACATGGCGCTGACCATGCTCGCCGACGCGTCCACGCGGACGCCCGAAGCCGCGGCGGCGATCGCGGACGACTTCCTCACGCACTGGCAGTCCCGGCTCAGCCCGGCGGGCGACATGGAGGACGAGCAGCGGCTGTTCTTCTTCTATCGGGAGGCGATCCCCGCGGCCCCACTGACCCGCGGGCGTCAACGCCGCAACCTCGAGCGGTTGCAGACGGTGATGAGCACGATCGCGGCGACGGGCGTCGATCCGCGGACGCTGCCGTCGATCGCGTCGGCCTTCAAGGCGTGCCACGGGCGGTCCGAGGTCTTCGAGCGAGACGAGATCGTCCGCATCTTCGGCCCGCTGGAGGCGATGCCCGCGACCACCGCGGTGTCGCTGGCCGGGACGATGGCGGCGAACCTCAACGGCGACTGGCGGAACCGCGCGGCCCAGCAGGAGACGGGCACCAAGCGGTCCGACAACGAGATCGCGGCGCTCGTGGACAAGGGGTACGGCGTCGCGATGGAGTTGGCGGAGGCGGCGTCGGCCCGGGAGCCCAACTCGTGGCGGGTGGCCGCCCTGCGGGCGGGGTTGGCCTTCGACCGCATGCAGTTCCGCAACGCGCAGAAGAAGGCCGACGCGGCCTCGCTCAACGACGCGCGGAAGGCGGCCTTCGAGGCCTTCGAGGCCGCGGCGGGGGTGTACGCCGCGGCGTTGGCGCGAGGCGAGGAGCGGGAGGATGCTCGCGTCTTCACCGTCTGGTTCGGCGCGGCGTTGGGCACGCCCCAGCTCAACTTCGTGAACGTGGAGGAACTGCCGACGGAGGGCTCGATCGGCGACGACCAGATCGAGCGGATCCGAAAGGCCATCAACGCGATGGAGCCCGACGCGACCTTTCGCCACCTGAGCGACTTCGCCTCGGACGTGAGCGAGGCGGTGATGCGGTCGGACCCCGAGGTCAAGCCGCGGCTGGTCAAGCACGCGCTCCGCATCCTCGGCGACCACCCGGCGGGCGCGTCGCTGCGGGCCATGGACGAGCTCTACCGCGACCTGGTGAAGGAGGAGATTCGCCTGCGGCTCACCGTCGACGGGCCCGATCGCATCGGCACGGGCCGGCCCTTCGGCGTGCTGGTGTCGCTGCGGTTCACCAACGCGGTCGATCGCGAGACGGGGGGTTTCGCCAAGTACCTGCAGAACAACGTGTGGGGCCGCGTGGGACGCGACTTCCGCGAGATCAACTATCGCGACCGTTTCCAGAAGGAGATCGAATCGTCGCTGGGCAAGGGCTTCACCATCGAGGCGGTGGGCTTCTTCGATCCGTTCATGCCCGCTCGTGGCGTGGTGGAACAGGAACAGGGCGGCTGGCTCGAGAAGCCCATGGCCTACGTGGTGCTCAGCCGCAAGGAGGCCGCGGTCGATCGCATTCCGCCGGTGACGATGGACATGCAGTTCGACGACCAAAGCGGACCGGTGACGCTGGCGTTGCCGTCGAACGCCGTGCCCGTGGCCACCGGCGAGGACCACCCGCAGCGACCCACGCTTGAGACCAAGGTGGAGCAGGTGATCGACGTGCGCAACGCCCGCACTGGCGACAAGGGGGGCGCAATCACCATGGAGGTCCGTATCCGGGGCAAGGGCGTGGTGCCCGACCTCCGCGACGCGCTGGAAGGCATCGATACCGCCATCGCCGGCTACGAGATCGGCGACAAGGGCATCGAGACCCGGCCCATCCAGGTCCTGCAGGAAGGCACGGTGTCGAGCGACCGTTTCTTCTTCAGCCGTCCGCAGGCGCCCAAGGGGGGCTACCCCGAACCCGACGACACGGGCATGTACCGCCTTGACATCGAACGCTCGTGGCTCGTGACCTACACCCCCACCGGCGGCGCTCGCGCCGACGCCTTCACCGTGCCGACGCTCAAGGCGGGCGTGGCGGCCGGCGCCGAGGCTCGCCACTACACCGACATGGACCTCCTGCCGGTCGAGGGGGGCGTGGTGCCCGTGCAGCACCGCTGGACGACCGGGGGCCTGGTGGCAACGGGGCTGGGCGTGGTCGTGTTGGCGGGCGTGGCGGCGTGGGCCGTGCGACGCCGCGGCACGGCGAGCTCGCCCGCGACGGGGGCCACGCTGGTGCCCGATCGCGTCACGCCGCTGAGCGTGGTGACGGCGCTTCGGCTGCTCCGCGAGACGCGTCGCGACCTCGACTCGGCGACGCTCAAGGCGTTGACGGAGGAAATCACGTCGTTGGAGCGGATGCACTTCGGCCCCGGCGCGGCGGGAGGCACGGGCGACCTGGACACGGTGCTGGAGCGGTGGCGAGGGCGACTGGGAGGGTGAGGCGGGACGCCGCGTCGATTCGTCGCGTCAGCAGCCGCCCGCTTCCCAGTACAGGAAGAAGGTCGTGACGTCCTCGCCGTCGATGCCGCCGTCGGCGTTGACGTCGGCGATCATCTCGCCTGCTTCCCACGCGGCAAAGAAGGTGGTCATGTCGTCGCCGTCGACGCCGCCGTCCTGGTTGAAGTCGGCGGGGCATTGGCCCGCGGCTTCGCCGTTGAGGATGAAGGCGACATCCTGGGGCACCGCCACGGAGAGCATGGACTTGCCGGGGTCGACGACGGGCACCCACGCGTCGACGAGTCCGTCGGGCACGAGGGCCATGGCGTTGTCGTCGGCGTGCGAGCGCGACCCGGCTCGCGTCACGGGGACGATCCAGGCCTGCATCGACGGATCGACGCACTGCACCTGCACGTCGAGCCAGTAGGTGGCGGGCATGTACGTGTACCCGCCCAGGTCGAGGTCGAGGGCCCAGATTCGCCGCGAGGCGTCCGGGGGCGTCACGAAGTTCGTCGGCGCCAGCGGGCGTGTGCTGAAGATCCGGATGGCGGTGGTCGGGGCGGCGGCGAGCAGCCGATTCCGCACGGCGTCGCCGTAGAAGACGTGTGTCTCGGCGGCGGCGGGGTTGGCGTCCCACAAGCGGAGCGTCGCGCCGGAGAAGGGCGAAGCGCCCGAGGGCACCGCGCCGTTGACGTACACGAAGATCGTGACGGAGGAGAGTCGCCAGCCGTGCTCGTGAGTGATGGTGAAGTCGTCGGCGACGCGGAAGGAGCCGCCGATGGCGCCGGGGTCGGGAGAGACGTTGAGCCCGGCGAGCAGGTTGACGTCGCCGGGCGAACTGGCGACCTCGGCGTAGACGCGTCCGGCGGGCGCGGGCGTGCCGGCGAAGGCGTGCGAGGCCACGGCGAACGCGGGCGTCGCGGGATCGTCGCTTTGGTTGCTCCAGATGGGCTGGGCGAGGGCGACCGGCGCGAGCGCCGCGAGGAGGATGGAGGCGACCGGGCTCATGCCAACACCCCGCGGTGGACGGGCGCGTAGCCGGGGAAGATGGAGGCGATGTTCGGATTGCCCAGACGCTGCTCGATGATCTCGGCCAGCACGTCGCGGTAGTCGATGGTGACTTGCAGGTCGGCGTAGTCGTAGAGGTTCTCGGTGGCGAGGCCCTGCCAGTGGCGGAGCACGCGGCCGCCGCCGACGGCGGGGCCCATGAGCATCATGGCGTTGCCGTGGCCGTGGTCGGTGCCCAGGCTGCCGTTCTCGAAGACGCGGCGGCCGAACTCGGAGACCACGGCGACGATGTAGCCGGGGCTGGAGCCGGCGGACATGTCCTGGTGGAAGGCGGCGAGCGCGGAGGAGAGGCGGTTCATGAGCACGGCCATCGTGCCGCTGACGGGCCCCTGCGCCGAGTGGGTGTCCCACCCTTGCACGTCGATGGCGACGGCTTCGACGCCGATCTGCGCCTTGATGAGGGCGGCGGAGGTCTTGAGGGCGTAGCCCAGCGACTCGGCGGCGTTGTACTGCGCGCCGTTGGCGGGCTGGTAGGTCGAGAAGCCGATCTGGTCGAGCAGGCCGACGGTGGCGAGGGTGGTCGAGGCGGTGGCGCGGAGCGGGTCGGCGACGGTGGCGTACATGTCGCGGAGCGCGTTGGTGCGGGCCGTCTTGGTGGCGGGGTTGCCCAGGAGCCCGAAGTTGGCAAGGTCGGGAATGGGGAGCGTGTGGGGGCCACCCTCGAGCACGCGTTGGAGGCCGGTGCTGATGCCCACGGCCCGCAACATGGCGGCCGGGTCGGCGGGCGCGACGCTCGCGAGGTGGCGACCGAGCCAGCCGGTGAGGGAGGTGTCGCTGGAGACCTGCCCCACTTCCATGAACCGCTGGGCGTCGAAGTGCGAGCGGGACGGATCGGGCGAGCCGCAGGCGTGGACGAAGAGCAGGTCGCCCGCGAGGTAGGCGGGCAGAAGGGCCGACATCGCGGGGGAGAGCCCGAAGAAGCCGTCGAGGTCGATGCAGCGAGCGGCCGCGCCGCTGTCGGGGCGAGGAATGGCCAGCGACGGCCGCGCGAGGTAGTAGTCGTCGTCGCCCCAGGGAACGCACATCGAGAGCCCGTCGGCTGCGCCGCGGAGGTAGATCCACACGATGGTGTCGCGGAGCGTGGAGCGATAGTCGCGGGCCACGGCCACGCGGGGCAGCCATGAGGTCAGGGCGGCCAGACCGGCGAGCGAGCCCGCGCCGGCCTGCAGGAACCCGCGCCGGGACAACTCGGCGTATTCGGGGCAGCATTTCGCGGGGATGGGTTCCATGGGAAGGTCCGGGGCGGAAGCGTTCAATACCACTGGAAGGCGGGGGAGGCCGCCGCGAGGCCCAAGGCCTCGGCGCGGACCGAGGCGGACGACGGATCGATCGCGAGATAGTCTCGCACGCGGTTGCGTTCGAAGGGGGGCATCTCGTGGCCGAACATGGCGGCGTCGATCCGCGAGGCCATCTGCTCGGCGGTCGAGAGCCCCGCGAAGAACGCGGCGGGATCCGGCGTGATGCCGGAGATCGCGTTGTTCATCATCTGTGCGGCGAAGTTCCACCGAGGCAGCGCGAGGCCCGACCAGAAGTCGACGCGGTCGGGATATCCGTCGGGGTTGGGCCAGTTGAAGTTGAGGTGGCCCGCGATGCGGAGTTGGGCTCGCATGCCGCCGGTGGAGACGATCTGGCTGCCCGTGGCGCGAATGGCCGACGCGTACAGGTGGAAAGGACGCTTGAACCGGGGCGTCGCCACCGCCATGTGCTGCGGCGCGAGGATGCAACGCATGACCTCGCGAATGTCGCCGTCGGTGGCCGTGAAGCGGGCCGCGGCCGCTCTGGTCACCGACTCGGGCACGCCCTCGCCAAGGAATCTCCGACAGAGCTTGCGGCTCACGAACCGGGCGGTGCTCGGATGGTCGGCGAGGATTCGCAACACCGTCAGGCCGTCGTTGACGCCGCCGCCCGCGGGGATGTCATGCCCGAGCACTCGCTTGGCGCTGTTGTCGTGCAGGGAGGCGTTGAACCGGAAGATGCCCGCGAGCGACCCGGCGGTGTCGGGGGTGAACTGCCAACCGGTGAAGCAGCGGGCCACCTCTCCCACGTCCGCCTCGGTGTACCCGCCGTCGACGCCGATGGTGTGGAGTTCCATCAGTTCTCGCGAGTAGTTGAGGTTGGGGTTGCCCGCGATCGACAGGTGATTGTCGAGGAAGTAGAGCATTGCGGGGCTCATGGCCGACGCCGCGAGCAGGTCGCCGAACTTCCCCAGGGCGTTGGACCTGACCACCTCACGGTCGTCGACGATCTTCAGCCACGCGCACGCGTCCTTGTTGACGTCGATGTTGAAGTGGTCGGTCCAGAAGTCGACCATCCGCTCGAAGAGCTGACGACGCGAATAGACCGCGCGGAGGATCGCCGCCTCGATGAGTTCGTTGACGACTTGCGCCGATGGCTGCCGGTAGATCTCCCAGAAGTTCTTCGTCAGCGACGTGAGGGGCGCGATGCGAGCCAGGCATGACGCGTCGTCGACCGACTCGGGGTTGAGTTGCTGTTCGAGGTATCCGGCATAGCCCAGCGACGCGGCCGACGCGAGTTCGGGCGCGCTGATGCCGAAGGTGAGTCGCTTCACCAGCCGCACGAGCAGGGCGGATGGATCGACATCGCCCATGGCGCTGACCGGTCCTGCAACGGTGTCTGCCTTGGCGGCGACGGCGATCGTCGAAAGCACTCCGGCGAGCATGGCGCGTCGCGAGGCGCGAGGCGACCGGGCCATGGCATCACGAATCGGGTCGTCGCCCGGATGGATGGATGTGGCCTCGTCGCCGGCTTGCTGATCCACGCCGCCTGTCCTCTCTGCTCCCTGCACACGCGAACGAACCCGCCGACCCGGACGCCAATCGCGACACGCGATCCGGCCAAGGGCCGAACGCGATCGTCGCACGGCACGACCGAGCCGCTGCCTGAGCGTACAGGAACGCAGGGTAGGGTGCAAGGCAAATCAAGGCCTTGCGTTCATGAAATGGCGGATAACCCCGGGGAGAGGCCCGGGAGCCCGTCAGCGGCGTCGACGCCAGGCCGCCGCCAGCCCGAGGACCGCGAGCGTGGCCGGGGAGGGGATGGGCGTGTAGGTCACGACCAGCGAGGGTCGATTGGCGGCCGTGGGGTTGTTGCGAGAGTCGATCCGCTTGGCGCTGCCGCTGACCGTCTCGTTGCCGATGATGGCCCAGCCGAAGTTCGAGGATGGATCGTCAACCCACGACTGCACGTCCCGGATCAGGCCCGCGCCGGAGAAGGTGTAGAAGCCGACTCCCACCAGCTGCTGGCCCGCCGACGGAGCGGCATCGAAGTCGCCGCCCAAGTTCGACCATGGCACCGCCCCGAAGAAGGCGTGCGTCCAGGTGGCGTCGCCGGGTTCGGCGGGCGATCCGCCGCCGCCGCCGGACTGTCCGTTGGAGTTGCTCTGCCCCTCGCCCCAGTTGGCCAGCATGCGATGCAGGACGGTGCGCTCGGTGGCGGTGATGGTCCGCGAAACGCGGATCGTGAAACTGACGTTCGTGATCGTGGAGCCGGCCGGAATCGCCGAGAGGTCGAAGGCGATCAGCCCCCTTCGCAGACCGCCGATGGCGGTCATGCCGGAGTAGAGATACGAGCCCTGCCCGTTGCTGATGCCGCCGGACACGTTCTCGAACAGGGTGTTGTCCTTGGAAGCGCCGAGCGTGACGACTTCCGCGGCGGCGACCGAACAGCAGACGACGAGGGCGGACGCGCAGGTCCGAAGACGAAGGGTGGGCATGACGACTCCCGGCCATGGAGTTCCCGCGCGCGGCCACGCGAAACACCTGTGAAGCCGTAGGGAATATGCCACCTGAAACGGAAAAAACGAGGGGAATCGGGCAAATGGCTTCAGATAACCTGCCATCGCCCTTGCGGAGGCTCAGCAGCCGCCCGCCTGCCAGATGACGAAGAACGCCTCCACGTCGCCGCCGTCGACGCCGCCGTCGTGGTTGACGTCGGCGCCGACCTCGGCCGCTTCCCACGCGAGGAAGAACGCGCCCACGTCGAGGCCGTCCACCCCGCCGTCCTGGTTGAAGTCGGCGGGGCAGGTCGACTGGAAGGCCGCGAAGGCGTCGACCATGCCGTAGCCGCGGACGAAGAGTGCGTCGGGCGCCGCGGCGTCGGAGGCCGTGGAGCAGAGCGCCGCCCGCATCTGGTCGACCGTCCACCACGGGTTGGCCTGCACCAGGCACGCGACGGCGGCGGCCACCAGGGGCGTGGAGAGCGACGTGCCGCTCGCGCCGGCGTACGTGTCGACGGTGTCGGGGTGGACGGTGGCGGTGCCCACGCCCCGGGCGAGCAGTTCGGGCTTGAGGCGGCCGTCGGCGGTGGGTCCGTCGGAGGAGAAACCCGCGATGACGCCCGCCGAATCGGCCGCGCCGCAGGAGATGACCCGCAGGCCGTCGGCGGGGGCGATGATGCTCGCCGTGGCCGGATCGGCGTCGTGCCCGTCGTTGCCCGCGGCGGTGCAGCAGTGCAGGCCGTTCTCGGCGGCGATGTTGACGGCGATGGTCGTCACGGCGGTCTGGCCGTCGAGGTCCTCGCGGGTGTACCAATCGATGTAGCCGAGCGAGGAGGTGGCGACGTCACCGCCGCGAGCCTCGATGAACTCGATGCCGGCGGCGTAGAAGTCCTCCTCGATGGGCGTCTCGCTCGCGACATTCTCCGTCTTGCAGAGGATGACGGAGGCGTCGTACGCGCCGCCGACGAGTTGGTCGGGCAGGTACGACGAGATGCACCCCAGGATGAGCGTGCCGTGCGAGTGCTGGCCCGCGGGATCTCCCGCCTCGGGCCCCGTCTGGTCGTCGGCGTTGATGAAGTCGCGTTCGGCGATGACGTGCAGCGGACGCGCCGGGTTGTTGAACGACTGGTGGACGCGGTTGAAGCCGGTGTCGAGGATGCCGATGACGACGCCGCGGCCGGTGTACCCGCGGACGTGCATGGCCTGAAGGTTGATCTGCGCGAGTTGTGCCGAACTACGGCCGTAGAAGTCCCGCGGCACGTGGTGCGACCGATCCTCGGGCACCGCGTCCTCGCAGACCTGGGCCTCCGCGCAGCGTCGGCCACGAGCGACGGGCCGCACCTCGCGGACGCCCGGGAGCGAGCGAATCGCCTCGACCTGCTCGGGCGTGGCCTCCACGCTCAGGGCGTTGAGCCATCGCGATTCGGTACGGACGCGGGCCAGCGCGGCCACCGCGACCCGGGGGCGTTCGTCGAGCGGAAGGTCCCGAACGTCGAGCAACCCCGGCGTGGTGCGCCGCAGGCGACGGCGTTCCAGCATGCGGGCGTCCGCCGCGTCCTCGGCTCGACGCAACGCGACGTCGAGTGCCGCGGGATCGGACTGGGCCGCACGAGGTTGCAGGAAGACCCAGGTGGGCGTCGCCGGTTGGGACGCGCCGGCCACGGCGACGAGGGAGAACGACGTGAGCAGGCCGATCAGACGGGCACGAGTGACGACAACGGACATCAGGCCTTCCTTTCTTGGCGTTGCCGCCGATTCCCCCGCCACCGATCGAGGATACACCACCGTTCGCTCGTCCCCCCCGCTCCGTTCCACGCATTCCCCCGATGAAGGTTACCGGGCGTGCGAATCCTGCTATCATCGCGCTGAACGGTCGAGTCCGGCCGCCCGAGTTCATGCCTCGCGGCCGTTCGTGCGATACACACGGACGCGCGGCGGCGTCCGCGGCCTCCGCTTGACCGGGACGGCGGGCGCCCTTGACGGAAACGGCGGCTTCACCAGGTCCATGATCGACCGACCTGCTCCGCGGCCGCGGGGCTGGACAGCAGGAAACGGCGATCAGGACTCATGTGCGGCATCACTGGCATCATTCATCTTGACGGCGGCGGCGTGGACGCCGTCGCGCTTCGTCGCATGACCGACGTGGCCCGCCACCGGGGGCCCGATGACCAGGGCTTCCGGCTCTTCTCGCTCGCGACGGGCGAGACGGCGGCGTACGACCCGACGCGGGGCGTGCCACCGGGACGATTCACCGGCGGGTTCGGCTTCAACCGACTGAGCATCCTCGACCTCTCGCCCCGCGGCCACCAGCCGATGGCCAACGAGGACGGCACGGTCTTCATCGCCTTCAACGGCGAGGTGTACAACGCCTTCGACCACCGTCCCGCCCTCGAGGCCGCGGGACACCGGTTCCGCAGCGCGACCGACACGGAGGTGATTCTCCACCTCTACGAGGAGCACGGGATCGAGGGGTGCCTCGATCGGCTCAACGGCATGTTCGCCTTCGCGATCGCGGACCTGCGTCGCGGCGAGGTGCACCTGGCTCGCGACCACCTGGGCATCAAGCCCCTGTATCACGCGCGGCACGCGGGCATGCTCCTCTTCGCCTCCGAGGCCAAGAGCATCATGGCCTACCCGGGCTTCCCGCGCGAACTCGATCCGGCGATGCTCGACGAGCACCTGCTCTTCCGCTACAACGCGGGGGACGGGTTTCTCGCCAAGGGGATCTGCCAGGTGCGTCCGGGATTCCGGCTCCGCGTGGACGCGTCGGGCGCGACGAGCGTGCACCGTCACTACACGATTCCCGACGTGACCCCCGATGCCGCGGGCGCGGACGATCGCTTCGAGGCGGCCTTCGAGAAGAGCGTCAAGAGCCAACTCATCAGCGACGTGAAGCTCGGCTGCCAGCTCTCTGGAGGCATCGACTCCTCGATGGTGACGAGCATCGCGAGGGAACGCTTCGAACAGGACCTCGACGCCTTCTCGATCATCTTCGACGACGCCTCGGTGAGCGAGGAGCCGTGGATGCGGATCGCGGCGACCAAGACCCGCACGTCGCTCCACGCGGCCACGCTGACCTTCGACTACTTCATCGATCACCTCCGCGAGGCGACGTGGCACTACGACACGCCGCTGAACCTGGGCAACGCGGTGGGTCTCTTCCTGCTCGCGCAGGAGGCCCGCAAGCGGGTGACGGTGCTGCTCAGCGGCGACGGCGCGGACGAGTTGCTGGGCGGCTATCCGCGGTTCTTCATGGCGGCGATCCGTCCGGGCGTGCTGGGGGCCCTGCCGTTGCTCAGGCACCTGCCGGGGCTGGGCCCCAAACTGGTGCGGAACTTCGACTCGCCGCCGGGGCTCGACCGCGAGGCGTGGTTCATCAAGTACAGCTCGTCGATGCGCGACGCGCAGGCGTTGCTGCTGCGGCCCGACGCGGACCTCGCCGCGCCGCTCGAGCGGCGTCGGGCGATCTTCCGCGAGGGTCGCTCGACGTTCCTCGACGACTGCTGCAAGTACGACATGCAGACCTTCATGGTCGAGCTGCTCATCCGCCAGGACAAGATGATGATGGCGCACTCGGTCGAGAACCGCGTGCCCTTCCTCGACCGCGACGTGGTGGAGGCCGCGAGGCGACTGCCCCTGTCGCGACGCATTTCGGGCAGCCCCCTGCGTCCGAATCCGATGGAACGGGGCACGAAGATCATCCTGAAGGAGATGGCCGAACGTCGCTTCGGTCGCGAGTTCGTCCGTCGCCGCAAGTCCGGCTTCGGCCTGCCGCTGCTCGACTACTTCCGCCACCCGCGCTTCGAGGCCCTGCTCAACGATTCGCTGATTCCCGGAATCGCCGCCCGCGGCTGGATCGACCCTCGCGCTGTCCGCGACTGGCACGCCCGCATCCGCGACCATCGCGACGCGACGCTGACCGAGGCGATGTGGACGGTCGTCTCCCTCGAGACCTGGGCGCAGGAATGCCTCGACAAGGCGCCCGAGGTTCGCACGCCCCGGGCCCTGCGGCCTCAGTGACCGGCACGCTCGCCCGCCGCCAACTGCACCGCGTGGGGCAGCACGTCGGCGATGGCCTCGAGCATCTCGGCAGCCCCCGCGGGCGACCCCGGCAGCGTGACGACGAGCGTGCGGCCCGCGACGCCCGCCACCGCGCGAGAAAGGAACGCCTTGGGGTGCACGGCCCCGCACCGAGCGCGGGCCAACTCCATCAGGTTGGGCGCGGGCCGGTCGATGACGCGCATCGCGGCCTCGGGCGTGAGGTCGCGGGGCGAAAAACCCGTGCCCCCGGTGACGGCGACGAGGTGAAGCCCAAGCGTCGGATCGCACCACAGCCGCAGCACGCCCTCGACGGGTTCGATGCCGTCGGGCACGAGGGCCCGCTCCACGACCGTGGCGCCGAGCCGCTGCACCAGCGTCGCCTCGACGCGCGGACCCGAGGCGTCGACGGCTTTGCCCGCGGCGCACCGGTCCGACACCGTGAGCACCGCGGCGCGAATGACGAAGGGCGCTTCGCTCACGGCACGCGATCCTTCGCGACGTACTCGCCGCCGCGTCCCCCCCGCTTCTCCAGCACGCGCAGGCCGCGGACGACCATGGCCTTGTCGACGGCCTTGCCCATGTCGATGACGGTCAACGCCGCCACGCCCGCGGCGACCAGGGCCTCCATCTCGACGCCCGTCCGCGAATGGGTCGACGCGGTGGCCACGATCCGCACGTGATGCGACGCGGCGTCGGCGGGCGTGACGGCGGCCTGCACGTCGACGACGTCGAGGGGCAGGGAATGGCACAGGGGGATGAGCTCGTCGGTGCGTTTGGCGGCCTGGATGCCCGCGAGGCGCGCGACGGCGAGCAGGTCGCCCTTGGCGAGCGCGTTGTCGCGGATGGCGGCCGCCAGTTCCCCGGACACGTCGACGAAGGCCTCGGCCACCGCGACGCGTCGCGTCACGGGCTTGTCGCCCACGTCGACCATGGAGGCCGCGCCGGAGGCGTCGATGTGCGAGAGCTTCGACATGGGATCGTCGGGAACGGGCTCGCTTACTTGTACGCCTCCATGGGGGCGCAGGTGCAGATGAGGTTGCGGTCGCCGTAGGGGTTGTCGACGCGACCGACGAAGGGCCAGAACTTGTGCTCGGCGACCCAGGGCAGCGGGAAGGCGGCCTGACGGCGCGAGTACGGGTGCTTCCACTCGTCGGCGGTGACGACGCCGCTGGTGTGCGGGGCGTTCTTGAGGGGGTTGTCGACCTTGTCGATGCGTCCCTCCTCGACGGCCCTGATCTCGTCGCGGATGGCGATCATGGCGTCGCAGAAGCGGTCGAGTTCGGCCTTGCTCTCGCTCTCGGTGGGCTCGATCATGAGCGTGCCGGGGACGGGCCAGCTCATGGTCGGGGCGTGGAAGCCGAAGTCCATGAGCCGCTTGGCGATGTCGTCGGTCTTGATGCCCGCGGTCTTCTCGAAGGGGCGGACGTCGACGATGAACTCGTGGGCGCAGCGGCCGTTCGCACCCTTGTAGAGCACGGTGTAATGCCCTTCGAGGCGGGCGGCCATGTAGTTGGCGTTGAGGATGGCCAGCTGCGTGGCCTTCTTGAGGCCCGACGCGCCCATCATGGCGATGTACATCCACGAGATGACCAGGATGCTCGGCGAGCCGTACGGGGCCGCGCTGACGGGGCCGATAGCCTTGTCGCCCGCCTGCTGGGCCTTGAGCGTGCCCGGGAAGGAGACGGGATGGCCGGGGAGGAAGGGGGCCAGGTGCGAGGCCACGCCGATGGGGCCCATGCCCGGGCCGCCGCCGCCGTGCGGGATGCAGAAGGTCTTGTGCAGGTTGAGGTGGCAGACGTCGGCGCCGATGTCGCCCGGGCGGCAGAGGCCCACCTGCGCGTTCATGTTCGCGCCGTCCATGTAGACCTGCCCGCCGCAGTCGTGCACCACGCGGCAGATCTCCTTGATGCCCTCCTCGAAGACGCCGTACGTGCTGGGGTACGTCACCATGACCGCGCCCAGGCGATCCTTGTGCTCGAGGGCCTTGGCCTTGAGGTCGGCCAGGTCGATGTCGCCGCTGTCGGTGTTGGCCACGGGCACCACGTCGAAGCCCGCGACCACCGCGCTGGCGGGGTTGGTGCCGTGCGCGCTCTCGGGGATCAGGCACACCGTGCGGTGCGTGTCGCCCCGGGCATGGTGGTACGCGCGGATCACCATGAGGCCCGTGTACTCGCCCTGCGCGCCCGCGTTGGGCTGCAGCGAGACGGCGGCGAAGCCCGTGACCTCCGAGAGCCACTGCTCGAGGTCGCGGAACATCGCCTCGTACCCCTTGGCCTGCTCGAAGGGCGCGAAGGGATGCAGCCCGCCGATGGTCTTCCACGTCACGGGGATCATCTCGCTCGTGGCGTTGAGCTTCATGGTGCACGACCCCAGCGGGATCATGCTGTGCGCCAGCGAGAGGTCGCGGCCCATCAACTTGAAGATGTAGCGGAGCATCTCGTGCTCGCCGTGGAAGCTGTTGAAGACCTCGTGCGTCATGAACGCGCTGGTGCGGGCCAGCGAGGCCGGGATCGCGGCGCCGGGAGCGTCGAACGCCGCGAGATCGAGGGCGGGGCCGTCGGCGGCGGCGAAGGAGGAGATGATCCCCGCGAGGTCGGCCGTCGTGACCGTCTCGTCGAGGCTCACGCCCACCGTGCCGTCGGCGAAGTGACGGAGGTTGATGCCCTTGGCCTGCGAACGGGCCCGCACGGTCGCGCCGTCGGCCGCGCCGCACTTGCCGCCGCGGACGCGCACGCGGATGGTGTCGAAGAACGACGCCGTGAGCACCTCGTGGCCCATCGCCGCCAGAGCCTTGGCGAGCATCGACGTCATGCGGTGCGTGCGGCTCGCGATGGCCTTGAGCCCCTCGGGGCCGTGATAGCAGCCGTACATGCCCGCGATGATGGCCAGGAGGGCCTGGGCGGTGCAGATGTTGCTGGTGGCCTTCTCGCGGCGGATGTGCTGCTCGCGGGTCTGGATGGCCATGCGCAGGGCGCGGTTGCCCTGCGCGTCGCGAGAGACGCCGATGATGCGACCCGGCATCTTGCGGACATATTCGCTGCGGGTGGCGATGAACGCCGCGTGCGGGCCGCCAAAGCCCATGGGCACGCCGAACCGCTGCGCCGAACCAACCGCCACGTCCGCGCCCAGCTCGCCGGGCGAGGTCAGCAGCGTGAGTGCGAGCAGGTCGGTGGCGACGACGACCAGGCCGCCGGCCTGGTGCACCTTGTCGATGAAGGGACGCCAGTCGGTGATGGTGCCGCAGGTCGAGGGGTACTGCACGAGCACGCCGCAAACGGTGCCGTCGATGGCGGGCGGGTTCTTGGCGAGATCGGCGACGACGAGCTTGATGGAGAGGCCGTCGGCGCGGGTCTGCATCACGGCGATGGTCTGCTCGTGGCACGCGCTGTCGACGATGAAGGTGCCCTTGGCGTGGTCGGACACGGCCCAGCACATCGTCATGGCCTCGGCGGCGGCGGTGGCCTCGTCGAGGAGGCTCGCGCCCGCCAGAGGCAGGCCCGTCAGGTCGCTCACCATCGTCTGGAAGTTGAGCAGGGCCTCGAGGCGTCCCTGGGCGATCTCGGCCTGGTAGGGGGTGTACTGCGTGTACCAGCCCGGGTTCTCGAGGATGTTGCGGAGGATCACCGTGGGCGTGTGCGTGCCGTAGTAGCCCGCGCCGATGAAGTTGCGGGCCACGACGTTGCGGGCGGCCATCGACTCGAGCCGGGCCAACGCCGCCTGCTCGCCCAGGGGCTTCTCGAGGCCGGCGAGGTGCAGCGGGCGGCCCAAGCGGATCGAGGCCGGCACGGTCTGCGAGACCAAGTCCTCGAGCGAAGGCACCCCGATGGCCCGCAGCATCGCCTCGATGTCCTCGCGTCCGGACCCCAGATGCCGCGGCTCGAAGGTGTCGAGGGGGGCGAGGGGATCGGCGGCGGGGGTGGTTTCGGCGTGCATCAGGTCGACCTTGGAGGCGGGCTTCGTGGCAACGGCGGAGGACGAGGCGGGGTGGCTCATGGCTGTGTCCGGGAGGCCAGGGGGAGGTTCGTACCGGGCGACTCGCGTGCGGGTGAAATCGGGCCTCGCGGGGGTCGCGGGGCCCGGGCGGAAATGGTAGCGAGTCGCCTTCGAACCGGTCGGACGGCCGGGGCTTGGCCGAACAGGGGGAACGCGGGGCCGTCCCGGGCGTAGGAGGAGGGACTGCGGGCCCCACCTGCCCATCTTCACTACCATGTGATGCTCCTTTCGCCGCCCATTCCACGAGGATTTCCCTTGAGCCGACACACCCTCCCCCGCTGGGCCTCCTTCCTGCCCGTCGCCGCCCTGGCCTTGGCCGGGCATGCCGCCGCCCCCCTGCTGCTCGAACCGGCCTCGCCAGGGGCGGTGACCGTGCCCGCCACCGAGGAGGAGGCCAAGTCGCTGGCCGCCTCGTACCGAAGCCACATCACCACCATCGCCAACCCCTTCTTCGAGGGCCGGGCCCCCGGCACCGACGGCAATCGCCTTGCCGCCCAGTACCTCGAGTTCCAACTCCGGCGGCTGGGCATGGAGCCGGCCTTCCCCACCGAGACCAAGGACGCCGACGGCAAGGTGACCCAGAGCCGCCCGCGGTCGAACTACCGGCAGGTCTTCACCGCCCCGCCCTCGCTGCGTCCCGGCGATTCCACCAAGATCACCTCGCAGGCGGCCTCGTTCGAGGCCAGCGGCACGACCACCGACCTCAAGGCCGACGTCGACTACAAGGTGCTCGGCTATTCGGGCAGCGGCGACGTCACGGGCGAACTCGCCTTCGTCGGCTACGCCACCCGCAACGAGGACAAGGGGTACGACACCTTCTTCGGCGGCGCGAAGGTCGAGGGCAAGATCGCCATCGTGCTCCGCTTCGAGCCCATGGACGAGCAGGGCAAGAGCCGCTGGGGCGCGGCCGGCGCGTGGACGCCCGCGGCGGCCCTCGACTCCAAGCTGCGCGTGGTCGAGCGTGCCGGCGCGGCGGCGATCATCCTCGTCAACCCGCCCGGCGCGGACGACCCCCGGGTGAACAAGCTCGAAGGCCTCGAACTCAGCGGCTCACGGGGCAACTCGAGCAAGGTGCCCGTGATCATGATGTCGCAGGACGCCGCCGACCGGCTGGTGAAGGCCGCCGACGAATCGGGCCGCGACCTCAAGACCCTGCGTGAATGGGCCGACGCGCTGCCGAAGGAGACGGCGGGCATCGTCGCGTTGCCCAAGGCCAAGGCGACGGTGAAGGTGGCCGTGGAACGCGTGCCCCTCATGACCGACAACGTCGGCGGCATCCTCCCCGGCAAGGGCTCGCTCGCCGACGAGTACATCGTCATCGGCAGCCACTACGACCACGTGGGCTACGGCTACTTCGGCTCTCGCGACCCCGACCCCAGGGGCAAGATCCACGCCGGCGCGGACGACAACGGCAGCGGCACGTCCGGCGCGCTCATCATCGCCGAGCGGTTCGCCAGGGCCTACGCCGCCCTTCCCGAGGGGGCTCAGGCCCGCTCGATCCTCTTCCTCTGGTTCAGCGCGGAGGAGTCGGGCCTGGTGGGCTCGAAGTACTACGTCAAGCACCCGGTCTCGCCCATCGAGAAGCACGCGATGATGATCAACCTCGACATGATCGGCCGCCTGCGCGAGGGCCGGATGGAACTCGGCGGCGTCGGCACGGCCGAGGGCTTCCAGGAGTGGCTGCAGCCCTACATCGAGTCGTCCGGCATGACCATCAAGCAGACCAAGAGCGGCTTTGGCCCCTCCGACCACGCCTCGTTCACGGGCGTGAAGGTGCCCACGCTCTTCTTCTTCACGCAACTTCACAAGGAATACCACACGCCGCTCGACGTGGTGGACACCATCAACTTCGACGGCGCGGTGCAGGTGACGGACCTGGCCTTCCGCATCGCCTTCGACGCCGCCCGACGGCCCGAGGCGTTCGTCTTCTCCACGGGAGAGCCCAAGACCGAGCCGGCCGCGGAGGAAAAAAAGGACGAGGCCAAGAAGGACGAGCCCGTGCAGGAGAACCGCCCCGGCAACGTCGGCGGCGTCTCGGTGGGCGTTCGGTTTGGCATCGCCCCGGGCGACTACGCGGGCGAGGAGCCGGGCGTGCTCGTGGGCGAGGTCTTCCCCGACCTGCCCGCCGCCAAGGCGGGGCTCAAGGAGGGCGACCTCATGACCAAGTGGAACGACACGGCGCTCAAGGACGTGGCCGGGTGGATGCCGCTCCTTTCGAAGGCCAAGCCGGGCGACGTGGTGAAGATCACGTACCGCCGCAAGGTCGAGGGCGAGATGAAGGAGTTCACGACCGACTGCACGCTCGTGGCCCGCGCGCCCCGTCCGCAGCAGTGAATCATCGCGGCGACACGCTCAACGGCTGCGCATGACCAACGGCATGAACGGCATCAACAGCGTCAACACCCTCTCGCTCCCCGACCTGTACGCGAGGTTCGAGGCCACCGGCCTGATCCGGCGGCTGCTCGAGCTCGCTCACGACGAGGACATGGGCATCCCGCGCCCGTCGTCGGCGCCGGGCCGCGACACGGTGCGGAGCGACGGCGACATCACCTCGGAGTGCTGCATCGACGTGGCCCGCATCGGCGAGGCCAAGGTGGTGGCGAGGGCCCCGGGCATGATCGCCGGACTGGCGGCGTTGCCCGAACTCATGCGGCTCTTCGCCCCCAGCTCGAACGTCGAGGTGCATGCCACCGACGGCCAGGAGGCGGCCGCCATGACCACGCTGGCGACGCTGCGCGGGCCGCTCGACGAACTGCTGGGGCTGGAGCGAACGCTCCTGAACCTGCTGGGACGCCTTTCAGGCATCGCCACCCGCACGCGGGCCTTCGCGAAGGCGATGGAGCCCTCGTGCCGGGCCCGCCTCTACGACACCCGCAAGACGACGCCGGGCCTCCGCGTGCTCGAGAAGTACGCCGTCCGCTGCGGCGGGGGATTCTGCCACCGCATCGGCCTCTTCGACGCCGTGCTCATCAAGGACAACCACGTCGCGGGGGTCGGCGTCAAGGAGTTGCCCCGGTTCATCCAGCGTGCCGCCACGCTGGCGAGGGTGAAGGGCCATCCGTCGTTCGTCGAGGTGGAGGTGGACACGCTCGAGCAGTACGAGGCGTTGCTCACGCTGCCGCCGGGCGTCGTCGACATCATCCTGCTCGACAACATGTCGTGCGAGCGGATGAGCCACGCGGCGAAGCGACGCGACGAGCTCAACCCCTCGCTCGAACTCGAGGCCTCGGGGGGCATCACGCTCGAGACCATCAACGCGATCTCCCGCACCGGCGTCGACCGCATCAGCGTGGGCGGGCTCACGCACTCTGCGACCGTGCTCGACGTGGCGATGGACGTCGACGGATGACCCGCGGGGCGTGCCGGCCATGAAGCGTCTTGACGGTCGACTCTCGATGTGGCCCGCGAGTTTCGGAGCCGCCCCATCGCTTCGTCTTCTGGCGCAGACCCCTTCCACGCAGGATGTGGCTCGCCGGTGGCGAGGGCCGACGCCCTTGGCCGTGCTCGCCGCGAGGCAAACCGCCGGACGCGGACGCCTTGGGCGACGCTGGGTCGACGACCAGGGTCTGGGCGTGGCCCTCACGCTGGTCCTTTCCGACCGCGACGTCGACACGACGTGTCTATCGCTGGCCTGCGGCATCGCCGCCCTCGACGCCATCGCCGCCGTCCTCGGGGCACGGACCCCGCCGCTGGGTCTGCGGTGGCCCAACGACCTGATGCTCGTCGACGCGGCGGGATGCGGCGTCCGCAAGCTGGGTGGCGTGCTGATCGAGCGTTCCGAGGGCCGCGTGCTGGCCGGCATCGGCATCAACGTGCACCAACAGCCGACGGACTTCCCGCCGCACCTTCGCGACCTCGCCACGTCGCTGGCGTGCCTGCACATCGCATGTTCGCGTCCGCGGCTGGCGGGCGAAGTGGCCCGGGCGGCGATCGCGTGGGTGAAGCGGCCCTGTGAGCAGGTCGTGGAGCGGTGGAAGCGTCACGACGCGTTGCGTGGCGTGGCGACGGCCTTCGAGTCCGGGGGGAGGCGCGTGGAGGGCGTGGTGGAGCGGATCGAGCCGCTGGAGTTCATCGAACTTCGCACGGCTCACGGGCTCGAGCGGCTGTCGGCCGCGACCGCGGTTCGCGGCGAAGCGTCGAGGAGCTGAGCTCACGCGTCGATCAGCAGCCGCCCGCTTCCCAGAGCGTGAAGAACTCCTGCACGTCGCCGCCGTCGATGCCGCCGTCTTCGTTCACGTCCGCGGCGCCGTCGCCCGCTTCCCACGCGACGAAGAAGGCTTCGATGTCGCCACCGTCGATGCCGCCGTCGCCGTTGAAGTCCGCGGCACAGAACGCCACCGTGCGATACGCCCTCACGAGGGTGTCGGTGCTGGTCATCACGAGCGTGCCGTCGGTGCCGAGCACGGGACCGCCCTGGTTGAGGTTGCCGTCGATGGGCGCCTCCCACCGGAGGGTGAGATCGGGGTTGAAGGAGTAGAGGCGTCCGCCGTTGAAGCCGCCCGCGGTGCCGTTGGAGAGGTAGATGACGCCGCGGGCGTCGACGGCCATGTGGACCTGCATGTAGTCGCCGGTGATGGGCGTGGGGTAGGTGGCGATGACCGAGCCGGTGGCGGGATCGAGACGTTGCAGCGTGCCGGAGGCCTCGAAGTCCTGGGTGCCGGTCCAAGACATGCTGTAGATGGAGCCGTCGGGGCCGACGCCCCAGCGGGAGAACTCGCCGCCGCCGCCGGAGGAGGTCCGCCAGTTCTGGGTGATGGCGGTGCCCGTGTCGGTGAAGGAGTAGAGGAAGTCGTTGTTCACGTTGAAGTTCTGCGAATACGGCAGATACAGACGACCATCGGTGCCGACGTAGAGGCCGTTGTGCAGGAGCACGCCTCCGAGCAGGGGTCCGCGGTAAAGGAAGGCGCCGGTCGTGGCGTCGAACTTGCGGATGGCCACGCGATTGCCGGACCCGTTGATGAGGTCGACGGTGTAGACGGCGTTGCCGTTGATGACGACGCCGGTGGTGTTGCCCACCTGCTCGACGCGAGCGGTCCGCCAGACGAGCAGGCCGGTCTGGGCGTCGATGCGTTCGATCCATCGCCACGAGGGCAAGATGAGGTCGCCGTCATCGGCGAAGACCGCGCCGGTGTAGGGGCCGGCGAGGATCTGGTAGCGGGGCACGTCCGTGCCGCCCGCCGTGTGCCACAGCACCGCGCCGGTCGCCGCGTCGAGGCAATAGAGCGGGGCGTCGACGCTCCCGCCGTTGCCCGAGCGACTGGCGAAGAGTCGGCCGTTCTTGACGCCGGCGATCCACGTGGTCCAGTCGCCCGCCTCGAAGGGCAGATCGGCGGTCCAGAGGACCGCGCCGGTGTCGAGGTCCATCGCGTAGATCGTGGCGTCGTCGGGCGGCGGGTTGTTCTGCGGGAATGCGGTCTGTCGCACCATGAAGACGCGGCGGCCCTCGATGACGGGGTTCCACGCGATGTAGCTGAAGGGGCCGCCCTCCCAGAGCAGATCGGAGGCACCGATGCCGTCAGGTCCGTTGACGTTGACCAGTCCGTTCATGCGGCCGTTGCCGCCGAGGTTGGACCAGTCTTGCGTCTGCGCCTGAGCCTGGCCCGCCGAGAAGCCCGCCGAGAAGCCGGCCACGGCGACACACAAGGCACACCACCGCCACGCCATGCTTCGCAAATGGAACATCATGAACGAACTCCTGAATCGACCTCGCCGCAGCGACGTCGGACGCCGCGATTCCGTCCCCGTTTCGCCAAAAGACACGGCCCGGCGGTCAGGCCGGGCCGTGCGATGAAGGTTGGATCAGCGGCGCCGGCGACAGGTCGCCGCGGCGGCCAGTCCGAGCAACGCGAGCGAGCCGGGCGAAGGAATGGTGTATCCCTGCCAGCCGTTCCGCGCGTTGTCGTACACGAACAGTTGGTCGTTGGCGACGCTCACGCCGCCGTAGAACTGCGGCACGTCGATGTCGAGATCCCACGAGTCCACGTACGAACCGTCGACGCGGAACCGCATCGCCTTGTTGATCGGCGCGTAGGCGGTGGCCACGAGGTAATCGTTCACGGCGTCGTACCCGAGGCCGAACCACGTCGTGGGCGGGCTTCCGGCCGCGGCCGTGTCGAGCGTGACGTTGCCGATCAGCGACCCGTCGACGCGGCTGACGACGTTGAGGACGTTGGTGTTGCTGAAGGAGTAGAGACGGTTCCTCGCGGAGTCGTACACCGGCATGGTCTGGGTGCCGCGGAGGCCGGGAAGCGACGGGAGCACCATCGTCGTCGAACCGGTCACCTGGCCCGCCGCATCCAACGGCACGGCGAAGAGGCCCTGCGGACGCCCGCCAACGGCCCCGATCCCGCCGTCACGCGCCCGCAACGTGAGCACCTCGAGCTGACCGGTGTTCGGGTTGTAGTTCACCGATCGAAGGTCGTGCTCGACCTCGAAGAAGGCCTGCACCTCGGAACCGGCCTCCGAGAAGACGTACAACTTCGAATAGAAGGAATCGCCATCACCGGACCCGGAACCGGCGGCGTAGTACTGCCGGAAGCCCGGATGCCACGTCACGTTCATTCCCGCCGAAGGCGTGATCGAGGTCTGAAGGAAGGTGGTCCGCTGGGCCACCCCGGCCTCTGCCTGATGGGAGACACCAAGCACCCCCGCCGCCATCACCGTGGCGACGACCAACGTTCCAAGTTCAGAAACAGCAGTCTTCACGTGGGCTCTCCTCATGCAGGTCCTCAAGCCGCCGCGGTATCCGCCGCTCGCCGCTCGAGGCCGCTTTTATTACAACCTACCGACATCCATCACCAGTTGCAAGTACTTTTAGAAGTGATTCCAAAAGTTTTGCCTATTCAGCGATGATGCGACGATACTCGCGGGGCGAGATTGGCGTCCCCGTGTATCATGCGATCAATCCAAGATGACGAATGATCGACGACACACCTGACAAACACCGCTCGTCTGCAGGGGGCACCCTGCATACCCGCTTCGAGCTCGACGCCACCGCCGTCGGTCGTCAACTGCACGGCGCCATGTCGGCACTGCTTGCGGAGGCCTGCGGCGGAGTCCCGATTCGGACCGGAACGGAGTTGAGCGCGGCCCTGGGGATCGACGTCAACCTCGCGTGGAAGGTGCTGAAGATCTGCCGCCCCGCGGCGGGCGCTTCGACGTTGCTTCGCCTTCCCGGCGATGGAGCCCTTCGCATTCTTCTGGCGGCGGCCGAGGGCAAGGGCGTGTCGACGTCGGCGGTCGACCGAGTTCGCCTCGCCTTCGAGGCCTACGACCGACTCGTGCTCACGCACGCCGGAAGCCGCTTGTCGCTCGATTCGCTGCTTGCGAATCTCGCGGGCGACGAGCAACCCATCGACCTGGCGACGCGACGCGCGGCCTTTCGCGCCAACGCGGCGGTGCTGGGCGTGCAGGCCTCCGTGCAGACGGCCGCCTACTTCTTCTGGCCGGAAACGATCGACGGCGTCGCCTCCTCGGGCATGGCGATCGTCCGCGGCATGAGCCAGTTCCGTCGCTTGCGGCCGGACGTGTCGTGGGTGATCGGTCGCGGACGACGGACCGACCATCAAGCCCGCCTCTACGGACACCCATTCCCCATGCCGCTCGACACGGAGACGGCGGAGCGTCACGGGGGCGTTCCGCTGGTTCAGTTCCTGTCGTCATGGGAGTTGCCGCCGGTTCGGAGGACGATCTCCCCCGACGGCATGGCGATCGACCGCATCGTCGGCGGGCCGGTGGGGCTGCAGGGTTCGCAGTCGTTCTTTCTCGCCGAGACGATGCGTCCGGGACTCGGGCGGCGGAACGACCCTTCGAACCCGACGCTCCGCCTGGTGGTCTCGTCGCATACGCCGTGCGAAACGCTGGTCTTCGACGCGCTGTTCCACAAGGACCTGCCGCCGCTGGGACCGCCCCGCGTGATCACGGCGAGCGAACTTGGCGGCGACTCGCTGGGCTACACGGCGGTGGAGGATCGCGTGACGCTGAATCTCGGCGCCGAGGTCGAGGATCACGGCCCGGGACTCGACACGCTGCACATCGCCGAACTGCCTCGCTATCCCGAACTGCTCGGATCGGTGTGCGAGCGACTCGCCGTGAACCCGGCGGACCTGCACGCGTGGCGGGTGCGGATCGCCTTTCCGCCCATCCCATGCGGCGTGCTGATCGAGCGAGACATGAACCCGGCGTGACCACCGCCGTCACTCGCGGCGACAAGGCCCTCCCGTTCGCGACTGCGCCGTCGACACCGTCGCCGGCGCAGTCGCGACAGTCGAGCGTTCGCCCCTCAGCAGCTGCCGGCTTCCCAGAGGATGAAGAAGGCCTGCACGTCACCTCCGTCGACGCCGCCATCCTGATTGACGTCCGCGGCGGGATCGCCGGTCTGCCAGACGAGGAAGAAGGCCTCGACGTCCGCGCCGTCGATGCCGCCGTCGCCGTTGAAGTCGGCGGGACAGGAGCCCGTGGTGCGGTACGCGCGGACGAGGGTGTCGGTGCTGGCGATCACGAGCGTGCCGTCGGTGCCGAGCACCGGGGCGCCCTGGTTGAGGTTGCCGTCGATGGGGGTTTCCCAGCGGAGGGTGAGATCGGGGTTGAAGGAGTAGAGGCGTCCGCCGTTGAAGCCGCCGGCGGTGCCGTTGGAGAGGTAGATGACGCCGCGGGCGTCGACGGCCATGTGGACCTGCATGTAGTCGCCGGTGATGGGCGTGGGACAGGTGGCGATGACCGAGCCGGTGGCGGGATCGATCCGCTGCAGCGTGCCGGAGGCCTCGAAGTCCTCGGTGCCGGTGAAGGACATGCTGTAGATGGAGCCGTCAGGGCCGACGCCCCAGCGGGAGAACTCGCCGCCGCCGCCGGAGGAAGTGCGCCAGTTCTGGGTGATGGCCGAGCCCGTGTCGGTGAAGGAGTAGAGGAAGTCGTTGGCGACGTTGAAGTTCTGGGTGAAGGGAAGGTAGAGGCGGCCGTCGGTGCCGATGTAGAGCCCGTTGTGGAGAAAGCCGCCGGAGAGCGGCTCGGACTGGTACATGGGCGTGCCGGTGGTGGCGTTGATCTTGCGGACGACGATGCGAAGTCCGGACGCGCTGTCGGCGGTGTAGACGGCGTCGCCTTCGATCACCGCGCCGGTGGTGTTGCCCACCTGCTCGACGCGCGCGGTGCGCCAGAGGAGTTGGCCGGTCACGGCGTCGATGCGTTCGATCCAACGCCACGAGGGCACGATGATGTCGCCATCGTCGGCGAAGACCGCGCCCGTGTAGGGGCCGGCGAGGATCTGATAGCGGGGCACGCTCGTGCCTCCAGCCGTGTGCCAGAGCACCGCGCCCGTCGCCGCATCGAGGCAGTAGAGGGGCGCGTCGACGCTGCCCCCGTCGCCGGATCGGCTGGCGAAGAGTCGGCCATTCTTGACGCCGGCGATCCACGTCGTCCAGTCGCCGTTCTCGAAGGGCAGGTCGGCGGTCCAGAGCACCGCGCCGGTGTCGAGGTCCATCGCGTAGATCGTCGCGTCGTCGGGCGGCGGATCGTTCTGTGGGAAGGCGGTCTGGCGCACCATGAAGACGCGGCGGCCCTCGATGACGGGGTTCCACGCGATGTAGCTGAAGGGGCCGCCCTCCCAGAGCAGGTCGGAGGCGCCGACGCCGTCGGGTCCGTTGACGTTCACCAGTCCGTTCATGCGGCCGTTGCCGCCGAGGTTGGACCAGTCCTGCGTCTGTCCACCGGCGTGTCCGACCGCGATCGCGACCGAGGCGAGGAACCAGACGACCGACGCGGAACGCCGCACCTGCAGACTCGACTTCATGACTGGACTCCGTTGGTTGAGCGATCCACGTTCGACGGACCCGTCGCCTCGTCGCACACGTCGCCCAACACCTTGTAGCGTCCCCGGTCCGACGACGGTTGCAGCCGACCGCTCATTCGAGTCCGCGACGTCGTGATCGTCGCCCTCGCGGATTCGCGATCGACCATCTGATGCGTCATTTATCAGACAACCGCCCAGGCGATCTCCGCGTCGCCGTCCGTTGCCGGCGTGGAGTGCCGCACCGACGGGGCCTCAACAACCACCGGCCTCCCAGAGCGCGAAGAAGGCTTCGGCATCCGCACCGTCGACCCCGCCGTCGGCGTTGACGTCGGCGTCGGCGTCGCCCGCCTCCCACGCGGCGAAGAAGGCCCCGACGTCACTGCCGTCGACACCGCCGTCCTCGTTGAAGTCGGCCTTGCAGGCGGGCACGACCTCGATGCGGAAGTTGTCGAAGTCGGTGATGGACGCGAACGCGCCGCCGGGCGTTGCGCTGCTGGTGAAGAAGCCGAAGCGGATGGGCTGGCCTTGGGCGGAGAACTCGGGGATTCCAGGTTGGCCGTCGACGCGGGAGAACTCATCCCCGCGGACGGAGAGCACCTCGAGGCGGACCCATGAACCCGAGTTGCCCATGTACCGCATGCCAGTGCGGTAGACGACCTGTCCCTGCTTGATGGCAAGCGTCACGCCTTCGCCGATGCCCAGACCGTCGATGTGGCGCACGTCCAGCCACATCGAGACCGAGCCGATGGCGCCTTGCGTGCCGGGCTCGTAGCGGGTGGCGGCGGTGTTGCCGAAGCGGTGGAAGCCGTTGACGGTGGACCCGGCCCGTGCGTTGACCGCGCTGGTCACCCTCCGGGCGTTGCCTGGGTTTCCGGTGGGCGACGTGACGGCCGACACGCTGCCGCCATCACCCGACACGGACGGCTCGATCACCCACGTTCCGGAGGCGAACTCGCCGTCCTGATACACCACCTGTCCGCACGCGACCGAACACGTCGCCGCGATCGATGCCAGCATCACGCTCCTCATGACGGCTCCTCCCGCGTCCGACATACCGGACACGACTGAATGATAGCTGTAGGTCGGCCGAAACCCGACACGGCTTGGGCCCTGGTCAGGTCCCAGAACCATCCTTCGGTTCCTGTGACGCGTTCTGGTCCGGCATGGACCGCCCTTCGCCCTCGGCAGGCGTGGGACCCGTGGCCGCCGCGGGACGCTCCGCGCCAAGATACGTGAAGGCGAACTCGGCGATGGCATCGGCGGCGTCCGTGGCCGTCTTCTCGAGCGAATCGACCCGCATGCGGCCGAACTCGAGTTGAAGGGCGTTCACGCCAGCCTCGCTCGCCGCCCCGTATCGCTCGGTGATCCACCCGCCCGCGAAGAACCGCTCCCGAAGCGGCATGGCGGGCCTCTCCTGCTCCGACGCGGGTTGGGGCCGCAGCGGCGGTTCGACGACGTAGCCCTTGGCCGCGAGCAGGCCGAAGACGCTTCGAGGGCCGTCGATCACGTCGGGGCCATGCTCGGTCACGAGGTGGGCCATCGCCGAGCCCTGTCTGGTGCCGCGGACGATCGCCTCGGGCATGCGGGCCTGGCCGTGCACGTCGACCAGCAGCACGCGAACGCCGAAGGTCGCCCGCGACCGATCGACGGCGGCGAGGAGCGCGTCGTGGTAGGCGTCGTAGCACGCCTTGGCCGCGTCGCTCGCATAGGCCTCGTCGTCAGGCTCTGGCTCGGGCGCGCGGTTGCAGTCGGCGTCCTTGCGCGAGAAGTGCGCCACCACGAACGACGGGCGGCGGCCCATCCGCTCGGTGAGCCGCTGCGACATGAGCAGCGCCAACTGGGCCGTGTTGGTGTCGAGCACCTTCACGCCCTTGGTCCGCTCGACGGCGCCGGGGATGCGCACCCGCCCGCCGTGGGGCGCTGAGATGATGACGGGCGCGTCGCCGAGTTGCGTTGTGATGAGCGAACCTGGCGGCGAGAGGTCGGGCCCGCGGCCCTTCGCAGGGCACGGGGCGGCGACGCAGAGCGTCAGGAGCAGCGTGAGCAGCCGGCGTCGCGCGATCATCATGCCGATCCTTCAAGGGCCCGTGTCGTCCTCGCCGGCGTAGATCGCGCCGGAGGTGGAGGTTTCCCAGAGCTCGACACGGGCGAGCCCGGGCAGGCGGCCACGGAGCCGCTGCCAGAACCAGCGGCAGATGCCCTCGGAGGTCGAGATGCCCATGCCCTCGATGTCGTTGAGGAACCGGTGGTCGAGTTGATCGACCAAGGGCCCGCACGCCTGCTTGATGTCGTCGAAGTCGATGACCCACCCCATCACGGGATCGACGGGCCCTCGAACGTAGACGCGAAGGCGGTAGGAATGGCCGTGCACACGCCGGCACTTGTGCCCTTCGGGCAGGTGCGACAACTGGTGCGCCGCCTCGAACCGAAACTCCTTGAAGACCTCCACGGCACGCTCCTGGACACGGTGCCCCCCTGCCGCCGACACGCGTGAGGCCCAGTATATCATGGGCCCCGCCGCACCACCCCCGTGCCAAGGCCCCACGCATGAACGATCCACGCCATGCCGCAGAACGAGCCCCCGCGGGGACCCCGCACGTGCCGGACACGTCGGCGGTCGTGCTCCTCTCGGGGGGGCTCGACAGCGCGACCGTGCTGGCGATGGCGCGGGCCTCGGGCATGACGTGCCATACCTTGGCCTTCGATTACGGGCAGCGTCACCGGCACGAGTTGACCGCCGCGACGCGCGTGGCGGCCGCGCTGGGCGCGGCGACGCACCGGACGATGCGGATCGACCTTCGCGACATCGGGGGTTCGGCCCTGACGGCGGCGATCGACGTGCCCAAGCACCGCTCGGCGTCGGCGATGGCCGCGGATATCCCGATCACGTACGTGCCCAGCCGCAACATCATCTTCCTGTCGATGGCCTCGGCGCTCGCCGAGGTGCTGGGCGCGGGGGCGATCTTCCTGGGGGTCAACGCCATCGACTACTCGGGATACCCCGACTGTCGCCCGGAGTTCATCGAGGCCTTCCAGCGCGTGCTGCACGTGGGCACCAAGGCCGGCGCGGAAGGCAGGCCCATCCGCATCCACGCGCCGATCCTGCACATGACCAAGGCCCGGATCATCCGCGAGGGCACGCGCTTGGGCGTCGACTACGGCCTGACGCACTCGTGCTACGACCCCGTCGACCTGGGCGGCGGCGACGTGCTCGCCTGCGGGGCGTGCGATTCGTGCCAACTCAGGCGTGAAGGGTTCGCCGCCGCGGGCGTGCCGGACCCCACCCGCTACGCGCCCTCGCACTGAGGCCCCGCGAGGAAACTCACGCCTCGTCGCGTCCGGCTCGCCATCGATCAATCGCGACCGCGACGACGATGATGGGGCCCACGATCATCTCCTGGGCGTAACTCGGCAGCCCGGCCGCCGCACACCGGTTGTCGAGAAGGCTCATGAGCACCGCGCCGCAGAGCGTGCCGACGATGGAGACGCGACCGCCCGCGAGCGACGCGCCGCCGATGACCGCCGCGGCGATGGCCTTGAGTTCGAGTCCGACCTGGATCGTCGGATCGCCCGAGCCCCCGAGCCTCGCGAACTGGATGATGGCGGCCAGCCCCGCGCACGCGCCCGCGAGGGCGTAGACGAGCACCTTGGTGCGGGCGACGGGCACGCCGCAGCGGATGGCGGCCTCCTCGTTGCTGCCGATGGCGATGGCGTGCCGCCCGGCGACCGTCCGCCGCAGGAAGAGAGACCCCGCCGCCGCGAGCAGCATGGCCATCCACGCGGCGGGCGCCAGCAGCAGCCACGCCGGGCGAGGCTCGATCGTCACCCACGACGCGAGCCACCCCGGCTTGGCGTACACGGGACTGCTCTCGCTGACGTACTTGGCGAGGCCGCGGACGAACCCGAGCGTGCCGAGCGTGACGATGAAGGCGGGCAGGCGGAGGGCCGCGACGAGCAGGCCGTTGCACGCGCCGCACGCCGCCCCCGTCGCGGCGGCCGCGAGGATCGCCAAGGCGGGCGCCAGCGCGTCGTCCGCGGCACGCGGGAGCATGACCTTGGCCGCCACCACGGTGCAGAGCGCGACGCACGACCCCACCGAGAGATCGAGCCCGCCCATGGCGATCACGAGCGTGGCGCCGAGCGCGGCGACGGCGACGATGCTGGACTGCAGGAGCACGGTGCGAAGGTCGAGCAGCGAGAAGGGCGAGCCGCCCCCGAGCAGCGCGAGGATGACGCCCGCCGCGACGAGCATCGCCGCGTAGCGCAGCCAAGGGAGCGAGTGAGCGTTGCGTCGCACGACCATCGACGGCCAGAGGGTACGCGCGGAGCGAAAGACCGCCCTTGGTCAGCGTCCGGAGAGGAGCATCAGGTCGGCGCCGACGGCCTCGAGCACGGCATCCTGCACTTCGGGGGCATCGCCTGGCATGAGCCGCTGCACGGCGGCGCGGCGAATGCGACCGACTTCGCCGGGCGAAAGACCGGCGGCCGCCGCACGGTCGGCGAACGTTCGCACGCCCCCGAGCGCGTCAAGCGCCAGGCGATCGGCCTCGCCCGCGTCGGCGACCAAACTCTCGAGGTGACGGCGGAACCCCTCGCCCGTGGCGGCGTCGCCCGCCTTAGCGACATAGCCCACCCATGCCGCCCCCACTGCGGCGGCAAGCCGCTCCGAACGGTCGGCGGGCAGCGGCGAGCCGGCGAGCAGGGCCGCCTTCGCCTCGGCGGGCGCGTCGAACCAGAGCGAGCAATAGGCGTCGAGCAGCGACGCGAGCGCGGGGCCCGAGAGTCGCTCGGCCGTCACGCCCAGAGGCATGGCGTCGCGGTCGTCCACGAGCGACACGTCCTGCACGAACGTCGAGCGGGAGAGGAACTGCACGAGCTGGGCGCGGTCGACGGGCCGCACCTCGAGCCCCGCGGCGGCCAGCGGGAGCGGCGCGGCGAGCGTGGGCGTGACGCCCGGCGTCGTCGCGGTCATGGCCGTGCCACCACCGATGGCGGCCGGAACAGGCGGCGGCACGGCGGTGGTCACCGTGGTGGAGCTCCGCTGCGCCACGAGGTCGAGCGGCAGCAGCCGCGTATTGGTGCCCGGCGCGTTGAACATCGCCTGAGTGATGAGCTGGCGGCTGCCGTCGGGCGCGACGTGCAACCCAACGATCTGCCCCTCGAGCCCCGCGCCTTGGCGGATGTTGTCGGTGGCGATGGCGGCGGCGCCGGCGGGCGTGGCGTTGCCCCCGCCGGTGATGACGAAGTCGACGCCGGACTTGGCGACAAAGTCGACGAGGAACTCGGGGCGCGTGACGTACGCGCCGCCGGAACGCTGATTGGTCGCCACGGCGTTGACGGCGGGGTTCTTGGAGAGTCCGTTGATCGCGACCGAACCGGCCGTCACCCTGATCGACCCCGTGGAAGAGATGTCGGAGAGGATCGCGGGTCGGTTGCCGGCGCGAAGATCGAGCGACCCGAAGACGGTGAGCTTCTGGCCCTTGCCCATCGTGAAGCCGCCCGCGGCGAAACTCGGCCCGTTGACGCCGATCACGAAGGTGGTTGCGCCGTTGAACATGCCCGTCTGGGGCACGATGCGACCCGAGGCGTCGAACCCGTCGCCCACCGCGAAGACCGCGGTGGCCACCGAGGGCGACGCGCCGAGGTCGGCGCCGAGCGTCAGGCGGCCCAGGGCGTTGGTCGAACCGATGGAGCCGGCGAAACGCAAGGGCGTGACGGTGACGTCGCCCGCAGTGTCGCCGTTGGCGACGAGGTCGGTGGCGTCGCCGTTCGAGGCGATCTTGGCGACGGCCGCGGAACGCAGGGCGAGGGTGCGGCCGGTGGTGTCGGAGGAATCGATGGTGCCGCGGAAGAAGAGCGTGCCTTGGCCGCCGTCGATGATCGAGTTGCCGGTGAGTTGGACGGGACCGCCGAAGACGATTCCTCGCTGCACCGTGATGGCGTCGCCCACCAGCGTGGTGCGGTTGTTGTTGTTCGCGTTGACGAGCAGGCGACCCAAGGCTCCGGTCGAGCCCACCGGGCCGCCGAAGGTGACGGTGCTGGTGGTGGTCGCCGTGAGGTTCGCACCGGCCGTGGCGGCATCGAGCGAGCGGGCGAAGGAGAGCGACGCGGCATCGAAGGCGGTGTTGCCGCCAATGACGACGGGATCGAGGAAGGACGTCTGCCCGGTGGTCCGCACCGAGCCGCCGTTGACGGCCGTCGTGCCGCCCGCGTCGGTCTCGAGGTTGCTCAGGGCGTTGGTGTCGCCGACGGCGCGGGCGAAGGTGGTCACGCCGGCGGTGTTGACGATGAGCGAGCGGGCGGTCGCTCCGAGCGTGTTGACGCGGCCGCCGAAGGTGACGGGGGCGTTGACGGCCGAGATGGTGGCGTTGGCGGCGAGGGACAGGTCGTCCTGGAAACTCACGCCTGCCCCGCTGAGCGTGCTGACGATGTTGCCGGAGATGGTGGTCGGCGCGGGCGTGAGCGAGTCGAGGCGGCGGAACCGCACGGCCTGGGCCGCGACGCTGGCGACCGAGGCGGACCCGAAGGCGTCGAAGTCGCCGCCCGCGACGATGTTGGCGAGCGTGGCGGAACCGCGATAGGTCTGCGAACCCACGGTGGTGACGTTGGTGAGCGAGATGGTGCCCGCGGTGATGTCGATCGACTCGAGGTTGCTCAGGACGCCCGTGTCGCCCGCGATGCTCACGGCCGACCCGCCGCTCACGACCAATCGCCGCGTGACGCCCTGCGAATCGACGCGGGCGGCGAAGGCGACGCCGTTGCCGGTCAGCGTCGTGTCGGCGTCGAGCAGGGCGTTCTCGCCGTAGGACTGTGCGCCGGTGGTGGTGACGTTGCCGCCGATCACCACGCTGCCTCCCGCGTCGGTGGTGAGCGACGCCAACGCCAGCGAGCCGGGAACGCCGTCGATCACGCCCCCCACCACGCCGCCGAACCGCGTCTGGCCCGAGGCGTTGACGGTGAGCGATCGCACGGAGGTGTCGCTGTTGACGCGACGGTCGAAGTTGACGTCGGAGGCGAAGAGGCGGGTGTCGTCGGCCGTGAGGCGGATGTCGTCGAGGTAGGTCTGCGCGCCGGTGGTGCGGACGGTCGCGGGCAGGAAGGTGACGCCGGTGGCGTTGGTCGTGAGCGACGCCAAGGGGGTGATGCCGCCGATGGTGGCGGCAAAGACGGTGTTGGCGGTCGCGCCGCCCGTGTTGACCGTCAGGGCGCGTGATTGTCCGGCGTCGGAATCGACGGTGGAGCGGAAGGCGATGCTGCCGCCCGACTCGACGGTGGTGTTCGCGCCCAACTGCATGGCGTCGCCGAAGGTGATGTCGCCCGCGACGCGGACCGTGCCCCCGTTGAGCGTGAGCGACCCGCCGTCGTCGGTGACAAGCGTGCCCAGGCGGCCCGCGCCCGTGTCGTCGCCGCCGACCGCGCCGACCAGGGAGGTGACGGGCGAGTTGATGGTCAGCGAGCGGGCAAAAGTCGCGGCTGACTGCACCGTCGACGCGAAGGTGACGGACGTGGTGCCGGTGACGGTGGTGTCGGCCTCGAGCGTGACGGGACCGGAAAAGAGCACCGAGGTGCCGCTGATCACGGCGGCCGTGCCGCCCACGGAGGGATCGTCGCGGAGGGTGGTCGTGCCGCCGAGCGTGACCGCGCCGAGCGACCGCACCGAGGCGACGTTGACGCTCGTGCCGCTGGCGGCCAGCGAGGCAAGGGCAACATCGCCGCCGATCGCGCCGGCGACGTCGACCGTGCCAGCGGGGGCCGAGAGCGTGAGCGATCGTTCCGAACCTGACGCGAGGGAATCGACGCGGCCGCCGATCGTGACATCGCCGCCGGTGGCGGTGATGGCGGCGTTCGAGCCGACGCGAACGTCGCCGGTCGTCGTCACGCCGCCCGTGTCGGCGAGCAGGTTGCCCGCGAGCGTCGTGGGACCGGCGTAGGACTGTCCGCCCGCGGTGTGGACGGCCTGCAGCGAGATCGAGCCGCCGGTGATGGAGAGCGTGCGGACCAGCCGGTTCGACGCGCTGCCTGATGGGCCTGCGAGCGACACCGCGCCCGCCCCGGCGTTCACCACCAGATCGCGATTGGACGTGGTGTCGTCGGCGTCGACGCCCGCGCCGAAGGTCACCGCGCCGCCGGCGGTGCCGATGGTGACGCTGTCGGTCAGCGTGACGCCCCGAACGAAGGACACGGCATCGCCCGTGGTGGTGATGCCGGCCGCGAGGGCCGTGGCGCCCGTGGCGGCGGCGTTCTGCGTGAACGCGCCGTCGAGCGCGAGTCCCGCGCCGTCGATCGTGAGGAGGCCGGAGTTGTTGACCGTCATCGCCCCGTCCGCCGAGGTCGTGACGCCCCCGACCAGCGTGATCGTCCGGCCCGTGAGGCCCACCGGACCGGCCGCGCGGATGGCGGCGAGGGTGGCGATATCCGAGGCGACCATGGTGAAGGCCTCGAGCGCGGTCGTCCCCCCCACCGAGCCGCCCAAGGTCACCAGACCGTCGCTGCCCGCCACGCCCGACGATCCGGCGCGCAGGGTGAGCGACTCGGCGCCCGCGGTGGTGGCGTCGATGGCGCCCGTGACCGCGATCGAGCCCACGTCGGCCCCGCCCGTCACCGCGCCCGCGGCGGTGGTGTCGAAGGTGACGTCGGCGGTCAGTCGCACGGACGACGCCAGCGTGATGTCGCCGCCGGACGTGACGATGTCGCCGCCCGCGACGTACGTCCCCGTCGCCGTGGCGTTGATGCCCGCAGGGGCGACGAGCCGGCCCGCGGCGATGTCCCCGCTCGCGGCCGCCAACGTCAGCGACTTGCCCGCCTTGAGCGTCGCGTCGCCCATCGTGATCGAGGACCCTCGAAGCGAGAGCGACCAATCGCGGTCGAGCCCTGCGCCGGAGAGGTCGAACGCGTTGGCCTGCAACGCGCCGGCGTCCGCGCCGGTGCGGCCGATGACGACCGCGCCCGTGCTTGCCAGTCGCCCGAGTTCGGCGGCGTCGAGCGAGAAGGCGCCCGACGCGCCCGCGAGGCCGACGCCGATGCCCGCGGCCGACGGCGTGAGCGTGATGCCCGCCTGGCCGGTGATCGTCGCGCCCACGTCGAGCGTCGCGGCGGTGATCGCGACCGCGTTGCTGCCGGCGTCGAGCGAGGCCGCGTTGGCCACGCCGCCCGTGTGCGTCAGCGTGATGCCGCCCGTCGCCGTCACCGCCGCGGCGGAATCGAACCGAACGCCGCTGGAGGCGAACGCGCCGCCGTTGGTGTTGATCGTCGCGTCGACGGAAACATCGCCCGCCGCGGCGTTGGCGTCGTTGGGATCGGTGTTGGCGCGGAGCGTCACGTTGAGCTGCCCGCTCGTGGCGACGATCGAGTTGGAGACGATGATGTCGTTGGCGGCCTCGAGCGTGAGCGTGGCGGAGCCGGTGCCGGCGCTCTTGAGAATCGAATCCTGGACGGTGATGTTGCCCTGCTGGGTTCCCAGCGGATCAGCGGTGGTGATGGTGATGTTGGTGTCGGCGTTGAGGGCGGCCTGGATGGTGTCGCGGTTGACGTTGGCGTTGTCGATCGTGGGGTTGAAGACGCCCCCCGTGATCACGCCGTCGTCGAGGCCGCTGGCGGTGATGGTGACGTCGCGGGGGTCGATGAGCCACGACCCGGCGCGGCCGCGCGGGGCGGCGGCGGTGATCTCGCGGCTCGAGAGGTCGAGCTGGCCCTTGCTGGAGGTCTCGATGAAGCCGCCGTCACCGCCGCGGACGCCGCCCTTGGCGGAGATGTCGCCGTAGACGCGGCTGGCCTGATCGGACCAGACGACGACGCTGCCGCCATTTCCCCGCTCGGTGGCGTCGGCCCTGATGACGCTGTCGCGGCTGACGTACGCCACGTCGGCGCGGGGCAGGTCGCCCCGGCCCTGGATGTCGCCGCCGACGCGAACCTCGCCGCCGCCGCGGGTTCCCGAGGCGTCGATCGAGGCGGCGAAGAGGCCGACCTTCTCGCCGAGCACCTCGACGCGGCCGCCGCGGCCCGGGCCGCCCGCGCCGCCGCCACGCACGGCGGCGGCGTCGAGCGTTCCCTCGACGTGCACCTCGCCGCTCGACGCGGCCACCCTGATGTCGCGGCCGCGGACCGTGCCGCCGACCCGCATGGCCATGGAATAGACGTCACCGGCGGCCATGGCGACGACGCCGGACGAGGCGTCGATGGAGCCGGTGGTGGAGACGGCCGGACCGGCCGCGTCGTCGGCGCGTCCCTCGACGCGGACGTGGATGCCCCCGTCGCGGCGACCGATCATGACGTCCTCGCCGGCGGCCATCACGACCGCGCCTTGAGGCGCATCGATGCTGCCCGCGTTGCCGACGCTGCGACCGAGCAGGCCCACGAAGTCGGCGGTGATGGAACCCTCGTTGACGACGCGGCCCGAGAGATCGGTGAAGCGATCGAGGCCGCGGACGAAGTCGGAATCGCTCATGCGGCCCGCGGCGGCGTAGAGGCCCGCGACATCGACCCTCGCGGTGGCGCCGAAGAGGACGCCCGAGGGGTTGACGATGTAGACGCGGCCGTTGGCCAGGAGCGAGCCGTCGATGCGGGTGGGCTGGGCGGACTGGACGCGGTTGAGGACGCGGGCGGCGGCGTCGGGCTGCTGGAAGCGGACGGTCTCGCCCCTCGCGATGTCGAAGGAGCGGTAGTCGATGATGCTGTTGCGACCGGCGCGAATGACGGTTTCCGCACCGTTGCGGGTGATGGTGACGTCGCCACGGACCACGCGGGGGGCTTCGGGGCCGGCGACGGCGGCGGAGGCGAGCAGGGCGACGAGCACGCCCGCGACCGCGCCGGGCGCAAGCAGCGAGCGTCCGCCGCGGGCGCACGCCTCGGCGACGGCGGCGAGGTCGCTCGCGGTGCGGGGCGAGGCGGCGGCGGGAGTGGGCCTTGCGACAAAGTGTGCCATGGTCACGAATCCTCGGCTCGCACGGATCGCCGCGTCACTCGAAGGACGCGGCGCGGACGAACGGTGTCAATAGGAGACGGTCAGCAGGAAGTGCAGGCGGGAACTGCCGGAGGAGACCTCTCGCTCGCTCGAGCCGAGCTGCTCGGGCCCGGCGTCCTTGAGGGCCATGCCCCAGTCGATCCGTGCGCTCACGTTGCGACGGAAGAGCAGGTCGACGCCCACGCCCGCGCCGATGAGCGTGTCGGGCAGTTCGCCCGCGAGCTTTTCCGACTGGTTCACGCTGGCGATGTCGAAGAAGCCCTTGAAGACCAGATCCCAGTCGGCGCGGCCGAACTCGTGCTGCGGGGTCCAGCGGAAGTCGCGGCCGACCCACGTGGGCATCGCCGTGTCGCCCATGGTGCCCGGTCGGCCGGGCGAGAGGGCGTTGGGCAGGTGGAAGCGGTACTCGAGCGACCCGATGAAGACGTTGTCGCCCGCGGCGAGCGACTCGGGGTAGCCGCGGACGGAGAAGAACCCGCCCGCGACCTCCTCCTCGGTGGGGATGAGGCGATTGTCGAAGGAGAACTGACCTCGGCCGCTGAGGGACAGCTCGTGGGCCAGCGACGTGAGGCCCTTGCCGTCGGCGCCGCTGAACCACCCGAGATTGTTGAACAGGGGTTCGAGGTAGAAGCTGTGCCCGGCCTGCATGCGGAGCACGGTGAAGGACTGGTCGACGCCGGGGCGGCCGAGCGACTCCTTCTCGACCTTGTCGAGATCATCGGCGTTCCACGAGACGGTGGCGGCGGCGTAGAGGATCGAATCGTCGCGCACCCGTTCGGAAGCCAGGCCCACGTACGGGGTCAGGAAGCTGTCGCTGCCCTCCTGGGCGAGCGCGGTGTTCTCGACGTCGATCGACTGCCACTTGAGGCCGGTGACCAGGTCGAGGAAGAAGTCGCGTCGCTGCCAGATGGTGGTGACGACGTCGGCGCCCGCCGACGCGTTCTCGCCGCTGAAGGTCTCGCCCGCGAAGCCGACGTCGGAGGCGTCGTACTGCGACCACGACCCGAAGCCGCGGGCTCGGACGCGATCGGAGAGGACGGGGAAGGAATAGTCGACGTTGACGGCGTGGGAGCGGTCGAAGCCCGCGGTGACGTAGTCGAGACGCAGGATGTCGTCGCGGCGGGTGAGTTGGTTGTGGACGAACCCGAATCGCTCCCGCCACTCGCTGGTCTGCTTGGTGCCGGTGTTGGAGAGTTCGGCGTACGCCGTCCAGGGCTTGTTCTCGGCGACGAGGTAGTCGAGCGTGACCTCGTCGGGCTTGGCGCCGGGAGCCACGGCGGCCTCGACCCGGCGGCCCGGGTGGCGGTTGAGGCGGGCGAGGTGATCGTCGACGAGATCGCGACGGACGAGGTCGTTGGCGGCCACGGGGCTCTGGACGCGAATGCGTTCGTGCACGCGGTCGGGGTTGTTCACGGCGGGCGTCGTTCCCGCCTCGATGTCCTTGGCGAGTCGCTCGCCGGAGGCGACGGTGCGAACCTCGCTCACGCGGCCGGTCCAGACGACCAGCCGCAGGTCGCCGGTGGCGCCCTGGCGGAGGTCGTCACCGGTCTGCATGGAGATCTGATCCTCGGCGGGGCGGGCGAAGACGGAGATGAAGCCGCGGCGATTGAGTTCGGCGGCGACCGCGCGGCACACCTCGCCGATGGCGCTGGCGTGGAACTGCGCCCCCGCGCCCGCGCCCAGGTCGCGAAGACGGAAGGTGGCGGTGGGCACGCCCGAGCGGGGCAGGGGCCTGCCCATGACGTCGGCGAGGGGTTGGCCCGCGCCGGAGAGTTCCCGCGACGAGACGTAGCCCTGCGGGAGCACGCCCAGGGTGACCTCCGCGTCCAGGAGTTCATCGGCGGAGGGCTGTCCTTCGCCGGGGGTTCGCCATTCGATGATGAAGCGGGAGACGGCGTAGACGCGGCCGTCGGCGGGTACGGCGCGGCCGGGGGAGGACGCGCTGCCGGGGGATGTCTCGCGGGTCGATGCGGCTGGGGCAACCGCCTCGGGCGACGCGGGACGTGCGGGGGGCGGCGTCTGTCGCGGCGCGGAGCGGGGCCCGACGGGACGCGGAGCGTTGATGTCGAAGGGCGGCTCGGTGGCATGGCCGCCGGTCGCGAACCCGACGACGGCGAGGAGGCACGCGACGACCGAGCGTGGCGTTCGCGCGGGGGCGAACGCGAGCGTGGCTCCGCGAGGACGGGCGTGCTCGGCGGGCATGGAGGTTCGCCGACGTGAGGGTGTCGTCATCCGCGTGTCCTGAAGGCGGTTCGCCGAGCCGTCCGGGGTCGTGACATGAGCCTCGGATCGCGGGGAAGTTAGGGATAGGTTCACCGAGCAGTCAAGCCGCGGCGACGCAATCGGGACCGCCTCGTCTTCACGTCAACTGGAGTTCAAGGCCGGGCCCCGAACGGACGCCGACACGTGGAGCGTCGACCCGAGCGAGATCCGGACGCTACCCTTGCGTCAAATCCAGATCAGGGAGTCACGACCATGTGCGCCGCCACCGCGAAGAAGCCAACCGCCAAGAACGCCGAGAAGTCCGGTTCGAACCCCAAGAACGTCGTCGTGTCGGCGGTGGCCGCCGTGGCGATCGTCGGCGCGGCGGTGATGCTGTACATGTATTATCGCCCGGCGCCGCCGCCCGAGCCCACCGCCGTCACCGAGACGACGGCCGAGGAGCAGCAGGAGTTCCAGCAGCAGCAGGAGCGGCGTCAGAAGTTCGAGAAGAAGCTCGCGCCGGCCGGCGCGTGAATGCCGCGAGCGCCGACCTCGCTCGCCCCCTCGTCTCGTGATCAAGTACCTGGGCTCCAAGCGGGTGCTGCTTCCACGGCTGCTCGAGCTGGTGGGAGTCCCGTCGGGCTCGTGCACGGTGCTGGACCTCTTCTCCGGCACCTCGCGGGTGGGGCACGCGCTCAAGCGAGCGGGATGGCGGGTCGTCGCCAACGACCACAACGCCTATGCGCACGCCTTGGGCACCTGCTACGTGCAGGCCGACGCCTCGCGATGGCTCCGAGAGGCGACGATGCTCGTGGCGGAGTTCAACGCCCTGCCCGGCAGGCCGGGCTACTTCACGAGCACCTTCTGCGAGGAGGCGAGATTCTTCATGCCCCGCAACGGGGCGCGGGTCGACGCCGTCCGCGAGGCCATCGCCCGCAAGGGCCTGCCCCGCGAACTCGAGGCGATCATGCTCGTGTCGCTGATGGAGGCGGCCGACCGCGTCGACTCGACCACGGGTCTGCAGATGGCGTACTTGAAGCAGTGGGCGCCCCGCGCCCGCAACGACCTGTCGCTCCGCGTGCCGGAGTTGGTCGACCGCCCCGCGGCCGGCGAGTGCGAGGCGCACGGGCTCGATGCCGCCGTCGCCGCGGCGATGCCCGCGGACGTGGCGTACGTGGACCCTCCGTACAACCAGCACTCGTACCTGGGCAACTACCACGTCTGGGAGACGCTGGTGCGGTGGGACGCGCCCGCGGCCTATGGCGTGGCCCGCAAACGCGAGGACTGCCGCACCCGCAAGAGCCCCTTCAACGCCAAGCGGACGTTCGAGTCGGCGATGCGGACGACGCTCGCCTCGCTCCGCGCCCCCAAGGTCGTGATCTCCTTCAGCGACGAAGGGTTCATCTCGCGCGAGGCGATGGAGACGCTGATCGCGGAGTCGCTGGGGCCGGCCACCCGCGTGACGGTGCACGGGGTCGCGCATCGTCGCTACGTCGGGGCGCAGATCGGCATTCACAACCCGGCGGGCGAGAAGGTGGGCGTCGTGAGCCACCTGGTCAACCGCGAGTTCTTCTTCGTGGCCGATCGCTCGGTCGCGTCACTCACCGGCGGCGGCGACCGGCGAGAAGTCCAAGACCCGCAAGAAGGCACGAGGCGGGGCCGGGCGAGGGCACGACCTGGTACGTGACCTTCACGTTGTCGATGCCCCACGATTCGTCGCTGACGCCCTGAAGGCCCCCGTCCTGCCACTGGATGGCGAGCGTGCTCGTGCCCGGGTCGGCGAAGGTGACGCTCACGCCGCGGTAGATCGAGTCCCGCCATCCGGCGGCGCCGAGGTTGGAGCCGCTGACGTCCGGCGACCGGAACGACTGCGACCCTCCGACGTGGTTCGAGAAGGTCTCGTTGAACTTCTCGGAGGCGTTGACCAGCACCTTGAAGCGGTCGACGCCGTAGACGGGCTCGTTGCCGTCCCAGGAGTCGAAGAGGTACAGGTCGAAGGTGACGGTGTAGAGGTTGTGCAGGAACGGCGTGCCCGCGACGTTCGTCGGCCTCCCGGCGGCGGGAAGGGTGAGTCGCGTGAAGCTGTTCGAGTAGTTGCCGTTGAAGGTCGTGAGCGGCGACCCCGCGATCGAAAGCTTGGTGTTGGTGCTCCAGACGGTGCCAAGCTCGCGGGCGTCGAAGGTGTTCTGGTAGTGCGTCCTGACCGTCTGGGCGTGGGCCGACGGGGCGAGCAGGCCGAGCAGCGCGAGGCCGCCGGCGATGGCGAAACGGGCGATGGTCATGTCCTTCTTCTCCACTGTGTGACCGGGCCGGGAACGCGGGTCTGTGGGCCGCGTCCCTCTCCCCACAGCGTGCACCGCCGATGCGCCGGCACCAGCCAAGCACCCTCGGATCGCCTCCCGTTCGGGTGCGGGCGTGCCGCCGAAATGGCCTGAATCGCCTGCGACGGACCGAGAACCTCGGGGTCCACCCGGATTATCCTGTGGGCCATGCTGTCGTTCATCATCCCGGCGAGGAGTCAGCCCGAGGAGACGCGGCTGTGCCTCGACTCCGTGCTGCACGCGATCCGCACGCACTCGCTCGAGCGGCTCAGCGAGTTCATCCTCCTCGACGACGACAGCGACCCATCGCTGGGCATCACCCCGCGGCTCTTCCAGCCCTTCCGCGCCGCCACCAGCGCGAAGGTCTCCATCACCCGCTTCTCGAGCCGCCAGCACTACACCGGCGTGCTCGCCTACGGCCTCGCCCGCGCGCAGGGCGACAACGTCTTCTTCATCAGCAACGACATGTTCATGACCCCCGCGTGGCTGAGCACCATCCTCGCCGTCGCGGCCATCAGCCCGACCTACGGCGTCATCCGCGGCACCGCCGAGGTCGTCGACAGCCACCCCGAACACCAATACGCCCCGCCCTTCGAGGCCGGCAACCCCATGCAGTGGATCACCTTCTCCAACTACATGGCCGAGCAGTTCGGGCTCCACCACGTCGAGGACAACCTCCTCTCGGGCGACGCCGTGCTCATCCGCCGCGCACTGCTCGACCGCATCGGCGGCGTCGATCCCCGCTTCCACTCCTACTTCGGCGACCTCGACTTCGGCCTTCGCGCCCAGCGGGCGGGCTTCAAGCTCGTGTGCGCCAAGGGCGCGTGGATCCGCCATCACGGCCAGGGGTACATCCGCGCCGAGATGCAGCAGTCGAAGGTGCCCGAGGAGATCGCCGCGGCCCAGCGGATGAAGACGGTGCAGGAGGCCTACGCCAAGTTCCGCGCCAAGTGGGGCGCGTGGCTGCCCGAGCAGTTCCGCTCGACCGACCAGTGGGACTTCGCCCGCCTCCGTGCCGCGACGCTCGTCGACGGCGATGTGGTGTCGCCCGTGCCCGCCCAGACGGGCGGCGCGGCGATGGTCTGATGACGATTCGCGTCGTCGGCCACGAATCAACGGACCCATCCTCACCCGCTTTGGGGCGAACCGGCAGGGAGCCCAGGGCGCTGCCCGGCTTTGCGGGCGAGCCCTGGGGCACGGCGCTCGATGACGACGCGACCCATCCGGACCATCGCACCATCCGCACGCCCATTCGCATCACAACCCAACGGACAACCCGCCGCCTCCTCGCCCGCCCTGCGGGCGAACCGGCAGGGAGCCCGGGGCGCTGCCCGGCTTTGCGGGCGAGCCCTGGGTACGCGGGTGCTCGATGACGACGCGACCCAACCGGACCGACGGCCCCCACACGCCCA
>JBBAVG010000012.1:0-64387 GCA_040397805.1 Phycisphaerales bacterium
GCCCCCCGTCGACGGCACGGCGACCATCGGCCTCTTCAAGACCGGCACGCCCGCCAGCATCAACGTCGCGGGCATGAAGGTCCCCGCCAACAGCCCCTGCATCGGCGACTTCAACCAGGACGGCGGCACCGACGGCTCGGACGTCTCCGCCTTCTTCGGCTCCTGGGAGAATGCCGACGCCTCGGCCGACGTCAACCGCGACGGCGGCATCGACGGCTCCGACGTCGAGCGCTTCATGGTCCAGTGGGTCGCCGGCTGCTGAGCGACTCGCTCTCTTGCCTGCATGACGAAGCCCGCGACCATGGTCGCGGGCTTTTTCGATGCCCAATGACAAGGACCCGGGCCAGTGAGGCCCGGGTCCTTGCATGAAGTCCGATGGAGCCGGGTCCATCGCCGCGATCAATCCGAGGCGATGGACTCGACCGAACGATCAGCGGCGACGCCGACCGGCGACGAGCGCGGCCACGCCCAGAAGGCCCAGGGCGCCCGGGGCCGGCACCGCGACGACGTGAACGGCCTTGCCCGCCTCGTCGCCGAGATAGATCAGGTTGTTCACTTCATCGACCGCGACCGACTCGAGTTCGGCCAATGCCGCGTAGTCGCCCAAGGTGAGCGCCGCGTTGATCGCGTTGCCCGCCGTGTCGTACAGCGCGAAGCCGTCCGTCTCGGTGACGAAGAGCAGGGCCTGCGCCGTGCCGACGGCCACGCCGGACAGCGAGGTCGCGAACGCCGCGCTCACCACCGCCACGCCCTTGGTGCCCGAGGGAATCGCGAAGGTCGAGGCCTCGGGCGCCATCGTCGTCTTGTCGATGTAGCGGAAGACCGCCGTGTCGGGGCCGCCGAGCGGATCGGCCACTTCCTGCACCACGCCGAACTTGTCGATCGAGCCGACGAAGGCGATGTCGTCGTACGTGGAGTCGGCCGTGATCGCGTCACCGTTCGAACCCGCCACCGCCGTGTTGAAGACGGCGAACGCGCCCGAGCCGCGAGAGTCGATCCCGACGATCCGCGTCGCGGCGCCCGAGCCGAACGAGCCGTAGCCCGAGCCCGAGTCGTTCACGGTGATGCCCTCGGGACCCCACACGCCGGCAGGGCCGTTGCCCATGACGATCGGCATCGGGCTGCTCAGGTCGCCCGTCGTGCCGACGTTGTAGCTCACCAGGCGACCGTTCGCCCGGTTCGAGTTGTGGTCGTGCGACACGTACAGCTTGCCGCCGAAGAAGGTCATCCCCTCGGCGCCGAAGATCGCCGCGGCGTTGCCCGTGGCGTCGGCGTTGATGTTCCACGACGTCACGTTGTACGAGCGGCCGTACAGCGACACGGAACCGGTGCCGGACACCGTCCCCGCCATGGCGGAAACGCACAGACCGGCGCACGCGGCGACGGCGAAAACGGAACGCTTCATGTCTCTCTCCTCTGTGAAGACCATCCTCAAGGTTCGGGGCGGTCCCGAATCTCGCCTGCAGTGTACCGAAACCACGTCCGCCGACCCAGTGAAGGTCGCGCGAAGATCACGTCATGGTTTCACGGGCGGCTTGGCGGAGGACTCGTTGAGCGACCAGGTCTTCACGGCGGGCTCCCCGACCGCGGCGGGCGCCGCGAGCGACGCCTCGATCAGCCGCCGATCGACGATCTTGAAGTCCTGCGCCGCGCCGTCGTTGTCGTCCTGCACCACGAAAACACCTGACGGGAATCGCGGCATGATGGGCCCCGAGGCCCCGATGCCGTCGGTGTGCGTCACGCGATCGGGGCGGCCGTCCAACGACCGAAAGACGATCGAGAACGAACCCGCGGGTCGCAGCGTCCTGCGGTCGTAGGCCGCGAAGCGATCCTCGCCCTGGCACGAGACCACGATCCACCCGGACCCGCCCCCGACGTCGAGGATCGTCACGCCCTCGACGTCCGGCGCCAAGCCCCCGGACCGCCCCGGCCCCGCGACCAGATCGACCAATCGCCTCGCGGGCTCCCGGGACGCCTCCAGCGGATACTGCCACAACCCAACGGCCTCTTCGCCCACGTACAGCCACCCGTGCTCGACGTCCGCCACCATCCCCTCGATCTGGCCGCCCACCGCGAACTCGCGCGTCAACGCTGCGGCGGCCCCGCCCGACCGAGGATCGACCCGGAAGATTCGCACGACGCCCGACTTGCTGCCCACCGCCACGTGCAGCCGTTCGTCGCCGGGGACCGCGTACGCGCACAATCCGTAGACCTCGTCGAGCCCCGTGGCCACGGTGCGAGCCGGCAGGGGCCGCACCTGACGGGTGGAGGCATCGATGGCGTAGACGCGCACGCTCTGGTCGGTACGGTTCGACGCCGCCGCCCACGCGCCCGACGGCCCCTGCACCACGTCGACGTTGTTCACCAGGCCGTCGTTGAGCGACTGCAGGCGGCGTCCGTCGAGGTCGTAGACCTCGAGCCCCTGCTTCTTGTTGGTGCCCAGCACCAGGCTCAGCGAGCCGTCCGTCGGATGGACCCAGACGGCGGGATCGTCCGCGGCGTCGTCGAGCGTCTGCACCGGTTCGGTCGCCGCCGCCGCCTGCACGATCGCGGCAGACCGGCGCGGCAGGTCCGCACCGTCACCCGCAACGCACCCCGCGCCTGACCAGCAGGCGAGCATCGCGACTGTCACGCCACCCCCGAGCCATCGGCTCGCGGCCCGTTCCTGAGTCGATTTCATCCTTTGATCATCCCTGCACCCGCCTCGCCACGCCGCCTCCTCACGAACTCTTCACGCCATCTTCACGACAGTCCGCCCGAGTCATCGCCCCTTTCGGATAATCATCCTTTCAGTCCATGCCACGACCATGTCAACGTCATTGTCGGCGAGCCTTCACCCTCATCGAGGTCCTGGTGGTGATCGCCATCATCGCGCTGCTGGTGAGCATCCTGCTGCCGTCGCTGGCCTCGGCTCGCGACAACGGTCGCACGGTGGTGTGCGCGAGCAACGTGCGGCAGCTCGTCATCGCGTCGGCGGCGTACGCCAACGCGAACAAGGGCTTCTTCAGCAGCGGCGGCTGGGACAACCGCCGCTTCCGCAGTCTGGGCCCCCTTGACACCCACGGCTGGGTCGCCGACATGGTCAAGGGCGACTACTTCCTTCCGGGCAAGTTCCTCTGCCCGAGTTCGCCGGCCAAGGGCAGCGAGGTGTGGAACGAGACCAAGGTGCGCGGGTCGGGCGCGTGGCGGTCGATTTCCGACATCGAGGCCCAGCAGCTCATCCGAGCGGGCTTCAACACCAACTACACGCAGTCGTGGTACATGGCCTACACCGACGGCCGAACCGACGCGATGCTCCCCGAGAGCAAGGACACCCGCTTCACCCGCGGCCCGCTCCGCGAATCGGCGATGGGGTTCGGCTCGCCGTCGCTGGTCCCCATGTTCGGCGACACCAAGGCCGAACTGCTCGACGCCAACAACTCGCTGGTCATCGAGGGCGAGCGGGTGGTGGGCTGCAAGGCCGTCAGCGACGGCCCCGGCGTCGCGCTCACCCCGCAGGGCCGCGACGTCCTGGGCCGTCAGGACTACGTCGACTTCGGCCCCGCCCACGGTCGCTCCAGCAAGGTGACCGTCGGACAGATCCGCCACGATCGCATCTACGCCAACATGGCGTTCGCCGACGGCAGCGTCCGCGTCCTGTCCGACCGTCTCAAGCGGGACGGGCTCTTCAGCGGCGAGTTCCGGATGCTCGAGAGCGGCTGGGGCGCCATGGTCTACGACGACATCGAAGGTCAGGTCTTCGGCGGGTGGCTGACCCGCGATGGCCTCAACTGGTAAGACGCCGCGGCGATTGACGCCCGCGGCCCGTTCGCGCACGCGAGAAGAGAGGAGAGAATCATGCGTTCGTTCCTGCGGGTGCTCCCCGTCGTCGTCGGCACGGCCGTCTCGGCCGTTCCGTCAGTTCACGCCCAATCCACCATCACCCTCTTCGGCACCGAGTACTCGGTCGTCCGCATCAACTATTCGGACGCCATCCGCGTGCCGCGAATCATTCCCACGCTGCCCCGCGTGCCCTTCATCGAGTCCGAGGGCGTCCAATGGATCGGCGGCAACAAGCTCCTCCTCTCCGCCGATGACGTCAACGACGCGGGCGGGCCCACCAACGAGAACTGGATCGTCGAGGCCACGCTCGCCGAGGAGAACTGCGTCATCACCGGCATCGCCTCCTTCCGCGTCGTGCTCACCCAACTCGTCGCCTCGACCGGATACGACCTCAACCCCACCGGCGTCACTTGGAACCCCTCGAATCGCGGCCTTGGCGCGGGCGGCAACGTCGTCGTCGCGTGGGGCGATGGTCGCCTGTTGGGGTTCTCCGCCGACCCCGCGCAGCAGGGCGTGCAACTCGACTTCCCCGTCGGCAGCGGCTGCGGCACGGTCGGCGGCATCGAGTGCTCCCTCGACCTCACCTCCCGCAACAACAACCTCGAGGACGTCGTCTTCGCCCCCGTGGGCGACCACGGCGCGTTCTTCACCATCAATCAGGACCAACCCACGGTCGAACGCTGGGACGCACTCACCGGCGCGTTCGTCGGCGAATTCCCCGTCGGCTTCGCCCTCCCCGCCGGCGCGCCCCTCTTCGACGCCAAGGGCATCACCTACTCGCCCAACTCCGATCGCCTCCCCTCCGCCCTGCAACGCCCCGACGGCGTGCTCATCGTGGCCTTCGATGACGGCTTCCCGGGCCTGCAGGCCTTCGCGCTCGACGGCACCCTGCTGGGCACCGAAGTCCTCACCGTCGACGGCACGGCCGGGGGCATCGCCCGACTCGATGTCGACGGATGCCCCGAGCAACTCCACCTCGAGTCGCTCAGCGTCGACCCCGCCACCGGCCGCCTCTTTCTCTCCAATCAAGGCAGCCTCACGCTGTGCAACTACCTGTGGGTGCTGACGCCGGTGACGCACTCGTGCGGCACGTGTGCGCCGTGTGCCGCGGATTTCAACGAGGACGGCGGCGTCGACGGCGCGGATGTGGCCTCGTTCTTCCCCGAATGGGAGAACTCGGGTGGCTGCGCCGATGTCAATCAGGACGGCGGCGTCGACGGCGCGGACATCGAGGCCTTCTTCCTCGCGTGGGAGGCGGGCGGCTGCTGACGAGCAGACCTGCGGGATCCAACACGTCGGCTTCCACGGTGTCGATTCGCACAGCGGCGAGCCCTATTCGAACGTCGATTGGACGTCGAACCGCACCTCGGGCGCCTTCGGCTGGGCCTGCACGCAGACTTTCACCCAGAACGCCAACGCCAACGCCCTCCGCTGGGGCACGGCCTACTCCTTCCGCTTCGACTCCAACATGCCCCCCGTCGACGGCACGGCGACCATCGGCCTCTTCAAGACCGGCACGCCCGCCGGCATCAACGTCGCGGGCATGAAGGTCCCCGCCAACGCCCCGTGCATCAGCGACCTCAACCAGGACGGTGGCATCGACGGCTCCGACGTCGAGCAGTTCTTCCTCCGCTGGACCGCCGGCTGCTGAGCCCCTCATTTTCCGTTCGAATCCATGACGACATCCGCGACCATCGGTCGCGGGCGTCGTTGCTTGCGGCCCTCGACGCCGCGCGGCGTGACCGGGACAGGCGTGAACAGCGATGACTGCCCCATCCGCCTCGGCACCTCATCGCGTGCCAAATCATCTCGCGAACCCGCAAACGATTACCGCGTCAGGTTAGCGGCGAGGGTTGTCTTCCTTCCGACACCCAACTCGACCACCCTTGGGTTTGCGAACAAGCAGGTCGCGCGTACGCGGAACTCCGCGGAAATACGGCAACATCGGAGCGATTCGACTTGGCTACGGAAGCGAAAAGGGCCCAACTGCCGTGAAGCACCACTACGCGGGTCCCTAGCGGCTCCTGAGCAAGATGATGTCCTTCGCCCCTTCCATCCGTTGCTTGGCGATCGAACGACTCATGACGAAGATCGCATTGCGGCGGAGTTCCTCGCCCGTCATTTTCGTCAGCGACCCATCGGCGGGATCCACGAGGTAGAGCGATCGAATCTCGCCACGGTCCAGTGTGGGGAGGTAGCCGTCGATGCCCGCCCCTTGAGCGACCCCGCCCACGGCCGTTTGACTCCCCGGCACATAATCCATGCCATACAACAGGTAGGCGTGCCCCATGCCGAGGGGGTCTTCCGAGCTCTTGATGCCCACCACCATCGGCTCCGGTCGCCTCGGATCGCCCAGCAGTTCCGTCGCGATCAAGTCGGCGGCGAGGATCTCCTGCGAGAATACCTTCCACAAGTAGTCCGTCCCACGATCCAACATGTAGCCCTTCAGGTCGCCTTCAGGTGTCTCGTGGTACAGGGCGCAGGCCGTCACGATATCCTCGGGCGCAACCCCGAACTCCGGATACAGCGCCACCATGATCTCCAGCGAACACGCCTCTCTGATCATCGCGCTCCGGCGCACCTCCGACAACGGCAGGCCGGTCCGCGAATCATTCCGCGGAAGTTTACCGAGCCGACTTGCAATGACGGCTTGGGTCTGCTCCGACCTTCCGTTATAGCGGAAGATCATCTCGGCACACGCAGCCCAGCAAGAGGTCGGTGAATCCTGGGTCACCCGATTCTCCTCGACGCCCGCGCACTTGACGACGCGGGCGTCCGGTGATGAGCGAACCTGGTCGTCAAAACGCCAGCCCGAGCACCCTTGGAGCATCACCGCAACCGCCATCGCCACCGCTGCCAGTCCACCCTTCATCGCATTCATGCCGTCTCCTCCTGTGTCACGGTCGCGGCCGGACGGCCGCATGCAAGACCACACGCCCTCAGGGCGTGCGAGATTGTGATTCGGGACGGTGATCGAAGATCTCCGCCAGTCGCTCCGAAGCGGCACTGACGCAGGCATCCACCGCTGGCTTCTGGAGGCCGGTAGCCACTTCACCCAGGAGCATGAATGCTGCGATCGATGCGACGTCCATCAGCAACACGAGGAGCGCAAATAGGGTGATGGTGATGGCGAGCCAGTAGGGTTCGAAGTACCGCGAGCGGTCGGACAGGCGATCTGCGTCCGTCGCCAACATCCTCGCAAGCCCCCGGAGTTCCTGCATCCGCTGGCCGTCGCGGACGGGTGCTACGGGGATCGTCAGGCTGGGACTCTCGCCAGCCGGCTCACCGACTCGCTCAGGGGTCGCGACAGGATTCCGGGAGGCGACAATCGCCTCCGGCGGCGGCACCGGACCTTGAGTGGCAGTGGGCTCCGACGCAGTCGACACAGGCGTCGAGACCAGAGGCCGACCATAGATCACGAGTTCATCACGCACCACCGCCGGAAGGACGATGGGCAGTAGCAGGCGAGTCGGCTCGCCTTCCACCGATCGTCCTTCACGGATGCACCTGTCCTCCAGCGCGAGGTACCCCACCGCCGCCAGAAAAGCGATCGCGGCGCCGATGATGGCCTTCCACATGTTCCGGTTCGTTCCCCGGGCCCCATGACCCGGTTCGGCATCCGGCCGATCCCCGCTCCGCCTCGAGTCGGATGCATCAGCCATCAGGATCGGCATGTACTGGACGAGGGTCGCCGCAAGGATGAGTTCCATGCATCCGACGACCTCGGCGATGGAGTCCGGCAGTTCAATCACTCGAGCGAACTCGAAGACCCGCTGGGCGGCGCTCCACCCTTGGACGACGAGGAAAAACACGACGCTCAACCCGGCCCCGCCGAGCCATCGAACCACTCGACGGAATGAGAGCAAGCCACCATCGACATCGCCCGCCGGGGCGTGATCTGCGGCCTTCGAGCGATCGAACTCGATGAGCGCTTGGTTCGCCGTCACCGTCGCGGTGGAAAGTCCGATGGTCATGGCCAATGTCGCGACCAAGAAGGCCATGCGAGTCAATGCGAGAAGCCCAAGCGAGGAAGACGCCGCGATCCGAAACTCCTCGGGCTCATGAAAGGCCGTTTCGAGCACGCCCCGCGCGAGGCTTCTCGGTTCGCTCATGAGTTCCTCCAACGACTCCGGATGGAGCACGGGAATCAGGATCGCCGAGGATGAGATGCCTTGATGCAGATGGTGCCCGATTCGGCCACTGGCGTGCGGCCGGTCCGTGGGCGATGATCCGGCCACGACGGCGACTGGGTGCTCGTCATGCCCCGGTGGCGGATCAACAACGCACGCTCCCAAGAGCAACTGGTGAACCAGCAGCCCCAAACAGGCCAATCCGATCGCTGCGAGCATCCTCCACGTATACCGACGCATCGACGACCTTGCAAGGTCGCTCTGAGGCGATGCGCACGGTCCGCGCATGCCGACCGGTCCGGAACCGGGCACCTCGCCGAACATGGATCGCAACGTCAGGTAGAATGGGCAGAGCGAGGCCAGCAGGGCGATTCGCCGCATCAACTCCGCGTTCGGCGGCAACCACAACGCCTCGAGTAGTTCGTGGACCATGACCACGGTGAGGACCGTATTGGCGATACTGAACAGATCGCCCCGGGTCGGCATGCCGCGGCGAGGCCGCTGGATACTTGATTCCATCACGTCGGGACCTCCGTCGCACCGAGTCGGAAAGCCATGGCGACGATCACTTCGGTGCGATTAAGGACCGACGCTTGTCCCACTCGACCGGGCCGGATCGGAGTATCTTGCCGGACCTGTCGGTCTGCACCCATTGATACCGGTACATCAGCACCGACTTGGGAGCATTAGGCACGAGGCTTTCGTGCTTGGAGAGCTCGGCGAGGTTTCCGTCGAAACGTGCCGATCCCTGCTTGGCCCATTCGGCGAAGGGAACGAGGTACAGATTCGTGCCTCCCGCCACATCGACGAAGGTCACAGATCCTCGTGTCGCCCCGACCGACCGCGACGCACAGCCATGCGTTCCAAACGCCGCAGAGAGCAACCCAAGCATGACCAGTGGCCGAACCAAGACATGACGCTTCATTCGCTTGACTCCTTGACCGGAAAGGCCGCTGACCTTCCTCACTAGGAAACGCGAATGAACCTCGACATCCTTAGTCGAATTGCAAAAAACTCAGTTTTCCCCTGCAAGCAGATGACCTTACAAAGCCCTGACCCGTGAATCGTCGTCGTAACCCGCTGCCGAAATGAGACTTGTCTCCACCAATGCGGCCCGGTCGCCTCCACCCATGTCGCGAACTTGCCGCCACCGCGCGTGAATGAAACGTGCGGACCGGCGGCTTCATCGGGCATCCCGAGGCAGTCGCTGCTAGACCTCGGCGAGCGGGAAATCGTCTCCTTCTGCGCTCGGGAGGGAGCCAACCGCCCCGAATCGAGCTTCGCTAGCGTTCACATCACAGATGGCGCAGTGCCACGCCCCGAGGTTCGAACTTGAAGCTGACTTTCGTCCCGCAATGCCGCGGGCGGAGGCCAAGAGAGGCGGCGGTCATGGGCCTGGCAGGGAGGTCGCGGGCGGCCATGCCTTACTCGCGCTCGATCGAGTCGCGCCGGCGGCCGCCTCCGTCCGCGTCCCGGGCACCCCTCCGCCCCGTCGATCCGCTCAGTCGCGCAGTCTTCTCCAAGCCTTCGCGATTGGTCTGCAACGGCAGGCACCTGGCAGTCATCCATGCGTCATGCCGATGAGGCATCAGGACCACCCATGACCTTCACCTTCCACCGGAAGGGGCGAGCCCAGTTACGGCCATGTCCCGAACTTCGCGAGTGGCATCATGTAGTGCAGACCGGGCTCTGTCACAGCGTCGCGGGCTGCGTCGGGTCCTTGGCCTCGCCGGACTCCTGGTCGTGCTTGGGCGACCAGATGACCGGGGCGGCGATGGCCACCGAGGAGTAGGTGCCGAAGATCAAGCCCGTCGCCAGGCAGAAGGCGAAGGCACGCATGCCCTCGCCGCCGACCACATAGAGGATGATGCACGACAGGAACGTCGTGCCGCCGGTGATGAGCGTGCGGCTGAAGGTCTGGTTGATCGAGTCGTTGATGATCGACGACGTGGCGTGCGTGAGCCTGCCTCTGTTCTCGCGGATGCGGTCCATGATGACCACTGTGTCGTTGAGGGAGTAGCCCGCGATGGTCAGCAGGGCGGCGACGATGTTGAGGTCGATCTTGAAGGGCAGGATGCCGAACTTGCGCACCGTGTCGCCCATGCCGGCGTCGTAGAACCACCCGCAGAGGGCGATGAGGCCCGTGACGACGACCACGTCGTGCACGAGGGCGATCACGGCGGCCAGCGAATAGGAGACCGTCTTGAACCGCACCCAGATGTAGATGCCGATGAAGAAGAACGACAGCAACGCGGCGGCTAGGGCCTGCTGCTGGAAGGTGTCGGCCACCGCCGCGGAGAAGTTCTGCACGCCCGCCAGCGAGGTGCTCTTGGTGAGGGCCTCTCGGACCAGGGCCCACTCGCGGTTCTTCACGCCGTCGGTCCACGCGGCTTCGTCCTCGATCACCGAGACCGAGTCGTCGCGGACCAGCAGCACGGCGGCCGTGACCGCGTCGGGCGTGCCGCCGATGACGAGCACGTCGCGCGTGCGGTTGAGCGTCGAGGAGAAGTCGGACGACTTGCGGACGGTGTCGAGCCGCTCCTTGAGCGACTCGACCGTGACCGGGGGCGAGAGGCCCTCAAGCACGATCGCCGCGCCGCCCAGGTACGACTGGACCTGTTCGCGGACCGCCGGACGATCGATGTTGTCGCCCAGCACCGGTCGCTCGATCGGGTAGACGGGCGCACGCACCGCCTCGACCAGGTCCGACCCGGTGAAGGTCAGCGCGGGCTTGACGTCCATCACGTCGGCGAAGGCCGTCTTGATCGCCTCGGGGATCGCGTCGGGGTCCGGGATGCTGCCCGCGGGCGGCGGCCCCACCTTGATGTCGAACTTCTCCGCCGTCACGCCGTCGGCCTTGGGATTGAGCGGAATGATCTCGGCGTTGCGCAGGGGTTGCAACGCGGCGGGCACCTTGTCGGAGGCCACGATGGCCTTCACCCGCTCGTCGACCTCGCGGCGGGTCATCTCGAGGGGCTTGCCCGATTCGTCGACCCGCAACTGCACCGTCAGCTTGGTGCCGCCCAGGAACTGGTTGTCCAGCATGCGGCTGCCCTGCACGCCGAAGATCATGATGAGCGCGAGGCCCACGTAGGCGGCCGATCCGGTCAGGAAGGCGGTGCGGAAGTTGAGCCAGCGAACCTTGGGGGTCAGCGCGGCCTGCAGGCCCGGGATGGCCATCGGGAGCATGGACGTGCTCTTCCACCCCGCGTTCACGAGCAGGTCGAAGATCAGGCGGCTGACCAAGAGGGCGGTGAAGAGCGTCGAGACGACGCCGATGCCCATCGTGATGGCGAACCCGCGGATCTCGGGGGTGCCCATGTAGTACAGCACCACGCAGACGATGAGGTTGGTGACGTTGCCGTCGACGATCGACGAGAAGGCCTTGTCGAAGCCCAGCCGCACCGACGTCTTGAGATCGCAGCCGCGAATCAACTCCTCCCGCATGCGCTCGTAGATCAGCACGTTGCTGTCGACGGCCATGCCGAAGGTGAGGATGACGCCCGCGATGCCCGGCATCGTGAAGGCGGCCTTGCTCAGCGACATGGCGCCCAGGATCAGGATCGCGTTGATGATCAGCGCGGTGACGGCGATGGCGCCGCACGCGAAGTAATAGAAGACCATGAACACCGCCACCACGATGGCGGAGTAGACGCCGGCCCACAGGCCCATGCGGAGGTTGTCGGCGCCAAGCTGCGGCGCGATCGTGTCCTCGCTGATGGGGTCGGGCGAGAGGCCCGCCTGCAGCGAACCGCCGGTCAGCGTGCGGACGACGTACTCGACCTCGGCGGCCGTGAAGTCGCCGGTGATGCGGCCGCTCGCCGAGATCGCGCTCTGCAGGTTCGGCGCCGTGTACACCTCGTCGTCGAGGAGCACCGCCATCTTCTTGCCCACGTTGCGGCCCGTCAGTTCGCCCAGGTAGCGAGCGCCCACCGGGTCCATCGAGAACCGGATCTCGAGCTTGCCCTGCTCGTCGCGGCCCGCCGACGAGCTCGACACCGCCCACGGGTTGTCCCGGTGGTCCTCGAGCGTCAGGCGAGTGCCCAGCGTGTCCCACACGAGCATGTAGTAATCGCCCGCGCGAGCCTCCATCACGTAGCCCTGGCCCGCGAAGTGGTCCGCCGCCTTCGAATCGTCGGCGGCCAACATCTCCGCCACTTCCTTGCTGTACAGCCACCCGTCGATCCGGTTGATCCGGACCCACTTGGCGTCCTCAGCGCTCGCGTTGCGCGGCCCCAACTCGCGGCACTTGCGACGCAGGTCCGCCTCCGCCGGGTGCGCCCCGGGCGTCACCGCGATGCGGAACGACAGGACGCCCGCGCCACGCAGCATCCGCTTGAGGTCCTCCGTGTCGTCGAAGCCCTTGCGCTCCGCCGCGTACGCGTTGTACTTGCCGATCACCGCGTCGATCTCGGCCAGCGACTCGGGATGCATCTGCCGGAGCTTGGTCTCGGCCTCCTCGCGGGGGCTGAGCATCGTCACCGGCCTCCCCCTGTCGTCCAGGAACGTCCGGGGGCGGGGCGACAGGTTCACCACCCGCCGCAACTCCTCCGCGCTCAACGCCGTCGTCATCACCTTCCGGACGGCCTCCTCGGCCGCGATCTCCGCCGCCGCCACCTCGCCGGCCAATGCCTCCTTCGCAGCCGCGTCCGCCGCCGCGTCGTACGCCGCCCTCGCCGCCGTCGAGGCGTCGAAGGCCGCGGCGGCCGCGTCCAGCAGTTCCTTCCGCTTGGCGTTCCCGTGCGCCAACGCGTCAATGGCCGCCGCACGCTCGCCGCCCTGCTGGCGGATCGCCGCCTCGACGCGAGCCTTGCTCAGCGAGGCGCGGGCCAGACCCTGCAGTTCCTCCTCGAAGGCCCGCTTGAGGGCGCGAACCTCGGGGCTGGGCAGGGGCATCTGCACCTCGATGCGGTCGGTGCCCTGCGCCACCATCGAGATCTCGAACAGGCCGTTGGGATCGACGCGGTTCTTGAGCACCTCGATGGTGCGGTTGATGATGTCCTTGGCGCTGTCGACGCCCGTCTCCCGGTTCTGCACCGAGTAGACCAGGCTCACGCCGCCCCGCAGGTCCTTGCCCAGGCGAAGGTTCTCTTCCGGAGGAATGACGGCCCAGATGGCCAGCAGGAGTGCCGCCGCCACGAACGTTGCGCTTCGGATGATGCTTCGCATGGGGAAACCGCTTGGGAATGGGCCGAACGTGAAGGGATCACCGCGCCGTCGCCCGCGGGCGACCGGCGCGGCTCATGTCGATGCCGCCGACTCAGGCGTTGACGGAGGCGGCCTCTGGCTTGGGCTCGATGATCGTCGACTCGGGCTTGGTCGTCGATGACCGCAGCACGCCGCTGACCGCCGCCTTGGCGAAGCGGATCCGCCCTTCCTCCACCTTGATCACCACGTCGTCCTGGCCCAGTTCGGCGATGGTGCCGATGATGCCGCCGTTGGTCTGCACCTTGTCGCCCTTGCGCAAGGATGCCATCAACTCGGTCCGCTTCTTCTGCTCGCGGCGGCCGCTGAGGATCATGGGAATGAACATGATCGCGAAGGCCAGGATCATCAGCAGGGGCAGGCCCAGACCGCCGCCGCCGCCCTGAGGCTGCGCGGGCGCGGCCGTGCCCGGCGCGGCCGACGTCGCCGCCGGGCCCGAGACTTGGCCGGGCATGCCGACCGCCTTCACCGGCGCGGCCGCCGCCGCATCCTGACCCAACGTGACCAACGTGAACGACGCCATGTCCGACTGATTCATGTTCGATTCCTGCCGATCCTGCCTCGGGCCTCTCGCCCGGGGCGTTGCTGCTCGTGACGACCCCGCCCCCCCCGCCTTGCTCCCGGACACACAGCCCATCGGCCCATGCCGATGCGCGACCGGACCCTCCGAAGGGGTCTTCTCGGGAGGAGGGCGCGGTGATTCAGGCCAGAAACCCCTCCGCCGCCACAGGCCACCGCCGCAGGAGGTCTTCCCACGCGTCGGTCCTGACGGCCTCGCGGACGTCCGCCATGAATCGCTGAAAGTGGCGAAGGTTATGCAGGGTGACGAGGATCGGGCCCAACATCTCCCCCACCATGAACAAATGCCGTATGTAACCCCGCGTGAACGGACGCCCCTCGGGCGTTCGCCATCCGTACGCGCCTGGCAGGCACGACGGGCAATCGCACCCCGGCTCGATGGGCGCTTGGTCCCGGGCGAACTTCGCGTTCCGCAGCCGCACCTGCCCCGTCGCCGTGAACGCGTTGGCGTTCCGCCCGTTGCGGGTCGGCAGCACGCAGTCGAACATGTCGACCCCGGCCCGCACCGCCGCCAACAGGTCCCGCTCGTACCCCACGCCCATCAGGTACCGCGGCTTCTCCGGCGGCAGCAGCGGCGCGGTATGCCGCACCACCGACGCGATCTGCTCGAACCGCTCCCCCACCGCCACCCCGCCGATGGCGTACCCGGGCAGGTCGATCGCCGCCACCCGGGCGGCGCACCACGTCCGCTTCTCGAGGTCCGTCCCGCCTTGGACAATGCCAAAGAGGGCCTGATCGCCCGGCCGGGCGTGCGCGGCCTTGCACCGCTCGAGCCAGCGGATCGTCCGCTCGTTGGCGATGTCGAGCCGCTGGGCGTGCGTCAGGGCGTCACGCCGCCGCGACCGCAGCGACGCCGCCGCGACCTCGTCGCGTCGCTGGGCGTTCCCCAGCCGCCGCCGCTGCGCCTCGTCCACCTCCGCCGCGTCGGCGTTCACCGAGGGCGGGCAGTCGTCTAGGGCCATCATGATGTCGGGCCCCAGGTCGTTCTGCACCTTCATGGCGAGTTCGGGCGTGAGCTGGATCGTCGCGCCGTCGACGATCGACTTGAACGTGACGCCCGTGTCGTCGACGGTGTTGGTGTCGGCCAGGCTGTAGGCCTGATAGCCGCCCGAATCCGTCAGAATGGGCCCGTCCCAGTTCATGAAGCGGTGCACGCCGCCCATGTCGCGGACCAACTCCGACCCGGGGCGGAGCATCAGGTGATAGGTGTTGTTCAGGACGATCTGCGCCCCGCAGCGGGCCACGAGGTCGGGCAGGATGCCCTTGATGCTCGCCCGCGTCCCCACCGGCATGAACGCCGGCGTGTCGAAGTCGCCGTGGGGCGTCGACACCCTGCCGACCCTCGCCCCGCACGTCGTCGACCGGGCCGTCACCGTGAATCGAAGCGGACCGGCGGTCATCGGCCACCGGGCCCTTGCCGGGCCTGCGTGGCGCGCCGGAGCGTCTCCACTTCCTCGCTCGTCAGGCTCTCGCGGCCGAACTCCTTGTGCTTGGCCAAGATGCGATCAATCTCGGCTTCACTCGGAGCGTCGCCGTCGGGCCGCACCAGCCGCAGCGGTGGCCCCGGCGCGGGCGTGGGCGTCTTGGGCGGCTTCTTGGGCCGCGGCCTCGAATCGCCCAGCACGTCGAAGAAGTCCCGCAGCAGGTGCGAGTTGCGGATGAAGAAGTACCCCGCGATGGCCCCGCCCACGTGCGCCGCGTCGCCGCCCTGGTTGGGTCCGGCGAAGACGAGGTTCAGCACGGCGAAGCCGACGTAGCAATAAGCCAGCACCTTCAGCCGCAGCGACACGGGCGGAAAGAGCAGGCTCACGATCGTGTTGGGCGAGATGTACGCCGCCGCCATGATCACGCCGAAGACGCCCGCCGACGCGCCCACGAGGGGCGACCGGGGGTCGGTCACCAGCAGGAACGGGAGCGGATTCGACTTGCCCGCCAAGAGCCCGAAGGCGTTGAGCAGCAGGAAGAGCAGCGCGCCGAAGATGCCCGTCGTCAGGTAGAAGGCCAGGTACTTCTTGCGGCCAAGGTGCTGCTCCACCATCCCGCCGAACATGTACAGGCCCAGCATGTTGAAGAGCAGGTGCAAGAGGTCGCCGTGCAGGAACTGGAACGTGACGAACCGCCAGAACTCAAGGCCCCCGCCCCAGCTCACCTCGTGGGTCGAGAAGAACCCGAAGCGGTAGAGCGGATCGCCCGCCAGGCCCCCCCGCGGCGCGCTGAAGAACAGCATCCGCACCGCGTGCACCGCGATGTTCACCCCGATGATCCAGGCGTTGGCCGACCACCCGCCCGCGCCGCCAAGGCCGCGACGCGAGCCCCCCGGCCGGCCGAACAAGCCCCCGCCCTGCCCTTCCTGGTACGCGTAATCGCGGTCGTAGAGTCCCATGTCGAGGTCGGCTTCCTGCGTCGGTGGATGGGGAGAGCGATCGGACCGCCACACGGCGGCACGCCAAGACGAACCCTTCGGACGGGAACGCCCCGACCGTCAGCGGGCCGCTTCCTCCAGCAGGCCCGATCGCAGGAGGATATGGAGCACCAGCAGCGTCTTGGCGTCCGTCACCCGCCCGGACTCGAGCAGGTCCGGAATGCCCGACAGGGGCGTGGGCACCACCTCGATCCGCTCGTCCTCCTCCAGCCGCTGCCCTCGCGGCGTCAAGTCCCTGGCCACGAAGGCGTGCATGTACTCGTCGGTCAAGCCCGGCGCGGTGTGGAAGGCACACAGGGACGACACCCTGCCGGCCACGTACCCGGTCTCCTCCTCGAGCTCGCGGGCCGCGCACGCCGCGGGGTCTTCACCCCGAACCATCGTGCCTGCAGGGAGTTCCAGCATCCACCGCTCGGTCGCCAGCCGCCAGCAGCGGATCATGACCAGCGCGGCCCCCACGCCCGACCCCAAGACCGGGGCGACAATCACCGACCCCGGGTGCCGGATGCACTCTCTGGAGATGACCGCCCCCGAACTTCCCTGAAACGTCAGACGCTCGAAGTCGAACTTGATGCCCCGGTGCAGCACTTCGCGGCGGACCACGGGCGCGTTGGTGAAGTTAGTATCCACACACATAGAATACGCCCCGCCAGTTCCGCCCTTCCGAGCCCCGACCCCGTGTCCGTCCCCCCGACCCAACCCCCGCCGCCGGCCACGTCCGGCCCGATCATCCGCCTCGAAGGGGTCAACAAGACCTTCGGCGACCAACGGGTGCTGCGCGACTTCAACCTCGACGTCGAACCCGCGCAGACGCTGGTGATCATGGGCCCCAGCGGCTGCGGCAAGTCGGTGACGCTCAAGCACATCGTCGGCCTGCTCAAGCCCGACACCGGCACGATCTCCTTCGACGGCCGCCGCATCGATCAGCTGACCGAATCGGAGCTCATCCCCATCCGCCTGCAGATCGGCCTGCTCTTCCAGATGTCCGCGCTCTTCGACTCGATGACGGTCTTCGAGAACGTGGAGTATCCGCTGCTCGAGCACACGCGGCTCACCAGGGAGGAGCGTGCCGAGCGCATTCGCCGCGCCTTGGCGACGGTCGACATCGTCGCCGCCGAGGAGAAGCTTCCGTCGCAGCTCTCGGGCGGGCAGAAGAAGCGGGTGGCCCTCGCCCGCGCCATCGTGCTGGGCCCGCGGGTGGTGCTCTACGACGAGCCGACGACGGGCCTGGACCCCGTGCGTTCCGACGGCATCAACGAGCTGATCATCAAGCTCAAGCGGGAGATGGGCGTGACCAACGTGGTGGTGACGCACGACCTGGTCTCGGCCCGCAAGGTGGCCGATCGCGTGGTGATGATGCTCGAGGGGAGGATCATGGCCACCGGCACGTTCGACGAGGTGGCCGCCAGTTCCGACGAACGCGTCCAGCACTTCCTCGCGGGCAAGTATCGCCGCGACGACGACGCGGACGAACTCCGCCTCGAGCGCGAGGCGTTGAAGCGAAAGGGACGACTGACGTACCCGCGTCGCGGGGACGAGGAAGGGACCGTGTCATGAAGCCGATCGTGCGTGATTTCATGGTGGGCGCCACCGTGCTCGGAGGGCTGATCGCCCTCCTCCTGGGGCTCATGTTCTTCGGCGAACTCACGCTCGAGCGACGCTACGAGGTGCACGTGCGTCTCTTCAACGCCTCGGGCCTTTCCAAGGCGTCGCGCGTCACGATGAACGGCGTCTCCATCGGCGAGGTGCACAAGACCTCCATCGTCCCGCCGCCCGAGGGCGGCGTCGAGCTCACCCTTCGGATCAACGACTCCATCACCATCCCCCGCAAGGCCGTCATCGGCATCGACAAGGGACTCATCGGCGACGCCTCCCTCGACTTCGGCATCCCCCGCGACCTGACCGCCGCGGACCTCGCCGATGCCATCAAGGAAGGCGAGGTCTTCGACGGCGGCAACCCCAGCTCGATGTTCGACAAGATCACCCAGGCCCTCGACAAGCCCCTCGCCCGCTTCTCCCAGACCGCCGAACGCATCGAGCAGCTCGCCGAGACCTACATCCGCGTGGGCGTTCGCGTCGAGGAGGCCCTGGAGCCCCGCTCCCTCGACGAGGTCGCGGCGGGCAAGTCGCCCAACCTTCGCTCCCTCATCGCCCGCATCGACCGCACGCTCGAAGGGGCCGATCAGGTCATCCGCGACGAGGATCTCGTCGCGGGCATCAAGCGGGTGGTGGCCAAGGCCGAGACCACCATGAACGACGCCCAGGGCCTGGTCTCCGACCTGCGGGCCGCCGCCGGGAAGGTCGACGGCTTCATCGAGTCCGCCGACCGCACGGCCAAGAGCGTCGAATCCGCGGCGGGCACCGCGGAGCGGACCATGGCGACGCTCGCGGAATCGGCCACCGCCACGCTCCGCAGCGCGGAAGACGCCGCGGGCAAGCTGGCGGGCGTGCTCGACGCTGCCGCCAAGGGCGAGGGCACCTTCGGCAAACTGCTCACCAACCCCGATCTCTACGACTCGCTCAAGGACGCCACCGACCGCCTCGACAAGGCCCTGGCCGAGTTCCAACTCCTGGCCGAGAAGTTCCGCACCGAGGGCGTCCGGCTGCGGCTGTGAGCCACCCGCGGCCGCCGCCCCAAGGCCCACACCAGCCCCGTTACCAGCCCCGTTACCAGCCCCGACACCGGCCCCGCCCGGTTCCGATAACTCCACTCGGAACGCGGCTCATGGTGGTCACATTCTCGGGCCCTGAAGGAACTTTCCGTTGGTGCAAAGGTGGTCGGGACGATACGATAACTCGTTGAACCAACTGATTCGCCTCGAGCGACCGTCTTTTCCGGGACGTGGCTCGAGGCAGGATCGACGCCCTGATCGCGTTGATCGAGGCGGGAGATGAGACGGACGGTCGGCGTTTCGCGAGTTTCCGGACGCGCAGCGGGTTTCCGCCCCGCGTCGTTCTCGCGCAGCACCGGCCACGTGAAGAGGAGAAGACATGAAGACTCGCGTTCTTTCCGCGGCGATCGTCGCCGGCTTGGCTGGCGTGGCTCACGCCCAGTCCGGCGCCTACACCGTCGTCTACACCGACCAGATCAGCGACACCATCGGCGCCGTCACCCACACGGGCGCGATGAGCACGCTGGTCGACTTCCGCTCCTTCCAGAGCGATGCCGCCACCCGCCTCGCGTGGCTCACCCCCGGCCCCGACGGCGCGTTCTACGTCGCCAACGGCCCCTCGCCCATCGGCAACCCCTCGACCGCGGGCATCTACCGCGTCGCCAACCTCTGGGGCACGCCCTCGGTGAGCACCTTCGCCTCGGGCGACCCGCTGCAGAACCCGGTGGGCATCACCTATGACGCCGCCCGCTCGCAGTTCCTGACCCTCAACAACGCGCAGGGCCCCGTGGCGCAGGGCGCGTTCGACGGCATCGTCGGCGTCGCCAACCCCAGCGGCGCCAAGACCGTCGTCTTCACCGAAGGCCCCAACACCGGCCCGCGTCCCCGCTACGAGGCCGGCCACCACATCATCCCCGACACCACCACGGGCAACTTCATCATCTCCTGCGTGAACGGCGGCTCCTTCGCCCCCGTCAACACCGATCCCGACGGTTCCACCCTCTGGTACTTCAACGCCGCGTCGAACACCGTGTCGCTCCTGGCCGACCTGAGCAACACGCTCCCCGGCGGCGGCAGCATCACCTTCGCCACCGGCATGGCCATGGCTGCGGGCGACAACGACCTCTTCGTCTCCGACACCCGCCTCAACCCCGGCGAAGGCGGCATCTACCGCGTCGTCCGTGACGACGTCACCGGCGCGGTCACCGGCGTCAACCTCGTGCTGGGCGGCCTCACCCAGCCCGAGCAGCTCCTCTACAACCCCTACAACGGCAAGCTCATCGTCAACGAGCGCGCCAACTACACCGGCGAGTTCGGCACGCCGGGCGTTGCTCGCCTCTTCGAGATGAACCTCGACGGCAGCGACGTCACCACGCTCGCCAGCGGCATCCACGCCCGCGGCCTCTACGTCGTCCCCGCCCCCGGCGCGCTCGCGCTCTTGGGCTTGGGCGGCCTGGTCGCCCTCCGCCGTCGCCGCTGAGCGACGTCGGCCCTCGAAGCCTCATCCGACGCTTCATCGAGACCCCGGCCCTTCGCGGCCGGGGTTTTTTCATGCCCTCGCGGCTGCCGCCTTCACGACGTAGCGACGCCGCCTCGCATCGCTCCGCAGATAAAGCGGATGCCTGGGCGAGCCCTGCTTGGTCACGCCCAGACAGAACGGCTCGTCGAGCAGGTCCATCACGCGCCGCTCGCGATCGCCCAGCGTTCCCCACACGCCCCACGCCGCGACCACCACGCCGGCTCGACGCTGCAGCCGCCGCAGCCACGCGTCGTTGCGGGGCCCCACCGGGTCATCGAGTTCGGTCAACGCGTTCGGATCGGTCGAGCGGAACGCGAAGATGTTCGTCATGATGAGCCCGCCGAACCCCCACCGCCTCGCGTAGCCGATGCACCGACGCACGGTGGGGTCGTCCTTCACCTCGTCCGCCGTCGACGGATTGAGTCCGACGAACATCGCCGGCGGCGTGGCGCGGTCCCAGATCCGCCGCAGCACGTAGCGGTAGCGACGACACGGCGAGAAGACCGCGGACGATTCGAGGAGCATGCGCGAGCGTAGGGACTGGGGGTCGAGGCTCGCCCGTCAAGGTCCGATCATCACCCCCGCCAACGCGCCACGACCGCCATCGACGATGCAAGCCGCGCCGCCACGCCTCGCGTCCGCCGCAGATTGGGTCGGCCCAAACCCCTTTGCGCCCGACCTTCCCGAGGCCGGGACTATCCTCATTTTGAACGGGAAGGTGGCGATCGTCGAGCGGCCCGAACGATGATTCCGGCGACGCAGTCCTTCCTACAGAAAGGGGATTCCCGTGAAGAGTCGACGGCTCATCGGTCTTGCCACGGGTGCGTGGGCGTTGACGGTTGCCGGCTTCGTGGCGGTTTCGTCCCCGTGCAGCGCGAACGTGTCGTACGTCGCGCAGGCGAGGCAGGTCTCGGCCCGGGCGGCCTTCTCGGGCGGCACGGTCAACGCTCCCGACTTCGGTCCCTTCGACCAGGACGTTCGTGCCGGAAACCCCGACGTCGATCGAGGCAGCAGTGGCGGGGCGTCCCAACACTCGACGCTCGCGCCGTCGCGAATCGACGTCATCGGCGGGAGTTCGGCGGCGGGCGGCTGGCAAGCCGCCAGCGGCGAGGGACGCAGCGAGTTCGACGTGACCTTCTCGGTCGACGCCACGACACGCTATTCCCTCTTCGGGTTCTGGCGTGTCGATGCGTCGGCGACGTACTACAGCGACGTCGCGATCGAGTTCTCCGGCCCCGGCGGAATCATCTTCACGGGCAGCTCGTTGGCCGCCAGCGTGAATGATCGACAGCCCGTCCGCGATTACGCCCTGGAGGGAATGCTCGCACCAGGCGTGTACCGACTTCGGGCCCACTCGCGGAGCGGGGCGGGGGACGGCATCAGCAGCAGCGGCAGCACGTTCGGCTTCAGTCTGCTGATGCCCCCTTCGGAGGCCGGTTGCTCGGGCCGCTGGAGTTGGGGAGCCCCGGCGTGGGAACCCGATGCCGCAGTGTTCTGCATGGCCGAGTGGGATGCCGACGGTCCGGGGGGAGAATCCCCGCGGCTGCTCGTCGGCGGCGAGTTCACCGCCCTTGGCGACGTCCCCGCAGGTCATGTCTCGACGTGGAGCCACGACCTGCAGCAGTGGATTCCCGTCGGCAGCGGCGTCAATGGCGATGTTCGCTGCCTCCTGACTCTCCCGGACGGGAGTTTCGTCGCCGGTGGCGCGTTCACCCAGGCCGGCGGCATCCCGGCCGCTCGCATCGCCCGGTGGAACGGAACGACCTGGAGCCCGATGGGTGAGGGAAGCGGCGTTCCGGTCAACGCGCTCGCGCGACTGCCCGACGGCTCCATCGTCGCCGCGGGCGATTTCGCCACCGCCGTTCCCGGCGTCAGTGCCAAGGTCGGTCGATGGGACGGAACGCGCTGGATCCCCCTTGGCGGCGACGAACTCGCCGAAAGCCCTCTCGCCCTCGCCGTGCACCGGGATGGCACCCTCATCGCCGGCGGCGGCTTCTACTTCATCGATCCGAACGACGTCGTCACCATCGGCGTCGCGGCATGGGACGGCACTCGGTGGCGTTCCATCGGCGATGATCACTCCACCCTCACCTTCGCATTGGCCGCCTCGCCCAATGGCGATGTCGTCAGCGTCGACCTCAACGGCGCGGTGCGGCGGTGGAACGGCTCGGCATGGACCACGATCCCACGGCCTTCGGGGTTCAGCTACGCCCAGTTCTACGCCGTCGCCGTCGCGTCCAACGGCGATATCTACGCGGCAGGCGACTTTGACTTCCAACAACCCTGCTGCAACGACCCGTGGCGTTACCCCGTTCTCAAGTGGGACGGCACGCGATGGACCACGCTCGACGACGGCCTCAATCAGGTCGTTCGCACCCTGCTGGTCGATTCGACGGGCAGACTGACGGCCGGCGGCGCGTTCACGCATGCCGCCGACGCTCCCTTCGATCACCTCGCCCGCTGGGACGGCGCGGCGTGGAAGGGGCTTCCCGACGACCCCGGCGTCGATGGCGAGGTCTTCGCCATCGTCCACGATCCCTCCGGATCCGACGAGAGCGTCATCCTCGGCGGCACGTTCTCGCACGCCACGGGGCGGCCCGTCGCCCACATCGCCCGTCGCCACGCCGGAGCCTTCGAACCCCTGGGCGAGGGCATCAACGGCCATGTCTACGCCTTGCTGCGTCTGCCCGGCGGCGATCTCGTCGCCGCCGGGCTGTTCGACCACGCGGGCGATGTCGCGGCGCGATCCATCGCCCGCTGGGACGGCGTGAGTTGGCACCCGCTGGGTGCGGGCCTCGACGGTGGCGTGAATGATCTGGCCTTGTTGCCTGACGGTCGGTTGGTCGCCGGCGGCGCCTTCCCGAGTTCGGGAGGCGTGCCTCTGGGGAGAGGGCTGGCCGTCTGGGATGGTGCGACGTGGGCGACCCTGGATGGAGGCGTCAACAACGACGGCTGGGTCAACGCGCTCGCCATCACGCCTGAGGGCGACCTCTTGGTCGGCGGCCGCTTCCACACGATCGGCGGCGTGCCGATCGGTTCAGGCATCGCCCGGCGAGTGGGTGCCGCATGGCGACCACTCGACGGGGGAGTTGACGGAACGGTCTACGACATCGTCGCTTGCGAAGACGGCTCGGTCGTCGCGGGCGGCGAATTCGACGCGGCCGGCGGGGTGATCACCTCGTCGCTCGCCCGCTGGGATGGAGCATCGTGGTCCGCCATCGGCGGCGGCGTGGGCATCGGCTCGAGCCGTCTGGTGCGATCGCTCGCCATCACCGGCGAGGGCGACCTCGTCATCGGAGGGCACTTCCGATCAGTCGGTGACATTTCCGCTCCATTCCTCGCCCGATGGGACGGCAGCCGCTGGTCGAGCCCCGACGACCGGCTCGACGGCCCCGTCTTCGCGTTGGCCGCGCTTCCCGACGGGTCGGTGGCCGTCGGCGGGCGGTTCACGCTGGCGGGCACGAACCTCAGGAACAACCTCGCTCGCTTCATACCGGGACGAACTCCCATGATCACCCTTCACCCTGAGGACATCTACGCCTGTCGTGGCGAAGACGCCCGCCTCCTCGGCGCCGTCGCCCATGACGACGCGGCGCGATGGGAGGTCGAGCTTCCTCCGAGATTCGGCGGCCAATGGGTGCCCCTGAGCGACGGGCCGCTTCCCGCGGCCACCTCCAGCCAAGCGATGGTGGCTGGCGCCGACTCCCCCACGCTCACCCTGTCGATGCTCGACCCCGCCGCCGCACTGCGATTCCGGCTCGTCGCCTCGAACGACTGCGGCATGGCCGCCTCGTCACCCTCGACCGTGGGCTTCTGTCCCGGCGATCACAACTGCGACGGCGGCGTCGACGGATCGGACATCGAGTCGTTCTTCGACGCATGGGAAAACGGCTCGGTCGACGGTGACGTCGATGGCGACGGCGCGGTCGACGGCCGCGACGTCGAGTTCTTCTTCGATCGCTGGGGCGCGGGGTGCTGATCCGGCCGGACGGTCACTCGCCCTTTCGACCTCGAACGCTCACTCGAGTTCCGGATCGGCCGAGTAGCCCAGCCGCACCGCCTCCTCCAACCCCTCGATCTCCGCGTCGGTGAGCAAGGCGAAGTGCGACGCCCGCTTGCGCGACGAGAGCCTCCCGCCGTTCTGCACGCAGACGCGGATGAAGCGGTCCAGCTGCGAGCCCGGCAGGTCGACCACCTCCTGCATCAGTCGCTTCGTCCGGTCGTACCCCCGCAGGAGGGCCAGTTCCTCGGGCAACTCCCGCTCGATGGTCAGCCGCACGAAGCGGAACAGGGCCTCCGCCTGCGCGGTCAGGTCGGGGTATCGATACCAGTCCGACCAGTCGCCCTGCACCGTCATCGCGCCCTGCTCGTCGAGGGCGTACTCGACGATCCGCATGATGCCCTTGGAGTGGGCCTCCAACGACGCGTCGTACGCCGCCGCGTCCTTGAGCATCGCCGCCGACACCGGGAACATGACCTGCGGCGGCGAGAACCCTCGCCTGGCGAGGATGTTGTGGATCAGGAACCGATGAATGCGGCCGTTCCCGTCGCCGAATGGGTGGATGAAGACAAAGCCGTACCCGACCACCGCCGCGTGCACCACCGGATGCACCCCCCCTCGCTCCATGCGTCGATGGGCCGCCATCAACCCGTCCATCATCGAGGGCACGTCGCCCGGCGCGGGGCACACGTAGTGAATCCGCTCCCGCGTGGCGTGCACGGTCTCGCCCACGTAGTTCTGGATCGTCCGCCAGTCGTCGTCCCTGAACCGAGGATCCACCACCTCGTGCTGCAGTTCAAGCAGGTGCGCCTTGTCGCCATAGTCCTCGGAGTGGGCCCTGGCCAAGAGCGCGACGAACCGCTCGGTCCGCGTCGCCGTCGGCCGCTCCCGCTCGATCTCGAACGAACTTCGCGTCTCCTTCGCGTGCAGATACGAACGAGCTCGCCTGAGCACATCGGCCGACACCGTGGCGAGAAGCAAGGCGCACTTGGCGCCATGATCCTCCCGCTCCATCGACGTGATCGCCTCGCTCCGCCGCACCAACGGACAGAACGCCCGTTCGCCCGGAAGGTTGTCGTTCACCCGCTGACGCCGCACCTGCCGGGGCGGCGTCGCGACGCAGTACTCGTCGGGCTCGAGCACGTCCACGTAGTTGCCCATCGCGAGGTCGTCGATGGGCAGGCGTTGCCCCGTCAATCACTCGTGCAGGAACCACAACCGCCGCGCATACTTGCCCGTCGGTCGCGACCGGACGAACTCCGTCAACGCGGCCGCATCCATCGCCTTGAAGAGCCGCGAGAGGATCGCCAGGTTCGTGCCGTCGGGCTTGATCGCGAACTCGAGGTGGTCGCCGTCGGTGTCGCCGGGCCAGTACGCCGGCCCGTACGTCTCGCGGACCGTGCCGTCGGCCATGGTCTCCACGCGGCGGGTGGCCGTGGTCGCCACCACCGATCGATGCCAGTTGGGCACGCCGCGGATGCCGTGACGCTCCATCAACGCCGCGTAGCCCGCCGGACGCCCCCCGCCGCCACCCGATTCCCCGGCCTCCGCCATCACTCACCCTCCAAACCTATTTGCTCACCACCAAAATAGGTCCGTAAAGCCACAGCATCGCCAAAATCATTACGACGACATAAAAACGGCTTTGGAGCCCGCATTTGGGTTGCGGAAGGTCCGTGCACGACCCAAACAATTCCGACCCGATGGTCTGCTGGGGCTCCGGGCACCGGGCGGGCGGCCTCACGCCTTGCGGAGCCAGATGCTGCAGCCGTACGCGGGCTGCACGCCCTTGTAGAGCCTCTCGACGTCCTGACGCCGCAGGTGGCCGAGCATGGCGTTGCAGATCTCGATGCGGTAGTTGGAGCCGCCGGCGAGCAGGGCGTGGAGGATGTACTGCTCGTTCCAGGTCTGGCCGCGGTTCATGATCCAATCTTCGGGGTAGTCGTTGGGGAAGAAGATGTCGTGGACGTGGATGATGACGCCGCGGGCGACGCGGGGGAGCACCTCGAAGAAGAACCAGTTGACGTCGCTGGCGGCCTTGGAGACGTGCGAGCCGTCGTAGAAGAGCACGTCGCCGGCCTGAAGGGTCTCGAAGAGCTCAAGGGGGGCCCGCTGGAGGATCGACTCGTGCAACTTCCAGTGCGAGGGGAGCGCCTTGAGCACGTTCTTGCGCGGGTAGGGCTCGACCTGGGTGACCTCGGTGCGGCGACCCGTCTGGGCGTCGTTGGCGAGCACGGCCTTGGCGAGCAGCAGGCTCGACCAGCCGCAGCCGATCTCGATGACGCGGGCGGGCTTGCGGGCGCGGATCATGCCGTAGTACGCGAGGGCGTCGGCGTTGTTGAAGAAGGGGTTCTTCCACGCGTAGACGCTCGGATCGCTCGACTCCTGCGGAATGTCGCGCAGTTCATCGACGTGACCGCCGATCTCCGCCGCCACCGCGAGTTGCCCCTCGATGTTCCAGTCGACGCCCGCGGGCACGCCCCGCTTGAGCCACAGATCGCGGTTGGCGTCGAGGAACTCGACGTCGTTGCACGCGCTGTAGAAGTTGTTCACCTGCAAGTGCCAGCCGGCCTTCTGCACGCGGCGGAAGCTCACCCGCTTGAGCGTGTCGATCGCCGCCTTCACCTCGATCTCCGAAGGCTCGCCCGCGGGCGTCGGCACGGGCGCCGCCGCCGCGACCGGCACGGCCGCCACCGGCACCGCCTTGCTCGGCGCAGGAGCCGCCGCCGCCGCGCCACCCTCGAGCGGACGCCGCAGCACCACCACGTCCTCGGCCGCGCAGCCGCGGCTGATGATCTCGCAGACCTCGAAGAAACGCCCCCACGTCTCGCGGATGAACCGCTCGCTGCGGAAGACGCAGGGCGCGTGCCCGGCGGGGCCGGGGAAGACGAGCCGCTCGCCGGGCATGCCGCCCCGCAGGGCCTCGGGGGAGAGATCAAGATCGGGGTGCGCGTCGCGAGCCGCCTGCACGAGCCGGAAGGCCGGGTTCGACTCGTCGAGCCTCGCCCACGTCGCGTCGGTCTGCACGCTCACATAGGCGATGCCACCGGGCACGAGGCAACGGCGCAGCTCGAGCAGTTGGGCGATCTCGAGCTCGTCGAGATGGCTGAAGACCGCGAGCGCGAAGGCCACCTTGAACGACGCGTCGGGCAGGGGCAGGTGCGGGAACGTGGTGGTTCGGAAGACCTTCGCCACCGGCGACAGGTTCGACGCGATCCACTCGACGGCCGCGGGGTTGGCATCGACGCCCCACGCCTCGAGTTCGGGCCGCTGGGCCAGGAAGTGCCGCAGCACGCGCCCTGAGCCGCACCCGAAGTCGAGCACGCGGTCGCCCGCTCCGAGCGTCACGCCGGCCCTCGCCGCGGCATCGATGATGCGCAGGTGATCGGCCAACCCCGAGAGCCAGAAGTCAAAGTGTCGCTGCCCGTGATACCCGCCGCGATCCTCGGGCGTCGGGAGCGGGGCGGCATCGCGCTGCAGGCACTCGTCGATCGACCGCTCGAGGCGCAGGCCGACGAGCGACGTGTGAACGGGCTCGCGCGGGTGAGACGACGCGGGTCCCAGCACGGGGCGTTGGACGCGGGCCGGGGCGGGGAGCGGAGCGGATTGGGTGGTGTTCAAGCGATGCGCACGAGCCGCGGGCCCGCGCTCCCGAAGCGTTGCAGTCGACCGGGCCGCACGGCCGCCGACCGTCGGGGATGAGAGTACAGCCCCCCCGAGGCACGGTCAAAGGAAGCCACCGGGGATCGGCCGGGGACTCGGGGCGAGGTTCGGGGTTCGCTTGGATGCAACGGCCGAGATTCGCGCCCAGTCCCGCGCCACGAGTCCGGAGGGCGTTCCCGCGTGGAACGGGAGGCGGGGAAACCGAAGGAACATCCGAGGCCGCATGGCCATTCGCGAATCAACGTGATGCACCTTCATCAGCCCCTTGCGGGCGCTCAGCGGGTAGCCCACGGCGCGGCCCGGCGTTGCGGGCGAGCCCTGGGTACGCGGGCGCCGGTGTGCGAGGCGTGCACGTCGATTTTCGACGACGACGCGAGGCCTCGCGTCGCGACCGGCCGCGCGAATCGGCGCCGCCGGGGGCTTGACCACGCAGAGCCGGGTCGCGCCCGCGGCTCAACCAAGGGACGCCCGAAGCGGGCTGGCGAACAACTCGCGGGCCGAGTTCGTGCCCGTCCAAGCCTCCGCCGCCGCACATGCTTCGCCCGGCGCACGAAAAACCCCCGCCGAGGCGGGGGCAATGACCCCGATGGGATTCGAAGAACTGCGTCAACCACTGTGGAAGACGTCGCTTTTCAGGAAGGCGGCGCAAAAAGCGGCGCACTTTCGGGCAATCCGACCCCGACCGCTCCCCCCATGCCCGTCATCGCCCCTGAACTCGCGCTGCTGGTCGCGGCGTGGCCAAACCTGCCCCAACCGGTGCGGGACTGCATCCTCAGCCTCGTCCGGACGGCCGCCATTCACAAGGAGCACCCATGAGCACCCACGCGATCTACGACGCACCCTTGCTACCCGTCCGACCCTTCCGGCGGCAGCGTGCCGCCTCGGCGGAGCCCGCGCACGGCGTGTCCGGCGCGGACATCAAGGCGATCTACCGGGCTCTGGTGAAGCAAGCCGTGGCCGGGAACCTGGAGGCCGCCCGCGAGGTGCTGGACCGAGTCGAGCGTCCGGCGGAGTCGGACGTCCTGGGCCGGCTGGAGACCGCTGAGGCCCGCCTGAGGCTTCTGGAGTCGACGGGGGCATGCTGTTGCTCTGTCGGCCAGGCAACGCTCTGAAGCGCCCCGCGGCCCTGACGCCGCGGTCGTGGAGGGTGCCGCCGTTACCGACTCGTGGTTCTGGCGGACCGCCCCTCAGGGAGCCGACGGCGGATTCTCCGCGCGTCGGCGGAGGGCTTCGAGCAAACGGCGCTGCTTCGCGGCCAGTTCCGGATTGGGCGCTGCCTGCAAGTCCATGATCTCCAGCAGCAGGTCGATGCTTTGCTGGCGAAGGTCGGCCGAGGTTTTGGCGGAGTCCTCTGGTTTGGCTGACGGCGAGGAAGACGAAGACTTCCTCTGCGGCTTGCGCTTTCCCATCGGTCGGCTCCTTCGTGCGAAGAGGGACGAGAGGCCATGCAGCGTGTGGTCACCGCGGGGTAGAAGCGGCCTAGTGAATCCTTGGAGAGGCTGCCGCACGGCGGACTCGACTCATCCTGTTCCTCGTCGCGTGCACTGACATGACGCTGTCAGTGACGGGCAACGAATCTCGCAAACGAAGCCCGAACTGGCGGCCTTGACTCACCCGGCTTCGTCTTCTGCCTCCACCGCCGACAACGCCATCACCCGCGGCTTGAAGACCGCGGACATCCGCTCCAGCGTCTCCGCGAGCCAGCGATGCTGCTCGGGCCAAGCGGACTGGTCCTCGATGCTGGAGTGCTCACGCACGCACAGAATGCGGGACGCCTCCTTTTCGGGCAACTCCTGCCAGTCGAACGCCGCGCCAAACTCCTTCTCGATCTGCGGCTTCTGGCTCGCCAACGCCCTGAAGTGTCCCTTGGCCTCTGAGCCGCTCATGTAGAGTTCGACCCCAATCCGCTCCTTGAGCGTGTTCACCACTGCCGCGAGGTAGAAGTTGCTGCGTCCGATCGACACCGTCAACCAGTGCTGCGGATGGGCCTTCTGGGGCTTCAACGCGCTCTTGCGGCGGGCCAGCACCTCCCGCAACGCCAGCCAATACTGCTGTTGAAGGGCCTTGGTGCCCGTGATCACCCCGCCGCCCGAGCCGCCGGCCCCACCACTCTTTGTCCAATCGTTCGGCTTGCTGACAATGTTGAACTTCGGCGCGATCGGGGACGTTCCGATCTGCCAGAGTTCGATCTCGAGCCCGAAGAAACTGATCCGTTCGCCCGTGTGTTCGTTGAGCCAGTCCATCGCCGCCCGGTGCTCCTCGGTAAAGCGCTCGGCGATCCACACGATGGTGACGGCGTCGACGCCCGCCGCGTACGTCAACAACTGGCCGAGGTGGGTGTGGTCGGTGCGTTCCAACTGGTTCTCGATGAGCACCAGCGTCCCGTCGGCGGCGTCCTTGCAGACGATGTCCGCCCGGAATGGGCCCACACCCTTCTCCTGCGACTCCAACTCGAGGTCCATGCCCAAGGTGTCGGCGAGGAGCGTGAGGTTCTCCTCCCGCGCAAGCCACGGCGTGAAGTGGCCGGCCTCGTTGTGCCAGACTTCCCGCAGATCGATCATCTTCAACCGACCGAGTTCGTTCCCGCTGGCCATCCAACCTCCCAATGTCACGGTGCCATCACGTGGCGAACACCCCGCGGGCGACGCCTTGCCACCACGGGCTCACGACGCCTCGCCATCCTGCAGTTGCTTGAGCGTCCGGCCCTTGTCGTCCTTCCATTCCACCCGCCCGTTAGAGTTGCGGCCGAGCACGATGGTCGCAGCCGCGCTCGGGGATCCGAAGACGTAGTCCTGGGTGAAAGCAAGGTGGTCGCCTTGCCTCACCAGCACGCCGGCCGCCAGCAGTTGCCTGCGCATCTCCGAGAAGGACGTGGGCATGGACTCGACCTCCGTGCCGCTCGCGAGCGAGCCGGCCTGGACGACGAAGCCGTCGTCGGTCTCGAAGCCCCGGGCGTCGGAGCCCCGCGATCGCGCGAAGTACGTCTTCGAGGCACGAGGGCGGTCCGCGGCAACCTCGAATGCTGACAACCCGAGCACCGGGAAGCACACCAGCATCTCCGCGAGGAACGCCTCCATCTCGGCCACGTCCGCCTCCGACAGCGAGGGCCTCGCGGGCGTGTTGCCGTTGTCGAGTTCCACGCGTTTGGCGTTGGCGGCCAGTTCGCACAGCCGGGCCTCAAGGTACTGGACGTGAGCCTTGTTGAGGTTGTCGTCCTTGCTGATGAACACGAACCCCTGCGTCCAGAAGTCCTTCTTGGCGGCGTGGTTGTCCAGCCGCGGCCGAACGGGGTCGCCCTCGCCGATGTACACGCGATCTCGCCCGGTCGACTCCGACGGCCCGCTGACGACGTAGACGCCCGACTTCTCGAACTCGGGACGGGCCTTGACGTCGCCATATCCCGAGCGAGGAAAGACCACGCCTCGCCCGATCCAGTTGGACTTCTCGACGATGCGCAAGCCCGTGGGCGAGCCCTCGGCGAGGAAGATCCGGATCGACGATGGGCGGGGCTTGTTCACATCCATGGTTCAGTCTAGCCCAAAGGACGCTGCGTGCCATCAGAACCGAACGACTTGATCGCACGAGCAACTGGTCTCCGTCCGCATGTCCGAATACCCGGCAAGGACGACCGCCTGCCCTCAGCAGCCATTTTCCCATCGCTCGAAGAAGGCCTCGATGTCGCCGAAATCGACGCCGCCGTCGGCATTGAAGTCGGCGGGGCAGGCGACGCTGAAGTTGACGGTGTTGGTGTAGATGAAGTCGCCCGGATCGCAGCCGCAGCCGCCGCCGATCCTGCATCGGAACCCCGTCGCCAGCGCGGGGATGGAGCGGGTGATGATCAGGCCGCTGGACCTAGGGTTGAGGAAGGTCGCGCTCTCCGCGAGGTCGATCCACGCGTTGGGAGCCTCAGGATCGGTCACGGCGGGATTGCGCCGTTGCCACTGGTACGTCACCGGTGTCGTGCATCCGTCGATGGGTCGCACCTCGACGAAGAACGACACCGATGAGCCCACCTCCGCCTGCTGGTCGACCGGCTGCGACGCAATGGCGAACCAAGGCGTCACGTCCAGCGTGGCCGCCTCGGAGGTCACGCTGTCGCCGCAATCGTTGGTGGCGACGCAGTCGTAGAGGCCTGCGTCCTCAAGGCGGGAAGCGTTGATGATAAAGGTCGAACCGACCGCGCCCGGGATGTCGATGCCGTACTTTCTCCACTGACGCGACAAGATCGACCCGGAAAACGAAGCCGAAAAGGAAACGGGCAGTCCCTCGCAGATCTGCTGTGACGTTGGCTGGGAGACAACGACCAGCGGACATCTTTGGTCGGCGCCGAGCACGAGGTACATTCCCTTGCCGTTGGTGGCATCGAGGGTGCGGCAGGCGGGCGGGAACGCCCAGTTGAGGTGTTCCTGCGTCTCGCCCGCGGGGTTGGTGCAGCCTTCTCCGCGACCCGGGTTCGGATTGCCGGTGAAGGCCGGAGTGGCGGTCGAGTTGAACGTGTTGATCGCGAAATTGGTCAAGCCTCCGCCGACCGTCATGTCGTTGGAGAACCCGGGGACCCACGCGTTCGCGGGGCCCGTCCAGAGGTTCGTCGTGCCTGGATTGAGCACGGAGAAACGCACGTACAAGCGGTTCACTCCGTCGGGAACGTGAATGCTCACCGGCTCGGTGAACCACGAGTAGAAGCCGCTCGTGCTCGAGCCGAGTTGGAAGGTCTGCGTGAAGAAGGGCATGGCCGAACCGAGCATGTCGGCCCTCGTGTAGGCCGTACCGAAGGGCCCCGAACCGTCGAGATCGGAGGCTCGGTAGAACTCGTAACGAACATCGGCTTCGCTGCCTGAACTAAACTGTGCAAGACCGAAACGCATCTCGGTGATCATCCGGTTTGCGACGCCGTCCCAGATGCCGCCGGTGAAGTCGACCTCGTCGAGGACGTCGTAGCCGCCGCCAAAGAAGGTCAAGTTGGTGCCGGGGAACCTTCCGTTCGAGTAGACCGGCACGCTTCGGCTCTCATACGCGTCGCCGCCGACCCTGACGCCGGTGAGCGTCGCGCCGTCGAACACGGTGAGGTCACCGGCCTGCGCGTGCGCCGCAACCGTCAGGCCGGCGAGGGATGCGACGAGCATTCCACGCATTAACAACCCGCTCATGGCCGTCCTTCCCCGACGGCAGGGCGAGAGCACGCGACTCGGTGCACGATCAGTCGCGGATTCACGATGGTGGTTGTTCATGACGACACGACTCCCGAAAGTTGAAAATCCGAGAAGAGCCCTCGCACGCCCGGAAGGGTACGAAGCGAGGCAAGACGTCGAAAGGTGAAGCGCAGTGCCGGGGCATCAGCACCCGTTCTCCCAGCGTTCAAAGAATGCTTCGACGTCGCTGAAGTCGACCCCGCCATCAGCATTGAAGTCCGCGGGGCAGGCGATGCTGAAGTTGACGGTGTCGGTGTGCGTCACGCCGCAGTTGCAACCACCCTCGATGCGGCAGCGGTAGCCGGTCGCCAGGCCAGGGATGGGTTGCACAATCACGAGAGCGCTTGACTGGGTGTTGACGAACTGGGTTCCATCCTGCAGGCTGATCCACGCCGCCGGCGAGTCGGGATCGGCGATGGTCGGATCGCGGCGTTGCCACTGGTATCTGAATGGCGATGGAGAGGCACAGAGCGTCTCGGGTTGTATCCGGACAACGAACGACGCCGAGGCATCAACGCTCGCCGCCTGGTCGACCGGTTGCATGGCGATCGTCGGCGGCGGGATCACGGTCAACATCGCGGCCTCCGACGTGACGACGTTGCCACAGGCATCAGACACGACACAGTCGTACGCTCCGGCGTCGGAGAGGCCGGTGGCCTCGATCGTCAGCGTCGAACCAGTCTGCCCCATGATGTGCCGGCCACCGCGTCGCCACTGAAAGCGTGGCTCCACTCCAGCCACGTCGACGGAGATTGTCACGCTTTCCCCCATGCATACCGTCGCTGAGATAGGGTTTCGCACGACGGCAACTGCGCCATGGCGATCTGCAACCGCGATCCGGTTTACCGCCTCGCCACCGGCTTCGGTGAAGTGACCGCCCGCGACCGCATTCCCGTTCGGCAGAATGGTGAGAGCGTACACGACGTCGTTCATCCCGCTGCCAAGCGCGGACCACGTATCGCCGTCCCATTCCGCGATGCGGCTTGCGGCGACGCCGCCAGCCTCAACGAACCAGCCTCCGGCAAGCAGGTCGCCATTGGACTTCGAGGCCATTGAATAGATGAAGTGATTGGTTCCAGTGCCGAGCGGCGCCCACCCAGCCCCACTCCAAATCGCAATGTGGTTTACGGCAACGCCGCCAGCATTGGTGAACTCGCCCCCCGCGATCAGTTCACCATTAGGCAGGACCGCAAGCGAGTGCACCGTCGAGTTCATGCCGTCGCCCATGGCCGACCACGAAATGCCATCCCAACGAGCGACTCGGTTCGCCGTATCGAAGAAGCGGCCACCCGCAACGAGGCTCCCGTCGGACATGACCGCCAAGGCGAGCACGTCTCGATCGATGCCGGGCCCTAGGGCCGACCACTCGACTCCATCCCATCTCGCGACGCGGCTCGCTTCCACTCCGCCTGCCCTGTTAAAGAGCCCCCCCGCCACAAGATCGCCATTGGGCAGCACAGCCAAGGCACGAACCTCATGATCGAAGCCCGAGCCCAATGGCCCCCACGCCGTGCCATCCCATCTCGCGATCCTGTGAGCCGACACTGCTCCGGCGAGGGTGAATCTGCCGCCTGCAATCAGGTTCCCGTTGGGCAAGACCGCTAGCGCGTAGACGTGATCGTTCAACCCGACTCCCAACCCCGACCAGTTCATCCCATCCCATCTCGCGACCCGCATCGCCGAAACTCCACCCGCATCGTTGAAGTTTCCGCCAGCGACAAGATCTCCGTTCGGAAGGACCGTCAATGCACGCACGTCATTGTCGGCACCAAAGCCCACGGGCGACCAAGGACCACACTGCCCCTCCGCCCTCCTCGCCCCTGCCAAGAGCAGGCTCAGGGCGAGCATCCACCCGAGCACGCTGGTCCGGCAGGATCCAGTCCACGCATCCACGAGTCCACAACGGCGACTTGCCACTTGCATCTTCAACCTCCCGCTTGACGCTGGTGACGCTCCACCCGTCCGCACTGACGCGAGCACTCCCTTCACCAGGGGCGGCCTGCTCGAGTCTTCCAAGCATATTCGACCACGCAGTGGTCTATTCCTCTAACCCGCACTCTTGGCTCAACTCGAGCGGTTATCCGACCTCGGCCGCGCCGCGATCTTCACTGCTCTGCACTGAACCACCCGTCGGCCTGTTCACGCAGGGTTCTGGCCGTCCCTCGGGCCGTGAGTCGAAGCGCGATGTCGTAGAAGTGTCGCTTCATCGCCCCCTTGTCGTCGAGGTCCTTCGCGGTCACCACGAACACCGTGTGGTCCATGCTCTCGAGCATGCCGCGGATCTTGCGGTCCCGCGCGGCGTTCGCCGGGTCGCCGTGCAGGCGGCCGTTCAGGCCGTCCATTTAGAGGCAGATGAACTTGCCGGGCAGGTCCGGGTCGGGCCAGCAGGCGTCGGGGTACGTCTTGCCCAGCGGCTGGCCAAGGTCGAACTCCCGGTGCCGCTCGGGGTCCTGGAGGTTGGCCCTGCGGAGCATGTCGGAGAGTTTCGCCTCGGCGACGTTCGCCGGCTGGTTCCCGGCCTTCGGGGGGGAGGGGGGGGACGACGGGCATCTTCGGCGGAATCGGGTGATCCGCCGTCAGCGTGTCGGGGCTCGCGGTCAGGATGTCGCTCACGGCGTGCCGGTCGAGATGCGCGTAATAGAAGGCGTTGCGGAAGGTGCGCAGGCAGTCGTTGCAACTCGTCTGACAGCCCGACGGACACTTGGCGACCACGGGCTTGACGTCCCTGATCACCTCTTGGAACCGATCGCACAGTTGCTCCAACAGGCCCGAGCCGCCGGGCATCGGGTCGAGCAGCATGGCCGTGGCCCGCTCCGATCCCGGCTCGCCCACGACGAGCACGTGGAGGTCTACCCATTCCATGTCCAACACCCGCAAGCCGCCGGCGAGCAGCAGAGAGATCCGTGGCATGCGGAGAGCCTTGACCAACCGCATCAAATGGAAGTCCTCGACCTGCACCGCGACTTGGAAAGGGGCGATGATGGGATCGACAACGGCCGCCCGCCGTGACCAGCGGGATCGATGAGGGGAACCACGCCGCCTCAGCGGGCGGCACGAACGAGGGCATCGAACTCCTTGGGCTGCATCGGCGACGAGCTCCCAAACCGGGGCGGAGCTGCGGGTTCGACGAGCAGCCGACGGGGTTCGAGTTCCCAGATCAACTCTGAGTCGGGCTCGCCGTCGGGATCTGTGAACTCGACGCGAACGCGGTGCAGCGGCCGGAGACGCCGCCGTCGAAGGGATCAACGGCGCGATGACGCCGCGGCTGTGGCGAACATCCCGACGCGGTGGTTGGGGGCGGTCGGGTAGTGGTAGGTTCGCGCATCTGGCCGTCCTGAGTGTGGGAGGGGCAGTGCGGCTCCCAGTCGGTCGCCGCGGGATGGAGACCGTCGCCGGGGCATGTGCTCGACGATGACGCTCTATGATGGATCGCAAGGTAATGAATGACGCATGCCAGGAGGGACCTATGAGCAACGACCGGCTGAAGGATTGGCGGACGGGCAAGATCCCGAGCCAAGTCAAGGAATGGGAGCGTTGGAGCCTTGAGTTCCTTGGTAAGTTGCGGACGCGGCAACTGCTCCATTTGCTCGCCGCCAAGTACCCCACCGAGCACGAACAACGCGAGGCGCTGTGCCGTTGGTGGGCCGATCGCGTCGCGGCCGGCTTGATCGTGCGTGAAACGATCCTGTACACCGCCGTTGCCGAAGGGGAAGTGTAATCGCAAGGGTCATGCCGCCCTCGAAGCCGCCCCGCCGGATCGCTACGGACGTTGGCAGCGTCTTTCTCGCCCTCGCACGCCATCAATTCTGGGCCACGTCTCAACAAGGACGGGCCCGCAGGGCTGGCGTACGCGAATCGGCCTGAACTCGCGTCTTTGGCCCCTTGCGGGCACTCGGCAGGGCGCCCAGGGCCCGGCCCGACTTTGCGGGCGAGCCCTGGGGATGCGGGCGCCGATGTGCGAGGCGTGCACGTCGATCATCGACGACGACGCGACGGCGACGCGATGCCGGAGCGCGTCACGCGCGAATCGGCTCCGCCGTGGGCTTGCCCCGCAGAGCCGGGTCGCGCCCACGGCTCAACCAAGGGACGCCCGAAGCGGGCTGGCGAAGAACTCGCGGGCCGAGCTCTTGCCCGTCCACGCCTCCGCCGCCGTGCATGCTTCGCCCGGCGCACGAAAAACCCCCGCCGAGGCGGGGGCAATGACCCCGATGGGATTCGAACCCATGTCGCATCCGTGAAAGGGATGTGTCCTGGACCAGGCTAGACGACGGGGCCGTCGTGGTCGTCATTCTAGGGGGCTTCTTGGCCGCCGGGAGGGGCCGGTAGAATCACCCCACCATGTCTCCCCCTGCCGCCCCCCTCGACGCCGATCGCGTCGTCGCCCTTCTGGGCCTGGCGCCCCTCCCGTGGGAAGGCGGCTTTTTCCGCGAGACCTACCGCGCCGACGCCTCCATCCCCGCCGCCGCCCTGCCCGCTCGCTATGCGCCGGCCTCGCAGCCACGCGTCGCCTGCACCCACATCTACTTCCTGCTCCGCACCGGTGTCGTCTCCGCCATGCACCTGGTGCGCAGCGATGAAGTCTTCCACCACTACCTGGGCGACCCCGTCGAACAACTCCACCTCAGCCCCGACGGCTCCGCCCGCCTCCTCACCATCGGGCCCGACCTCGCCGCCGGTCACCGCCCCCAGGCACTCGTGCCCGCCGGCACGTGGCAGGGCGCCCGCGTTCAACCCCGCGGCATCCACGGCTTCGCCCTCCTGGGCTGCTCCGTCTCCCCCGGCTTCGACTGGGCCGACTTCGAACTCGGTGACGCTCAACGCCTCGCCGAACGCTGGCCCGACCACGCCGAGCTCATCCACGCGCTCTGCCCCGCCGCGGAGGCACGATGACGCCCCCCACGCCCATGCCGCCGCCCGATGCCGCCCCGCTCATCCTCTTCGGCGGCAGCTTCGACCCCCCGCACCTCGGCCACGCCCACATCGCCCGCCACGCCCTGCACGCCTCGGGACCCCACCCGTGGCTGATCTACGTGCCCGCCGCCCGGTCGCCCTTCAAGGCCGACTCGCCCGCCGCCCCCGACGACGCCCGCGTCGAGATGCTGCGCCTGATGGTGGCGGCTGAACCTCGGTGCTCGCTGTGGCTCGATGAACTCGAACGCACGCCCGCAGGTCAGGCCAGCTACACCATCGACACCGTGCGACGCCTCGGCGAGGCCTTCCCGGGCCGCCCGCTTCGCCTGCTCATCGGTGCGGACCAGGCCGTGTCGTTCCACCGCTGGAAGGAGGCGGCGACGCTGCTCGACCTCGCCCCGCCGCTCATCGCCTGTCGCGACGATGCCGCCGCCACCCGCGAGGCACTCATCGAGACGCTCCGCGCCGGCCACGCGTGGACCCCGTCGCAACTTGAGCGGTTCGACACCGGCTGTTTCGCGTGCCCGCTCGTCGACGCCTCCTCGACCCGCATCAGGGCCGACATCCGCCACGCCGCGACGATGCTCCACCCCGCCGTGCACGCCTATGCCCTCGCCCGCGGCTTGTACGGCGCGTGACAACCCCGACCCGCCGTCGCCCCAACCCCGACCGCGAGTCACCCCAACCCCGACCGGCGGTCACCGCGCAACCCCGACCCACGGTCGGACGAACCATCCATAGGGAACCACTCATGGAAATGGCCATGGAACCGGCCAGCCCCGAACGCTCGTGGTCGACCGCTCGGGCCGGATGCATGGATGCCCGTCGCCCGCACGCTCCGTCGCGAGGCGATTGGCACCACGCTCCCGGGCCTTAGGCCAACAGGTCGGCGACCACCTGCATCGGATGCACCGCCGCACGGGCCGTGGCATCGTGCACCTGATGGCGACACGACGTGCCGGGGGCGACGACCGTGGCCTCGGGCCTGGCGTCGAGGGCGGGCACCAGCGTCAGGTTGGCGATCTTCATCGACAGGTCGTAGCGATCGCAGGTGAAGCCGAACGCGCCGGCCATGCCGCAGCAGCCGGTGTCGAGCACGCTGAGCCCCTCGCCGGCGAGCCGCTTGAGCAGGGCGCTCGACGTCTGCACACCCCACAGGGCCTTCTGGTGGCAATGGCCGTGCAACGCGAGCGGCCGCGTCGGACGACGGAACGCTGGCGTCAGCGGATGGCTCCCCCACCGCTTCTCGAGGAAGTCCTCCGGCAGGAACGCCTTGGCCGTCAATCGTCGACGGAGTTCGACGGGCGTGCTCAGCTTGAGCGCCAGCCAGTCGTCCTTCATGGCCGACAGGCACGAGGGCTCGGCGACCAGGATCGCCTCGACCGTGTCGTCCTCGATGAGCGGGCGCAGCCGCTCGAGCGTGGCGTCGATCTCCTCGATGGCCTGCGGGAGCAGCCCCAGCGAGATCTTCGCCCTGCCGCAGCACCCGGCGTCCGCGAGCTCGACTCGGTAGCCGAAGGCCTCGTACGCGCGTCGCGTCGCCAGGCCGATGCCCGGCTCGTTGTACATGGTGAAGCAGTCGCCGAAGAGCGCGACCCGAGGCGTGCCCGGCGCGCCGCGCGGGCGGTCCCACCGGCTCACCAGGCTGTTCGCGAAGGGCGGCAGCGACCGACGCGGGTCGATGTTCAGCGCCTTGGCCGCGATCCACTTCGACAGCGGGAGCGAGCCCAAGGCGTTGGCGAGCGTCGGCGCGAGCGAGCCCAGGCGGTTGATGAGGCGAATGGCCCCGAAGAGGGTGGCCTGGAGCGATGCGCCCCCGCGGGCGGCGTTGCCCTGCGCCGCGTACTCGGCCTTGAGGCGCGAGATGTCGACGTTGCTTGGGCACTCGGTCTTGCAGGCCTTGCACGAGAGACAGAGGTTGAGCGTCTCCTTCGTGCCCGCGTCGTTCCACGGGTCGCCGCCGCCTTCGGCGAGTTGTCCCGTGATCGCCAGCCGCAACGCGTTGCCTCGCCCGCGGGTGCTGTGGCGTTCGTCGAGCGTGGCCTGGTAGGAGGGGCACATCGTGCCGCCCTGACGCTTGCGGCAGACGCCCGCGCCGTTGCACATCTCCACCGCGCCGTCGAGGTCGTGGGTGTCGGCGTAGTCGAAGTAGGTCGTGACGCCCTCGGGGATGCGGACCGGCCGCGACGCGGGCTGGACCCGCAGCCGCTCGGTGATGCTCTCGACGGGCCTGGCCTCGACGATGTTGCCGGGGTTGAGCAGGTTGTGCGGATCGAAGATGGCCTTCACCTCGCGGAAGGCCTCCATGAGTTCGGGGCCGTAGAAGCGTTCGAGCAGCGGGCCGCGGATGCGGCCGTCGCCGTGCTCGCCCGACATCACGCCCCCGAGCGACTTGGCCAGGTCCGCCGTCTCGACGGCGATGGCCCGCATCCGCTCGCGGTCGGCGGGGTCGTGGATGTCGATCAGCGGCCGCACGTGCAGCACGCCCACCGAGGCGTGCGCGTAGAACGCCGCCCACGTGCCGTGCCGGGCCACGATGTCGCGCAGTCGCTTCACGAACGTCGCGAGGTGCTCGACGGGAATGGCGTTGTCCTCGACGAACGTGATGGGCTTGCGAGCCCCCGGCACGCCGTGCAGCAGCGGCTCGCCCGCCTTGCGGAGCTTCCACGCGTTGAGCATGGCCTGCGCGTCGACGTGGAACTGCCCGCTCACGCCGGGCGTCGCGGCCTTGAGGGCCTCGAAGCTCGACGACACGGTCGCGGCGTCGTCCGCGAAGTACTCGACGTAGAGCACGGCCTTGAGCGTCATCCCCTCGGGCGCGGGCATGAGGTCGACGTAGCGGCGATATTCGGCGTTGGCGCGGGCCAGGTCGATCACCGTGTCGTCGAGCAGCTCCACCGCCGTGGGGTCGGTCTGGAGGATCGCCGGCACCGCCGCGATCGCCTCGTCGAGCGACGCGAACCCGAGCACCGCCAGCCCCTTGGCCGCGGGCTTGCGGTGGAGCTTGGCGTGCACGCCCAGCGTCACCGCCAGCGTGCCCTCGCTGCCGCAGAGCAGGTGGGCGAGGTTCACCTCGTCGAGTACGCGGTCGGTCAGGGGCTCGCCGTCGCGCCAGCCCGCCCGCTCCATCGCGAACAGGACCATGTCGAGGCCGTAGCCCGCATTGCGACGCACCGTCTTGGGGAACCGCTCGCGAATCAGCGGGGCGTGGCGGGCCACCACGTCGCACACGCGTGCGGCCAACCCGCGCGCGACGGCGTCGCGGGCGCCCCGTTCGAGCCGCACGCGGCGTCCCTCGAAACTGGGGGCCACGAGCGCGACGTCCAGCCCCAGCACGTTCTCGCTCGTGCGGCCGTAGCGGATCGAGCGTGCGCCCGCGGCGTTGTTGCCCACGCACCCGCCGAACGCCGCGTGACGCGCCGTGGCGGGGTCGGCCGCGAAGAACCAGCCGCTCGAGGAGATCTGGTCGTTGAAATCGTCGATCGTGCAGCCGGGCTCGACGAGCGCCTCGCCCCTGGCGGCATCGAGGCTGCGAATCTCGCGGCATCCTGGCGTGAAGTCGACGACGACGGCGTGATTGGTGCACTGGCCCGCCAGACTCGTGCCACCGCCGCGGGGCAACAGGGCCACGCGACGACGTGCCGCCCATTCGACCACGGCCGACGCGTCCTCGACATCGGCGGGGATGACGACGCCCACGGGCTCGACCTGGTAGAGCGAGGCGTCGGTGGCGTAGAGCATGCGGTCGTGCATGCCGAAGCGAACCTGGCCCTTGACCAGGCCATCGAGTTCCCGGGCCAGCGTCTGGCGGTCATCGGCGGCGACGGGTTCGGGGGCGGCGAAGATGGGCAGGCGGATGGAGGTCATCGACTGGGAGAAAGGTACGGGGAACGAGGCGGGCACGCCCGCCGACCATCCAAACGGAACGGGAACCCGCGGGGGCCACCTCGGGCGGGGAGGTGGTGCGGCCTGCGGGGGCTGCGCGGCCGACGGGACGCCCGCGGCTTGCCGCCCGCGACCGGGGGTGAATCCTCGGGCGGTCGCGTGGTCGAAGGGGAAGGGTGGGGGCCGGTCCGGCGACGGTTGGATTGGCGGGCCGGGCCACTACAATGTACCGCACATTCACCGACACACCCCGGGCCCGGCCCCGGGGCACCCCCGACGGAGTCCGACACATGGCTGACCTGAAGAATCTCAAGGGCATCTCCGAAGCCGACCGCAAGCTGATCGCCGAGGCCGAGGAATGGCTCGGCGCCGAGCCGACGAAGATGGGCCCGGTGAAGAACCTCTTCTGGGGCAAGGTGAAGGAGGACTTCTACTTCCCGTATCCCGCGGCGGTCGACGCCCGCGAGCAGGCCGAGTGCGACCAGCTGCTGGCGCGGCTCGACGAGTACCTGCGGACCGAGCACCCCTGCGTCAAGATCGACCAGGAGCAGGAGATCCCCCGCTGGGCGATCGACAAGCTCTTCGGCCTGGGCGCCTTGGGCATGACCATCCCCAAGGAGTACGGCGGCCTGGGCATGGGCATCACCTCGTACAACCGCGTGCTCGAGCGGATCGGCATGTACTGCGGCTCGACGGCGGTGATGGTGTCGGCGCACCAGTCGATCGGCTGCAAGGCCGTCATGATCTACGGCACCGAGGAGCAGAAGAAGCAGTGGCTCCCGCGCCTGGCGAAGGACTGGCTCAGCGCCTTCTGCCTGTCCGAGCCCAACGTCGGCTGCGACGCGGGCGGCGCGGAGACGCACTTCGTCAAGGAGGGCGACCACTACGTCGTCTACGGCGAGAAGAAGTGGGCCACCAGCGGCGCGATCTCGGGCCTCTTCACGGTGATGGCCCGCGAGAAGCGCGACGACGGCAAGGGCAAGATCAGCGCGCTGGTCATGCACCCCGAGATGGAAGGCGTCGACATCTTCCAGAAGAACCGCAGCAAGTGCGGCATCCGCGGCACGTGGCAGGCCCGCATCCGCTTCAACGGCGTCCGCGTCCACAAGGACCACCTCCTCGGCCAGGAGGGACGCGGCCTGCAGATCGCCCTCTCGTGCCTCAACTACGGCCGCTGCACCCTCTCGGCCGGCATGCTCGGCGGTGCGCGTCGCGCCATGGACCAGTCGATCAAGTGGTCGCAGACCCGCTTCCAGTTCCAGGCCCCGCTCGCCAAGCAGGAACTGGTCCGCAAGCGCGTCGCCCACATGGCCGCCCTCACCTACGCCATGGACGCCGTCCTCTACATGACCACCGGCATGCTCGACCGCAAGGACGACGACATCCAGGTCGAGACGGCCATGTGCAAGGTCTTCTGCTCCGAGATGGGCTGGCAGGCCGTCAACGACGCCATCCAGATCATGGGCGGCGAGAGCTACATGAGCGAGAACGAGGTCGAGCGCATTTTCCGCGACTCGCGCATCAACCTCATCGTCGAGGGCGCCAACGAGGTCATGCAGTCGTACATGTTCGGCTACGGCGGCAAGCAGCTCGCCGAGATGATGCTGGGCGTCAAGAACGCCCTGCTCAAGGACCCCGACGAGTCCTTCGGCGCCTATGTCGTCAAGGCCCTCCGCAACACCTTCCGCTTCGACATCATGAAGCGGGCCGTGCCGCTGGGCATCGAGGTCTTCCTGGGCATCCGCCCGGCCCTGGCCCGCCTCTCGCGCGTGAAGTCGGCCGAGTTGGCCCCGCACGCCGAGCGCCTGTGCATGCTGGTGCGGGAGCACAGCCACCAGTTCAAGGCGCTCAGCAAGCGCTACGACGTCAAGATGCTCGACCGCCAGGCAGTCCAGGCCCGCGTCGCCGACGTGGCGACATACCTGCACGCCTACGCCTGCACGCTCAGCAAACTCGACCGCGACCTCGTGGCCCACGCCGGCAACGGCGCGTCCGACCTCGAGTTCCAGCGTGACAAGGCGGCGGCCCTCCACTTCCTCGACATCGCCGAGGTGGAGATCCACGCCCGCTTCCGCGAGATGTACGAGAACGCCGACGAGTCCATGCTCAAGGCCGCCGACGTCGCCCTCGCGCACAACGCGACCCTGCCCAACGCCGACTTCATCATCCCCGAACGCAGCCCCGTCGCCAAGGGCACCGGCCGCACCCCGTCGCAGGACGGCATCAAGCAGTTCCCCGGCGACCGCGTCGCGGCCGCCACGCACTGACCGTCCCATCCTCGAACACGCCCGGCGGGGCGTCGTCGCGGGCCGCACGGCCATCGACGGCGCCCCGTCGGCTTTTGGGCGGTCGCCCGCCCCCGCTCACGCGCCGGCCTTGACCCGCGGATCGACCCACCGGTACATCAGGTCGACGGCCAGGTTGAGCAGCACGAGCATCGTCGCGAAGACCAGCACGATGCCCAGCAGCAGGAAGAGGTCCTTGTTCTGCACCGCGTTCACGAAGTGCTGGCCCATGCCGGGAATCGAGAAGATCCGCTCGACCACGAACGAGCCCGTCATCGCCATCGCCGCGGCGGGGCCCAGGTAGCTGAGCACCGGCAGGAAGGCGTTGCGGAGGGCGTGCACCAGCAGCACGCGGGCCTCCCCCGCGCCCTTCGCCCGCGCCGTGCGGACATAGTCCGACTGCAACGCCTCGATCATGCCCATCCGCGTCAGGCGAGCGATGTACGCCGCGAAGGGCAGGCTGAGCGTGAACGACGGCAGTACGAGGCTGCCCGGCAGGCGGAACGTGCCCACGTCGGCGACGGGGATCGCCACGGCGAAGAGGAACTGCAGCGCCGTGGCCACCACGAAGGTCGGCACGCTGATGCCCACGAGCGCGACCAGCAGCGTCGAGGCGTCAAGCCACGAACCCGGCCGCCACGCCCCCAGCACGCCGGCCGCCAACCCGATCACCAGCGCGATGAGGATCGCCGTCGCCCCCACGAGCATCGACACCGGCAACGACGCGCCGATGATCTCGTTGACCGTGCGGTCGCGGTACTGCAGCGAAGGGCCGAGATCGAAGACGGGACCCTCGGGAGCATCGCCGCTCGCGGCGGCGGCCAGCCACCGTCCGCCGCTGACCCGGGAGAGGTACGACCAGTAGAACGACCAGAAGCTATCGAGGTTGTAGCGGGCCTCCATGGCCGCGATGACCTCCGCGGGCGGACGACGTCCCTCGGGTCGATCGACGGGGTTGCCGGGCACGGCCCACGCCAGCGCCAGCGTGATGGTGTAGACCGCCGCCAGGATCAGGGGCAACTGCACCAACCGTCGCAGGAGCGAGGAACGCGTCACGGGCTCATCCTCGCAGGGCGGCGATCACGCCGGCCCGTTCGTCGCGGGTGCGGCCGAAGAGCGCGGAGGCCGAGACGATGCAGTCGCACCCCGCCTCCCGCACCATCGCCGCGTTGCCCGGCCCCACGCCCCCGTCCATCTGGATCCGCTGGTCCTTGCGCACCACGTTCGCCAACGCCTGCGTCTTCTCCAGCGTCGCGGGGATGAACGACTGCCCCGAGAACCCCGGGTTGACGGACATCACCAGGAGCATGTCGGGCAGCGACACGAACGGCAGGATCCGCTCGATGGGCGTGGGCGGATTGATCGCCAGCCCCGCCTCGAGCCCCAGCCCCCGGATGCGGTCGATGAGCGGTCCCACCTGCTCGGGCGCAACCGCCTCGACGTGGAACGTCAGGTTCGACGCCCCGGCACGCGCGAAGGGCTCGACGAACCTCGCGGGGTCGTTCACCATCAGGTGCACGTCGAGGTACACCGACGGCATGGCCGCGTGCAGCGAGGCGCACAAGGCCGGCCCCATCGTCAGGTTCGGCACGAAGTGCCCGTCCATCACGTCGAGGTGCAGCAGGTCCGCCCCGCACGTCAGGGCGTGCCGACAGTCGTCGCCCAGGTGCGCAAAGTCCGCCGAGAGGATCGACGGGGCGATCAGCGGCAACCGGGGCGGCGTTCGCAGCAGCGGCGTGGGCATGCGGCGGGAGTGTACCAACCACGCCCCGCCCACGGGTCCCCGGCCGACCCGCCTTCGCTACGATTCGCCCGCATGAACCAGACGACCAGCGCCACGCCCCCCACGCTCGACGCCACGCGCGCCCGCCTCGCGGCCGTCGGCCAGTCGCACCTGCTCAACTTCCACGCCACCCTCCCGCCCGACGCGCAGCGCGCCCTGCTCGCCCAGATCGCCGAACTCGACATCGAGGCCCTCCCCGCGCTCGTCGACGCCTATGTGAAGCGCAAGCCCGAGTTCAAGCTCCCGCCCGACCTCGGGCCCGCCCGCTACTACCCCCGCGACGAACGCTCCACGTCCCGCCCGTGGGACCGTGCCGCCGCGGAACGCGCGGGCGAAGACCTCATCCGCGCCGGCCGCGTCGCCGCGTTCGTCGTCGCGGGCGGGCAGGGGTCGCGACTGGGCTTCGAAGGTCCCAAGGGCTGCTTCCCCGCCGGCGCGGTGACCGACAAGAGCCTCTTCCAGATCTTCGCCGAGCACCTCGTGGGCGCCAAGCGTCGCTACGGCGTCGACGTGCCTTGGTACATCATGACCAGCCCGCTCAACCACGAAGCGACCACCGCCTTCTTCGAGCAACACCGCTTCTTCGGCCTCAGCCCCGACAACGTCCGCTTCTTCCCCCAGGGCGTCCTCCCCTCGCTCGACATCAAGACCGGACAGGTGCTCCTCACCTCGCCGGGCGAGGTGGCCACCAACCCCGACGGCCACGGCGGCAGCATCCGCGCCCTGGCCCACTCGGGCGCGCTCGCCGACATGAAGCGCCGCGGCGTGCAGCACCTCAGCTACTTCCAGGTCGACAACCCCCTCGTCCGTCCCCTCGACCCCGCCTTCATCGGCCTCCACGCCTCGGCGAGCGACTCCTCCGCCGAGATGTCGAGCAAGATGGTCACCAAGGCCTACCCCGAGGAGAAAATGGGCGTCTTCTGCTCCTCGGCCGGCAAGGTCGAGGTGATCGAGTACTCCGATCTGCCGATGGACCTGCAACGCGAACGCCTGCCCGACGGATCGCTCCGCTTCGTCGCCGGCTCGATCGCCATCCACATGATCGGCATCGACTTCATCGACCGCCTCGCCAACGACCCCTCCTTCGCGCTGCCCTACCACCGCGCGGAGAAGAAGATCCCCTGCATCGACCCCGCCACCGGCACGCCGGTCGTGCCGACCGCCAACAACGGCGTCAAGCTCGAGCAGTTCGTCTTCGACGCCATCTGCTCCTGCCGGTCCTCCATCGTCTACGAGACCGACCGGAGCGAGGAGTTCGGCCCCATCAAGAACGCCACCGGCGTCGACAGCGTCGAATCCAGCAAGGCCCTTCAGACCGCCAGGGCCGCGGCATGGCTCGAGGCCCGCGGCGTCGCCGTCCCCCGCAAGCCCGACGGCTCGCCCGACTGCACCCTCGAGATCTCCCCCGCCACCGCCACCTGCAGCACGGAACTCGCCAAGACGCCCCTCCCCAAGTCCATCGACCGCGGAGCGAGGCTTGCACTCTGAAACCGCCCGCCCGCGGTCCTCGGCCACGCGCGTTTCGCGTTACTGTGGCTTCACGCTCATCGAACTCCTCGTGGTGATCGCCGTGATCGCCCTGCTCATCAGCCTGCTGCTGCCCGCTCTGGGCGCCACGCGACTCAACGCGCGAGCCACCGTCTGCCTCGCTCGCGTCCAGCAACTCGGTGTCGGCGTCGCCGCCTACCTCAACGACTTCGACCGCATGCTCCCGCAACGGACGTGGGACGTCGGCGGCCAGGACGCCGTCATCGGTTCGCTCTTTGGCGGCAAGAAGGGCCAACTCCCCTTCTACGGCATCAACCAGGTCGGCGCGGCCGGCCGCCCCCTCAACCGCTACATGTTCGCCGGCGAAGTCTCCCCCGACGAAGGCCCCGACATCTTCCCCATGCCCGCCTTCGCCTCGCCTGTCGATCGCGGCGCGACCGCCACCGGCCTGCCCATCCCCGGGCTCGATCGCACCGACTCTTTTTACGACTTCATCGGCAGCAGCTACACGCTCAACGACCACGACCTGCGCGGCGACAACTTCCCCACGCTCGTGCCCCCCGGGGGCGGACGCATGCCCCACGTCATCCAGCCCAGCCGCACGTGGGTCATCGGCACGCACACGATCTACAACTTCCAGCAAGGCGGCGACCGGGGCAGTCGCTGGTTCGGCCCATCGAAGGTGCAGGCGAACCTGTCGTACCTCGACGGGCACGCGAAGATGCGCGTGACGGTGCCGCCGGGCGTCGTCAACGACACTGCGGACTACGTCTTCGGCCCGTGAACAGCCGCGAGGCCTCGAGCCGCCGGCTCAATACCCCCGCTTCTTGCGATCGTCCTTGTCGTCTTTGTCCTTCGACGCGGGCTGTTCGCGTCCGGGCGTGGCGGCGGGCTGTCCCCCGCGCGTGCTCGCGGCGGTGACGGAGAAGCCGATGGCCTGGCGTGCGGCCTCGGGCGCCTTGGGCGTGACGAACCAACCCCAGAACCCCGGCTCGCCGTAGGAGACCACGTCGGTGGGCGGGAAGAAGTGGAAGGCGAAGGGCACCACGCCGTTGAGTTCGTCGTGGCTGCCGAAGTAACGCCACGGCTTGTCGACGGCGAGCGGCCTGCTCCCCGACTTGATGATGCGACCGATGTCGACGGGGATCCAGTTCAGCGTGTGGGCGGCCTCGTCGTACAACGCGAACTCGACCCAGCCGCGAAGGGCCTTGCCCCCGTGACGCGAGCCGGAACCGAAGTCGTCCCTGAGGGAACCGCCGCCGGTGGAGCCCCGGTCGAAGCCGACGACGACACGCGAGGGGATGCCCGCCTGCCGCAACATCGCCACCAGCAGCGCGGAGGCGTCGTACTCGTTGCCCTTGCCGCGTTCGAGCGTGGCCGACGGCGGCTGCACCACGATGCCGCCCAGGTCGGTCGCCGTGCCCGGCGACGCGGAGGGGAACCGCGGCGGCATCTCGCCGCTCGGGGCGTCGCGGCTCGCGCGGTTGGGCGAGAGCTTGACGCGACCCCACACGTACTGCGTGATCAGCTTGGCGGCCGCCGCCGTGTTCACCCTCGACCAGTCGTTGATCCCCGCCTGCTTCGCCGCCGCGTCGAGCGCGGCCTTGACGGCGTCGGGCTTGTACGGCTGTATGCGGTTGTTCTCGTCGAAGCCCGTCTCGATGAACAACTGCGGGGCCAACCACTCCGAGGCCGACGCGGGCCACGCCTTGGGGGCTCGCACCTGCAACGCCGACTTCTCGTCGAAGGTGGTGCGGCTGCACGTGGCGTGGAGCTGCACCTCGAGTTCCACCTTCGCGAACCGCTCCTTCTCCGTGACGGCCGCGTCGAACCGCGCGTACTGCACGCCGCCCTGGTACCCCTTGATCGCCTTGAACCCTTGGGCCTTCACGGCGTTGTCCAGCCGCAGTCGCCCGGAGGCGGCATCGAGATTGAACGAGCTCGAGGCCGTTCGAGTCAGCAGGGGCCAGATCATCGCGATCGACTCCATCCGCTCGTTCGGCTCGTTGAAGGACAACATCTCCACGTTTCGGGCCGACGTTCCGTCGAACGGATTGCGAATGAGCTCCTCCTTCGTGCCCTTCGACACCAGCACCCGCGCCGTCAGGATCAAGTCCTTGGGCTGCGAGAGCGTCAGGTACGGCCCCACCGTCGGCTCTTCGCGGCGAGCCGCCGGTGCCGCGGGCGGGGGCGTCGTCGCCGCGGGTTGGGCCGGCACCGGCTTGGCCGGCTTCACCGGGGCGGCGGGCGAGGGGGTCGGCGCAGGTGCCGCGGGCTCGGGCGGCTGCTCGGCGGGGGGCGGGGTGGCGGGCTTGGCGGGGGTCGGCGGCGGCGGCGTGCCCGTGCCCGGCGGCCGAGGCTGGAAGCCCGACGTCACGGGCGTCAAGGCGAGCGACGCCACGAGGGCAAGGGAGGTCCGACAGAGCGGGTGGTTCATGGGTTGTCCCGGGTGAGTGAGCCGACGACGCGGGGGAACCCCGCCGACCGCCCAAGGGTATGTACAGGCATGCCCCGCTCGATGTTGCTCGCGGCCCGCCCGTCCGTACGCCCTCCGTATGCCGCCGCCACCGCGGGGCCCGCGTCAACCCCGACGCCCGCCGTCGGGGATACGCTTGGCTCCCTGAGCCCCGTTCGGGTCGGCTCCGGCCTTGCCGCCGGAATCGCCCGGCGGCCGGGGCGTGTCGGGAGCGACGTCCGGGGTCCGAATGGGTCCGGGCGCCGAGCCTGAGCGGGCAGTGGATCAGGCGACGGCCGCGACACCGCGGCATGTCGGCGGCATGTCGTCGGTACACCTTGACAAGGAACGCGGGTTTGAACGCACGCAACCAATCTTGTCCCTCCTTCGGGCTCTCCTCGACCCTTCGTTCGGGTCTCGCGACGTTCGTGGCGACGGCGATCACGCTGTTCGCCTCGCTGCCCGCGGCGGCACAGGGCGACAGCCTTCCCACCGACATCCGTCGCGCCCCGCAGCTCACGCCCGCCCAGGAGCAGGCCGTCCAGAGCTTCATCAAGCAGCACGTCGCCAACCTCGCCTCCGACAACCCCCAGTTCATCAAGCGCGACCGCAACGCGCTGCTCGAACCCCTCGCCGATCTCGAGGCCTCCCCCAAGTTCCGCTTCACCTACGCCGAAGCCCTCCTCCCGACGCTCGAGACCCTCGCGGGCAACGCCAACGACATGGTCGTCATCAACGCCATGGTGCTCGCGGGCGACCTCGCGACCGCGCAGGGCGTGAACTTCCTCACCAAGGGCCTCGCCGCGGCCAAGCCCGCCATCCGCTACCAGGCCGCCTTCGGCCTGCGTCGCACCTTCGAGGCCCTCGCCGCCATGCCCTCGCCCACCGTCAACGACGAGCAGCGGACCACCGCCCTCGAGTCGATCGCGGGCCGCATCAAGGACGAGACCGACGCCGTGGTGCTCGATGGCCTCGTGTATGCCGCGCTCGAGGCCACCAAGGCCCCCGCGATGCGGAACACCGCCCTGACCCAACTCGGCCGCGCCATGGCCGCGAAGGTGCGGAGCGTCGGCACCAAGGCCGCGCCCGACTCGATGGCCCAGGTCCTGCTCCGCGCCGGCGCGGGCCTTCGCGACTCGCTCGCGGCGGCGCAGGCCGGCCAGATCTCCGACGACGCCGTGATGGCCTCGGCCGATGCCGCGGGCGCGATGATCGCGTACTGCGCCAAGGCCCTCGAATCCAAGTCCCTCCCCGCCGCCTCGGAAGGCGGCACGACGCCGGCCCGCGAGGTGCACGCCCAGTTGGCGACCACCTGCGAGAACGTGCTGCTGCTGGGCGCAACGCTCAAGAACGGCGCGTCGGTGCCGGGGGCCCGCAAGATCGGCGACAAGATCCGCACCGGCACGGCCGAGTCGGATCAGGCCTTCCTGCAGGACGCCCGCGCCCTGGTGGGCCGCGACGGCCTGCTCTCCAAGCCCCCCTTCGGCTTCGCCCCCGATTCCTTCCTCGACAAGTGACGCGCCCCCGTTCGGCCACGTGATGTCGCCGGGCTTCCTGCCATGTGGAAAGTCGCCGCCACGCTCGGGTTGATCCTCGCCCTGATCGTCGCGGTCGTCGCCATCGATCGCACGCCCCCCCGCGCCGACCTCGTCGTCGTCAACAGCGGCGAGGTGAGCACCCTCGACCCCGCGCAGATGTCCTGGGTTCAGGACTTCCGTGCCGCCCGCCTCGTCTACGAAGGCCTCACCCGCAGCGACATCTTCTCCAAGGACCACCAGCCGATCCCCGCGGCGGCCTCCTCATGGACGGTCAGCGACGACGGCCGGACCTACGAGTTCCGCCTCCGCCCCGAGGCACGCTGGAGCAATGGCGACCCCGTCACCTCGCGTGACTTCCGCCACGCGTGGTTCCGAATGCTCCTGCCCGACCACGGCGCGGACTACGCCAAGCTCCTCCGCCTCATCGACGGCGCGGACGGCTTCTGGGAACGGCGCCTCGCGGCGCTCAAGGCCTTCGCCGCCGCCACCGACCACGCCGACCGCCAGACCGCCGCCGACGCCCTCTACGAGCAGGCCCGCGCCGACTTCGCCGCCGCCGTGGCCATCGAGACGCCCGACGACTTCACGCTCCGCGTGCGGCTCGCCCGGCCCGTGCCCTACTTCCTGAGTCTCACCTCGTTCCCGCCCTTCTTCCCGGTGCACGCCGCCACGGTCGAGCGGTTCACCACCGTCGACGCCCGCACGGGCCAGGCGGGCGGCTCGAGCCAGTGGTGCAAGCCCCCCACGCTCGTGAGCAACGGTCCCTTCCGCCTCGTCCGTTGGCAGTTCAAGCGGGAGATGCGCTTCGAACGCCACGAGGGGTACTGGAACAACGCCGACGTGACGATCGACTCGGTGTCGATGCCCACCATCGAGGACGGCAACACCGCCGTGCTCGCCTTCCGCACCGGCGCGGTCGACTGGGTGAGCGATGTCGTGCCCTCGTACCGCGCCGAGATGCTTGCCGCCAAGCGGGCCTTCCTCCGCGAGCAGGGCATCGACCCCGCCGGCCCCGCGCCCCTCGACCCCGTGGCCCGCGATCGCGGGCTTCCCGACGACCCTCGCAACCGCATCCACGCCTTTCCCGCCTTCGGCACGTATTTCTACAACTTCAACTGCCGCCCCACGCTGACCGACGGTCGTCCCAACCCCTTCGCCGACCCGCGTGTCCGCCGGGCCTTCACCATGGCCATCGATCGACGCGGGTTGGTCGAGTCCATCCGCCGCTGCGGCGAACCCGACGCCACCACGCTCGTGCCCCCCGGTTCGATCGGCGGCTATCCCTCCCCCAAGGGCCTGACCTTCGACCCCGCCGCCGCCCGCGCACTGCTCGCGGAGGCCGGCCACGCCACGGGCCGCTCGCTGGGCACGGTGGAACTCGTCTTCAACAAGGAGGGCGGCCACGACCTCATCGCCCAGTTCATCGCCAAGGGGTGGGAAGAGCACTTGGGCGTCTCGGTGACGCTGGCCCAGAAGGAGGTCAAGGTCTTCCGCGAGCAGGTCAAGTCGGGCGACTTCATGATCTCGCGGGGCACGTGGTTCGGCGACTACGGCGACCCGACCACCTTCCTCGACATCAACCGCGCCGGCGACGGCAACAACGACCGGGGCTACGCGTCCGAGGAGTACGAATCACTCATGAACGCCGCCGCCGCGGAACTCGACCCGGCCACGCGGCTGGGCCTGCTCTCGAAGGCCGAGGAGATCATCGTGGCCCGCGATCTCCCGCTGGCCCCCATCTTCCACTTCGTGCAGGTGAGCCTCTTCGACCCGCACGCGCTCCGCGGCATCACGCCCCACCCCCGGCAAGAGCAACTGCTCTTCCTCGCGGACCGGCTCGACGACGACCGCGAGCCCCCAACGCCCCGGACGATGCGCTGAACGCGGACCCGCGGCGGCCACGGGCTCACGCAAGGGACGCCCCAAGTGGCGGGCGTGGGTCGGCGGATGGCGGATGCACCCGGGGCCGCGTCGGCCCCAAGCCACCCCCATGCCTCACTTCTGCTCGGCCTGGATCGCGCCCCTGCCACGCTCGGCGAGGGCGGCCTGCAGCCACGTCCGGAACTCGGGCATGCCTGAGGGCTCGGGGAAGAGCGCGGCGAAGGGCTTGGCGGGCGTCTCCTTCGCGAGCGCGTCGAGGTGCTGGCGGTACGCGGCGACGAGGAAGTCGTAGGCGAATCGCCGCAGGTCCTCGGGCGCCCGGTCATAGACGGTGCGGGCGTCGTCGATGCCCACGCTCTGCATCCAGTTGGCGAAGATGACGCCGGCGAGCACGCGGAAGTCGGGCTCGACCTGCGCCATGCGCACGTACTGCTTGCTCACCACCACCGACTTGAGCTGCTGTTCCATGAAGTACTTGTGGAACCGCTTGGCGAACTCGAACTGGTTGACGAAGAGGTCGTTGTCGCCCGAGAGCAGGCCGCTGGCGAACGCGCTCTGCAGCGCGCCGGCGATCTGCGCCTGCGCCACGTTGGGCGACGTGGCGCGGTCGTTCAGCTCTCGGTTCACGAACTCGTCGAGGGGCGCCGACAGCTCCTCCTTGCGGAGCGGATTGCCCAGGTTCAGGCCCCCGTAGGTGCGGAGCGTGCTGTACCACTTCTCGGCGTCCTTGTAGTCGCCGCGGCGGTAGAAGAAGCAGATGGCGTCCTTGAGGAAGTTCTCGTAGCCTCCCGAGAGGGGCGTGATGCCCCGGTTGTCGAGCTGGTCGGCCCACGAGCGGCCGCGAACCTCGCTGTCGATCAGGTCGCCGTACGCGGAGACGAAGTAGGCGGAAGGAACGGTCTGCAGGATGGCGTACGGGCGGCCCTCGTCCGAGCGGATGCCCGTGCGGAGGTCCATCTGCATGGCGAAGAAGTCGAAGTACATCTCGCCGGTGCGGAAGAGGTCCTGGATGGCCTGCACCTGCACGCGGTCGGTGTTGAGCGTGTCGAAGTCGCGGCGATTGTCCTTGGTGATGCGGACGAAGCCCTCGTCGATGCCCCGCGCCGACCAGTAGAGCGCGTGGGCGGCATGGTGACGCCAGTCCATCGGCCCGTACTTGTCGGTGTAGCGGATCATCCGCTCGGGCTCCATGCGATACGTGTCGCGGAGCACGCCCCGGCGGATGTGCGCCGTCAGCACGGCCCACGTCTGCTCGAGGGCCGGATCATCGATCATCGTCGTCAACTGCTCCATCCGCGAGGGCTGGTTCGGCGACTTGCGAGCCCGGGCCATCGCGTCGAGGTAGATCTCGCGAAGGGCCGAGCGGTGGCTGGCGCGGTGCAGTTCGTAGCGGTCGAGCAGGTCGATGTCGAGGCGGTAGTTGAGCGCCTTGATGCGGTCCACCAGCGCGAGCGTGCCCGGCTGCACCCGCTCGCACTCCTCGAGCGTGGTCGGCGCGTCGGCGATGGCCTGCAGCCACTGCGTCATCACCTTCTTGCGGTGCTCGATGTCGCGATCGGCCGGCGTCATCGGGGGCGGCGGGCCCAGCACCACCGTCCACTCGAGCGCGAGGCGACGCTTGTAGTAGGTGTTGGCGTCGTCGGTGTAGCCGCCGATCTTGTGCAGGAAGATCCACCCCAGCTCCTTGTGGAGCAGGATGTCGTTGGGGTTGGCGGGAATGCCCCGGTCGCGCAGGATGCGGATGCCCGCGTTGACCCAGTTCCACCGCTCCTCGTCGGTGTGGGTCATGACCGAGATGTTGTACGCCATGTTCCACGCGTGGAAGATCCACACCCGCGGGAACCGGGGCTGCAGCCGCGTGATCGCCGCGGCGAGCTCCACCGCCTCGTAGTACTTCCCCGCCTCCTTCATCTCGTTGGCGCGGATCCAGAGGAAGTTGACGAAGATGCCGCGGAAGGCGCCCATGGCGATGCCCGCCGAGACCTCCCACCCCTGCCCTTCCTCGGCCCGATCCGTCTGGACGAGCTTCTCCCGCCCTTGCAGGGCGGCCAGCGTGGTCGTCAGGCCGATCGACGAGGCGACGAAGAAGAAGAACGCGGCGAACGCGCCGATTTGGACCTTGGTGTCGCGGGTCATGGAGGGGGCACTGCTCCGGGAGCGGGCGAGAAGACGCCGCCGATGATACGGTGCGGCGGCCGTCCGGGTTCGGGCTCGACCCCACCCGACCAGATACCCTCTGGCCGTGAAGCCGCACCCCTCCGAGCCCTTCTCCCCCATCGCCGACGTGCTCGACGACCTCCGTCAGGGCAAGATGATCATCCTGACCGACGACGAACATCGCGAGAACGAGGGCGACCTCGTCCTCCCGGCCCAGTTCGTGTCCCCCGCCGCGATCACCTTCATGCTCAGCCAGGCCCGCGGCTATCTCTGCGTCGCCATGACCGAGGAGGACTGCGACCGCCTCGACCTCGCCCCCCAGGCGGCCGTCAACACCAGCAAGCGGGGCACGGCCTTCACCGTCTCGGTCGACGGCCATCCCTCCCACGGCTTCACCACCGGCGTCTCCGCGCACGAGCGATCCCGCTGCATCTCGATGATGATCGACCGCCGCTACGGCCCCGCCGACTTCGTGCGGCCCGGACACATCAACCCCCTCCGCGCGCGCAACGGCGGCGTGCTGGTGCGCACCGGCCAGACCGAGGGCTCGGTCGACCTCTGCCGCCTCGCGGACCTCACGCCCGCCGCGCTCATCATCGAAATCATGCGCGACGACGGCGAGATGGCCCGCGTCCCGGACCTGGCGACCTTTTCGAGGCAGCACGGCATCCGCATGTGCTCGGTGGCGCAGATCATCGAGCACCGGCTCCGCCGCGAGAGCCTCGTCCACCGCGCCCACCCCGTGCACGGACGAGACATCCGCACCGAGCACGGCACCTTCCGCGCCATGGTCTTCGAGAGCGTGGTCGACGCGCTGCCCCACCTCGTGCTCGCCAAGGGCGACGTGGGCGCCCTTGACCCGCAGGGCAATGTCGTCGCCTCGCCCCAGCCCACGCTCGTCCGCATGCACCGCCGCCACCTGCTCGGCGACGTCTTCGGCGACCTCGACGCCTCCTCCGACGGCAGCACCGGCGCGGTGCTCCGCGAGAGCATGCGGCTCATCGAGCGCGAAGGTCGCGGCGCGATCGTCTACCTCCGCACCGCGGGCGGCGCGACCTCCGGACAGGATGCCGCCACCGACCTCGAGGGCCGCCTGCAGACGCTGCGAACCGGCGCCCTCTCCGCCGACGAACCCGCGCTCACGGCCCGCGACGGCGAATCCGCCATGCCCATGGCCCAGCGAGAGTTCGGCATCGGCGTGCAGGTGCTGCGGGCCTTGGGCCTCTCCAAGCTCCGCCTCATCACCAACCACGCCCGCGAGATGCCCGGTCTCGACGCCTTCGGTCTCGAGATCGTCGAACGCGTGCCCGCCTCGCGGCGTTGAGCTCGCCACACCCGCCCCCCTGACAAGGCGGCCCGTCCACGCCCGCCCCGGGGATGTCATCTCCCCCGCCGGGGCGAATTGCCCCCGTCGTGCACCATCGGATTGAACGCGCCCGCGAACCGCACTCGATAGTGCAGCACGCACGGATGTGCGCGGCTCGATGCGGACCGACCGCGTCGACGCACCGCCCTGCGACGGACACGGACGCACCCTTGGAGACATGCACGATGCGCAGCCAGACCACGATCGGCCTCATGACCATCCTCTCCTGCAGCGGCCTCGCCATGGCCCAGCAGGCCAACGAGCAGGCCAATCACCAGCAGGGCACCGCCGATTGCACGGCCCAGACCAACGCCGCCACCAACGCGACGCAGCAGGCCCAGAACGGCCAGCCCGCCACCAAGACGGCCCGGATCACTGTGCAAGCACCGACCAACCCCGCGGCACCCAAGAATCCCGCCGCGTTCGCCAACAACGCCAACAACCAGACCAACGCCACCACCAACAACAAGTCGACGGCCAAGACCAACGCCAACGACCCCTTCCCCGCCTACACCACCACCAACCTGCCCTCCAAGCAGCACTTCGACCTCATCTCCTCCTTCGTCGGCGAGTGGACGACCTCCACGACCGCCTTCAACGGCGAGACCAACGAGCCCACGACCAGCACCGGTCAGGCCCGCTTCTTCCCCGCCATGAACGGCCGCTTCATCTGCGGCGACCTCGAGGGCACCCTCTTCGGCAAGCCCTTCAAGGGCATGGGCCTCTGGGGCTTCAACACCAACCAGAACCGCTTCGAGAGCACCTGGGTCGACACCCAGAACACCGGCATCTCGACCTTCAGCGGCGAGAAGACCACCGAGAACACCTTCACGTGGACCGGCACCGTCACCAACCCCGCCACCGGCACCGCCGAGCAGGGCAAGGGCGTCACCACCTTCAACGGCGAGAACTCCTTCACCTACGCCTTCTTCGTGACCATCAACGGCAAGGAGACCAAGGCCTACGAGACCACGTACAACCGCGTCTCGGCCGGCGGCCCCTTCGCCATCCGCCCCGTCGACAACCAGGCCACCCGCAACGCCAACGCCAACGCCTTCTACTCCAACACCAACAACACCGAGTCGAACAACAACGACTCGACCACCAACACCACCCGCACCACCGGCGTGAACGAGCAGCCCTCGCAGAACGAGCAGTGATCGTTCCCGCGATGCCCGACCTTCCGTGACGACCGACGGCCCACAAGCCCGGTCGTCAGCAGGCCAGCGACACGCGGCGCCATGGACGGCGCCGCGTGTCGCGTTTTTGTCGTCGCCCAGCTACGCTCCACCGCGACCATGCCCGCCGACCCCAGCGATCTCTCCGTTTTCGCCCCCGCGTGGCTCGCCGCCGCCGCGGACCCGGCCGTGGACGCCGAGCTGCTGGCCATCCACGGGTTGATCCGCGACCAGATCGAGGCCCGCGGGCCGGCCTGCTGGGCCTCGGGCCGCTGTTGCCGCTTCGGCACGGCCGGCCACCGCCTCTACGTCACCGGCCTCGAGGCCGCGCATCTGGTGTCGCATCTGGTGTCGCATCTGGGCCGCGCTCCGACGCTCGCCGAGGTCGATGCCGCACGCCGCCGCGACGACTGCCCGTACCTGGTCGCCAACGCCTGCTCGGTGCACGCGTTCAAGCCCACGGGCTGTCGCATCTACTTTTGCGACACCTCGGCCCAGGACTGGCAGCACGACCTCTCCGAACGCGTGCTCACGATGCTCCGCTCGCTTCACGAGCGGCGGGCCATCGAATATCGATACGGGGAATGGCGGACGATGCTCGCGGCCTTCGCGACGCCCTGACCTGGCCGCCCGCCTCAGGGCGTCTTCTCGGCCACCCGCCGCTTGATCGTCAGCCGCACGTTCCGCGTCACGGCCTCGGCCTTGACGCCCGGGGGCAGGTCGAGGAAGACGACTTCCTTCGAGGTGATGCCCCGCTCAAGCTCCTCGAACGACAGCGCGAGCGTCGCCACCAGCGTCAGCGACCGGTCCTCGAGCGCGGCGATGCCCTCGAAGGGGCCGGTGCAGGAGACGTCGGTGATGAACCGGTCCTGTTCGGGGATCTCGATGTCCCACGTGCCCAGTTCCGCCGGCGCGAGCCGCACGTGCACCGGCACGGTCGGGATCGTGATGGTCCGCACCTGCGCCCGCATCGTCAGCGAGACGTCCACCGTCCGCGGCTCGAGCGCCACCACGCCCGGCAGCGTGAGTTCCGCGGGCAGGGTGAGCGTCACGCCCGGCACCGTCTGCCGCCGCCCTCGCGTGAGCGAGCGGACCACGTCGGCATCGAGTTTGGCCGTCAGCACGCTCGATTCGGTGAGCAACTTGGCCTGCGACGCGGGCAGTCGCATCTTGACCGTCGCCGGACGCACCTCGACCGCCCCTTCGACCTCGTCGCGCTCGACCGGCGACACAACCTTGAGTTCTCGCGTCTCGATCTGGTCGATCATGATCCGCACTTCCGCCGGATCGATCTTGCGAACCGTGATGCCCAGTTGGCGAAGGTCGGGGTGCGACCGCAGCACCTCGGCCAATCGCACCAGCCGCTCGCCGGGTTCGCGGGGCACGCCGTCCATGCCCGGCGTCAGGCGGAGCGGACGCCGCAGCACCCGCTCGGCCGCGTCGATCGAGGCCGCGCTCCCCTCGATCTCCACCTGCGTCATGACGCGGCCCGAGAGCTTGTCCGTCGAGTCGGGCAACATCACCACGCGGTCGCTCCCGGACTCGGTCACGAAGACGATCTCCGCGGGCCCTTGCGTGGTGCGCAGCGACTCGGCCTCGGCGAAGAGCCAGACCAGGCAGGTGATCACGATCACGATCAGGGCGTTGCGGATGAACTCGAGCACGGCAGGCCACCGGGTGGACGATGAAACACGGGACTCACGCGACCCGCTGGTGCGGGTCGTGATCGTCGGAAAGGGCCGGATGGCCCGACAGACTGGCTTGGTTGGGGTCGTTGGGATCGGGCGAATCGCTCGGCTCGGCCGGACGCTCCGACGCCGGAGCCGCCGCCGCCTGCCGCCGCGCACTGCGGATGGAACTGGTGAGCCGCCGCTCGAGTTCGTCGCGAAGCTCGGCGGGCGTGAGCCGATCCGACAGCCGCCCGCGTTCGGCCAAGCGAATGCCGCCGGTCTCCTCGCTCACCACCACCACCACCGCGTCGCACTCCTTGGAGAGCCCCACCGCCGCCCGGTGACGAGACCCCAGCCCCTCCTCGGGCATGTCCGAGGGCTCCGCCAGCGGCAACTGCACCCCCGCGGCATGGATCGCCTTCCCCCGCACCACCACCGCCAGGTCGTGCAACGCCGACCCGGGGAAAAAGATCGTCTGGAGCAACCGGGCCGACAGCACCGCGTTCAGCGGCGTGCCCCCCTCGACGATGCCCGTCAGGCCGATCTGCCGCTCCACCGCGATGATCGCGCCGAACTTGGCCCGCGACAGATAACTCGCGGCCGACGTGATCTCTCCCACCACGAACTTGATGTCCTTGGGCGTCCCCCGCAGGAACGGCGTCTCGCCCAGCCGCACCAACGCGCGGCGCAGTTCGGGCTGGAAGATCACGATCAGGGCCACCGCAAACAGGGCCAGGAAGCGGTCGTAGAGCAGGTTGAGCCGCTGGAACGAGCCCGCCGTCCCGAACAGGCGGCTGGCGATCGTGACGAAGATGAGCAGCAGCAAGAGCCCCTTGAGGGCCCCCGCGGCACGGGTGCCCTGAACGAACCGCAGCACGACGTAGACGACCACGCCGATGACGAGCAGTTCCATGCCCGCCTCGAGGGGCGAGTAGGTCGAAAGCCTCTGGAGGAGGCCCTGGAATCGCTCGTACAGGGACATCACGTGGGGTGCGGCTCCTTGGGGAGAGGTCTGCCTGCAAGTCTATCGACGATCAGGGGCGTTGCCGCGGATGGAAAGGGGAGGAAACTGGGCCGGGGCGGGCCGTGGGAAGCCGCAACGGGCCCGGAGGCGAGGCGGACGAGCGGCACGGAGGGGCCCGGGGCGGCTTGACCCTCCCCGGAGGCCTCCCGTATAGTTGAGGCCTGACCCGGCAACGGGTCGGAGGTCGGGTAGATAGCTCAATTGGTAGAGCACCGCATTGAAAATGCGGGGGTTGCCGGTTCAAGTCCGGCTCTGCCCATTCGGACGATGACGACACCCCGCGGCATTCGCCGTGGCCTTTGCCTCCGTCCATCCCACCATCGAATTCGCAGCCATCGGGCCCCGCCAGCCCGAAGGGCGTCTTTTCGTTGAGCCGTGGGCGCGGCCCGGCCTTGCGGGCAAGCCCCCGGCGGAGCCTGACGTGGCGACAGACATGACCTCGCGCCGAGGCGCCCGCTGCCCGTTCACCGCTGCCGCGCCGCCAGGATCGCCTTGAACCACGCCTCGTACTCGTGCCGCACGTGGTCGGTGGTGTACCGCATGGCCCACTCGCGGACCTTGGCGCGGTCGAGCCGCCCGACGTGGCGGGCCGCCTCGAGCAGTTCCTCCGCGCTGTTGCACCGGAACCCCGAGAGGCCGTGCTGGACCGTTTCGGCGAAGACGCCCCAGTCGGTGGTGAAGACCGGCGTGCCGCAGAGCATCGCCTCGACCGCCACGCCTTCGAAGGGACCCAAGTACGTCGTGCCCACGAACGCGGCCTTGGCGCCGCCCAGGAGCTTGGCCCGTTGCTCGGGGTTCACCACGCCGATGTACTCGACGTCGCCCGTGATCTCCCACCCCTCATCCGAGACGATCCGCCCAGGCTCCGCGTGCCGCACGCCCTGACCGGCGACGACGAGTCTCGCCCCAAGGGCCCTGCACGTCGCCGCGGCACGCTCGATACCCTTGACCCGCACGAACGCCCCGAGATAGACGAAGTGATCGCCCCCGGTGCCCGCCGGAAAGTGCTTGAGCTCGAAACTGTTGGGGATCACCCGGTCCAAGGGCCGCAGCGCGTGGTCTCGCATCATGCCGTGCACGTAATGTCGCCACGCGTAGGACTCCCACGCCTTGGGAATCTCCGGGCCCATCACGCCCTCGTACCCCACCCCCCACTCCGCGCACGCCAACCCGATCCGCATCAAGGGCCCCTGGCAGTTGCCCGCGATGATGCCCACCACGTCGCTGAGCATCGCACGCCTGGTCACTTCCTTCACCACCCGCTCGTTCATCGTCGCCCAGCACGGGTCCTTCGCGCTCCAGAAGCCGAAGAAGGGCGGCTTCTTCCCGCCGTAGTCGACCCCCGGCCACCATGCCGCGTGATCCGCCGGCGTCACCACCGTCACGTGCTCGGTGCATGCCGCCTCGTTCTCCCAGCCCGAGTAGAGGTACACCTCGTGGCCGAGACTCATCAGCATGTTGCAGAGCTTCACGACCTTCTGCGTGTACGCGCACCACGAATACGCATAGGTCGTCTGCGTGTGCGGCAGGTTGACGATGTGGAATCGCATGCGGCAGGTCCCTTCCTCGGAGTCGTTCTCGACGTCGCGGAAGTGTACGAACCCGCACACCCTTTACGCGCCGGCTCGATCACCCCGGCCATGTCGCCGTCATGGCCTGCTCCTGATTGCTCCACAGCCGCCCGCTGGCCTTCGCGCCCGTCAAGCCCCAGTCGACCACCCGCCGGTAATGCGCCGGGTGGATCCGATCCAGCGTGCTCGAGGGCCTCGCCAGCGACGCCGCCGGATGCTTCGACGCCACGAACAGCATCACGTTCTGCCGATACCACCACTCCACCGAGGCGTCATCCCACACGCGGTCGCGAATGATGTCCAGGGGCACGAACCCCTCGTGCGCGAAGCGCCTGGCCCACCAGGTCGGGAACTGCTCGTTGAGGTGCGAGGTCCCCCCCTGGAACGGGATCGCCGCCGAGAAGAGCACCACGTCCGACAGCGACGTCAGCAGCGCCACGAAACCCGCCGCCGCCTCATGGGGCAGGTGCTCGGCCACTTCCAGCGACATCGCCATGTCGAACCGGCGATCCCCAACCGCTGGAACCGCCCGCAACGCCTCGCGAGTCAGCGTCGACAGGTCCGCCGACACGAACCGATCTCGCGGGATCTCCATCTGGTCGAGGTTCACATACGCGCCGTCCACGCCGGTCACGTCGACGACCCCCAACTCCATGGCGGCCGCCAGCCACGCGCCGGTCCCGCAGCCCACGTCGATGATCGACCTGCAGGGCTGCACCTCCATCGCCACGGGCAACACCTTGCGGGCCGATGCCCGCGACCCCGTCGAGATGCCCGAGAAAAAAGCGCGATCATACGACATGCCTCGTTCCGCTTCGCTGCTCATGGCCATGGAGCTCCTGAACGTTCACCCGCCGCGACCTGGCGACGGTCACCAACCGCGATCCCGAACACGCACGCCCGACGCCGCACCCCTGGCGACGCTCAGGCCAACCGACGAACCGCGAACAGCCACATCCCCGTCTTGTCCCGCACCACCGTCGATTCATAGTTGGCAGGAAGCAGCAACGAGACCAAGTCCCACAACAGTCCCGACTGCCGCCCGATGTCCTCGACGACCGCCCACCCCCCCACCTTGATCCGCGGCAGGAAGAACCGCAGCGACCTCAGGTTCGCGTTGGGCGAGTGGAGCCCGTCGTCGATCATCAGGTCGAACCCGGTGGGCAGCACCCGTCCCAACGCCTCGAACGTCGCATCGTCGGTCTGGTCGACGTGGAACGTCTCGATCCGATCCTCCGTGAAGAGAATGCGGCGATCGATGTCGGCCCCGTAGATCCGCGCGTTGGGCAGCACCTCGCGGAACGCCCGCAGCGATGCGCCGGGCCTGCCATCACGCGTCATGTTCGACACCACGTCCGTGTTGTTCGTCCCCAGCCCGATCTCGAAGACCCGCTCCACCTTCGCCCGGTCCGCCAGCATGTAGTCGTACAGGATGTAGTAGTTGTGATACGTCGCCTTGTCGCTGCCGTACCGCGTGAAGATCTCCCCCAGCGCTTCCGCGCGTTCCGGTGCATGGCCACGCGACCGCACGAAGTCCGCCGCATGCGGCGCCGCCGCCATCGGTCGCCCCGACGACCGCGTCAACTCCCACAACTGCGGCACGAACTGATTCGCGCACAGCAGCGTCAACTGCGACAGCACGTCGGCATCGCCATTGCTCACCGGGGCGTAGAAGGGCATCTTCTGGTGCAGGTTGACAATGCCCCCGCCATCACCCCCCGGCACCCGCTTCGCCGCGGCATCACGCACCCCCGCCGCCAACTCCGGATGCTTGTCCAGCAGCATCATCATCAAGTCAAAAATCGTCTGGAAGGTCGTGTTCATCGTGCTTGCCTTATGTCGGCCACCCGCAAGGTGGCCGTCGAGGATAGCGGCCGTCCGCGGCGGTATTCCATCGCGGCACGACGGGCGCATGGTCCGGAAAGGTGATCGCGATGATCGTGCGGGCCCGGGGGGGCGTCCATTCGTGTGTTGCCGCGGGCCGGCATGTGCGAATCACCGCCTCGCCCCTTCCGAAGCCCGCCGCGGGCGAACCGGCAGGTAGCCCAGGGCGC
>JBBAVG010000013.1:0-17225 GCA_040397805.1 Phycisphaerales bacterium
CGTTCGCTCTCGAAGTACGTGAATGCCTCGCTGCTGCGGGCGAACTGCAGGCGGCGGATCCGCGTCACGTCCGGAACCGGACGAGACTGCCATTGGTCCGTCATGCCCAGTCGCTCCGACGGACGAAGCGCCAGCGACGTGTCGCGGCGAGCGACAAGGTCGAGCGACATCGTCTCGCCAGCGGCCGTGCCGATGCCCACGATCGCCGCGGCATTGGCCGCCGGGTGCGAGGGAAGGCCCGGTGCGATCGGACGGTCGCGGAGCACCACCGTGCTCGAACAGCCGCCAAGGAGGGTCGAGGCCAGCACGAGGCCGAGCATGCCAAGCGACGTTGAACGCGTGAAGCGTGTCATGGTCCGTTCTTCCATTGGGTGCATCCTGGGCGAGGTGTCGCCCGATGCCCCATCATGGCAATCGCCGTGCCAGCGGCATGGTCGCTCCCTGTTCGCGGCGTCTCGTGCCGCCCGTGCGGGCCCGTGGCGTCAGGGCCACTCGAACCTTCGACGCGTTGCACGACGACAACACCCGCCCCGTACGATGCCCTCGAACGTGAACGGTTCCCCGTCCATTCGTGCCGCCTTGCGTGGCGATCCGGCCGTGCGGACCATCGTCCGCTCCTGGCGTCGCCTCACCGGGGGCAAGCCCGTCCGTGACATTCAACGACGCACGCTCATCGCCTGCTCCGCCGGCGCCGATTCGTCCGCCCTCGCCATCGCCATCGCCGCCGCCTCGCGTGATGTCGTTCTCGGACACGTCGTCCACGACATGCGAGAGGAATCCGTCTCGCACGCCGATGCGGCGGCCGCCGCCGACCTGGCCGACCGCCTGGGCGTGCCCTTCGTCCGCTGTGCCATTGCCGTGGCCACCCTGCCCGGCAACCTCGAGCACAACGCCCGCGTCGGTCGCTACCGAGCCCTGGCCCGCCTTTCCCTCGCGCAGGAGTGTCCCTTCGTCGCCACCGGCCACCACGCCGACGATCAACTCGAGACGATGCTCATGCGACTCATCCGCGGGGGCTCGCTCAAGGCCTTGGCGGGGGTCCGCGAGCGTCGGTCCTGTCACGGGGTGACGCTGCTGCGGCCGATGCTGGGCGTCACCCGGGCGGATTGCGAACGCATCTGCACCATCGCTGGCTGGCGCTGGGCGGTGGACGCCACCAACGACGATCGAACCCGCACCCGGGCTCGCCTTCGGGCCGACGTGCTTCCCGTGCTTCGGGGCCTTCGGCCCGCCGCGGCGCTGCGGGCCGCATCGCTGGCGGCGCGCGTCGAATCGGCCGCCTTGGGCATCGAGGATCTCGCCGCGGAGGTGGTGGCCAAGGCCGGGGCTCGCGCCGACGGATCGCTCGTTCTCGGGCTCAACGAACTTCGCTCGCTGCGCACGGCGGTGCTGGTGGAGGTGGTGGCGGCGTTGCACGCACGAATCTGCCGCGACGTGCCGACGCGCGAACGCAGGAAGGTCCGCGGGGCCGACCTCGACCAAGCCGCGGCGGCCATCGCCCGCGACGCCTCCGACGCTCGACACCTCGAGGTGGGCGACCTGCTCCTCAGGATCGGCGTTCGCGACGTGACGGCCCGCTTGGGCCCGCCGCGACTCAGCCCACCATGAGGCCCACGATGGTCTCGGCCACCATCACCAGCAGGATCAGCGGCAGGTGGATGATCGACGCGAAGAAGACCACGCGTGCATCGGACCGCGTGCGACCGATCACGAGCTTGGCGGCCAGCAGCAGGAAGGCGATGCCGCTGAGGGTCGCCACCGAGAGATACGCCGTGCCGAGCCTGTCAGGCATGACGATGGCGGGCATCAGGGTGGCGGGCACGAGCGTGACGGTCCAGAGGGCGATGGTCGCGGCCGTCCACGTGCCGCCCTGATCGACCACGGGCAGCACGAGATAGCCGCCCTTGGCGTAATCGTCCTTGTACATCCACGCGATGGCGAGGAAGTGGGGGATCTGCCAGACGAACATCAGGGCGAAGAGCGAGATGCCGCCCCATTCGAGGAGCGAATCCCAGCCCATGCTGGTCGAACCGGCGGCCCAGCCGATGAGCGGGGGCAATGCGCCCGGGATGGCGCCCACGAAGGTGGCCATCGCCGTCCGGGTCTTCATCGGCGTGTAGCACGCGATGTACGAGACGATGCATGCCAGCGCGATGAGCGAGGGCACCAAGCCGTTGAGCAGCCACAGGACCAAGCATCCGGCCACGCCCAGCGACACGCCGGTGAGCAGGACCTGCCCGGGCGTGACCCGCTGCTGAGGCAGGGGGCGACCGACGGTGCGGGGCATGCGAGCGTCGCGTTCGCGCTCCATGTACTGGTTGATGGCGTTGGCGCCCGCCGCGGCGAGCGCGGTGCCCGTCACCACGCCCAGGGCGGCGGTGGCCAGCGTCAGGCCCGACCAGGGGTGCGACGCGCTCGACATCACGAAGCCCACGAACGACGTGATGGTCACGAGTTTCGTGATGCCCGGCTTGGTCGTCTCGACCAAGCTCCGCACCACGCCGGGTCGGGCGGCGGCCGCCGTCGTCAGGTCGTGCGGAGATGCCGCCGGTTCGAGGTCGGGCGTCGCGTCGGGGGTGAGGCTGGTGGTGGCCGCGGAGTGTTGCACGGAGGGCTCGGAACCTCCGCGGCTGGGCGGTCGTCTCCCCGCAGCTGCAACGACGCAGGAGGGGAGTCGCGAAGGGATGCAATGGTAGCGGGCGGCCAGGCCCAAGGGCTTGCGGCCGCAGGTGGTTCCGAGGGGGCCCGGGGGCCGTACGCTTGGCTCGAACCATGGCCCAGCACAGCTTCCAGGCCCCCACGGGCACGCGTGACTTCTACCCCCTCGAGGCGGCCCAACGCCGCTTCCTGACCGAATCGTGGCGGGCGGCGTCCATCCGGCACGGCTTCGAGGAGGTCGACGGTCCGACCTTCGAGCACCTGGACCTCTACACCGTCAAGAGCGGCGAGGGGATCGTCTCGGAGCTCTTCAGCTTCACGCGGGCCGGCGGCGAGCGGACGTACGCGCTGCGTCCCGAGTTCACGCCCACGCTCGCTCGGCTCTTTGCCGCCAAGGCCAACAGCCTGCCCCGGCCGACCAAGTGGTTCTGCACGCCGACCTTCTTCCGCGCGGAGCGTCCCCAGCGAGGCCGCCTCCGCGAGTTCCTGCAGTGGAACCTCGACATCATCGGCGACGCGAGCCCGGCGGCCGACGCCGAGTTGATCGCCACGTGCGTCACGATGCTCGCGTCGCTGGGGTTCACGCCCAAGGACTTGCGCGTGAAGATCAACCACCGGGCCGCCTTGGCCGAGTGGTTCAACAAGCGGGGCATCCCCGAAGCCGAGCATGCGAAGATCCTGACGCTGCTTGACCAGAAGGGGAAGATGCCCCCGGGCGACTTCGCCCACAAGCTCTCGCAGTTCGGGTTCACGCCCGACATGGCCGAGGTGTTCCAGCGGGGCATCATCCGCGTGGAGTTGCCCGCGGGCGCCGGGGGCGTCAGCGTGATGGGGCAGGAGGTGAGCCGCGACGAGGTCGGCGGGAGCGGTCACGCCGATCCGGTGGACCTCACCTTCTTCGCCGAGGCGGTTCGGCCCTTGGCCCTCGAACTCGCGTCGGCGGGCGTGCTCGATTGGGTCGACTTCGACCTGTCGATCGTCCGCGGCCTGGCGTACTACACCGGCATGGTCTTCGAGGTGCACGAGGCCAGCGGGGCCGAGCGCGCGGTGGCGGGTGGCGGCCGTTACGACAACCTCATCGAGCTCTTCGGCGGGCCGCCCACGCCGGCGGTGGGGATGGGCATGGGCGACGTGGTGCTCGCGCTCGTGATGAAGGACAAGGGCCTGATGCCCGACGAGGCGGGGTTGCACGAGCGGGCGGGGATGCGGCCGGACGTGTTCGTGATCAGCAACGGCACGCCGGGGGCCGAGCCGCAGGTGCGGCCGCTGGTGGCCGCGTTGCGTCGGGCGGGGCTGCATGCGCGGCACACGTACAAGACGACGCGGAACGTCGGCAAGCTGCTCAAGGAGGCGGCGGATCAGCGGGCGCACGTGGCCGTGATCATCGAGAACGAGACGACGTGCGCCATCAAGACGCTGGCAACCGGAGCCCAGCATCAGGCTCCAATCGCGGAAGCGGTGGGGCACGTGCGGCTGGCGCGGATGGCGACCGCGGTCGCCGCGTGCTGAAGCCGCGTGCTTGAGCTGCCGGCGCAGGCGGGACAAAAAGTACGCCGCCCGGTGTGTGGCCGGGCGGAGTGTGGCAGCGAGGCAGGAAGATGGTGGTGGAAGCCCCCGCCGCCGGGTGGTGGACTGTCCGGACGAAGCGTCCTTGAAAGCGCTCGGCCGAGGGCATTCGGTCGAGCACGGTTTGGTCCGAGGTGGTGGCGAACGGGTTGGTTCGTGAGCGGTGAGGTCGCGGCGGGCATGGTTGTTCACGCGCCCGCGACTCGTGCCCCCCGGAAACTCGCGGCCATGCGACGCTTCCGACGAGCAGCCACCCGCTTTTCGTTCCGATCCGAGGCATTCCTTGCCTCGGATGCCCGATCCGTTCGCCGCGAGGCGGGACGGAGCGGGCGAACACACCGATTCGTCGATCCCGGACTTGCCTTGCACCCCGTCGGACGCGAGCGTCGCGGCGGAGGCTTGAAGTCTCGCGTCGGTCCTCTTCGGACTCGTCGCGAGCACGACTGTTGCGGTGCGTCCTGCACCTTCCCGACCTGAGTCCCGGGCCGCCGCCGTCCTGGCGTCACCCCGCGACCTCGTTCCTTGCATCAGCCCTCGGCGCCGTTGCCCGTTCCCTGGCCCTTGGCGCCGCGCTGCTTGAGCTCATTCACGATCGTGGGGAGGTTCTTGAAGTTCTGGTTGAAGCGTTCGTTCCAACGCTTGCTGTCCCAGATCTCGAGATACTTGCCGCAGCCCACGACCACCACGTCCTCGCCGAGATTCGCCAACTCCTGGTGACGCTTGGGGATGACGATCCGTCCCGCGGCGTCAGGTTCGATCCGTTCGCACATCCCGAAGAAGGCCGAGTCCATCGCGCTCTCGGTCTCGTCGGGGGTGAGCGTCAGTTCCCGTCGCTCCACGATCTCCTCGAAGCGGCGTTCCGTGTAGAGGGCCAGCTTGCTCTCGCCCCACGGCACGCAGTACCACGCCGTTCCGTCACGATCGGGCTTGAGGAGCGACCGGTACTTGGCCGGAATCGCCAGACGCTGCTTGGCGTCGATGGTGAGGTCGGACTGGCCGGTGAAGATCATGCTTCAAGCCCTTCCGACGCCGCCTGCCGCCACGCTTGCCGCCTGCCAACCGCCCGCTCCGGGGTGCCCGCAGCTTCCTGCCCGGACACCCGCCGCTCGTTCACGTTCCCGACCCCTGGAGTCCCGCGTTCCGTGCGGGCCTCGCGCTATCCTGTCGCCGTCCTTGGCGTTGGCGTTTCCCGTCCTTGGGAAACCGCTGCTGTCCTGTCGCATCGAGGCTTCCAACCCGCCCCGTGCTCATCCGTCCCACGTCCAACTCCACCCTGCCCTGCACCCGCCGCCCTCGCTCGGCCGGGTCGGCCGCGTCATGCGACCCTCCCGACCCCAGACACCCTTCGCCGCCGTCCTGACGGCTCCGAATGTCATGCTGGGCGGCCATGGGAATATACCACACTTTTCGACACTTCTCAACACCTGACGGGAAGAGCGACATTCTTTTTTTATGGGAAGCCCCTTGACACACCTGTTCGGGTGTGGACAAGCGGGGGATAGACGGTGTCTGGAAGGTGGCCGGCGAGGTGGAGCCGCGGCGTGCCGCGGGCGGACGCGACACTCGGCCCGGAACGGTCGCGGTGGGGGCGGCTCAGCGGTCGCGGCGGCCGAGCGTTCGGGCCGCCGCCGCGAGGAAGGCCGCTTCGAAGTGGCCGCGCGAGAAGCGGCGGGCCTGTTCGCGGCATGCCCGGTCGCAATCCGGGGGCACGCGACGCGCGGCCTCGACGATGGCCGCCGCCTCCTGCTCGCGGAAGCACTCGCCCGTCACGCCGTCGACCACCGTCTCGATCGCGCCGCCCGAGGCGAGCGCGACCACCGGCAGCCCCGCGGCCTGCGCCTCCACGGCGACGATGCCGAAGTCCTCGATCTGCGGATGGATCAGCACCGAGGCTCGCGCGTAGAGGTCTCGCAGCGTCGCGTCATCGACGCGGCCCTTGAACTCGACGGTGGCTGGCGCGGCGCTCCGCAGCGTCGAGGCGAGCGAACCGTCGCCGACGATGACGAGCCGCACGCCCGCGAGGCCAGCCGCCTCGATCGCGAGATCGACCCGCTTGTACGGCTCGAGCGCCGACACCACGAGCCACGATCCGTCCCTTTCGGCCATCGGCGCGTGGCCGAAGAAGTCGGTCCGCACCGGCGGGTGCAGCACCTCGCTCTCGCGATGCCACACGTTCCGGATCAACGCGGCCGTGTGCGCCGAGTTGGCGAGCAGCGTCGTGGGACGCGACGCGGTCGCCGCGTCCCAGCGGCGAAGCCACGGGCCCGACGCCGCCAGGCCCAGTCGCGTCAGCACGCTCGAGCGTCCGTACGCCTCGCCCTGCGACCAGAGATAGCGCGGCGGCGAGTGCACGTAGCAGAGGTGGGGCACGCCCTCGGGCGTGCGCAGTCCCTTGATGGCGGCGGAACTCGTCGAGACCACGAGATCGACGGGGCGACTCGCATGGATCGAACGCAGCGACGACGACAGCCTCGACACGGCCCACGGATAGAACGGGAGCAAGTGGCGACGGGCGCGTCGCGAGAAGCCGCCCAAGCGACCAAGGGGCGAGACGACGCGGGGCAAGGCGTCGATGGCGGGCGTGAGCGGCCGGCCGTCGTCGAACATCGTCAGCAGGGTCGAGACGTCGGCTCCGGCGTGCCGCAAGGCGACGGCGATGGCGTCGAGCACGTGTTCGCCGCCCCGAAGCCCCGCCAGCCAGTCGTGGGCGAGCACGACATGCGGCCGTCCCGCGAGCAGCGGCTCGCGTGGGTTCCCGCCGGGTTGTACAGTCGTGGACATGGAGACGCGCGGGACATCATTCGCGACCGCCGGCCGCGGCGTCGGCCGCGCCAGCAACCGCTTCGCCCTCGACTACCGCGCGGAGGCGGCCGCGCTCGGTCGGCCACCCTGTCCGATCATCGACTTCCACACCCACGTCAACGGGCCCAGGGCCGCCATGGTGTGGCTTGACGCCGCCCAGGCCTTCGGCGTCGACCGCGTGCTCACCATGGTGCGGCGTGCCGACGCCCCGGTCGTGCGGGCCGCCTTGGGCCACCGCGTGGGATTCATCGCCTTTCCCGACTTTCGGCACGACGACCGCGGCCACGCCATGCGGGAGGGCTTCCTCGACGACATCCGCGCCTTTCAGGGCGAGCACGGCTCCCGGATGATCAAGCTCTGGAACGCGCCCCGCCTCCGCGAGTTCTTCCCTGATGCCACGGGACTCGACCTCGTCGAGTTCGACGGCCACTGGCGGGTTCGCCAGGTGGAGTTGGCCGAGCGGCTGGGGATGAGCGTGATGGTGCACGTGGCCGACCCCGACACGTGGTTCGCGAGCCGCTACGCCGACGCCTCCAAGTACGGCCGCAAGCGTGACCACTACCGCGGGCTCGAGGCGATGCTCGAGCGGTTCCGCGGGGTGAAGTGGTTCGCGGCGCACATGGCGGGGATGCCCGAGGACCTCGACTTCCTCGACGCGATGCTCGAGCGTCACCCCAACCTGCACATCGACACCTCGGCCACCAAGTGGATCGTGCGTGAACTCGGACGCCATCCGGTCGCTCGCGTTCGCGCGTTCCTGACGCGGTGGTCCGGACGCGTGATCTTCGGTTCCGACATCGTGACCACCGACGAGCACCTCGTGCCCACCAATGGCGGCGCCGCCAGCCCCATGGGCGAACTGGCCGACAGCCAGGAGAGCGCGTTCGACCTCTACGCCAGCCGCTATTTCGCGCTTCGCACGATGTTCGAACGTTCGCACGAGGGCGAATCGCCCATCGCCGACCCCGACCTGGCCATGGTCGATCCTTCGCGACACGGCCCGCTTGATGCGCCGACGCTGCGGGGGTTCGAACTTCCGCGCGACATGCTCACGACGCTCTACCGCGATGCCGCCCTCGCCACCGGCCTGTTCGATTGACGTGCGTCGCGAATGTGGCGGCGTCAGCGAGGTTCCGCGGGCGGCCGCGACGAGGCGATCAGCGACGACATCGCCCTCGCCAGCGACTCGGCGACCTGCGGCTCGGCCGCGGCGTCGAACGACGTGTCGAGCACGCACGGACCGAGCGAGTCGGCGAACCCCGGGCTCTGGTGCACCAGCCGCAGCGACGCGCCCGCGAGGCGTGCATCGAGCGAGGGTTCGCCCACGTCGTCGCCCAGGGTGAGGAAGCCCGCGCCCCCGTACACGCCCACGCGACCCTCGGAGAGCACCAGCCAGCGAACGGTCGCGGTGTTGGCGGTGCGGGCGATGGGGGTGCGGCCCGCCTTGGGCTGCAGGAAGAGGTGGACGTGCAGGATGGTGCCGCTGAGGTTCGAGACGTCGCCGCCGACGGTCCAAACCGATTCGGGCAGGTCGGTGAGGTAGAAGTCGACCACGTTGGGGTCGGTGCCGGCGTAGACGCGGGTGGTGAACTGGGCGCCCAGGGTCGAGCCGTGCTCGACGGAGGTGAGGCGGCCGGACCCCGAACCCATGCGGATGCTGCCGCAGGAGGCGAGCGGGGCCGCGAGCAGGGCGACGCAGAACGTGGCGGCAAGCAGGCGTGCGGGCGTCATGCGACCGGAGCGTAGCGATGCTCGGACCCGGCCGGGGGGCTTGGCGAGGTACCCTTGCTGGCGGTCGGCAAAGTCGCCGCGTGACTGGGGGCGGGAACGGGAACCGGCGGGCGGGTCGTCGGTTCCATTGCACGGCGCGTCGATGGTGTCCTTCGGGGGGGAGTCGACCGCCGGGAGTGTGATCATGCTGACGGCTGGATCCTCGCGACGTGACTCCATGACCCTGTGTGCCCTGATGGTCGGACTGTTCGCCGCGTCGGCTGCGGCGTGGGGGCAGGTGTGCGACATGCCATCGCCGCCAACGCCCTTGAGGCAGGGAGGGTGGGGTGGGGGCCAAGGCGCGTGGCCCGCCCCGTCGTGCGCCACGCCGCCCGCCTCATTCGGGTTCGGGCCCACCGTGTCGAGCATCGACCTGCTGTCGAATCCGATTCGCGAGCGGTTGTTCCCGCCTGCGGGTTCGGGCATGGCGCGACCGACGGCGGGCTGGGAGTACGTGCCACGGCCCGGGTTGATCGGCTGCGAACCGGTGCCGCCTCGGTGCGGGTGTGCCTTCGGGGATGTCCACCACTGCGGGCATGCTCGGTGGGGGACGGGAGGTCAGAGGCGACAGTCAGGGTGGACGATCCGCATTGATCTCGGCGGCTGCGAGCCGCGGCGGTACGTCGATCGCTGGTGCGGCGATGCCGTGGTGCGGCCGATGCCTGCGGGATGGGGATGGGAAGGCACCACGGGCCGGGTGTGGACCTCTGGCACCTCGCTGCAGGTGGGGGGAGCGACCTCGGTACCGGCGGGCGGGTTTGGTGCCGCGGCTGGTGGAGTGCCGTCGCCCTCCCAGACGGTGGCAACGCCGCCGCCGCCCCCGCCGACGCTGCTGGAACTGGCGTCGGCGGCAATGGCGCAGCGTCAGCCCAAGGTGGCGGTGGAGGCCCTTCGCCGGGAAGTGCGCGAGCAGGGCGAGAAGGCAGAGACGCTGCGGCTGCTGGGCGTGGCGCTCGCGATGGATCGCCGGTGGCAGGATGCGGCGGCGGTGATGCGATCGGCGTATCGGCTGGATCCGAAGCTGGCGACGACGCCACTGGATGCGGCCGCCGCGGGCGTGGATGGCCGCCGGCTGCGGGAGTTGGTGAAGGGGGCCGTACTGGCGGCCAACCGGGGCGAGTCGGCCTCTGAGTGGCTGCTGGTGGCGGCGTTGATGCAGGCGGAAGGACGGGACGGGTTGTCGTCGACGATGGCCTCGCGGGCGGCGAAGGCGGGGCTCGAGCCGGAGATTGCGTCGGGCTTTGGCGTTGGCGTTCGGGACACCTCGCAGGGGCTTGGCACGGGGTTTCCGGACCGCAAGTGATCGATCGGCGAGGGGGTTGGCCTGATGCCAAGGGGGGCGTCAAGGCCGGTCGCGCCTATCATCGGCCCCCCGTGGAAGACCTGCGGGGCGAGGCGGCGGCGTCGGGCCCCGCACGAACGGACCCCTTCCACGACGAGTCCCGCGCATGAAAGCAACCGACCTCCGCCCCGGCCTTGGCTGCAAGATCGACGGCAAGCTGTACGTGATCACGAACTTCGAGCACCGCACGCCGGGCAACCTGCGGGCGTTCATCCAGATCAAGATCCGCGACGTGATCCAGGGCAAGACGATCGAGAAGCGTCTGGGCTCGTCGGACGACGTGGAGGTCGTCGACCTTGACCGTCGCCCGATGGAGTACCTGTACAGCGACAACACGGGCGCGACGTTCATGGACAAGGAGAACTACGACCAGGTCGTGATCTCGCCGGAGGTCCTTGGCGATGCGCTGCTGTTCCTGCGTCCCAATGCCGAACTCACGGTGCTGTTCTACGACGGCAACGCCATCAGCCTGGAACTGCCCAGCTCGGTCGAGCTGACCGTGAAGGACTGCCCGCCGGAAGTGAAGGGCGCGACGGTCACGAACCAGACCAAGGACGCGACGATGGAGACCGGCTTGATGGTGCGGGTGCCCGCCTTCATCAAGCAGGGCGAGACGCTCCGCATCTCGACGGCCGAGCGGGCCTATCAGTCGCGGGCCTGAGCGAAGGCTCCTCCGGCGAACAAGAACGAACCCCGCCTACGGCGAGCGTGCCGCGTGCGGGGTTTTTCATGCGCCGTGCCGAGCGGGATCGGCGTTGCCCTGCTGCGACTTGGCTCAGGACTTGGGCTTCTGGATCACCATCGGCTTGCCCGCCTCGGCACGGGTGAGGGAGAGCGATTCACCGCCCTTGACGATGAAGGCCTCGGGCGAGGTCGAGAAGCCGTCGGGGAGGGTGGAGACCTCCGCGATGCGGCCCTCGGTGACGCGGGCCACGACGACGTTGGGCGACATGGCGGCTTCCTTGAGGAGCCGGTCCTTGTCGGGCTGGGGCACCTTGAGACCCAACGAGGCCCACTTGGAGGTGAGCCCCTCGGGGAGGGCGATGATCCACAGGTCGGTGCTGGCGAGCAGGGTGATGTTGGAAGGCGGGGTGGGTATGGACCCGGCGGCCTTGAGTTCCGCGACCAACGCCTCGTGGGGGTCAACGGGAACGGCCGGGGGCGGCTCGGAGGGGGCTTCCCCGCACGAGACGAGGGGGAGCGAGAGGACGGCGGCAAGCAGGACGAGGCGGGGAAGGTGGTGCATGGAGCGCGTTCCGTGGGTTGACGCCAACGGGCAAGCGTACGTGGGGTTCGGCAGGGTCGGCGCGCGAGGGTGGCGTGGGCGATGACGTGGGCAAACAAACAGGGCCCGGATCCGAGGTTGGATCCGGGCCCTGACGATGTCACCTTCGACCGGGTTGGGGCGGAGACCTTGCGGTCATCGCCGGGTATCGGTCACGGGATGCGGGAGACGGGGTTCACGAAGCCCAGCGGCACGCCCGTGGTGGCCCACCCGCCGCCCAAGAGCAGGTCGTAGTGGGTCATGGTCATGACGAAGGGATTGATGGAGGAGGCATCGACGGCGAACCAGGTGGGACCGGTGCGGCCGGTCAACTCGGGCCGCTCGTGGAGGCGGACCTCGGCGAACCCGCGGGCGTCGAGGGCGATGTTGAAGGTGCTGCTGGTGCCATCGGTGAAGTTGAGCTTGATGGCCACCGAGGAGCCGGAGGCGGTGGGGTTGTAGAGGTAGAGGTACTCGAAGAACTTGGAGCCCGCGAGGATCGGGTCCATGAAGGCGTCGCCAAAGAGGAAGCGGGTGCCGGCGGTGGTGGCGCCGGTGCTCGAGTCGGCGTCGCCCTGCTGGTAGTTGGCCCCGTTGACGGTGATGGGGAGCGACGAGGTGTAGCGGAGGCCGACGGGTTGCTCGTTGATGAGCCCGAAGTCGGCGTCAGTGAGGACGACCTGACCCTTGGCCTTGATGTCGAAGGTGCGGCTGAACTGGGGCAGCGTGCTGCGGAGGTACGAGCCGGTCAGGCTGACGGTGACGGGCACGTCGTTGGGGTTGAAGAAGATGGCCTCGGAGCGGCTGAAGGAGCCCTTGGAGAAGTTGGTGATGGCTCCGGCGGTCGCGCCGTTGTCGGGGTCGCCCAAGAGGCCCCACGCGGCGTCGGAGCCGAGTTCGTAGTGGCTGAGGGAGGCCGCGACGCCTTCGAAGGCGGCCTGGTTGGCGGAGTTGGTGGCCTGAGCGGTCAGGACGACGCTGAAGATGCCGGTGGGGAAGTTGGGGATGTCGTTGAGGCTGAAGCCGCCGCGACGCAGGCCCGCGAAGGTCTTGGTGAGACTCGCGGCGGGCTGGTCGTTCTGGTAGGCGGTGAGGGTGACGTCGACCTGGAAGTTGCTGGGGTTGTAGAAGACGACGAAGTCGAGCACGTTGCCGTTGTCGCGCTCGGCGCGGGCGAAGTTCCACTGCGAGCTCAGTCGCTCGGTGAAGGAGTCGCCGATGGAGGAGCCGAAGTCGTAGTGGGCCAGCGTCGCGCCCAGCGGCTGGTCGGATTCGATGACGACCGAGTAAGGCTCGTTCTTGCGGACGCCGGCGGAGATGAAGTTGGTGCCATCGACGATGGTCACGCCGCCGCGGGCGCCGGCCGCCACGGTGGAGTTGGAGATGACGGTCTGGACGTCGCTGAGTTCGTAGCGGAGGTAGACGGTGTAGTTGGCGGCGACGCCGTTGGGGTTGACGATCGAGATGAACTCGCGGGTCTGGTCGGAGGCGAAGCCCTCGGGGAAGTAGAGCTGGTACTGGGTCGGCGCGGCCTTGAGGCAGAGTTGGTAGGTGCCCACCGAGTCGCCCAGGCCATCGATGATGACCCAGTAGTCGGCGGCGGCCGAGGCGTCGAAGCTGACGGTGGCGGCGACGCCCGCGTAGCCGTCGGCGTCGAACGCGACGCGGGACGCGACGGTCTCGTTGGCGGCGTTATGGACGCTGATGGACGCGTCGAGCAGGGAGCCCAGCGGCGTGAGCAGCTGGAGGTAGACCTTGCCCGCGGCCAAGGAGCGGAACTTGAAGAGGTCGCGGTCGCCCGCCACGTCGATGCGATCGTTGACGCACGATTCGCCGTTGCGGGGGTTGAGGGGCAGGATGGTGGGGTTGGCGAAGTCGATCTCGCCGGGGTCGGTGCCGACCTCGGCCGCGGGGCCGACGAGGCGGAGGTTGTACTCGCCCGTGTTGGTGGCCAGCGGAATGGGCGTGTTCGCGGCGACCATGATGTAGAACTTGGTGTTGGCGACGGCACCGACGATGTTGACGGTGACGGACTGCAACGCGGCCGCGGCGAGCACCTGCTGGAGCTGCGTGCCGGTCGAGGAGAAGAGCGTGACCTTGGGGGCCAGCCGGCCGACGGGGGAGTTGAAGGGGTTGACGGTGATCGAGTAGTTGCCGGCGTTGCGGGCGGTGAAGGTGAAGAGGTCGGTGTCGCCGCTGGGGGTGATGCGGGGGTTGGTCGGATCGCCCGCGGTATCGCCGCCGAGTTGGCCCAGGCCCGTGACCTGGCTGACGGAGATGACGCCCTGCGTGTCGGAGAGGGTGAACTCGCCGACGTTGGGGTAATCGTCGATGGGGGAGGAGTTGATGCTGACGGTGAAGTCGCCGAGCGTGGAGCTCTCGACGTTGGGGATGCCGACGTCCTCGAAGCCCTGGATGATGAAGAAGTAGGTCTGGCCGCGGGTCACGTTGATCGTGATGGTGGCCTGGAAGAAGAAGGTGTTGTCCTCGCCGAAGGCCTGGGCGGGCTGGCCGCCCTGATCGAGGATGATCGCGGCGTTGGCGTCGGTGACGGTCAGCATCGGACGGAAGATGCTGCCGACGGGGCGGCTGATGAGGATGGTGGCCTCGCCGTTGGCGGGGGCCGTGAACTTGAAGAGGTCGGAATCGGTGAGCGTCTCGATGGTGCCGACGGCGCTGCCGCGGCCCGTCGACGAGTCGACGGCGACGTTGGTGGCGAAGGAGTACTCGGCGTTGTCGTAGACGGTCGCCGGGGGCGCGACGAAGGGCTCGGAGGTGGAACCGTCGGGATGATCGTCGGTGGCGGTGAAGCTGAGATCGACGCGGTAGCGGCCGTTGCCGATGTTGGGCGACTGGCCGCGGACGACGACGTAGTAGTAGGGGTAGGTGCGATCTTCCGGACCGTCACCGGCGGGCGCCACGTCGATCGTGCGTTCGGTGCTGACGGGGAAGAGGACCGAGGCGGTCCTGGTGGAGTTGGGGTTGGCGTTGTTGCCGATGCGGAGCAAGACGGGGTTGCCGACGGGATCCTCGCTCACCTCGTAGATGGAGATCGCGGCGGTGAGGGAGGCGTCGAGGGCGGTGACGGCCGCGCTGATGCGCTGGTAGGTGATGGCCTTGAAGCGGAAGACGTCGACGTCGCCGGTGACTTCGAGCGAACCGGTGACCGACCCCGATCCGAGGAAGTCGAAGAGCTTGATGTCGGAGGCGTTGACCCACTTGCCGAAGTCGGCGTGATCGTCGACGAAGGGGATGCCCGAGACGTTGATGGTGTAGGAGCCCTCGGTGTTGTTGAGGCCGGCGATGAGGACGACGAACTCCTGACCCGCCTGGGCCGCCGTGGTGACGGTCTGGACGAGGCCGCCCGCGGAGGGAAGTCCGTCGGCGACGAAGTCGATGGTGCCGGTGCCGGGGTTGATGGTGAAGAGGCGGAGCACCGAGTTGAAGGCCGCGTCGGTGGTCGTGAGTTGCACCGTCATGGTGCCGAACCCGGGCGAGATGAATCGCATGAGGTCGGTGTCGGCGGGCTTGACGGGCGTGTTGTTGATGACGCCGCCGAGCGAACCCGTGCCGGCGTTGGAGATCGGGATGACGGTGGCCTGGGGGGCCGCGCCGTCGACGTGGTCGTCGGTGACCGACACGCCGTTCTCGATGTCTTGGGCCTGCTGCGCCATCGAGTTGACGATGACGACATACGAGCCGGTCGCGGTGGTCCAGTTGGTCTCGCGGGGGATGCTGTCGACGCGGGCGGCCGCGTCGGCGGGTGCGCCGTCCTGATACCGCTGGCCGCTCTCGACCTGGATGAAGTACTGCTTGCCGGCCTCGACGTTGATCACGACACGGGGATCGGTGCGGCGGTAGGTGGCGTTGGTGCCGCCGGTGCCGAAGCCGAGGAACTCGCCGACGATGCCGGGCGAGTCGTTGTTGTACCCGAGTTGCTGGAAGTCGTTGTCGAAGATGCGGAGCGCGCCGTCGAGCGGGCTGGTGTAGGTGGTCGCGTCGCCTCGGAAGGTGTTGCCGATCTGCTCGCCGTAGGCGTCGGGAATGCCCAGCGTGGCCAGGCGGATCTCGGCGGTGCCGGTGAACTCGGCGCGGAAGTAGTAGAGGTCGGTGTCGGTGAGCGTCGAGATGAGACCGTCATCGAAGCCCATGGTGTACCCGGCGCCCAGCGAGGGGTTGACCTTCTGCTGGCGGAACGAGTTGCCCTTGAGCGGCGGGGTGTTGGAGTTGACGACATTGAGACCGTCGCCGGTGGCCAAGGCGGTGTTGATCTTGATGGCGTTGGCGAACGCGCCCTCGCCGGGTTCAGGGACCCACACGGCGTTGATCTCGTCGGGCACGCCGTCGCCCTCGGTCGCCGGGGCGATCGGGAGGTCGAGCGGGAGCGCGTCGGCGGTGACCTGGAGGCTGTAGCGGCCCAACCCGAACGCGGGGGTGCCGTTGGCGCCGCCGGGGCCGGCGGAGACCTCGATGTAGTAGGTCTGGCCGCCCCAGACCTTGATGCCCTCGAAGGCGTTGGCCGGCGGTGCGGCGAGCGACTGGTCGATCATGCCCGCGGGATCGGGGAAGGGCGGGCTGATGGTGTCGCTGCCGGGGCGGGCGAAGTCGTAGACGAGGTTCAGGTTCGAGTCGTAGACGCGGACCCAGGTGTTGAGGAACGCGCCGCTGTCAGGCTGCAGGACGATCTGCAGACGGGTGGCGCGGCGGTCGTGGCGGTCCCACGCGAAGGGGTTGCCGTCGTCGAACGGCGCGAGCGCGAAGACCGACCCGGGCACGGCGACCGGGTCGGTGGCGTCGAGGCCGGTGAAGACGCCGCCGGACAACGCGCTGAAGTCGAAGAAGTCCTGCGCCAGGCCGCGGAACGCGGAGAACTGGGCCACGCCACGCGCTGTGATGGGTTGGCCGAACGGATCGAGTTGCACCTGCGTGAAGTCGCCGCCGAGATAGAGCGGTTCCTGCGGGTTGCCGGTGCGGAGGTTGGACGCGATGCTGGGTTCCTGGTCGTCGCCGCCGACGATGGTGGTCAGCGAGCGGACGATGCCCTGGCGGCCGCCGGTGTTGAGGGCGCCCAGGCCGAAGGGGTTGAAGACCGCGCCGGGGTCGGTCGACGTGGCGTCGGGGTTGCCGTAGGCCACGAGGTTGCCGACGGGCTGACCTTCGGCGGCGTCGAAGTTGCCGCCGATGACGAGGATGGGCGCGATGTCGGTGTTGTTGATGTTCGGCGGATCCCACATGCGGAGCGCGTGGATCTCGCCGGCGTTGGTGCCGCCTGCGGTGCCGACGCCGCCGGCGACCATCTTCTCCCACTTGAGGAAGGGGTTGTACGGCTCGAGCTCCGGGTCGGAGGTGGCCGGGTCGGTGTTGGGGCGGCCGAACTTCACGATGTTGCCGACGTTGGTCTGCGTGCCGGCGTTGGTGAAGCGGCCCGCGATGACGAGCACGTCCTGGGCCTCGTCGGGCCCCGCGTCGCCGTCGGGGTCATTGTCGAGCATCACCGTCAGGGCGTTCACCACGCCGTTGACGGTGGCGGGCTGTGCCGGGCGCGACGGGGAGCGGTACTCGAGGGGCGTGAGGAACGCGCGGCCGTCCCACGTGGTGATGCCGCCGGTGAACGAGCCGCCGATGATGAGGCTGATCGGCGGGTCGTAGGGATCGGCGACGAGCGACACGGGCGGTGGGCCCGCGGACGCCGCACGGAGGTCGCCGGGGTCGGCGGGATCGAAGGTCGTGAGGGCGCGAACGCTGGCGTTGGCACCCAGGAGGCCCACGCCGCGGTTGGTCCACGCGCCGGCGGCCACGTCGAAGGAGGCGAGCCGGTTGGCG
>JBBAVG010000013.1:17325-55667 GCA_040397805.1 Phycisphaerales bacterium
TCGCTCGGGTCGGGCAACTGGGGCGCGGGGCCGCCGCCGTCGGGATCGAAGGCGACGGGATCGAAGACCGCGAAGGCGCGGACGGGCGCGTTGGCGCTGCCGATGGGATCGACAAAGCCCCACTCGCCGGTCTGCGGATCCTGGGCCCAGCCGATGAGGTTGCGGAAGAAGATGGGGCCGAAGGGGCTGGGGAGGATGAGATCGAAGTCGCCGCCGATCATCAGGATGCGGTCGGAGAGTCCGTTGGCGGGGTTGGACGTGGGGTCGGGATCCCAGTCGAAGAGGGCGTAGATCTCGGGGCCCGCGGTGCCCGCCGTGGCGGCGTTGTCGTTGAAGCCGTAGGTGACGCCCGCGGCCAGGTCCTCGAACTGCGGCCCGACGTACCAGTAGTCCTGCGCATCCCACGTGATGAGGTTGCGCGAGGTGATCGGGTGAGCGGTGTTGGGATTGGCGAGGGTGAACTGGCCGCCGATGAAGAGGCCCGTGCCGGCGTTGTCGTTGTCGCCGCCATGCTCGTTGAGCATGTCGACCTGCGGGATGAACTGGAAGAGGTCGGTGTCGCCCGAGCGGTGGATGCGGCCGGTGCCGAAGGCGTCGGCGACGTAGCCGCGGTCGCGGAGGGGGTTCTGGTTCGCGTCAAGCGTGAGGCGGGCCTGGTTCCAGGTCAGCATCGTCGCCTTCTCGAACTCGCGACGCACCGCCGCGGTCGCCGCGCCGCCGCCGAAGATCGGGTTGTTGACGTGGTCGTCGTTGACGGTCTCGGGGGTCGGATCGAACGTGTGGTTCGATTCGATGTCGAGGGTGTACTGCACCTGGCTGTTGATCTCGAAGCCGTCGACGACGATGTAGTACGTCTTGTTGGCGTCGAGTTGCACCTCGAGCTGCGAGCTGGCGCCCACGAAGTTGTCGTTGTACGCGATCAGGGTGCCGCTGGCGTCGTAGAGCCGCACCGCGGGATCGGAGACCGGGGCCAGCCCCGTCGGCTGCACCGTGATGATCGTGGTGCCCGCGCCCAGCGACCTGAACTGGAACGAGTCGGTCTGGAAGACCGGGTTGGGAACGCCGGGAACCGGGGGCACCGTCGGGGCGCCGAAGCCCGTGAACGCGCCCGCGCCGGAGAAGATGCGGGTCACGGGGTTGAGCGGCGCCTCGGTCGCGATGGCGTCGAAGACGAGGAAGAACGGACCCGTCGCGAGGTTCACGTTGGCGTTGGCGATCTCGTCGCTGCGAACGCGGATGAAGAACGTGTCGCCCGGGTTGGCCTTGAAGGCCGTGAAGGCGTCATTGATGCGGCCCGAGTCGCTGTCCTTCGCGGTGGCGACGGGCTGGCCCTGGGCGTTGTACACGTCCAGACGCGTGTCGAGGCGGCGAAGGAGGTTGGCGGTCTGCGTCGACTGGGCGTTGACCGTGACGAGGCTGTTGTACAGCGTCCCCGCGGGCGCGACGTACTTGTAGACGATGTCCTCCTGGCGACGCGCGAGCGTGCCCAGGATCGGAACGATGGGTTGGAACGGGGGATTCGGCACGGGGGCGCCGAGCTCGCGGCCGATGCCGGTGTCCTGCGGCGCTTCGCCGCCCACGTCGAAACCCGTGGTCTGCGCGTCCACCCGCAGGGTGTACGTGCCCTGCGCCGTGCCTTCGCTCGCGACCACGACGAAGTACGTCTGGCCGGCCTGGGCCACGAAGCCCGCCCATCCGTCCTTCGCCACGCCGCGGCTGAGCGTGCCGTTGTTCGCGCCCTGCGCGACGATGGTCGTCTGGTCGGCGGCGTAGATCGTCACGCGGGTGTCGACCGCCGAGGCCAACGCCTCGTTGGCCGTGTCGGCCAAGATCGTCACGAAGTCGTTCGTGGGCGCCGTGAACCGATAGAAGTCGTTGTTGGTCGCGGGCACCGCCGGGTTGATCGCCCCGGCCGAGTTGCCTTGGCCCTGGCCGTTGAGCGTCACGACGATCGCCGTGGCGAACGAACCCTCGAGCATCGAACGCTGCTCCAGCCCCTCGGCCTGGCCCAAGCCCGTGCGGGCGTTCCCCAGTCCGAGGGCTCGGCCCACCGAACGCAAAAGGGATGAAGGAGACGGACGCTCCGTGCCGATGGCATCAGGCGTGCGGAAGGGGCGGGCGGGGCTCAGGGTCTTGAGCAGAGAACGGAAGTTCCCTCGATCCATGTCGTGCTCCAGGCAACAGGTGCATGACCACCGGGCTTTCCCCTTTGTCGCCGTACGCGCGACCGGGGCAAGGGTGGTCGTCCAAACCGAACTTGACGCAGGTCGGTGGACCTGCGCCGTCAAGAAAGATACGCCCACCGCCGACCGGATTCCCCACGCGCCCCGGACAGCCGTCCGGGAACCGTGAGGATCGCTCCGGCACGGCCCCACGCCGCGGCTGGCGAACCGCTCCAGCATACCGAACAGAACGAGGTCGTGTCCAGCATCGCGCGGCGATTGCGATGTCGATGCCGAGCGTCGCGATGGCCGCGATGCCGAACACCACCGAGTTCCAGAGAGCGTTCGCCCGTGAATGCTGCGGGTTCCCGCGATTCGGGGCCAACCGGGCAACTCCGAGCGACCGCTCGGACCCCGCCCGGCGGGCGCGGCAAAATCTACCTGTCCCAAACGGCGGCACCGTCAGGCCGGGTGGCGATGGCGAGGCCAGTGGTCGGCGGTTCGCGGTCTGTGAGGTGGAGGGCGAGGTGGAGGGTCAGGTCGACCGCATGTGCCGCACCGCATGGTGGGCGAGGATCTCGCTGGCGTGATACAGGGGCAACGCGGCGGGACCGGCGGACTCGAACAGCAGGGGCGTTTCGCTGCTGGCGAGCACGACGGCGTCGCACCCCTTCTCGTCGCGAAGACGCCGGATGACGTCCATGGCGAAGGCCTGCGAGGTGGGGGCGATGACGCCCTTGAGCAGCTCCTGGAAGATGATCCGGTCCATCTCGCGGCGATCCCGCTCGTCGGGCGTCATCACCTGCACGCCCCGGATGCCCAGCGGAATCTGGAACGTCGAGGAGTTCATCACCAGCTCGGTGCCGATGATGCCCACCGACTTGCGGCCGTCGGCGATGATCTCGTCGGCGACGCAGTCGGTCATCGAGACCCAGGGGATCGGGCAACCCGCCGACGCCACCTGCAGCACCTGCTGCACCGCGGCGTCGGGCGTGATGCAGAACTTCGCGCCGCACCTGGCGAGCAGTTCGTTGCTCCGCTTGAGGAGCATCGCCACCTTCAGCCAGTCGTTGCGGGCGATGGCCTCGAGGTACTCGGACAGCGGCTCGTGGTGCACCGAGAACCTCGCGTCGGGCGGGAGCGAGGCCTCCTGCGCGAAGCGGCGGCTGAGGGTCTGCAGGAAGAGCGCAGAGCCCGTGGGGCTGACCGCCGCGATGCCGATGTGGGTGTGCACGGGACAGGTTCCTTCGCGTGGGACGACTCGGAGGATTCTTCGCCGGCCGAGCCCGCCGGTCGCTCGCGGCCGCAGTTGGTACAGTTCGGCCGATGTCCCCCCCGAGCGAGAGTTGGAACGACCCATTTTCCGTCCTGGGCCTTCGCCCGCGATTCGACCTCGACCCCTCCGAGGTCGAGCGGGCGTTCCTGCAACGGGTCGCGGCGGCTCATCCCGATCACGCGGCGGACGATCCCTTGGCCCCGGACGACGCCGAGGCCGCCGTGGCCCGCTTGTCCCACGCCCGGGACACCCTGCTCGACGCCGAAAGGCGGGCCGTCGCGTTGCTCACCCGCCTGGGGGGGGCCGACGCCACGGCCGATCGCTCGCTGCCCGCCGGGTTCCTTCAGGAGATCCTCGAGGTTCGGGAAGCCGTGGAGGCGGAACTCGCCGCCGAGGGCGAACCGGCGAGGCGACGGTGGGGCGAATGGGCCTCGGCGCGACGCCAAGGTCACATCTCGCGACTGCAGGCGTGGTTCGACTCGGCCTCGCCTCCGCTGGCGGACGTGCGGCGTGAACTCAACGCGTGGCGGTACGTCGAACGGATGCTCGAGCAACTCGACGCCGGGCACGGCCACGCGGCGGGTTGAATGCGGTGTGGTCGGGAGGGCGGCACCTACACTGGCCTCATGCCCAAGGCCCTCGTCATTCGCGCTCCTGGCACCAACTGCGACATGGAGATGTGCCGCGCCTTCGAACTCGCCGGCGCGAAGGTGGAACTGGTTCACCTCGAGGCGTTGTGCGCCAAGCCCGCGACCATCGGGGCCGTCGACCTCATCGGCTTTCCCGGGGGCTTCAGCTACGGCGACGACATCGCTTCGGGCCGCGTCTTTGCCATGAAGATCCGCGAGCGTCTCTACCCGCACTTGCGGGACGCCGCCACGCGCGGGTGCCCGATGATCGGCGCGTGCAACGGCTTCCAGGTGCTGGTGCAGACGGGCCTCTTGCCGGGGCCCGCCGCCGGAGAACCCTGGCCCGAACAGCCGCCCGCGCAGCGGGTCGCGCTGACCGACAACAAGGACGCCCGCTTCCACGATCGATGGGTCGGCATGGCGTACGAGTCGTCCTCCACGTGCATCTGGACGCGGGGCCTTGATGATGGCCTCGACGAGTCGATGCGACAGGTCGTCCACCAACTGCCGGTGGCGCACGGCGAGGGGCGGTTTGTCGCGGCCGATGCCGCCGTGTTGGCGGCGCTCGAGCAGGGCGGGCAGGTGGCGGCCCGGTACACCGACAACTACAACGGTTCGCAGGGAGCCATCGCAGGCATCTGCGACGCCTCGGGCCGCATCTTCGGTCTCATGCCCCATCCCGAGCGGTACCTCGATTGGAACCGCCACCCGGCGTGGACGCGTCTGCCCGAGTCGGTCCGCAAGGGCGAAACCCCGGGCCTTCGCATGTTCCGAAGCGCGGTCGAGGCCGCGTGCGAGGTCGGCGCGTCTCGCTGAGTTGCTGCGGGCGGCGACGGGTTTGGGCACTTGTTCGGTCGCGCGACCGGCGGCGGTTCCCGATCCTTGACGCAACCTGAACACGCCGGGAGGCGGCCGGTCGGCGGCCCGTGCCAAAGTCGGTTGCTGGCGGCCTAATCTGTGGATCCCCGTCGGGGGCGTGGCCGAACCGGTTCGGACGCGCCCGCGGCGGGTTCGGCGGCGTCCAAAGTTCGTGAGCGGCCCCTGACCTGGTTCGGGCCAGTACCTGATCGGATCACCATGCAGAAGTCTCCCCTCCGCGTGCACGGCGTTCCCTTGGTCCTCCTCATGGCCGGTCTGGCCTGTGTCCCCGGGTGCGACCAGCGGTCGCAGGCGAGCAAGTCGCTTCAGGCCGCGTCGAACTCCCTGCACGCGACGGGCGTGGCGCCCGAGGCTGATTCGTCCAAGCTCGAGTCGCGGCTGAAGCAGATCTCGAGTTCGCTCTCGGAGGTCGCCTCGAGCGGCAGCGCGGGCGAGAAGGCGTCGGCCGCGGTGCTGCTGACGCAGACGACGATGGGGCAGGGCGAACTGGCCGCCCAGGCCGCCAAGACCGCCGACTTCGCGATTCGCAATCAACTGGTGCTCGTGTCGGGATTGTCGGCCGACTGGTCGCGTCACAGCGCGACGGCCGAGGCCCTGAAGGTCTTCGATCCGTCGAAGGACGTGGCCGAACTCGAGGCGGGCAAGAAGGCGATGGAGGTCGAACTGGCCGCGCACGGCAAGGCGCTCGGAGCGGCCAAGACGCGCCAGACGCAACTGCAGGGCGAGGCCAAGGCCAAGATGGACGAGGCCGAGGTCGCCGCTCGCGAGTACGCGACGCTCTCGCAGAGCGCGATCAAGATGACCGCCACCCAGGCCGCCGAGGTGGTGACCAAGGCCAACGAGTTCCGTCGCAAGGCCGACGACCTGCGGACGGCCGGCGGGAAGCTCCAGGCCGAGGCCGACCTGCTCGAGCCGACCGTCAAGGAGTACGAGGTGCTCGGCGAGAAGTGCCGCCGCCAGATCGCCAACTACGAGGCGTCGGCGCAGTCGCTCAAGGCTCGCGAGCAGGCCTCGAAGCAGGAAGCCGCGACCGCCGCGGCGGCGGCCAACGCCGTCGCCAACGACCTGGACAAGATGGTGGTCGAACTGCTGGCCAAGCGGGCCTCGGACGTGGTGCCCGCGTACGCCGCGGCGGCCGATCAGTTCGCCAAGGCGGCCTCGAAGGCCGGCGGCAGCGCGGCGGCCGCGCCGGGCATGTCGAAGGTGTCGCAGGGCTCGGCGAAGCTGGCCTTGGCGGAAACGCACTGGGGCCAGTCGCACGGGGCCCGCGCGGTGATCGGGACGCTCGACGGGCTGGCCTCGGTGAGGCCCGCGCTCCCGCAGGCGTCTCAATACAAGGCCAAGGCCGAGGAGCTCCGCACCGAGGCCAAGGCCTCGCTGGAAGCCGCGGCGGCCGCCCTGGACGAGGCCAAGTCGGCGTTCGAGTCGGCCCGCATCTCCGACAAGGCGGTGAAGGAGCGTCTGACCGCGTTGGCCGAGCAGGTGGGCAAGGCCAAGGACATCGCGAGCGGCGCGACCATCGAACCCCCGCCCGCGCCCGAGGCGCCGGCCTCGACCGGCGGGAGCGGCGGGTCGGCTTCGGCGGCGGACGTCGACCCCACGCTGCTGGCGGCCATTGATCGCATGCTCGAGGCGACCAAGAGCTTCAACACCGTCTCGATGGTCGACTCTGTGATTGGTCTGGACGAGGCGGGCAAGGAGCTCTACCGCAAGATGGCGGCCATGACCGACTCGATGGGCGCGGTCGACAAGGCCTGCCGCGACAAGTTCGGCAAGTCGATGAGCGACGTGCTGGCGTCGAACCCGATGCTGAGCCAGATGACGCGGGGCATGTCCGCGGCGACGGCGATGGCGTCGCTGAAGGCGTCGGACATGCAGATCACCGTCGACGGCGAATCGGCGACGGTGATGGCGCCCGGTTCGCCCATGCCCCTGCAGTTCGCCAAGCGTGACGGCCAGTGGGTGCAGGACCTGAGCGGTCAGGCGTCGATGATGGCGATGCTCAAGCCGCAGATGGGCATGCTCGAGCAGGTGGGCACGCTCATCAAGCAGTGGGGCGACGACATCGCGGCCGGCAAGTACGCCGACGCCAACGCGGCGTCCCAGGGACTGCAGCAGGCCTTCATGCCGATGATGCAGCAGATGATGGGCGGCGGCCGTCGCAACGACGGCGGCTGAGTCGCGTCGCCGAGGAACTCAACGGGCGGGCCGGAGACGCTCGAGGCGCTTGATCGCCTCGTCCATGGTCTCCCTGCGCTTGCAGAACGCGAAGCGGATCAGCGGTTCACCGAGGTGGACGCGGTGGTGGAAGGCGGCGCACGAGATCGCCGCCACGCCGACGCGTTCGATGAGGTGCGTGATGACGTCGGCACCCGAGCCCAGGCACAGGGGCGTGTGGTCGGCGATGAGGAAGTAGGTCGAGTGGGAGGGGAAGACGGTCAGCCCCGCCCGCGAGAGCGCCGCGGCGAGCAGGTCGCGGTGTTCGCGGTAGAGAGCGGCCGTGCGGGCGGGCGTGTCGCCGGGATCGGCGATGATCGCGGCCGCGCCGTGCTGGAGCGGCGTGGCGCTCGAGAAGGTCATGAACTGGTGGGCCGCCCGCACGGCGGCGGTGAGCGGCGGCGAGGCGATGGCCCAGCCGATCTTCCAGCCGGTGAGACTGAAGGTCTTGCCCAGGCTGTTGAGCGTGATCACGCGGTCCTTCATCCCCTCGAGCGTCGCGATCGAGATGTGCGGACGGTCGGGCTCGAGGATGAGCCGGTCGTACACCTCGTCGCTGATCACCACGACCTCGTGGCGAACACACAGGTCGGCGATGAGGCGGAGTTCCTCGCGGGTGAAGACCTTGCCGGTGGGGTTGTGGGGCGTGTTGAGGATGAGGGCCCGGGTGCGGGGCGTGAAGGCGGCCTCGAGCTCGGCGGGGTCGAACCAGAACGCGTCCTGGCCCGGCTCGCGGGGCGGGTGCAGCGCCACGAAGCGGCAGGTCGCGCCCGCCATCGCCGCGCCGGCCGTGTAGAAGTCGAAGAAGGGTTCGAAGACGATCACCTCGTCCCCGGGATCGAGCATGCCCACCAGCGAGTTGATGATGGCCTCCGAGCAGCCGCTGGTGACCGTCACCTCGCGTTCGGGGTCGAGGCGGCCCTTGCCGTCGGCCTCCCATCGGGCGGCGATGGCGGCATTGAGCGGCGGGATGCCGATCATGCGGGCGTATTGCGCGTGCCCCGCCTCGATGGCCGCGATGGCGGCACGCTTGGCCACCTCCGGCCCGTCGAAGTCGGGGAAGCCCTGGGCCAGATTCACGGCTCCGTGCTGCACGGCGCGCCGCGTGGTCTCCGCGAAAATCGAGGAGCCGAAGGGACGGAGCCGCGTGGCGATGTGGCTGTCACGTGTGGGCATCGGCACCGAGAGGGTAGAGGCGGGGGCCCGAGGCCGCGCGACGCTACCCTCGACCATGCTCAAGACGGGCGACACGGCTCCTGACCTGACCACGCCCGGCGGCACGCTCCGCGAGTTGCTCCGCACGGGCCCGGTGGTGGTCTACTTCTACCCGGCCGACTTCACGCCCGTGTGCACCAAGCAGGCGTGCATGGTGCGCGACCTTCACCAGGACCTCGCGGCTCGGGGCGTGACGGTGGTGGGCGTCAGCCCGCAGGGGGCGGCGTCGCATGAGCGGTTCCGTGCCGCCCACGAGTTGCCCTTTCATCTGGTCGCCGACGGCGACGGCGCGGTCGCCAAGGCGTGGGGCGTGCGGGGCATCTTCGGGCTGCCCATTCCCTTCGGCGTGCGGCGCGTGACGTTCCTGGTCGGGCGCGACGGTCGCATCGCCGACGTGGCGAGGGGCGAACTTGGGTTGTCGGGGCATGAACGGCTGCTCAAGGCCGCCGCCTCGGGCGCTGCCTCGGCGTGATCGCTCAAGCGGGTCGGCCCCCTCGGGGCGGGAGTTCGAGGAGCCGATCCTCGGCCAACGCCACCACGCGTTCGCCGAGCTCCGGCATGAACGAGCGACCCGCGGCGAAGAGACTGAAGGCCGGCAGCACGCAGCGAGAGGCGTCGATCCGGAAACAGTGCAACTTGAGGGGGGCGGCCCTGCCGCCGATCGTGACGGCGGGGTGGAGGTGTCCGCACCACGTGAAGCGATCCGAAGGGGTCGAGGGCGGGTGGTGCGTGAAGTCGAAGGGGCCTTCGGCGTGCAGGTCGGGGTGGAGCGTCAGTCGCCAGCGGGAGGCGACGCGGTCAAGGGCCTTGTCGTGGTTGCCGCGGACGGCCTCGAGGCGAACGTGGGTTGACGCGGCCCATGCGGCGACGGTGTCGACGAGGTCGTCGGTGAGGCCGATGGCGGCATGGAGCACGTCGCCGAGGATGAGCAGTCGTTCGGCCCCGACCGACGCGACCACCGCGTCGAGCTGCTCGAGTTGGCGGCGGAGGATGGCCCGGTGAGGCAGCGCCGCCCCCGAGGCGTGAAGCGTGTCGGCCTTCCCGAAGTGAACGTCGGCGACGAGCAGCGTGCCACGCGCGGGCCACCACGCGGCCCTCGCGGCGAGCAGTTCGACGCGTTCGCCAGCGAGGTCGACCGGCAGCCGGTGAAGGGGCAGAGGGTCAGGTTCGCCAGGCATCGCGGATGGCCTCGACGCGTTCGAGGAGGGTCTGGGTGGAGACGAGGGCGGCCTGACGCTCGATCACGAGCGGGAGCGAGAGGGGCGTGAAGCGGTCGCATCGCACGACGCGACGACCCGAGGTCGCCAGTCTCGCCATGCAGCGAGCGAGTCGGCCTTCCTCGAAGTGCCGTTCGAGCACTTCGCGGCGGGCCTGCGCGAGGAGGAGGTGCCCCGGGTCGAACTCGGCGAGCACGTCGAAGAGCAGGCCTGCGCTCGCCTGGTTCTGGCGGGCCGAGGCGCGAGCGCCCGGGTGCGACTGCACGATGAGCCCGGCGATGCGGGCGATCTCCCTGAACTGCAGCCGAGCCAGCGTGCTGACGTTCATTCCTTCGAGGGCGTCGTCGAGGAGTCGGTCGGTCGAGAGGACGCGACCGCCCAGCAGTTCATCGAAGGGACAGGGCTCGGGGCTCAGAAGCTCGAAGCCGTAGTCGTTGACGGCGATCGAGAGCGTGAGCGGCCGAATGCGGCCCAGCCGCAGCGCGATGAGCGACGCGAGCCCCGCGTGCACGAGGCGGCCCTCGAAGGGGAAGAGGAAGGCGTGCGACCCCTCGCGAGACTCGGTGGTCTCGATGAGCAGTTCATCGCGGGCGGGCACGCGGCTGAGCCGCGACTGGATCTGGATGAGCCCTCGGGCCGCGAGGGCCTCGGGGGAATCGGCTTCGCCCTTCGAGACGCGTTCGAGCGAGGCGCGGACGCCCTCGCCCAGGGGTTCGCTGATGGGCAGGCGAGTTCCTCCCCAGACGGGCACCGCGCCGACGCGCCCTTTGGCGGGCTTCACGTACGCGGTCATGTCGCGGACCATCGCGAAGGAGACGACCTTGCCCGCGAAGACGAACTTCTGGCCAGGGCGCAGGCGGCCGACGAAGCTCTCCTCGATGGTGCCCAGCGACCGGCCCGTGAGGTACCGCACGTCGATCGAGGCGTCGCTGACGATGGTGCCGACGTTGAGGCGGTGGGTGCGGGCGATGCGGGGTTCGGTCACCACGTGGCGGCCGTCGACGGGCTTGATGCGGTGGTATTGCGGGTAGGCCGCGAGCGTGCCGCCGCCCCGTTCGACGAGGGCCAGCGACCAGTCGAACTCCTCGCGGGAGAGGTCGCGGAAGGAACGGGCCGAGCGAACCTCCTCGAAGAGGTCGTCGGCGATGAAGCCGCCGCCCATCGCGCACGTCACCATGTGCTGGGCGAGCACGTCGAGGGGTTTGGCGGGCGGGGTACGGGGTTCCACGTGTCCCGACTCGATGGCGCGGCGTGCGGCATCGATCTCGAGGAGTTCGAGGCCGTGCGTGGGCACGCAGGTGACGCGACACGACGCCCCCGGACGGTGCCCCGCGCGGCCCGCCCGCTGGATGAGTCGCCCGATGCCCTTGGGCGAGCCGATCTGCAGCACGCGTTCGACGGGCGCGAAGTCGACGCCTAGGTCGAGCGAACTGGTGGCCACCACGATCCGCAGGTCGCCCGACTTGAGGCCCTGCTCCACGCGCTCGCGCTCCTCACGGTCGATCGAGCCGTGGTGGAGGGCCATGAGCGGCTGCCACTGGGGCTTGAGGCTCAGGATCGCGTTGAACCAGCGCTCGGCCTGCGAGCGGGTGTTGGTGAAGACGAGCGTCGAGACGGACGGGTCGAGCGCGTCGACGACCTCGGGCAGGAGGGCCAGGCCCATGTGACCCGCGATGGGCAGACGCGTCGCGTCGGCCGGCAGCACCGAGTCGACGACGATCTCGCGGCGTTGTTCGGCCGTGATGATCGTCGGATCGTCGATGGCGCACGCGGTCCGTGCCGCCTCGAGCGTGTTCGAGAGCGTCGCCGAGAGGGCCCACGTGCGAACGCCGGGGGCGAAGCGACGCAGGCGGGCCAAGGAGAGTTCGGCCAGAGAGCCCCGCTTGGTGCCCACGAGCTCGTGCCATTCGTCCATCACCACCGTGTGCACGCGAGCGAGCAGTTCGCAGGCGTTGTCCCGAGTGAGGAGCAGGCTCAGCGACTCGGGCGTCGTGACCAGGACACGCGGGAGACGTTCACGCTGCCGGGCTCGGAGCGATGCGGCGGTGTCGCCGGTGCGGCACTCGACCAGCGCTCCCGGCGCAAGGTCGGCGACGGGGGCACGGATGGCCAGTTCGATGTCGCGGGAGACGGCCTTGAGGGGCGTGACGTAGAGCAGGCGAAGTCCGGCGGCGGAGGGCGACTCGCGCTGCTCGGCGGCGAGGCAACCGATGGCGTGCATCACCGAGGCGTAGGTCTTGCCCGCGCCGGTGGGCACTTGAATGAGTCCGCTGCGGCCGTGCGATTGGGCGTGCCACGCCTCGAGTTGGAAGGGGCGGGGCGTCCAGCCTCGGGCGGCGAACCAATCGACCGCGAGGTCGAGGGGGGATGGGCTGGGTGCGAGCGACGGCACGGGACCAAGAGCGTAGTGGGGCGGGGCAAAAAGCGACCGGGCGTCCCGCGAGGGACGCCCGGTGATGATGAGGCATGATGAGTCGTGTCGGTTTGGGTGGAACGGCTCAGCAGCCGCCGGCTTCCCAAACCTGGAAGAAGGACTCGATGTCGCTGCCGTCGACGCCGCCGTCCTGGTTGACGTCGGAGCAGCCGCCGGAGGCTTCCCAGTCGGCGAAGAAGGACTCGATGTCACCGCCGTCGACGCCGCCGTCCTGGTTGTAGTCGGCCGCGCAGCCGCAGGTGCTCGGGGCGCCGAGGTTGAAGATGTACGCCCGGCGGTTGGCGAAGTCGCAGATGGCCAGGCGGCTGTTGGTGGGGTCCCAGGAGAAGTCGTAGATGCCCTGGCTGGCGGCGGGGACGAAGTCGGAGCCGTCAGCGTTCTTGAACGAGAGGGCGACCGACGCGCCGTCGAGGTCGACGGCCTTGACCCACGTGGCGAAGGGGTTGGTCGCGACGGCCGCGCTGACGTACTGGTTGTAGATCACCACGTCGCCGCCGGTCGCTCCGTAGAGCATCTCGCACCGCTGCATGATCTGGAAGGGGATGTCGTCGCACGCGCTGCCGGCGTCGCAGGAGACGACCTTGAGGCTCGAGACGCCGTTGTTGGCGTTGCGGCGGGCCACGACCAGGTCGTTGCTGGCGCGGACGGCGAGGTTGCCGTTGCGGGGGTCGACGGAGATGTCGCGCCAGAGGGTGCCGCTGATGCGGACGCCCGAGGCATCGAAACCGTTGATGACGGGAGCGGCCGACTGGCCCGAGCCGGTCACCGAGTCGCCGTTGTAGATCACGCCCTGCAGCGCGTCGAGGGCGAAGTCGCCCCGGAGGGCGATGCCGAAGGGACCCTTGACCTGCACGCCGCCGTAGTCGGCGAAGTCGAGCATGGCCATGACGGGGCCGACGCCCGTGCCCTGCCCCGCGGCGGCGTAGTCGAAGCCAAGTCCGTTCGCGCCGTAGTCGAAGGCCGGACCCGCGCCGCCGCGGCCCGACAGGCCCAGGGGCGCGCCGGCGAGAAGGATCGGATTGGCCTGTGTGTCGACGTCGTACAGGCGGAACGCGTTCTCCTGACCTGCGCCGCCCGCGTCATAGCTCAGCAAGAGGCCGGCGCGGGCCGGACCATGGTCGTACTGCAGGCCGTAGAAGCCGCGGCTGGCGGGCACGGTGGTGACCGACGAGGCCACCGCGCGGAAGGCGCGGGCGCCGAAGATGTTCTCGACGACGACCATCTGCGCCGTGGCGGCGACACCGGTGCCGGACGTGGCGCGATAGCCCGCGACGAAGAGGCGATCGCCCACCAGCGAGATCACGCTCGGGTTGTTGCCCACGTAGAAGGCGGGGTTCGCCGCTTGACACAAGACGCTCAGGTCCTGGTCGGAGGCCAGCGTGAACGTGACGTCAGCGGCGGCGGGCAGCGTGAGCGCCGCGCCAGCCATCAGGGCCAGTGCAAGATTCTTCTTCATCGCGTGGTCTCTCCGAGAGCTTCGTCGCGCACCTTGAACCCCGACGGGGCATGAAAGGATGACGGCCGACGCGACCGCCGCTCCCGCGTCAGGGCGGTGCACTGTTTCATAGTTATATAACGAGGCGGCCCGGCGTGGGCGCATCAATGCGGAAAAGCGTGCCACTTTTTCGGTCCACACGCCCGATAAGTGGGGCGTTCCCGGGGGGATTCACGGGCGGGGCGAGGCGAGGTCGGTCGACTCCGAGGCTCGCAGCGAGGCCTGCAGCGTGACGCCGTCGAGCGCGTCGATGACGCCGTCGCGATTGACGTCGATGGGTTGGGCCGCGTGGGCGTAGGCGTCGGCGACCGTGACGCGACCGTCGCGGTTGACGTCGAGGTCGGGCGACACGGCCACGGTGAGCAGGCCGTGGAGGATGACCTGGTCGGCGTAGTCGACGTCGCCATCGCCGTCGAGGTCGTGGAGGTGGTGCACGCCGGGCACGGGCGCGGTGCCGCCGAAGCAGGCACGCAGCGCGTCGATGTCGCGTTGGTCCACCACGCCGTCCTCGCCGTAGCGGTGGCGGGCGAAGACGCGGCGGGCCAGGGTCACGTCGGCGGCGTTGATCACGTTGTCCGCGTTGAGGTCGTAGCGACGGTTGGCGGTCGTGACCGTCACGGGCGTGCCCGTGAAGGTGGTGTTCATCAACGCGAGGTCGCGGGCGTCGACGTAGCCGTTGACGTCGAAGTCGCCCGGCTGGGTCGTCGAGGTGCCGGTGACCCACGCGCTGACCGCGGCCTGCACGGTGGTCGTCGAGAAGCCCGCGGCGTCGAAGACGACGAAGCTCTCGACGCCACGCGCCTTGATGGCGTTGAGTTGATCGACCAGCGGCGGGCGGGTGCCCGCGATGGTGGCCAGGCCCGCGACCACACGCTTGCCCGCGGCGAAGTCGAGCGTGGCCTGGATATCGGTCTGGATGGCGGCGTTGGTCGATCCGTACGCCATCGGCACGAGCGTCTCGACCCAGTTGTTCGTGGCCCAGGTGTACCAATCCTGGCACTTGGCGACCTGCGCCGAACTGCTCATGGCCGTCGCGAACATCGCGGCGGAGAACTCGATGCCGCCGTTCACCGAGTCGATCCCCGCCTGCATCTCGCGCGCCGCCGCGGAGATGCCGGCACGCCTCCATGCCAGAAATCGGTGCCAGTGGGTGCCGCTGGTGGTGGCGGCGGCGGACACGGGATCGACGCCATAGAGGGACTGGAACGCGGACCGGCTCCAAGTGTCGTAGCTCCACGGCGCGGGGTACGCGTCGCTGGTGTTGTTGTCGAGCGCGAAGCGGTGGTAGTCGGTTTGGATGCCCCACAGGCCCGTGTACCCGGCGAGTTCGGCGCAGTAGGCCCTGAGCTTGGCCTGCACGCCGGGATTGGTCAGGTTGACGAAGACCTGGCCCGCGGTGCCGTCGCCGCCGGTGGCGTTGGTGGCGACATTCCACGACTGCCATTCGGGGTTCTGCGCGAAGTTGTACGCCCCGGTGGTGCCGTACTGCCAGTAGCCGGCTTCCAGCCACGCGTGGACGCGGATGTTGTACTTGGCGGCGACGCGGATGGCGTCGGCGAGATAGTCGAAGCCGAACCGGGCGTTGAAGACGCCTTGGCGGCCCGTCGACACGCCGTGGTAGAAGGTCTCGAGGTAGAGATCGGTGACCTTCGCGGCGGCGAGTTGCGCGAGCGTGGTCTCGAGCGCGGCGATGGTGCCGGGGGGGCGGAGCCACGCGCCGCGGATCTGGCGCGGGGCCGGCGCGGCGACCGGCGTCGGCACGCGGACGCCCAGGTGATTCGCCACCGCGCGGAACGAGCCGCCGCTTGGACGGTTGACGACGGTGGTCGCGCCCGGCGCGGGCTGATAGACGAACGAGGAGGAGCCGCCGCCGTCGAGATTCACGGCGCGGTGCGAGCCGCGTTCGATCATGAAGTCGCCGAGTTCGGCGAGCGTCATGCCGACGCTCCAGTTGGAGCGAAGATCGACCACCGCGATGTAGAGCTGCGTGCCGGTCTGGTTGAGGCCCACGGCGGTGCGGGCGTTGCGGGAGGCGGGTTGCACGCGGGCGGTGGCGCCCGTGTTGACGCCGTCGCTCACGAGCATCGTGCCCGGGTCGCTGTCGCTGGTGCTCGGGCCCACGCCCGCCACCGCGTCGCGCACGTCGCCGAGCTGCGTCGAGGCGATGTAGCCGATCTCGGCCGTGCCGTTGTTCTTGAAGATGATCGCCGGATCGGGGTTGATGCCGAACTGACGCACCGGCGAGATCATCCGGCCGTCGGAGATGGCCAGGCCAATCACGTCGGCCGTGGTGGTGGTGAACGTGCCGAAGAAGTTGGCGTTGACCGCCAAGGTCACCCCGGTCGTCTGCTGCCACGTGTCGGTGCGGACGAGGTTGGCGTCGTAGCCGGTGCCGGCGGGCAGCGGGTCGGTGACGACGATCTCGACGCCCGGGGCCGTCAGGTCGACCGTCGCCACGTAGCCGCGGACGGTGCCCCCGGTCGTCGTGCGGTTGATCTGCTGCACCCGGAGCGGTTGAGCCAGGGCGGCGGTGACCAGCGAGCACGCGACCAGCGAGGCCGCCGCACGGATCGCACGAACATGGAGTGCACGGGTCATGATGAGAGCATATCGCATGGGGCGGCGCCGCCGATCTGATTATGCGACCGTAACCTCTTGAGAATCAAAGGCCTGTGGCAGGACCGGCCGAGGGAGCCTCCGCCATGGCATCGGCGAGCGATCGCGGCGGCATGGTCGGCCATACGAAGCGGGTCCCGATCTTGTTCCGCCGGGGCCGGTTGTGCCGGTTGCGGGGTCGACAGGGGCGTATCGTTTCGCCGTTGGCCCCGTAGCTCAGTTGAATAGAGCATCGTGCTTCGAACGCGAGGGTCGCAGGTTTGAGTCCTGCCGGGGTCGCTTGAACGGGTGGGGGAGGTTCTGGACGGGGATGTTCCGTGGCTGCGGCGCTACGCTTGCCGCCATGGTCGAGATCAAGGTGTCATACGCGGGCAACAAGAAGTGCGACCTCGTGCACCCCGAGGGCGCGGTTCTTCGGACCGACGCGCCCAAGGACATCGGTGGCGAGGCGACGGCCTTCTCGCCCACCGATCTGGTTGCCGCCGGATTGGCCTCGTGCATCCTGACGACGATGGCGATGGTGGCCGAGCGTCATGGCGTGAGCCTGGCCGGCGCGACGGCGACGATCGAGAAGCACATGAACCCCTCGCCGCGGCGGCTTGGCCGGGTGCCCGTGGTGGTCACGCTGCCGGCCTCCGTGCCCGCCGAACACCGCGAGCGGCTCGAGAGGGCGGGACACGCCTGCCCGGTGCACGCCAGCCTGCACCCCGACATCGACGCTCCCATCACCTATCGGTACGTTTGACCGCGATCCCCCGGCGAGTCGCAACGCCCGACCGCCTCCCGACCTCCCTACGCTCCACCGCCATGCAGTTCGCCCCCAACGGTCTCACCACGTCGACGCCCTCGGGCAAGGTCAACCCCAACCTCGCCGCCCTGGGCGGGCCCGCGCTGACCAAGCGCATCCCGTGCTGGCCCTACGCCGATCCGGCGGGCCGTCACGTCGTGTCGTACGACGAGTACGTGCGAACCGGCGGCTACCAAGGGCTCCGCAAGGCCCTGAGCATGAAGCCTGACGCCGTGACCGAAGAGGTCAAGAAGTCGGTGCTCCGCGGACGCGGCGGCGCGGGCTTCCCCTGCGGCCTCAAGTGGACCTTCCTCCCCAAGCTCACCGTCGACGAGCAGGGCCAGGAGCAGGACCCCGGCCAGCGGTACCTGGCGATCAACGCCGACGAGTCGGAGCCCGGCACCTTCAAGGATCGCCTCCTGATGGACTTTGATCCCCATCTCGTGCTCGAGGGGATCGCCATCGCCTGCTACGCCTGTCGCATCAAGACCGCGTTCATCTTCATCCGCGGCGAGTACCACCACCAGGCCCACGTGCTCGAACAGGCCATCAAGGAGGCCTACGCCAACGGCGTCTTCGGCCCCAAGGGCTTGCTCGGCGTCACGGCGACGGGGCGGGGCGGCGCGTTCGCGGTCGACTGCCACGTGCACCGCGGCGCGGGCGCGTACATCTGCGGCGAGGAGACCGCGCTGCTCGAGGGTCTCGAGGGCAAGCGCGGTTGGCCCCGCATCAAGCCCCCGTTCCCGGCGATCAAGGGCCTCTTCGGCAAGCCCACCATCATCAACAACGTCGAGACGGTGGCCCACCTCCCCAGCATCATCGAGCAGGGGGCCGAGTGGTTCGCCAAGCAGGGCGTCGCCAGTTCGCTCGGCGGCAACAACCAGCCCAGCTTCGGCACCAAGCTCATGGGCGTCAGCGGCCACGTGAACCGGCCGGGCTGCTACGAGTGCGAGCTGGGCATCCCGCTCCGCACGCTCGTCGAGGAGCTCTGCGGCGGCATCCGCGGCGGCCGGAAGTTCAAGGGCGCCATCGCCGGCGGCATCAGCATGGGCGTGCTCGGGCCCGACCAGTACGACGCGCCGATGGACTTCGACATCGGCCGCAAGTTCGGCGTGCTGGGCCTGGGCACCGCGTGCCCGACGGTCTTTGACGACCAGACGGACATGGTCTCGGTGGCCCGCAACATCACGCGGTTCTTCAAGCACGAGAGCTGCGGCCAGTGCACGCCGTGCCGCGAGGGCAGCGGCTGGCTCTACCAGATCATGTGCCGCATCGAGCAGGGCGACGCCCGCACGAAGGACCTCGACTTGGCGCTCGAGATCGCGACGAGCATGGGCAGCATGCCGGGCACGACGATCTGCGGTCTGGCCGACGGCAACAACTGGGCCGTGCGGACCATCATGCAGAAGTACCGCTCGGAGTTCGAGGCCAAGGTGAAGCCCACCTTCGTGCCGGTGAAGGTGTCCGTCGGCGCTCGCTGAGCAACCGAGCCGGCTGAAATCGCCGCCCGCGCTCACAGCAAGTCGATGAGCGTGGGGTCGTCCTTGACGGGCGTCACGAAGTCGAAGCCCTTGGGCTTCTGGACCTTTCGCAATGCCTCCATGTCGAAGGGCAGGTCGAGGCGGTACTGCTCGGGCAGTTTCATGTCCCACTTCTGGCGGAACTGCGCGTAGGCGGCCTGCACCAAGTCCATGCGGCGGCGGTGTGACTCGTCCTGCGTGAGCCCCTGGGCCTCGCGGTCGGCACGGATGTGGCCCGCGCCGATGTGCCGGAGCCACGCACCCTTCGCGCACACGAGTTGGAAGCCGGCCCGCTGGGCGCGAAGGCCGAAGTCGATGTCGCTGAAGTAGCCGAAGAAGCGGCGGTCGAAGACGCCGATGCGGTCGAGCAGCGTGCGGCTGATCAGCACGGCGTCGCCGGAGAGCATGTCGTCGGCGACATGGGTGAGTTCGTGCTGGCGGGCGATGTACTCGGCGAACTGCTCGACCTCCCAGTCGTTGCGAGGGACGTGGGGGGGCAGGACGGAGTGCTCGGGGTGGCTGTCGACCAGGTCGGCGGTGCCGCGGACGACGCCGTAGGAGGGGTCGAGATTGGAGACGGCGAGGATGGTGCGGAGCCACGCGGCGGGGACGACCATGTCGTTGGAGATGAAGAAGACCTTTTCGCCTCGGGCCTTGGAGAGGCCGTAGGCGAAGACGCCGGTGTAATGCTGGTGCTTGCGGAACCGCCCGATGGTGACGGGCTGGGGCGTGTTGGCCCGGAACTCGCGGAAGATGCCCGGGAGGTCGTGGGCGGCGTCCGACTGGTCATCGAGGAGGATGAACTCGCAGCAGGATTCGATGCGAAGGGCGCGGACGGCGTTGAGGATGGAGATGAGGCAGCCGCGGGTCTCGGCGGGCTGGCTGCGGGCTGGAACGATGAAGGAGAGCATCAGGAGGCTGCGTACGTGGTCCGTTCGTGGGCGTGGCCATCGGGCTGTCCACGGAAAGGCGTGGAGGGGGCCCTAGGCGGTACGAATGGGTTCGGGAGAGGATCGGCCACCCGGGGCGGCGGCTTTGCCGCGGGGGCGGAACCGGTGCAGGCCGCGGCGGTGTGGGGTGTGGCTTGTGGCGGCCAGATAGGATTTTGGAAGGGATTGCGGAGCAGGGGTGGCAAGGACGATGGGGGAGGGGAACGGGGAAGGTTGACCAGGACGCGACGGGGCCGGTCGCGACGGGGGTTGACTTGGGCGGGTGGTTCGCTATCCTTCCCTCCCTGCCCCTTCCGGGGCGGGGCGTCTTCATCGAGCCCGAACGTGCGAGTGCAGCACGAATCGGACCCGGCGAGGGCGACGAGCGGTGGTTCTGAAGACAGGCCGGGCGATCCGGCGGCTCTTTGGCAACACGCGGCGGAACGGGTGGTTCGGGATTCGCGTCCGGCGTGCCGGGCGACAGGTCCCCGAGATGGTGAGTACACCGAAAGGCTCTGTGCGATGACCGGCGGCAAGATTCGAATTCGAATGGAAGCCTACGACCACATGGCTCTCGACGCCTCCGCGAAGGAGATCGTCGAGCACGCCAAGCGCACCAACGCGAAGGTGGCGGGCCCGATTCCGCTGCCGACCCGCGTGGAGCGGTACACGGTGCTCCGTTCGCCGTTCATCGACAAGAAGTCTCGCGAGCAGTTCGAGATCCGCACGCACAAGCGGATCATCGACATCATCGAGCCCAACGCCCGCACGGTCGAGGCGCTCAACCGCCTGGTCGTTCCGGCCGGCGTGTTCGTGAGGATCAAGGCCTGATCGGTCTTCGTGTCAAGCCCGGGTTTCGGCCCGGGCTTGTGTGTTGAGGGATGGATCGGTTGTCGGTACATTCCGGAGCGCGTGCAAGGCTCCGGCGGATCAGTTGCTGAAGGAAAGACGCCATGGGTTTCTCGCTCCTTGGAAAGAAGATCGGCATGACTCGCGTCTATGTGGGCGCGGTGTCGACGCCGGTGACCGTGATCGAGGCTGGTCCTTGCGTGGTCACGCAGTTGCGGACCGCCGAGAAGGACGGCTACACGGCGGTGCAGATCGGCTTCGGCGAGGTGGCCCCGAAGAACTCGACGATGCCGCTGATCGCGCACGACTTCAAGGCGGGCACTTCGCCCAAGCGTCATCACCGCGAGTTCCGCGTGACGGCCGACGAGCTCAAGAACTACACGGTGGGCCAGACGCTGACCGTGAAGGACCTCGAGGGCAAGCTCTTCGTCGACGTGGTCGGCACGAGCAAGGGCAAGGGCTTCGCGGGCGTCATGAAGCGGCACCACTTCAAGGGCATGTTCGCCTCGCACGGCACGGAACGCAAGCACCGTGCGCCGGGCTCGATCGGCGGCCTGTGCTCGAACCGCGGCTTCGGCGGCGGCCTGAAGAAGGGCAAGCGCATGGCGGGCCACATGGGCGACGAGCGGGTCACGACCCGCAGCCTGGACGTGGTGAAGATCGACGCCGACCGCAACCTGGTGCTCATCAAGGGCACGGTGCCGGGCGGCAAGAACGGGATGGTCGAGATTCGGCCTTCGGTCCGCCTGTACAAGGGCAAGGCCAAGAAGGTCGCGGCGGCGAAGTGATGAACGGAACATTGGCCCGTCGCCGGCAGTGGGGGCGGGTTGCGTGAGTGGCATGATCGAGTGGTGAAGGCGGTCTGTGTTGGGATCTTTCCGAGGGTCGCGCTCAACGGCGGTCCTCGGGCTCGAGCGGTCTGGAAGGGCGAGTGTCCTGAAGGAAACCCTCGAGCGACGACAACAGTGTGCGTCGGCGACGCCCGAACCGGGCCCGACGACGCAGGACAGCCGAGTTGAATCCGATCCGGCACCGCCCCGACGCCTTGGCGACGGGGACCCTGAAGGAAGGGACTGGTGTCGAGACGGATAGGCGAATGGGCGGCGTGGCGACGGCTCCGAGCAGGGAGCGGCCCGGCGCAAAGGCACGAGGCGAGGTAACGACGATGGAAGTTCCCGTCTACAACATGCAGGGCGCACAGGTCGCCCAGCTGAAGATCGATGAAGCCGCCCTTGGCGGCAAGGTGAATGCCGCGCTGGTGAAGCAGGCGTACGTGATGTATCACGCCAACGTCCGCCAAGGCTCCTCGAAGACGAAGAACCGTCACGAGGTCGAGGGCTCCACCAAGAAGATGTACAAGCAGAAGGGCACCGGCAACGCCCGCCACGGCGACCGGAAGGTCAACATCTTCAAGGGCGGTGGTCACGGCCACAGCAAGAAGCGCACCCGCGAGGACTTCCGGCAGACGATGCCGACGAAGATGCGCCGCAAGGCCAACCGCAACGCGTTCCTGGCCAAGCTGATGGACGACGAGGTGCGGGTGATCGACTCGATCGCCTTCGCCCAGCCCAAGACCAAGGACTTCCAGGCGTTCCTGGCCTCGGTCAAGGTCGACCGCTCCGCGTTGATCGCGTTGCCGATGGATTCGGACAAGAGCCGCAACGCGATGCTCTCGGGCCGAAACGTTGACGGCGTGACGATCGTCCGCAGCGACCAGATCAACGCCTTCAACATGCTGAACCACCGTTACATGGTGATCGGCCGCGCCGAGCTTGAGGCGTGGCTGAGCGGCCCGTCGTCGCAGACGACCAAGGACGCGAAGATCAATCCGCTCGGTCGCAAGGCCGACGCCTCCAAGGGAGGGAAGTGATCCATGCCAGCCAACGTCTCCCCTGAGCACATCATCCGCCGTCCGCTCCTCTCCGAGAAGAGCACGTTCGCGATGAACGAGCAGAAGCGCTACACGTTCGAGGTCGATCCCCGCGCCACCAAGACGGAGATCAAGGACGCCGTCGAGCGGATCTACAAGGTGAGGGTGTCGGGGATCAACACGACGATCCGCCAGGCCCGCACCCGCATGAGCAAGGCCGGCAAGATCGCCGGCGCCCTGACCAAGAAGGCCGTTGTCAGCCTGAAGGAAGGCGACGCGATCGAGTTGTTCTGAAGTCCGCGAGATGATCCACTGACGCCCGCGACCACGGGCGAGGCAGCCAAGGCAAAGGACAGACATGCCGATTCGCATCTACAAGAAGACCAGCGCCGGACGCCGCAACGCGTCGGTGAACATGCACGTGGAGGTCACCAAGAAGACCCCCGAGAAGTCGCTCCTGGCCCCCAAGGTCAAGACGGGCGGACGCAACTTCAGCGGCAAGATCACCTCCCGCGGCATCGGCGGCGGCGTGAAGCAGATGTACCGCATGATCGACTTCAAGCGTCGCGACCGCGACGGCATCGTGGGCAAGATCATCGGCATCGAGTACGATCCCAACCGCTCCTGCCACATCGCCTTGGTGCTCTACACCGACGGCGTGAAGCGCTACCACCTCGCTCCGGCGGGCATCAAGGACGGGATGACGATCGTCTCGTCGAGCTCGGGCCCGGTGGAGCCCAGCGTGGGCAACTGCATGCGGCTGCGGGACATCCCGACGGGCCTCGACGTGCACTGCGTCGAGATCCTTCCCGGGGGCGGCGGCCAGATGTGCCGCTCGGCCGGCAGCTACGCCAAGTTGAGCAACAAGGAGGGCGATTACGCCACCCTCGTGCTGCCCAGCGGCGAAGTGCGTCGCGTGCCCCTCGAGTCGCGGGCGACGGTCGGCCAGGTGGGCAACGCCGATCACCGTCTGCGTCAGCTCGGCAAGGCCGGTCTTTCGCGGCTGATGGGCATCCGCCCGATCACCCGCGGCGTCGCCAAGAGCCACCACGCCCACCCGCTGGGCGGTGGCAGCGGCCGCAGCAAGGGCAACCGTCCTCCCTGCGGTCCGACGGGCGTGCACGCCAAGGGCGGCAACACCCGCAACCCGCGCAAGTCCAGCGGCAGCATGATCATCCGCCGCCGCGTGAGCAAGCGGTACGGCCAGAAGCAGTAAACATCGGAACGGCGACGCAAGCCAAGGTCAAGGGAAGTCAGGACACGCTGATCGAGCACGAAGGAACGAAGACACATGGGACGCAGCCTCAAGAAAGGTCCGTACGTTGATGAGAAGCTCTTCCGCAAGGTGGAGAAGATGGCTCAGCAGCGGAAGAAGGACCCCATCAAGACGTGGGCCCGCCGCTGCACGATCGTTCCCGAGTTCGTCGGGTTCACGTTCAACGTGCACAACGGCAAGCAGTTCCTGCCGGTGATGGTGACCGAGGACATGGTGGGGCACAAGTTGGGCGAGTTCAGCAACAGCCGCACCTTCCGCGGTCACACGAACAAGAAGGAAGGTATCGACGACGGCAAGAAGTGATCGAGCGGACGCGGGGACATGTCCCGTGTCGAGACTGACCAAGCAAGCACACAGGGCGCCGATCGTCGATGAGGCGGGCGGGCCCACGAGGAAGAAGCCGTGAAGATCTCCGGACGCAAACTCAGCAAGGCCATGGAAGAGGCGGGCGTCGATGCAGACCAGCTCGCGACCGCGCTGGCACAGCCCGGCTTTCCCGCCGACCGCGCCGCTTCCGCCATCCGCAACTGGATGCGCGACAACGACCATCCCCGCTGCAAGGCGGCGTACATCGCCAAGATGGCCCAGGCCCTTGGCCGCCCGGTCAAGGATCTGGCGATCTTCACGAGCATGGTGAAGGGTCACCGGGGCAGTGCCCGCAAGGCCGGCCTCTTGACGACCCTGATTCGGGGCAAGACGGCCGATGCGGCCATGAACCTCCTGAGCTTCAACACCAAGCGGGCGGCGGTGAACATCCGCAAGTGCCTGGCGGCGGCGATCGCCGATGCGCAGCTGGCCGACGCGAGCGGGGCGGACCTGGTGGTCTGCGAGAGCCGCGTGGACCAGGCGATGGTGATCAAGCGGTTCCAGCCCAAGGATCGCGGCCGGGCCCACCAGATTCTCAAGCCCCTCTCGCACATCACGGTGAGCGTGGAGGAGCGCAAGTCGTCTCGCAAGTGATTCACGGATTGGTCACGGGTTGGTCACGGGTTGGTCACGGGTTGGTCATGGCGGGGAGCACCTCCCGCACGGCACGTCGGAGCATCGGGCGTCGGGTCCAAGGGACCGGAACCCGTTGAGCACACAGGCAGCAACGCATGGGACAGAAAACACATCCATTCGGCCTCCGTCTCGGCATCACCGAAGCTCACCGCAGCCGGTGGTACGCCCCCAAGGCGCTCTACGGCGAGTTGCTGGTGGAGGACCAGCGCATCCGCAAGTGGCTCGACAAGCGGCTCAACCGCAGGCCCCCCAACGCGGCGGTCTCGGACATCCACATCGAGCGCACCCGCGAGGAGCTCAAGGTCATCATCAAGACGGCCCGTCCGGGCCTGGTGATCGGTCCCAAGGGCGCCGAGGTGGAGCGGATGCAGGAGGAACTGCAGTACATGACGGGCCGCAAGGTGGCGATCTCGATCATCGAGATCAAGAACGCCGACCTCGACTGCCAGCTCATCGCCGAGGCGGTGTGCGAGCAGTTGGCCAAGCGGGCGAGCTTCCGTCGCGTGGTGAAGATGAAGTGCGAGGCGGCGATGGCCGCGGGCGCCAAGGGCGTGAAGGTGCAGATCAGCGGCCGCCTGGGCGGCGCCGAGATGAGCCGCACGCTGGACATGCGGCTGGGTTCGCTGCCCCTCTCGACGCTGCAGGCGCAGGTCGAGTACGGGTTCGCCGAGGCCTTCACCACGTACGGCGCGATCGGTTGCAAGGTGTGGGTGTACAAGGGCATGTACTCGACGGCGGCGGACGAGAACACGTCCACCGCGGCGGGCGGCAGGGCCCGGGCCCGCGGCCGCAAGTGAGTGTCGGGTTCGGTTGGAGAGGGCTGGCGGGGTGGGCGGGCGATGGTGTCCCGGTCGCCGGTGTGAGCAAGGAATCGATTCCGGCGCGGGCCTTCGAGCCGCCGTCGGCAGGAGCGAATGAACCATGGCGTTGATGCCCAAGAGAGTGAAGTTTCGCAAGGAGCAGCGTCGCGTTCGCGACCGCAAGGCGACCAAGGGCAACTACGTGGCCTACGGCGACTACGGCCTGCAGGCCCTCGAGGGCGCTTGGATCAGCGGCCAGGTGCTCGAGGCCGGCCGCATCGCCTGCCAGCACTACCTGAAGCGCGAAGGCAAGCTCTTCATCCGCGTCTTCCCGGACAAGCCCATCAGCAAGAAGCCGCTGGAGACGCGAATGGGAACGGGCAAGGCCGAGGTGGACTACTGGGCCGCCCGCGTGAAGCCCGGCACGATGCTCTTCGAGATCGCGGGCGTCGCGGAGGCCACGGCCAAGTTGGCCCTCCTGCGTGCGGCGGTGAAGATGCCGGTTCGCTGCCGGTTCGTGGGGCGTCGCCTCAGCGTCTGATCCGGGGGCGTCCGAGGTCGAGCGGGTGCCGGACGGTCGAGTCCGGTCGCGAGTGCGTGAGTGAACACAAGAACCATTCGGCGCCGGGATGAACGGGCCGAGATCCAGAGGTGAGTCATGACGGGCAACGAAGTGAAGGCGATGCGGGACGAGGAGCTCAAGATCGAGCTCGCCAAGCTCACCAACGAGCTCTTCGACCTGCGGAGCCAAGCCGTGACGGCCAAGGTCGAGGACACGAGCAAGTTCGGCAAGCTCCGCAGGGACATCGCCCGGGTGAAGGGCGAGCAGCGGCGGCGGACGACGGCGGCGGCCTGAGCCGTCGAACCGAGCGTGCCGGCGACATCGTCCGTCACGCCCCGGCGAGGTTCGTGCGACGAGCGAAGCGACGACACACCAACGGGCCGCCCGCGGGGCCCAGCAAAGGAAGCAAGCGATGGCAGCGGCAGTCAAGCAGAAGAAGGCGGTCAAGCAGGCGGGCGGCCTCTCCGGCACGCGGCAGGGCGTGGTGGAGTCCGACTCGCGTCATCAGACTCGTCGCGTGGTGATCAACTACCTGACGATGCACCCCAAGTACGGCAAGTTCGTGCGTCAACGCACGATCCTGCAGGTGCACGACGCCAAGAACGAGGCCCGGACGGGCGACGTGGTGGAGGTGGCTCCCTGCCGCCCCATCAGCAGGAGCAAGCGGTGGACGCTGGTCCGCGTGGTCGAGCGTCGAGCCGACCAGGCCGCGGCCATCAAGAGCGTGGCGGCGTTGCAGCCCTGAGCGGGCGGGCCGCCATTGGAGCGCCGTGGTGGCGGTGGGGGGAGATGGACGGTTTGATCGTGGACACGTCCCGTGCGGCCGAGCGGCCGACGGGCTAGAGGAAAGCAAGGTTCGGCATGCTGCAGCAAGAAACCAGGTGCGAAGTGGCGGACAACTCGGGCGCGAAGATCGCCTACGTGATCCGCGTGTATGGCGGCTCGACGGGCTCGGGCCGCTTCACCCGGCGAATCGCCGGCGTGGGCGACCGCGTCTTCGTGTCGATCAAGAAGGCCCTCCCCGGCGCGGAAGTGAAGCCCGGCGACAAGAGCAAGGCCGTGGTGGTTCGGACCACCAAGGCGACGCGTCGAGCCGACGGCAGCTACATCAAGTTCGACAGCAACGCGGTGGTGCTGATCCAGGACGACGGGAACCCCAAGGGCACCCGCATCTTCGGGCCCGTGGCCCGCGAGCTGCGAGACCGCAACTTCATGAAGATCGTCTCGCTGGCCTCCGAAGTGGTCTAAAGGGCCGCAAGCAAGCGTGACGAGTCGGGTGGAAACGTCGGTTCGAGAAAGCAATCACGTCCGAGCAGGGGCCATCGGCCCTTGCCTCGGCGAGCCAGTTGGAGCAAGCAATGCCTGCACACGTGAAGAAGGGTGACACGGTCTACATCCGCTCGGGCGACCACAAGGGGACGACCGGGGAGGTGATCCGCGTGATCACCAAGTCGGAGAGCGTGGTGATCAAGGGGGTCAACCTCCGCACCAAGCACATGCGTCCCAGCCAGCGCAACCCCCAGGGCGGCGTGGTGACCATCGAGGCCCCGATCCACATGAGCAAGGTCAGCCCGGTGGTCGACGGCAAGCCGGTTCGCGTCGGCTTCCGCGTCAAGAGCGACGGCTCGAAGGTTCGCGTGGGCCGCAAGGGCGGCAAGGACCTCTCCGAACTCAGCGTGGTCCACGGTCCCCGCAAGTGAGCGAGTGAAGGTGTTGTCGGTGTCGCCGGCGAGGTTCGGCGACGGGAACAAGCGGTCGACGTCCGGGGGATTGGTCCCCGGCGAGAAGAAACGAGTGTGAGCGATGTCGAAGGAAGACGCCAAGAAGAAGCCGGCCAAGTCCGACAAGGCCCCCAAGGCCGCAGGCGGCAAGAAGAGCGCCGAGGCGGAGGCCATTGAGGCCGCCGCGAGCCAGGCCGCCAAGGCGCCCCCGCGTCTCAAGACGATGTACGAGGAGCAGGTGCGGGCCAAGGTGGCCGAGGCCTTCGGCATCAAGAACCCCATGAACATGCCGCGGCTCGAGAAGATCGTGCTGAACGTGAACATGGGCCGTCACATCGAGGGCACCAAGATCCCGCCCCACGTCAAGTCGACGGTGCTGGACACGCTGACGAAGGTGACGGGCCAGAAGCCCGTGATCCTTCGCGCGAAGAAGAGCGTGTCGAACTTCAAGGTCCGCGAGGGCCTGGAGACGGCGGCGATGGTGACCATCCGGCGCGAGCGGATGTGGCACTTCCTGGACCGCCTGATCAACCTGGCGACGCCCCGCATCAAGGACTTCCGCGGCCTTGGCGACAAGGCGTTCGACAAGCAGGGCAACTACGCCATGGGCCTGACGGAGCAGGGCGTGTTCCCCGAGATCAACATGGTGGACGCCCCGTTCACCCACGGCATGAACATCAACATGTGCTTCCGGAACAGCTCCCCCAAGCTCAGCCGCTTCGTGCTGGCCGAGCTCGGACTGCCCTTCGCGAAGCCCGACCAGAAGTAAGCGCCAAGAGACACGAACGCAACCCGACGAGGGCAGGTCGAACGGACGACCGCTCGGAGAAAACACGATGGCCACCAAAGCCCAGTTCGCCAAGAGCAACCGCAAGCCCAAGTTCAGCACCCGGACGGTGCGCCGGTGTCAGCTGACCGGCCGAGCCCGAGGCGTCTACCGGAAGTTCCGGATCAGCCGCATCATGCTCCGCAAGCTGGCGCTGGAGGGGAAGATCCCCGGCATGCGCAAGGCGAGCTGGTGATCGGTCGTCCTTCCCGCCCCGGGAGGGACTCGGAGGAAGTTGGAGTCGCTCCGGCCCCAAGGGCCGCGGCAAGCGCAGGACACAGGCATACGCAGTCGGCCCGACGGCCAGCGACCCATGCGGGTCCGGCGGGCGGAAGAATCGAACGAGGTACCCATGGCAATCGGTGATCCAATCGCGGACATGCTCACTCGGATGCGCAACGCCCTGCGCAACAGGGCCAAGACGGTCATGTGCCGCAACAGCAAGGTTGCTCGCGGCGTGGCCTCGGTGCTGCGCGACGAGGGCTACATCGACGGGTTCGATCTCGTCGAGGACGGCCGCAGCGGCATGCTGAACATCCGCATCAAGTACAGCAACACCGGCGAGCCCGCCCTGCACCGCCTCACCCGCGAGAGCAAGCCCGGCCGCCGCGTGTATCGCGGCTGCGACGACCTGCCCCGCCCGCTCCAGGGACTGGGCATCGCGATCGTCAGCACCCCCAAGGGCGTGCTCTCGGACCGCAAGGCCCGCGAGGAGCGTGTGGGCGGCGAGCTGTTGTGCACGATCGAGTGATCCGGTTCTCGCCGATCGACGGCGGGACGAACGAGTCGGTTGAAGTGTGGACGCAAAGGGTGTTGATCGCGGAAGCCCCGCCGCCGGCATGGTCCGGCAACGGGCGAGCCGCACGCGAAGGAGCAGTGAAGCATGTCTCGAATCGGCAAGAAGTCTGTGGCGGTTCCGGCGGGCGTGAAGGTGGCCGTCAAGGACGGCGCCGTGAACGTCGAGGGGCCCAAGGGCAAGCTGAGCATCCAGGTGCCGGCGTCCGTGAAGGTGCAGGTCGATGACGCGGCGAAGGCCGTGACCGTCGCCTTGGCCGACGGCGTCACCTCGCAGGACAAGCAGGCCAACGCGCACTGGGGCAGCACCCGGGCACACATCAAGAACATGATTCAGGGTGTCAACGCGGGCTACGAGAGGCGTCTCGAGGTCGTGGGCGTTGGCTGGACGGCCACCCTTGCGGGCAAGGACCTGAAGATGACGCTGGGCTTTGCCAACGCCATCGTCATGCCGGTGCCCGCGGGCCTGACCGTCAAGGTCGACAAGCAGTTCGTGAGCGTCAGCGGCCCGGACAAGCAGCAGGTCGGGCAGTTCGCTTCGGCGATGCGTTCGCACCGCAAGCCCGAGCCGTACAACGGCAAGGGCGTCAAGTACGTCGAAGAGGTCGTTCGTCGCAAGCAGGGCAAGCAGTTCGGCGCCTGATGACGGCGATGCGTTCCGGGCATTCCGGCAGGGGGCCGGTCCGGCACGTTGGACCCCCGAGCAAGCACAGCAAGGACACAGTCATGGACAGGAACTCACTCAAGACGCTCCGCCGCTCCCGTCGCCGCATCGGCATTCGCAAGCGGATCATCGGTACCGCCGCCAAGCCGCGGCTGGCCGTCTACAAGTCGCTCAACCACATGTACGCCCAGATCATCAACGACCTGGACGGCGTGACCATCGCCGCGGCGGCGACCAACTCCAAGGAGCTCAAGCTCGACAAGACGGGCAACAGCGACGCCGCCGGCAAGGTGGGGGAGTTGCTCGCCCGCCTCGCGACCGCGAAGGGAGTCAGCGAGGTCGCCTTCGATCGCGGCGGCTTCAAGTTCCACGGGCGCATCAAGGCGCTCGCCGAGGGTGCTCGCAAGGGCGGCCTGAAGTTCTGAGTCCCGTCCGCATCCACCCGTTTCCAGCCAACCAACGCCACTGATCGCGAGAATGACCATGAAGCCCGAGATCTTCGACGAGTCCAGCCACATCGAATCGTCCAACATCGGCGTCGACCGCACGTCGTCGACCGTGAAGGGCGGTCGCCGCTTCGCCTTCGGCGCCCTGGTGGTCGTCGGCGACCGTCGCGGCAAGGTGGGCTTCGGCTACGGCAAGTCCAACGAAGTCCCCGCCGCCATCGAGAAGGCCGAGAAGTACGCCAAGAAGGCGATGATCACCATCCCGCTCGTGGGAACCACCATCCCCCACGAGGTCGAAGGCATCTTCTCCGCCAGCAAGGTCCGCCTCATCCCCGCCGCTCCGGGAACGGGCGTCGTCGCGGGCGGCACCGTCCGCACCATCCTCGAGAAGGCCGGCGTCACCGACTGCCTCACCAAGTGCTTCGGCTCGACCAACAAGCGCAACATCGTCAAGGCCGTCTTCGACGGGCTGGAGCAGTTGCGGCTGGCTTCCTCGGTCGAGGGGCTGCGCGGCCAGTCGCTCGGCGCCACCACCATCGAGGCCAAGATCGAACGCGGCAAGCGGTTCATGCCCGCCACCAGCGGCAGGGACAAGGCTCGCGGTCCCGTCAACACCGTCGATGACGGTCGCGGCAAGGGCCGTGGTCGCGGCGGTCCCGGCGGCGGTCGCGGTCGCGGCGGTCCCGGCCGCGGCGACGACCGTGGCTCCGCCCCCTCCCATGCTCCCGCGCAAGCCGCCGCCCCCGCGGCCGATGCGGGCGGCGAAGCCCCCAAGGCCTGAGTCGGCCCAGACCGGCAGTTCCCGTCTTCCACCGTCACCTCCGGCTCCCGCGAACGCGGCAGTCCGAATCAAGCAGTTTGGAGCAACCAGCCATGATGATCCACGACATCACCGCCCTCGCGGGCCGTTCCAAGAAGCGCAAGCGCGTCGGTCGCGGTGAAGGATCGGGCCACGGCAAGCAGTCCGGCCGCGGCCAGAAGGGCGCGAGCAGCCGCTCGGGCCATGCCAGCAAGCGGTCGTTCGAGGGCGGTCAGATGCCCTACTTCCGCCGCCTCCCCAAGTTCGGCTTCACCAACGCCGCGTTCAAGGTCCACTTCTGGACCGTCAACGTCGGCGACATCATCGCCCACCCCTCCTTCAAGGCCGGCGGCGAGATCACCCGCGAGGCCCTCATCAAGGCTGGCCTCGTTCGCGACGACAGCCGCGATCTCAAGATCCTGGGTTCCCTGGGCAAGGGCCAGACGGGCGTCAAGGGCAAGTTCAACGTCACCGCCGCTCGCGTCACCGGGCCCGCTCGCAAGATGTTCGAGGAGGCCGGCGGCAAGGTGAACGAGACGGGCACCCGCCGCGACAAGAGCCGCGGTGTCGACCCGAACGTCCCCGAGACCAAGCTCAAGCCCAAGAACCTCACCAAGAAGCTCACCCGTTCCACCGCCGGCAAGAAGGCCAAGCCCGCGGCGGCCGCCGGCGACGCCGAGTGAGTTCCGCGGCTACCCTTGCTTCGCACTGTGGCGCGGCGTGCGGGGCGAACTCCTTCGCGAGAGTTCGGCGGGCCTTGAAGGTCCGCTCCCAAGCGTGATTCCTCACGAGAGGGAAGGCCCGGCCTTTCCTCTTTTCATTGTGGCGCAGCGAGGGGCGCTCCACGTCTCCCCGCTCGCCGGAAGGTCGAGGCGGCATGATTTCGACGTTGGCGAACATCTTCAAGGTGCAGGAGCTGCGGAACAAGGTTCTGTTCACGCTCGGCATGCTCTTTGTCTTCCGCATCGGCCACTGGATCCCCCTTCCGGGCGTCGATCAGGAAGCCCTCGCGAAGGCCTTCAACCAGGCCTCGCAGGACGGGTCGGCGGTCGCCAAGCTCGTGAGCTTCGTCGCCATCTTCTCGGGCGGCGCGCTCTCGCACTCGACGATCTTCGGTCTGGGCATCATGCCCTACATCACTGCCGGCATCATCTTCCAACTTCTGGCCTCGGTGCTCCCGGTGCTCAAGAAACTCCAGGAGGAGGGCCCCAGCGGACGCCAGAAGATCATGGAGTACACCCGCTACGTCACGCTGGGCATCTGCATCGTGCAGGGCATCGGCTGGCTGGGCTATCTCTCGCAGCAGGGCCTGATTCTCCAGACATGGCGAGAGAACGTCGTCTGGTGGGTCATGGCGGTCACCGCCCTCACCGCGGGCTGCATGTTCCTGATGTGGCTCGGCGAGCAGATCGACAAGCACGGCATCGGCAACGGCGCGTCGATGATCATCATGGCGGGCATCCTCGGCGGCATGCCGGGCGCCATCAACACGCTCTACGAGGGTTTCGACGTCCGCGACCCCAACAAGATCGGGTTCATGGGCCTCTTCCTGCTCATCGGGTGCTTCGTCGCCGTGATCGGCAGCTGCGTGCTCATGCAGGTCGCCCAGCGACGCATCACCGTGCAGCAGGCCAAGCACACCCGCGGCCGCAAGGTCTTCGGCGGCCAGCGGAGCTACCTCCCCTTGCGGATCAACCACGGCGGCGTGATGCCCATCATCTTCGCCAGCTCGCTGATGATCTTCCCCACCTTCATCTTCACGCAGCTCAAGGAGTTCGCCAACCACGGCGCTGCCACGAGGATGCAGGCCGAGATCGCCCAAGGCATCGTCCCCTCCGGTGACAGCACGGCGTGGCAGGCCATCACCTCGTTCCTGGCCGACGCCTTCCAGCCCGGCGACTACCCCTACGTGATCGTCTACATCGCCATGGTCTACTTCTTCAGCTACTTCTGGATCACCGTCCAGTTCAACCCCGAGGAGATGAGCAAGCAGCTCAAGGAGCACGGCTCGTTCATCCCCGGCCTCCGCCCCGGCCCTCGCACCGCCGAGTACCTCGAGACGGTCATGAACCGCATCACTTATGTGGGCGCGGGCTTCCTCGCCGTGCTCGCCATCATGCCCACCGTCATCAACCGAGGCATGAACATCGACTACAACGTCAGCCAGTTCCTCGGTGGAACAGGCCTGCTCATCGTCGTCGCCGTCATGATGGACTTCCTCCAACGCGTGGAAGCCAACCTCCTGATGCGGAACTACTCGGGCTTCCTCGGCGCCGCCGGGGAAGAGGGAGAAGGCCCGCGCCTCCGCGGTCCGCGGTTCTGACGCTCGGTCCCATGTCCGACCTCGAACTTCAAGGCGTCCCGCCCGGTTTGCTCCGGGCGGGACGCATCGTTTCCGGGACGCTCGACATCCTGATGGCCGAGGTCGGGCCGGGCCAGGTCACGAGGCGAATGGCGGAGCGTGCCGCGGAGATCGTCGCGTCGCTCGGGGGCGTGCCGGCGATGGCGGCATGCGTCAACGCCCGCGGCGTCGCCTTCGGGTTCGGCGCGAGCATCTGCGTGAACGAGGAGCTCACGCACGCCCGTCCTTCCTCGCGACTGCTACGGCCGGGCGATGTCGCGACCATCGACGTGGCGGCGTGCGTCGCGGATGACACGGGCGTCTGGCATGCCGATGCCGCCAGGCCGATCGTGGTGCCCGGGTCGGGCGGCCTTCAGGCGAAGGGCGACCGCCTCGTCGAGGCCGCCGTGGCGGTGCACCGCGCGTGCGAGTCGCGGGTGCGAGCGGGCGCTCGGTGGGGGGCCTGCGCCGAGGCAGCGTTGGAAGCGGCGGCGGCGATGGGCTGCCGCGTGGTCGGCGCGTGCGCCGGGCACGGCATCGGGCGGCGACTGCACGAGGACCTGCGGCTGGGGTTCGACCCCACCGACGGCACGTGGGACCGCGTCTTGGCCGCGGGCGAGGCGATCACGATCGAACCGGTGGTGTGCGAGGGGTTGGAGGAGCCGCTGCTGGTGGAGACGGATGACGGCTGGACGACGCTGGAGGCTCGGGGGCGTTGGAGCGTCTATCGGGAGACGACGGTGGTGGTGACGGCGGCCGGCGCGGCGAGGATCGCGGGCTGAGGCCGGCCGTGGGGGCGTGTCGCTATCATCGGCCATGAGCGGCGCCCGCATCATCGACGGAGTGGCACTGGCGAACGAGGAGCGGCAACGCATCAAGGCCCGGGTGCAGGCGTTGCGAGCACGGGGCCGCGAGGTGCGGCTCGATGCGGTGTTGATCGAGGCCGGCGACAACGGCGCGAGGGTGTACGCCGACAATCAGGCCAAGACCTGCGAGGCGCTGGGGATCACGTACCGGCTGCACCGCGTGACGCCCACGAGCGGATCGCATGCGTACGACGAGATCGCCGGGCGGGTGCTGTTGCTCGCCAACGACCCGTCGGTGACGGCGATGATGATGCACCTGCCGCTGCCCGAAGGCGTGGACGTGCCCCGCATCCAGGCGCTCATCGCCGCGGGCAAGGACGTCGAGGGTGTGAACCCGGCGAACATCGGAAACATCGTGTACGGCCGGTCGTCGCTCGCGCCGTGCACCGCGCTGGCGGTGATGAAGATGCTCGAGCGGGTCTGGAGCGAGAAGACGGCGGCGGGGTTGCTCTCGCCGGGCCAGTCGCCCCTCGAGGCCGGCAAGCCCTTCCTTCGCGGGCAGGTGGCGGTGGTGGTGGGCGCGGGCGACGTGGTGGGCAAGCCCATCGCGGTGCTGCTGATGCGTCAGGAGGCCACGGTCATCTCGTGCAACAAGTGGACGCCGTCGCTGGCGGCCGTTGCGCGAGGGGCCGACGTGCTGATCGCCGCGGCGGGCGTGCCGGGGCTGATCCGCGGCGACATGGTCAAGCCGGGCGCCATCGTGATCGACGTGGGCGTCAACCGCGTGAAGGGCGAGGACGGCAAGACGCGGACGACCGGCGACGTGGCCTTCGAGGAGGCGTCGCGGGTGGCTGGGTGGATCAGCCCGGTGCCGGGGGGCGTGGGGCCGGTGACGGTCTCCATGCTGCTGCACAACGTGGTGCAGGCGGCCGAGACGGCGGGGGGGTGAGCGGACGCGGCGGGCGTTCGTCACCCGGGTGTCGAATGCGACGCAAGGCACTTCCGCAGACGCGTCATGCTCGAGTCGCGTCCCAGCGAGGCGAGGGTTTCGCCCAAGGGCGGGCTGACCGCCACGCCCGCGACGGCGACGCGGATGGCCTGGGCCAGCGGCCCCATGTTGGGCAGCTGCGACTCCTTGACCATCGCCTCGATCAGCGCGTGGATCGGCGCGGGCTCGAATGAGTCGAGCGCCGCGAGCCGGTCGGCGAAGCGGGCGAGCAGCGCGAGGCCCGCGCCCTCGGAGGCGAGGAGGTGCTTGTCGACGGCGGCGCGGTCGAAGGGGACGGCGTCGTCGTCGAGCAGGATGAACGCCGCGGGACGCGAGGCTTCCGCGAGCGTCTTGGCCCGCACCCGGACCACCTGCGCCAGCCAGAGCCAGCGGGGCGAGAGCGTCGTCGCGTTCGTGACGCCCAGTTTCGTCGGCAACGCGGGCTGATGCTCAAGGCACCACGTCGCCCAGCGGGAGGCGAACTCCTCGACGGGCAGGGCCGCGATGGCGTCGCCGTTGAAGCTCGCGAGCTTCACGCGGTCGAAGCGGGCGTTGGTGGTGCCGATGCGTTCAAGCGAGAAGTTGGCGGCGAGGAACGCCGTGTCGAACTTCTCGAGGTCCTTGCCGTCGGGCAGCTTCATGCCCGGGTTCCAGCCCAAGAGGGAGAGGAAGTTGTCGATGGCGGACGGCAGATAGCCGTTGGCGCGAAAGTCGGCCACCTCGATCTCGGGCAGCGCGGCGTTGAAGCGGGCTGCGATCTTCGCCGCCGCGTCGAGCGAGTCGTTGTCGGCCTTGGCGAAGCCCTCGACCAGCGTGGCATCGAGGCCCGTGTCGGCGGCGATGCGGGCGGGGGTGAGCGAGGCGTCCTTGGTCATCGCGGCCTTGAGGGCGACGCGAGCGGCCTTGGCCTTGTCGCGTTTGCTCATCTTCGTGGAGTCCATGTTGAAGATGAGGGGCATGTGCGCGTAGGCGGGCGTGCGGAAGGGCTCGCCGGTGTCGAGCCGGCGCAGGGCGAGCTGGAGCGCGACGTGTCGGGGCGTGTTGTTGAGGTGTTCCTGGGCCCGCAGCACGTGCGTGACGCCCATGAGCTCGTCGTCGATCACGACGGCGAAGTGGTACGTGGGGAAGCCGTCGGCCTTGCGGAGCACGAAGTCGTCGAGTTCGCCGGCGGCGTAGCGAACGTCGCCGAGCACGGAGTCCTTGACGACGATCTCCTCGCGGGGGGCGAGCAGCCGCACGACGTGGGGCGTGCCCGAGCGCATGCGCTCGAGCCGCTCGGCGAGGGGGATCTGCATCGCCTTGGTGCGGTCGTAGCGGAACGTGCCCTTGCGGTCCGTGACGGCCTTGCGCTGGGCGTCGAGCTCCTCGGCGGTGTCGAAGGCGGGGTAGGCCAGCCCGTTGGCCACGAGCCACTCGATGTACGCGTCGTAGAGGTGGACGCGCTGGGCCTGGAAGAAGGGGCCCACCTTGCGGGGATCGCCGCCGAGCGTGCGGCCGCCCGCGGCGAACTCGGGCCCCTCGTCCCACTCGATGCCCAACCACGCGAGGTCCTCCATGATGCCGCGGGCGGATTCGACGCTGCTGCGGGCGCGATCGGTGTCCTCGATGCGGAGGATGAAGCGGCCGCCGTGGCGGCGGGCGAAGGCCCAGCAGAAGAGGGCGGTGCGGGCGCCGCCGATGTGAAGGTGGCCGGTGGGGGAGGGGGCGAAGCGGGTGACGACGGGGGGCGTGGCGGCGGAGGACATGGAAGGGAAGGTTAGCGGTCGTCCGAAGTGGCGTGGGGGGCGTGGGGGCGGTCGTTGGTGTGCTCTCGAGTGCCCGCCAAGCGCTGTCGTTGTCGAGATTGATTCGGTCCCCGATGTCGCACGAACGGGGGGATGCGGCGTGGCCTGCCGGTTGCGGAACGGGTTGGTCGATGCGCTTCGTGCGTGACAACTCCGGGCCGGGCGGCGTGCCGCCCCGTCGGTCGGTGCTGCGTCTGGCGGAGCCGGACGCGGGGACATCGCCTGCCATCGCGGCGGCCTCGGAGGCGGCCGCGGAGGTGGTGGCCGTGCGCCGTGCCGTGGCGCTCGAGAATCGTCTGGCGGGCGACCTGCCCGACACCGCGCCCTACGAGGAGTTGGCGCGACGCACGATCGACTCCATCCAGGGCGGCCGGGCGGCGGTGTTGCCTCCCGAGGTTCGCAAGCGGCTGGTCGCCGGGGCGGTACGGTCGGGCATGCGTCCCTTCGAGGCCCACCTCGTGCTGGCGGCGGTGCAGGATGCCGCCAGGCACGGCGAGGTGCGACCGACGGGCCGGGGCGAAGCGGCCGCGACGTCGCGACGGAGCGAGCGATTGGCGCAGCGGGTCATGCTCGTGGTGGTGCTCATCGTGGTGCTGGCGTCGGCGATCTTCGTGGGCTTGGTCGCGTGGATCGTGTCGGGACCGACCGCCGTGGAGCGAGCCGGGTTCGAGTGGCCCGCCGCGCCGGATGGTGCATCGGGTGGCGGAACGCCCGCGAAGTGAGCGGGCACGCGACGCGCCGTCGCGACCTCACTTCGGAGCCACCCCATGCCCACGCTCGAGATCGGCCGTTCCATTCCCGACATCACCCTCGAGGACTCCAAGGGTTCGCCCCGACGACTCAAGGACCTCGTGCGTTCGTGGCTGGTCATCTACTTCTACCCCAAGGACATGACCCCCGGCTGCACCACCGAGGCCTGCGACTTCACCGACCTTGCGGCGAGATTCGACGCCCTCGATGTCGCCGTGGTGGGCGTGAGCCCCGACAGCGTCAAGAGCCATGCGTCGTTCATCGCCAAGGAGAAACTCGGGGTCGAGTTGCTCGCCGATCCGCCGGCCGCGGGCGGCACGCCCCGGGCGGCCGAGTCGTTCGGCGTGTGGGGCACCAAGTCGATGTACGGCCGCACGTATCAGGGCGTGATTCGTTCGACGTTCCTCATCGGCCGCGACGGCAAGGTCGTCAAGGCGTGGGAGAACGTGAAGGTGCCCGGGCATGCCGCCGACGTGCTCGCGGCGGTCGCGGACCTCGCGGGCGGTTCGGGCAAGGCCGCTGCCGCGGCGTCCAAGGCCAAGCCTTCCGCCAAGACGTCGACGCGGGCCACAGCGACGCCGCGGAAGAAGGCGGCCGCGACGAAGAAGGCCGCGGGGGCACGCAAGCCAGCAGGCAAGCCAGCCAGCAAGCCAGCCAGCAAGCCAGCCAGCAAGCCAGCTAGCAAGC
>JBBAVG010000013.1:55767-64185 GCA_040397805.1 Phycisphaerales bacterium
AGCAAGCCAGCCAGCAAGCCAGCCAGCAAGCCAGCTAGCAAGCAAGCCAGCTAGCAAGCAAGCCAGCAAGCCTGCAGGCAAGTCCGCAAGCAGGCCCGCCAAGAAGTCGCGGGCTCGCGCCTGAAGCCCACTACCCTCGCGTCGTGACTTCGCCAGCACTCTCCGTATCGCGCGGTCCCATCGGCATCATGGGCGCCATGCCCGAGGAGATCGACGCGCTCCTCGCCGTGCTGGAGCGTCGCGCGGTGCGTGAACGCGCCGGCAGGACGTTCCATGCGGGGCGATTGCACGGCCACGAGGTGGTGATCGTGTTTTCGCGTTGGGGCAAGGTGGCGTCGGCGTCGACGGTCACCGAGTTGATCCTCGAGCACGACGTCGGCTCGGTGGTCTTCTTCGGCATCGCGGGTGGCGTGAACGGCGTGGCTCGAGGCGACGTGGTGGTCGCCACGGGCCTCGTGCAGCACGATCTCGACGCGTCCCCCTTCTTTCCGCCCCTTCACGTGCCCATGCTGGGCATCGCCGAGTTGCCGGTGGACGAGACGATGTCGAAGGCGTTGGCGCGAGGGGCCGAGCGGTTCGTCGTCGAGCGTCTGCGTGCCGACGCACCGACGCACCTTCTGGAGGAGGCTGCGTTGGGCGAGCCGCGGGTGAGGCGAGGCGTGATCGCCAGCGGCGATCAGGTGATCTTCAGCAGCCGCTCTCGCGACATGGTTCGCGCCCGTGCCCCGGAGGCGTTGTGCGTCGAGATGGAAGGGGCGGCGGTGGCGCAGGTGTGCCACGAGCACCAAGTGCCCTTCGCATGCGTCAGGACCATCTCCGACGTGGCCGACGATCAGGGCGGCGAGCACGTCAAGCCCTTCCTTCACGGACTCGCAGGGGTGTACACCAAGGGCATCGTGGCGGCGTGGTTGGGGGCGTGAGGGGGCGTGAGGGGGCTGTGAGGGTCGGGCCGAGACGGTTGTCCGTTTGGATTCATCCAGAGCAGGCGGGGCGGCGAAGGGAGGGTCATGGGGAGGGCCCCGCAGCAGCATCGCGCCGAATCAGCCATGAGCCACGCATCGAACCATCACGCCGATCACGATGTCGCACCGCACTTCGATCAGGTGAACGCGCGGTTCGCGGCGGACCTGCTCCGCGCGCGAATGGCGGAGTTGGCGGAGTTGGCGTCAGGGGCATTGCTTCGGGCGCATCCGGGCATGGCGGGTCGCTATCGGCCCGAGCCGCTGGCCAAGTGGAAGGAGCACTTCTGCGGGCGACTGATGGACTTGGCGGCGGCGATGAGCGTCGCGTCGCCGGGCGTCTTCGCAACGCAGGTGGCGTGGGCGGCGGCGGCGTTCCGCGCCAGGGGCGTGCCTCTCGAGGATCTCGCGACCAGTCTGACGGTGCTGCGCGACACGCTGCGCCGTGAGGTGCCCGACGCCGACGCGATGCTCATCGACGCATGCTTCGGCGGCGCAGCGAGCGTGCTGGCCGGGGCGGACGTCACGCCTCCGACGTGCCTTTCGGTCGAGACGGCGCATGGGCGCGTGGCGGCGGAGTACCTGTTGGCGATTCTCGAGGGCGACCGCCGCGCGGCGAGCCGCGTGGTGATGGACGCAGTGGTGACGGGAGGCGTGTCGATCCGCGACGCGTACAACCACATCCTGCTGCCCGTGCAGCGCGAAGTGGGGCGGATGTGGCACATCAACGAGTTGTCGGTGGCGGAGGAGCACTTCGCGACCGCGACGACCCGGTCGGTGATGGCGCAGCTGTGCGCGTTGGCCAAGGCCAGGGAACCCGTGGGCCTCACGCTCATCGTGGCGGCGGCCGAAGGGAACACGCACGATCTGGGCGTCCGCGTCGTGGCCGACTTCTTCGAACTCGCCGGCTGGCGGGTGATCGAGTTGGGCGCCGACGTGCCCGCGATCGACCTGGTGCGTGCGGTGGTCGACTACGGGGCCGACGCCGTAGCCATCTCGGGGGCGATGCCTTCGCAGATCAGCACCATCGAGGACTCCATCTTGATGTTGCGACGCGACCTCGACCCGTGCCCGGTGATCATCGTGGGCGGGCCCGCCTTCGGCGGCTGCCCCGAGTCGGCCACGCGGATCGGCGCGGACGGACACGCGCCGTCGGCCGAGGCGGCCATCGACCTGGCCCACGCGTTGGTCGCCAAGCGGCCCTGAGGCGACCCTTCAGGCGACCTTCAAGGAACATTCAATCGCATGGTTGGATCGTGTTCGGTCGTGGCGGATAACCCCGGTCCGTTGCGGCGAGGGGGGCATAGACTCTTCTCCGAGGCACGGGCGTGCTTGAGGTCCCCTGACCGTGGGGTCGGTGACCTGCGACGGATGGATCCGGCGGGCACGCCCCCAGATGGCAGGTGACGCATGGCGCGACGAGCAAGCGAGACCCCCACAAGGACGTGGAATGAGGTTCGGCCGCAGCGGCGGTCCGCGATCCCCGAAGGGCTGTGGCTTCGATGCCAGGCCTGCGGCAAGATGGTCTATCGTCGCCACCTCGAGGCGAACCTGAACGTCTGCCCCGAGTGCGACTTCCACCACCGCATCAGCGCGGCCGAGCGGATCGGCCAACTCGCCGACCCCGACTCCTTCCAGGAGATGTTCGGCAACCTTTCGGCGGCCGACCCGCTGCAGTTCAAGGATCTCAAGGCGTACTCCGACCGCCTGCTCGCCGAGCAGATCAAGACGGGCGCGAAGGACGCGATCAAGGCCGGGCGGATGTTCATCAAGGGCCGCGAGGCCATGGTGTGCTGCCTTGACCTGACCTTCATGATGGGCTCGATGGGCAGCGTGGTGGGCGAGACCATCACGCGGGCCATCGAGGAGGCGACCCGCACGGGCCTGCCGCTGGTCATCGTGAGCTGCTCGGGCGGCGCACGCATGCAGGAGTCGGGCCTCTCGCTGATGCAGATGGCCAAGACCAGCGCCGCGCTCGCCCGCTACGACGAGGCGGGCGGTCTCTTCATCTCGGTGTTGACCGATCCGACCACCGGCGGCGTGACGGCGTCGTTCGCGATGCTGGGCGACGTGATCTTCGCCGAGCCCAACGCGCTCATCGGCTTTGCGGGGCCCCGCGTGATCCAGCAGACGATCCGTCAGGAACTCCCCGAGGGCTTCCAGCGGTCGGAGTTCCTGCGCAAGAGCGGGCTTGTCGACCGCGTGATCCACCGGTCGCAGCTTCGCAACGAGATCGCGAGGATCATCGACTATTCCGGCAAGTGATGGCGGCGCAGGGCGGTGAAGCCTCGCCGCGGAAGACGCCCGACGCTTCATCGATGGCGAACGTTGTCGCACATCGCCCGCAGGCCGACGCCCCGAGATCGCTCATCGCGGCGTGCCTGTCGCTCGGACTCCTGCATTCGCTGGTGATGTTCCTGGCCTTCCCGCCCGTGGGGTGGTGGCCCTGCGCGTTCCTCGCGCCGATGGGACCGTTTCTGGCGGCCGTGCGGCTGGGAAGGACCCCTTCGCGACGGGCGAGGGTGAAAGGCGCGTTGGCGGTATGGGCGGGGTGCGTGCCCTTCTGGGCCTTCACGGAGTGGTGGATCGTCGACGTCTCGGCGCCGGGGTATCCCTTCCTCGTGCTGATTCAGGCCTTCTGGCCCGCCGCGTTCGCGTGGCTCGCCGGGGCGGGGGCGGCGCGTTGGCCGCGGGTGCCCGCGTGGGCGATCCTCGCGCCGGCGTGGGTGGGCGTCGAGTTCATTCGCGGCGAGCTCTTCGCCAACGGCTACGCGTGGGGCCTGGTGGCCTACCCGCTGATCGACGCGCCCGTGCTCGCGGCGGCGGCGACGGTGGGGGGCGTGTACCTCGTGTCGCTGCTGACGTGCATCCCCGCGGCGTGCATCATCGACTCGCGCGCGGGGCGGCGTGCGTGGTCGATCGCCGGCGTCGTGACGTGGACGCTGGCGACGCTCATGGCGTGGCCCCTGGCGTCCGCCTCGAAGGGCACGGGCCAGACGGTTCGCATCACGGCGATCCAGACGAACGTCGCGCAGAGCAACAAGCTGGCGTGGACGATGGAATCGGAACTGTCGGACTTCGCCCGCTTCGAGGCGATGACCGAGGAGGCGGCCAAGGACGCGCCCGACGTGATCGTGTGGCCCGAGACGATGCTGCCGGGCGTGACGCTCGAGCGGCAGGCCCTCGAGGAACTTCGATCCAAGGGCGTCTACCACGAGCTTCGCGGGGCTTCGGGCGTGCGGCGAATCGACGCCGACCACTTCGCCGTGCAGGTCAAGGCGTTGTCGACGCGGGTGGGCGTGCCCCTGCTGCTGGGCGAGGACGCGCAGGAGGGGTTCCGCGTGGCGCCCGTCGACGACGGCCTCGAGTTCCGGTACGACCGGCGGTACAACAGCGTCTACCTGCTGGTCGACGGCGAGACGAGCGACGCGAGGTACGACAAGGTGCGGCTGACGCCCTTCGGCGAGACGATGCCGTACATCTCGAACTTCCCTTCGCTCGAGGCCGCGCTGCTGGACCTTGGCGCCAGGGGCATGCGGTTCGATCTCGATGCGGGGACGAAGGAGACAGTCTTCGAGTTACCCCGGACGGGCGGGGGCGCGTTCCGCGTGGCGACGCCGATCTGCTTCGAGGTGACGGTCGCGCCGCACGTGCGGCGGCTAGTGGCGGGGCGGCAGGGCGTGCGGCGGGCGGACGTCATCATCAACGTCACCAACGACGGGTGGTTCGGTTCGTTCGCGCCGGCGAGGCTGCAGCACCTGCAGATCGCCAGGTGGCGGTCGCTCGAGTTGGCGACGCCGATGGTGCGGGCCGCGAACACGGGCATCTCGTGCGCCATCGATTCGGGGGGGCGGGTTCGGGAGTTGGGACCGGTCGGTGCCGCGAGCCCCGCCTTGTCCGAGGGGGTGGTGCCGACGGTTGTTGAACTTCCGGGGGAACTGACGATGTATGCCCGGTCGGGCGATGTGGCCGGATGGGCCTCGCTGGCGTGGTTGGCTCCCCTGTTGTGGGCGGCCCTGCGCCCAAGCCGCGGCGAACGGGAGTCAAAGACATGAAGACGCGTGGCATGAAGCGGGCGGCGGGAGTGGCGATGGGCATCGCGGCCTTGATCGTGGCGGGCGGCTGCCAGCAACCCGCGCGAGCGGGCAAACCCGCGAAGGGCGGGTCGGCTGTGGCGGCCCCGGGCGGTTCGAAGCCCGCGACGACGACGCCGGGGGCTTCGCCCGCGCCGACGCAGGTGGCGATCTCCACCCTTCGGGAAAAGGCCATCGGCATCGTGGAGGAGACCGCCAAGGCGGTGGACCCGGCGCTGAGAGCCAACGCGGTGGGGGCGGCGTGGTACGCGCCCGTGCGCCTTCGCTCGATCATCGAGTCGGGCCTGCAGGATCCCAACCCGGGCGTTCGCGCGGTGGCGGCGTCGGTGGTGGGGCATGCGAAGCTGGCGGGTTTCACGCCCCAACTGCAGTCGCTCGCGAGCGACAGTCAGTCGGTGGTGAAGGTGAGCGCCATCTACGCGTTGGCGGCCAACCGCGTGCCGGTCGATCGCACGCCGCTGGCCGAGGTGCTGATGAACGATCCATCGGCGTCGGCGAAGCGGCAGACGGTGGACGCGCTGGGCATGCTGGGGGATTCCTCGGCCATTCCGCTGCTCAAGGCGGCGGCGAAGCAGAAGTTCCCGGAGTTGTCGCCCGCGCAGTCGCGGCTCCTGCAACTGCAGATCGCCGAGGCGCTGGTGAAGCTCGGCGACGATGCCCAGCGGCCGGTGATCAGGGCCGCGCTGTACCCGTCGCAACCCGACGAACTCGAGGCGACGGTGCTGGCGGTGCAGAGCATCGGGGCCATCAAGGACAAGGAGGCGGCGGCGCAGCTGGTGGGCCTGGTCGAATATCGGGACCGGGCCAAGCAGCAGTATCCGGCGGAGGTTCGGTTGGCGATCGCCGCCACGCTGGCGCAGCTGGGAATGCCCGAGGGGAGCTTCGTGGCGGACCAATACGTCCAAAACCCTGCCGCCACGGTGCGGGCGCAGGCGGCGTTCGTCTACGGGCACACCAAGGGCAAGGGCAACGGCGCGCGACTCTCGCAACTGATGGACGACCCCGACCAGCAGGTCCGCGTGGCGGCGGCGGGGGCGGTGCTGATGTCCCTGGCGGGTCGCTGACAGCCCGGTGGTTCGGGCGGCGGGCGAGGGGCCATGACGGGGTCTTGGAGGCAGGGCGCGGGGGCCCGGCCCCGGGACGGGGGCGGCCTGAAAAAACCCATCCGGCGGCGGACGGTCCGGGCGGACGCTGGCTATGCTGATGCCCTCCCGGGCTGGGGTGGTACCCTGCCCGTGGGGCCTGTGCGGCCTTGTTTGGGCTGGGCGGTGGCCGTTGCGGAGCAGCCGCGGTGGGCCTGCCCGGTAGAATGGGCGGCATGGGCGTGGGCGGAAGACCGGGCAGGATCGGTGGTTCGTGACCGAGCGTGGCCCGGGTGAGAGTGACGTGGGTGGTCGTGGCAGCGATCGGATCTGTCGGCGTCGGTACCTAGCAGGAGTAGCACGTGCACGTTCTGACCAAAGTCTTCGTCTTCATCGCGGCTGTCCTGAGCGTCGCCCTTTCGACGCTTGTCATCGCCTTCGCGGTCAACATCGACAAGATCCGCGAGGACTACCAGAACCTCTCTTCGGCGAAGGCCGCGATCGAGGCTCAGTCCGCCGCGGCGTCGGCGATCTCCGACCAGGAGCGCAGCCGCCTCAACAGCGTGATCGAGCAGTTCAGCCGCGAGCAGGCGACGCTCAAGGCATCGATGGGCAATCTGGAGAACGAGCGGAACACGCTGAGCGCGGCGAGGGCGAAGGCCGAGACCGAGCGTGACGCGATCACCGCGAAGATCGCCGAGCTGGGCGAGACGACCAAGACGCAGGCGACGCTGATCGTCAGCTACCGCGACGAGGTGACGACGCTCCGCAAGAACGAGCTTGATTACCGCCAGCGGGCGCTGGACATGGACAACCGCCTCAACGACCTCGAGAGCCAGCGCGAGGTGCTCGAGCAGAACTTCCGCGCGGTGCAGGAGCAGCTCGCCGAGGCGAAGCGCTCGTCGTCGGCGTCGGCGGCTCCCGCCGCGGGCATCGTCTCGGGCGCGGCCGACCAGTCGTTCGTCTACACGGGCCCCCGCATTCAGGGCCGCATCGAGGACGTGAAGGTCGACGCCTCGACGGGCAAGACGCTCGTGAAGCTGAGCGTGGGCACCAACGACCGCGTGTCGAAGAACATGAAGATGTTCCTGGTCCGCGGCGACCAGTTCGTGGCCAACGTGGTGGTCATCACGCCGGACCTCAAGTGGTCGGTGGCGGAGGTGACGCTGGTGAACAAGGGTCTGCAGGTGATGGCCGGCGACCTGGTCGTCAGCCGCATCGACTGACACGCGTTCATTGGGCAACACAAGCACGCTCCTGGCGACAAGGCCAGGAGCCCTGGAACGGATGGAGCAGCCATGAGCCAGTTCGGAATGCAAATGCCCGCGGGACGCAAGCGGGCGGCCTCGCCCGACGTGTACACGGGACTCGCCGTGATCGCGACGGTCTTCCTCGCAGCCGCCACGGCGGTGATGTGGCAGGCGGGCGCGAAGGTGGGCAAGGGCGGCAGCCCGATCGCCCTCCAGGAGTCGGGCCGCATCGAGCTGCCCGCGCTGGGCGGCAAGTAAGCACGCACGAATGCCGCGGCGGCGTCGCATTCGCGATGCCCAAACGGCTTGAAAGATTCGATGAGGAGGGCTATCCTCCTCCCCCCGTTTCACGGCGGCCGGCAACGGCGACGAGGATCGGAGGACTGTTGGGGCGGTAGCTCAATTGGTTAGAGTACCGGACTGTCGATCCGGTGGTTGCGGGTTCGAGTCCCGTCCGCCTCGCTTGAAGAGAAGCCCTGCGTGAGCAGGGCTTTTCGCGTTTTCGGGGGCGGCCTTTTCGTCTCCGGCGATTGAATCAGGGCAAGCGAGGACAGAGCCACGGGGTGTGGTCGTCGGCCCCTCACGGGGCCGTGCGCGAATGAGCGTTGCGTCCACGAGTTCACCTCACCCGCTGCGCGGGTTCGGTTCACTCGTGGCTCAACTCGTGGGCCCTGCGGGCCCTTCGCACGGGCATGCTGTGGTCCCGGAGGGACCAACGACTGTAGCGGCGGGTGAAACGAACCCGCTCTGCGGGTGAGTTGAACCCGCCGTGACGCGCGATGCGCGTCTTCCGCCCCCGTGAGGGGCGGACGAGGGTCGGGGTGTGGTCTTCGGCCCCTCACGGGGCCGTGCGCGAATGAGCGTTGCTTCCACGAGTTCACCTCACCCGCTGCGCGGGTTCGGTTCACTCGTGGCTCAACTCGTGGGCCCTGCGGGCCCTTCGCACGGGCATGCTGTGATCCCGGAGGGACCAACGACTGTAGCGGCGTCTATGAGAAATCCCTCGGAGTCAAGTGGGGCGAACGGAATTCGG
>JBBAVG010000014.1:0-62352 GCA_040397805.1 Phycisphaerales bacterium
AAGTGGTACGCGAGCTGGGTTCAGACCGGCGTGAGCCAGGTCGGTCCCTATCTGTTGTGGGCGTTGCAAGCTTGAGTGGAGTCAACCTTAGTACGAGAGGATTGGGTTGGACGAACCCCTGGTGATCCAGTTGCACCGCTCGGTGCACCGCTGGGTAGCTACGTTCGGCAGGGATAACCGCTGAAAGCATCTAAGCGGGAAGCCCCCCACAAGATGAGGCTTGCTAGTCGAAAGACGAAAGACCCCTGGTAGACCACCAGGTTGATAGGCCGCAGGTGTACGGACAGTAATGTCTTGAGCCGAGCGGTACTAACGGTCGAAGCTCGACCACCAACCATGCGTCGTCGCATCCGCGACCCGCTGGCTGGTCGATGGCTTGAAATAGTCTTCGGCGCTGCATGTTCGCAGCTTGCACTTCAGTGCCGCCTCCACCCGAGGCGTTGAGATTCGTTCGTTCCGGTTGGCCGCTTCCGCGGCTCAGCCGGCATGTCGACCGAAAGGTCGTCGTGTCGGATTGTCGGTGTACATGAGCGAAGGGAAACACCTGTTCCCATCCCGAACACAGCAGTTAAGCCTTCGCTGCCGATGATACTTCTCCGAGGGAAAGTAGGTCATCGCCGACTCTTGAACCCCGTCAGGTAAACCTGGCGGGGTTCTTTCTTTTTTCCCCGCCTCTGCCTTGCCGCTTTCCGTAGCGGCTCCCGCCCGACGCGGTATCATCTCGCGAGAGATCCCGTTCCCCCCTCGACGTTCCGTGGCGAGGCTGTTCCCGCCCGCGGCACCCCGATCGGACGGTCCACTTGGAGGTCCCCGTGAATCATGCTGCCACGTTGCTGTCGTCCGCACTCGCGTCCGCCGCTTTCGTCTCCGCGGCTGTCGCCCAGTGCATGCCTTCGTGGGACTACTCCCTGTCCTCCCCCGGCGCTGCCTCCGGCTACGTCGGCGCGTTGACCAAGTACCAGGGCGACCTCATCGTCAGCGGTTCCTTCTCCGGCATCGGTGGCGTCGCCAACACCCAGTACCTCGCGCGTCTCAACGAGGCGTCCGGCTCGTGGGAGCCCCTGGGTGCGGGCATCGGCTCGGGCATCAGCAACGCCTTCGGAACCTCCTTCGCCGAGTTCCAGGGCGATCTCTTCGTCGGCGGCTTTTTCGCCGAGACCATCGGCGTTGCAGGCACCAAGAGCATCGCTCGCTGGGACGGGTCGGCCTTCCACTCGCTGGGCACCGGTTGGGGCTTCGAGACCGTCAACGCCGTGTGGTCGCTGCTCGCCACCGACGCCATCGGCGGCCAGGAACGCCTCTACATTGGCGGCGGTTTCGACGCCATCGCCGGGCAGCCCGCCGGCTGCATCGCGTCGTGGGACGGCACCACCCTCACCCCGCTCGCCTCGTCCATGACGCTCGTGGGCATCAACCCGCTCGTTACCTGCATGGCCGCCTTCGATGACGAGCAGGGCGGGGGACCCCAGCTCTACATCGGCGGGCGGTTCTCCGCCGTCAACGGCGTTCCCGCCAACATGATCGCTCGGTGGAACGGCTCCACCTGGTCGGCCGTGGGTACCAACCTCACGCCCCGTTTCGCCACCGCAGAGATCAACACCATGCTCGTCCATGACGACGGCACCGGCACCGCCCTGTACGTCGGCGGCACCAACCTCCGCCTCAACGGTGACGGCATCAACCGCGCCACCGCCAAGTGGGACGGCACCACATGGACGGCCGTCGGCCAGGCCCTCACCGGCCGCACCTGGTCGCTCGTTCCGTTCGATGACGGCACCGGCACCCGCATCTACGCCGGCGGCACCCAGGCCGCGGTCGGCTACCACTACCGCCTCGAGGGCAACACGTGGACCGCCGTCGGCGGCGGCACCAGCGCTCAGGTCGTCAAGTTGCTCGTGGACGGCAACCGCATGCACATGGGCGGTTCGTTCACCACCGCCGGTGGCCAAACGGCCAACCGCATCGTCTCCCGCACCTCCTGCCTGGTGGTGTGCGGCTGTGCCGCCGACTTCAACGACGACGGTGGCGTGGACGGCGGCGACGTGTCGGCCTTCTTCGAGGCGTGGGAGGCCGCCACCGGCTGCTCCGACGTCAACGATGATGGCGGCGTCGATGGCGGCGACGTGAGCGCCTTCTTCTCCCTCTGGGAGTCCGGCGGCTGCTGACCCATCGGAGAGGCCCGTGGTCGAGGCCTCAGGCCCCGAGTGTGGCGGCCCTCGTGCGGTTCGTCCCCTGATTCACCACGACAAACGCCCCGGTGACCAGTCACCGGGGCGTTTTCATGGGTGGACCCAAGTTCGAGATTGCCTCTGGCGATGCGATCAGCGTCGACGACGCGTCGCGCCGAGGCCGCCGATCGCGAGCAGCGCCATCGCCGACGGCGCGGGGATCACCGTGTACTCGTAGCAGACCGTCACGCTGGCCGACGCGAAGGTCGAGAACAGGAGCAGCAGGTTGCCCGCTCCAGATCCTGAACTCGTTCCCGCAGCGATCACCGGCAGCGAAATGGTCTCGCCGGGGCTCATGGCCGTGAAGAGGGCGATGTCAGCCGCGGCGACCGACGCGCTCGAGGCAGACGCGGTGCCCGCGAGTCCCGCGTACGACTTGCCGGAGGTGCCGCCGAAGTCGATGGTGCCGTCGAACGCGGTCGCGGCGTCGCTGTTGTTCACCACCGGCACGACGACGCTCAGCACCGAACTGTCGGGACGGGTCATGGTGATCGACGCGGAGAGCGTCGTGGTGATGGTCGTGTCCGCCCCGTCGAGGCTCTCGAACGAGGCGTTGCCCGTCACCTGGCCGACAATTTGCCACCGCACGCGGACCAGTTCGCCCAGGGACGAATCGAACTTCGGTAGCGTCACGGACGAGTTCCAGTTCGTCCGCGTCGACACAAGCGACACGTCATGGCAGACTTCGCCGCCAGGACTCGCCATCGCCGGTGCCACCAACGACATCGCCGCGCAGGCGACCAACCTCTTCACGTTCTTCATGTCTCGTCTCCTCAACCCTTCGGACCGCCTGCAGCCGCCACGGGGCCATGCCAACCTGTCGTGACCGCGTTGATCGCTCGCCGACGAGCGTGCAGTCACCGCCACAGAGTGGCAAAAGTTTCTGCAGAGAACTTTCCGAAGGAGTGGAGCATAACGCTCAACTCGCGCGGTGTCAACAGGTTTCAATCACAATGCCCGCTGGGCGCTGCGGGGGAGGTGGAGGGCCTGCCGGCCCGCTTGACAGGGGCGGATGTACGGTAGTTGATGGCGTGCTGGAAGGGGTGTTGCGTTCGCCGAGCGGGGCCTTTGACGATGCACGCGGCCGCTCGCCAACGACAGCGGGGCGGCCGGATCGCGAGTGTGTCGCAAACGGTCGCCCCGGGGTTGGTCTGGATGTCCGGCCGGATCCGCCTTAACGCCGACGACGCGTCGCCATCAGGCCGCCAAGGGCCAGCACGCCCAGTGCCGACGGCGCGGGGATGATGGTGTACTCATAGCAGACGCGAACGCTCGCGGAGGCGAAGGTCTCGAAGAGCAACAGCAGGTTGCCCGCGCCCGAACCAGAGCTCATGCCCATCGCGCTGACCGGCAGCGAGATGGTGTCGCCGGGGGCGGCGGCCGTGAAGAGCGCCAAGTCCGCGGCTGCCGCGGACGAACTCGTGGCCAACGCGCTGCCGGACAGGCCTGCATAGGTCTTGCCGGAGGTGCCGCCGAAGTCGATCACGCCGTCGTAGGCCGTCACGGCGTCACTGTTGTTCACCACCGGGATCACCACGCTGAGCAGCGAGGCGTCGGGACGCGTGAGGGCGATCGAGGCCGAGAGCGACGTGGTGATCGTCGCGCTCGCGGCGTCGAGGCTTTCGAAGGACGCGCTGCCGCTCACTTGGCCGATGATCCGCCACCGCACCCGGACGAGGTCGCCGACGGTGGGATCGAACTTCGGGATGGTCACCGCCGTGTTCCAGTTCGTCCGCAAGGACGACAGCGTCACGTCGTGGCACACTTGGCCGCCGGGGCTGGCGAGTGCCGGGGCGGCAAGCAACAAGGCCGCGCACGCGGCGAGCTTCATCGTCTTCATCTGGCGTCTCCTCCGCAAGCGATTGCCTCTCAGGCCACATCGCGACTCGCCGGATTCGACGGAGGCTTCCATGCCGCTCGGAAACGAGCGATTGGTCCGCCGTCGTGGCGAAGCGCAAGTGGATCTGTGCCAATAGCTTGCGTCGATAGAATACACGCGTCGTGCCAGACTCGTCAATGCGATGGGATCGCGAATCAACGAAATAGCCAATCTTGCGGACCACGCCGCGCCCGAGAACCGCGACCGACGTCGTTGCAAGTCCCTTCGAGCCTCGGCTGCGGCCTGTGCGCCGGCGCGAGTCGGGTGGTCAAGGGGTGATAATCACCCGCGAGTTCGGTGGGCGTTGCTATGCTCCCGGTCGATGATCCACTCGTGGCTTGCCGTGTCTTCCTTGGCGCTCGCGACAACGGGCGACTCGTGGAACGAACGCATCGACGCCCTGGCCAAGAGCGGCGTGAGGGTTGACACGATTGCCCGAAGCGCTGCGGGGTCGCAGATTCGGGTCGTGACGCTTCCGCCCCCCAAGGATGCCGCCGGCGATCGACCGCTCCTGCTGGTCGTCGCCGGCGCAGACGCGGGGCACGCCGTGGGGGTCGATGTTGCACTTGGGATCGCCGAAACGCTCGCCACCGCGCCGCCGCCGTGGCTCTCCGCCATGGACGTGGCCATCATTCCGTGCCTGAACCCCGACGGCTTCGCGAAGCGATCTCTGGCGGTTCACGGCGGACGACTGCCGCTCGCGGTGGACGCCGACCGGGACGGCCGTCTCGACGAGGATGGTGGGGACGACCTCGACGGGGATGGCATGGTGCTCGCCATGCGGGTTCGGAATCCCGCGCCGGCGACCGGATTGGCGGCGACACACAGCGACGACCCGGAGTGGCCCGGACTGATGCGAGCAGCTGATCGTGCCAAGGGTGATGTGCCGACGTGGGCCGTGCTGGTCGAGGGGCTTGACGACGACGGGGACGGCCGCTTCAACGAGGATGGCCGTGGCGGGGCGGCGGGCGGCGGACTTGATCTCGATCGCCAGTGGCCCGCCTCGTGGCCCGAGTTCGAGGATGGTGCCGGGCGTCGTCCGCTCCAAACGGCCGAGACGCGGGGACTGGCCGAATGGTGCCTGAGTCAGGAGCGGCTCGTGGGCGTGCTGGTGTTCGGTCGCCACGACACGTTGGTGTCGATCCCCGAGCCGGGCAAGATGGAAGTCTCGGGCACCGTGCCCCAGGGCATCGCCGAACCGGACAAGTGGATCTGGGAGCTTGTCGGCGCGAAGTTCAAGGAAGCGACTGGCATCAACGAGTCGCCCACGGCCGATCTCCGCGGCTCGCTGCTCCTCTGGGCGTCGTCGCACCTGGGCGTGATCTCGATGGGCACGCCGGTCTGGGTTCGTCCGGACCTGGTGAAGCCCGAGCCGCGAGGCGAGGCGTCCGCGGCGTTGAAGGAGTCCGGTCAGGCCGCCGCGGAGCCCACGCAGGAGGGCGCCGAGCCCAAGCCCGAGGCGCCGAAGGAGCCCGAGGCCAAGACCGACGAGGCGAAGTGGGTGCGGTACTTTGCCCAGCGCGTGGCGGCGGGCGGGACGCCGGGCTTCGTGGCGTGGAAGCCATTCAACCATCCACAACTCGGTCCGGTCGAGATCGGAGGCTTCGTTCCAGGCGCAAGGGCGAACCCGCCGGCGTCGGAGGTGCCTCGACTGATCCAGCAGCAGACGGCGTTCATGGGGGAGTTCGCGGCATTGCTCCCCCGGATCTCGCAGCGAGCATGGGCGACGCGACTGGCTCCGGGCGTGTGGCGACTCGACGCACGGGTGACCAACGAAGGCCGACTGCCGACTCGCACGTCGATGGGCGCCAAGGCGCGATGGGGGCCGCCGACGCTCGTGCAACTCGAGGTGAACTCGGCGACGCTGCTGTCGGGACGGCTGGTGCAGCGAACGGCTTCGATCGCCGCCGGCGACGCCTTCGACGCGTCGTGGACGGTGCGAGCGGACGACGGCGCGACGCTGAAGGTGAAGGTGTCCGACCGGACGTGGGGCACGCGCGTGATCGAGGTGCCCTTGACCGGGACGACTGGAGGCGAGCGATGAAGTTCCCTGGCCTTGCGGCGTCATTCCTGGCGGTGGGGGCATCGACATCGTGTATCCTCGCGCAGCCCGACCTTCCGTCGAAGGTGCCGCTGACGTTCGACCGGTACCGGACGGTGGCGGAGATCGACGGCTCGCTGCGGGCGATCGCGGCGGCGTATCCGGAGCTCTGCACCCTCACGAAGATCGGCGAGAGTCTGGAGGGACGCGACCTGCTCGTGCTGACGATCGGCACGTCGAAGGGGGCGGCGATCGAGGACAAGCCGGCGATGTGGATCGACGGCGCGGTGCACGCCAACGAGATCCAGTCGGCCGAGGTGGTGCTGTACACGGCGTGGTACCTGACCAAGGCGTACGGGGCGAATCGTTCGCTGACGGACCTGGTCGATCGGTGTTCGTTCCACTTGATGCCGCTGGTGAATCCCGACAACCGGGACGTGTGGCTGCAGGGACCGGCGACGCCGAACTCGCAGCGGTCGAACCGGCGGCCCGTCGACCAGGATCGCGACGGGCAGGCGGACGAGGACGGCCCGGACGACCTGGACGGCGACGGGAGCATCACGCAGATGTGGAAGCGCGACCCCTTGGGTCGTTGGGAGCGTGACGCGGCCGATCCGCGGATCTTCCGCCGCGTGGCGTCGGACAAGCCGCCGGGCGGATGGACGCCGATGGGCGAAGAGGGGATCGACAACGACGGCGACGGGGAGATCAACGAGGACCCGGCGGGCGGGGACGACATGAACCGCAACTGGCCCGCGGGGTGGCTGCCCGAGTTCGTGCAGGGCGGGGCGGGACCGTTTCCGCTGTCGGCGCCCGAGACGCGAGCGGTGGCCGACTTCATCGAGGGGCGGCCCAACATCGCGGCGGTGCAGTCGTACCACAACACCGGGGGCATGATCCTCCGCGGGCCGGGCGCCGAGCACCGGGGCTGGGCGTATCCGGCCTCGGACGTGCGGGTGTACGACCAACTCGCGTCGGTGGGGGAGCAGTTGCTGCCGTACTACCGCTCGATGGTCATTCACCGCGACCTGTACACGGTGCACGGCGGGTTCGTCAACTGGACGGCCGAGTCGCTGGGCATCTTCTCGTTCACGAACGAACTGTGGACGCCCGCGAAGTTCTTCCAGCGGGATCGGGCCCAGCCCGACGAGACGCAGCAGTGGCTGTGGCGGGACCGGATGGCCTTCGGCCAACTGTTCACCGAGCACCGCGAGATCGAGCATCCGACGCTCGGGAAGGTGCTGGTGGGCGGGCTCAACAAGTGGTCGAGCCGCGTGACGCCGACCTTCATGCTGCTCGAGGAGTGCCACCGGAACTTCGCGTTCACGATGTTCCACGCAGACCAAACGCCGCGAGTGATGCTGGCAAGGCACGAGGCGCTGTCGATCGGCCCCGGGGTGTGGCAACTCACGGTCGAGCTCGCGAACGAACGCATCATGCCCACGCGGAGCGAGGTGTCGCGGGACAAGGGGATCGGCTCGCCCGACCTGGTGACGGTCACGGTGCCGGACGGTCGCGTCGCGGCGGCCTTCGCGTTGGACGGATGGTTCGACCGTTCGCCCACGCCCGTTGGCCACGAACCGGCACGGGTACAACTCTCCGGGGGCGTTCCGGGCCGTGGCGGCGTGACGCTTCGGTTCATCATCGAGGCCCCGCCCAAGGCGTCGGTCGAGGTGCGGTGCGTGGCCGAGAAGGCGGCCGACCTGACCGCCACCCTCTCGCTCACCCCGTGATCGACGCCCGGCGAGGCGTTGCGCCCCGCTACGCTTGGGCGTGACCACCGACCCCTCGGTCGAAGATCAGGCTCGGCTCGCTCGTCCGCCCGAGGCGGACGCCTCGATCTATCTCCACCCCCAGACGCTCGCTCGCCTCGCGAGTTTCGAGCTTCGCGCCAAGATGATCGTCGAGGGGCTCTCGACGGGCACGCACCGGTCGCCCTTCCAGGGGCTCAGCGTCGAGTTCGCACAGCACCGTGCCTACGCGCCCGGTGACGACCTGCGGCACCTCGACTGGAAGGTCTTCGCCCGCACCGACAAGCTCCAGATCAAGCAGCACCAGCAGGAGACCAACCTCGACCTCATCGTGCTCGTCGACGCCTCGGGGTCGATGGCGTACGGCTCGCGGTCCTTCGAGGACGCCAGCGGCGAGGGGATCAAGACGAGCTACGACGGCCGGGCCCAGTGGAGCAAATTCGACCACGCCACCGCCGTCGCCGCCGCCATCGCGTACATCACGCTCAAGCAGGGCGATCGGGTGGGCCTGGCCGTCTACGCCGACGAGATCCGTGCGCTCGTGCGTCGCTCGAGCAGCCAGGGCACGTGGCGACAGATCGTGGGCGCGCTGAGCGTCCACCCCGTCAACCCGCAGAATCGCTCGAGGCAGACCCATCTGGCCCGCACCGTCGACCAGGTGCTCGGCAAGATCACCAACCGCTGCATCATCGCCATCGTCTCCGATTTCTTCGTCGACGTCGAGGAGTTCCGCGACGCGCTGGCCCGCCTCAAGCACGCGGGACACGACGTCATCGCCTTTCAGGTGCTCGACCGCGACGAGGAGGAGTTCGACTTCGCCGACGCCGCACCCTTCGAGGGGCTCGAGGGAGAGGCCATGCTCCGCATCGATCCCCGGTCGTTGCGGGCCGCGTACCTGGAGGCCTTCAGGTCGCACCAAGCCTCCATCGAGCGGATCGCCCGCGGCATGGGCTTCGACTACCAGCGAGTCAGCACCCACGAATGGCTCGGCCCGACGCTCGCGGCCTTCGTCGCCCGCCGCAACGCGGTGATGAAGCACAAGGGCCGCTGACGCCCCGTCACACGACCGCTGTCCGAACTACCATCGGCCGGTGTCGTTCCTCAACCCCACCCTCGCCTGGGCAGGGCTGCTGTGCGTGATGATCCCCATCATCATCCACCTGCTCATGCGCCGCCGTCGTCGGCCGGTGCCTTGGGCCGCCATGCGGTTCATCATCGAGGCGTATCGCCGCCAGCGTCGGCGGATGAATCTCGAGCAGTTCCTCCTCCTCGCCGCACGATGCCTGCTCGTGGCCTTGCTCGCGCTCGCCGTGGGCAAGCCCGTGCTGGGCGGGGCCGGCGCCATCGGGTCGAGAGGGCCGCGGACGCTCCATCTGCTGGTCGACAACAGCCTTCCCGCGGCGACGACGCCCGTGGAACGCCAGCAGTCGGACCTGGCCTTGCTGAAGGAAGCCGCCTTGGCCGCCATCGACGAACTCGACGCCGCTCGCGGCGATCGGGTGTCGATCATCGCCGTGGGCGGTCCGGCCGAGGCGGTCGTGATGCCCCCGAGCCCCGAGTTGGCCGCCGCCCGTCAGATCGTCAAGGACCTGCCGCAGACCCACGCCAAGGCGGACTGGACCGAGGCGATGCGTCTCGTGCGTGACGCGATCGCGAAGCCGGAGGCCGTGGAGTCGGAGCAGGTCGTGGCCGCCGTCAGTTCGTGGCGAGCGGGTTCCTTCGATGCGGAGGTCGCGTTGTCGCCGCTGAGCGTCAACGCTGCGGCCGCTCCGCTGGTGATCGCGACGCCCCCCGCGGTGCAGCAGGTCGACAACGTCGGCATCGTCGCGGTGGAGCCGGCGCGGGCTGTCATGATGGCCTCGGGGTCGGGTGGCGGCACGGAGGCCGGGGGCATGCCCGTCCGCGTGCTGCTTCGCCGCAGCGGCCCGGGCACCGTCTCGCCCGCGACCACCATGCTCTCGGTTCGCGCCGTGCCTGCCTCGGGTCAGGCCGTCGCCGGCGAGGAGTCGCGTCAGGTGGTGCCGTGGAACGCCGGACAGGACGAGGCGCAGGTCTTCGTCACCATGTCTCCGCCGCCGTCCGACCGTTCGACCACCCAAGAGCGTCCCGGGGTCTTCGTCGTGGCATCGATCGACGCCGACGCGCTCGCGCCCGACAATCGATCGATCGCCGCCGTTCAGGTTCGCGATCGGCTCGAGGTCGCGCTCGTGGTGCCGCCGGGCGGCGCGGCGTCGCTCGCGGGCGGCGCGGATCTGGCCGCGTACGAGCCGCAGGATTGGATCGCGCTCTCGCTCTCGCCCCGCGGCGACTTTTCGCTCCGCCGCCGTCAATCGGGCGAACTCCGCGTGCAGGTCGTCGATCCGCAGCAGGGCATCGCCCCCGGCGTCAAGGCGGGCGGCGCGGGTCGCGGCGCGGGCGTGCTGGCGGGCATGGATGCGGTGATCCTTCCCCGGCCCGACCTGCTCGAGCCGGTCGCGTGGCGGGCCGTTCGCGAAGCCCTCGACGCGGGGACCCTCGTGGTGATCACGCCCTCCAACGGCGAGGCCACGCAGGTGTGGACGCAGGAGGTGCGAACCGCCTTGGGCGTCGACTGGTCGATCGCTCGCGACGTGACGACGCTCGACGCGCCGTCGACGCTCGCGCCGGGGCTTGCCGCCGCGGGCCTGCTTGAGCAGATCGCCGCCGAGTTGCCCGAGTTGGTGCGTTCGGTCACCGTGAGCCGGTTGCTCGAGGTTCGCGCCGGGGCCGACGGCATGGACACGCTCCTGGCGACCGCCGACGGACGGCCAGTGGCGGTCTCGACGACGGCAGGGGCGAGCGAATCAGGCTCGTCGCGTCGCGGCACGCTCGTGCTCTTCGCGTCGGCGATCGATCTCGCCTGGACGGACTTGCCCGCAAGGCCGCTGATGGTGCCGCTGATGCAGGAGGTCGTGCGGCAGGGGATCAGTCGCGGCGTGGGACTTCCGGCGATGGCGGCGGGAACGCCCCTGTCGGGCCTCATGCCGCCCGACGCGGCGGATCTCGAATGGGTGTCGGCGGCATCCGCGGATCGCGATGGTCCGCGGGTGGTGGGCATCGCCGCTCGGGGGGCGATGCAGACGCCGCTGCGGACCGGCGGCGGGTGGATCATCAGGTCGTCGTCGGGCGTCACGCTGGGATCGCTGGCGGTCAATGCCGACGCCGAGGCATCGGCGGTGGCGATTCGCACCCGCGATCAGGTCGCCAAGTGGCTCGAGGGGTGCTCCCCGCGGCTGGCGTGGGCCTCGTGGGGGCAAGCAAACGAGGGCGGCGCTTCGGCGGCGGGCGGCGCCATCGCCGGCGCATCATCGGCCGATCGCGTGCCACCGGTGAGCTTGCCCTTGTTGATCGCCGCGGGCATCGTGGGATTGCTGGAACTGGCCTTTGCGCGTTGGTTCAGCCACGCCAACCGCGACGCCTTCGGCGCACGAAGCGGGACCGCGAAGGGAGCGACGTCGGCGTGAACGCGTCCTTGCTCGACTGGCTGTTCGATCTCGACACGCTGAGCACGCAGGCGGCGGACGTGGAGTGGCGATTCGCCCGCCCGTTGCCGGCGTGGGTGTGGGTGGGCGTGGTGGTCGCGTGCTTCGTGGTGGCGGCATGGAGCTACAGCCGCCTGCTGGGCCAGAGGCGAGCACGAACCGCGCTCGCGATCATGCGAGGGTGCGCGCTGGTGGCGCTCGCGGTGGTCATCGCCGGCCCGGAGTTGGTGAGGCAGAACGAGCGGGTGACGAGAGACTGGGTCGTGGTCATGTCCGATCGATCCGCGTCGATGGGCGTGGCCGATGCACCCTCCGTCGCGGGCGCTCCCTCCACGCGGGAGTCGCAACTCCGCGACGCGTTGACGGGTGCGGCGGCGCAGTTCGAACGTCTCGCGGCCGAGCGCAACGTGCTTCACGTGGGCTTCGACGCCGCCGCCTTCGACCTGCCCGCCGCGACCGACGCGAAGCCCGGCGAGCCGGGCGTGGCGTTGGGTGAGCCGACGGGTCGACGCACGCTGCTGGCGCAGTCGCTCGAGCAAACGCTGCGTCGCGTGGCGGCCAGGCCCGTCGCGGGCGTGGTGCTGCTGACCGACGGTCGCAGTCCGGACCAGCCCGGCCGATCACTGCTTCGCGAGTTCCAAGGGCGGCGGATTCCGGTATTTCCGGTGCCGCTGGGCAATGCCCAGTCGCTTCCCGACCTCGCCATCACGAGGGCCGAGACGCCCGCCGCGGCGTTCATGGGGGACAAGCTTCCCGTGACGGTGGACGTCGAATCGCTCGGGGGCGAGCCCGGGACGACGGCGGGGGCTCGCCTGCAGTTGATCGACGACGCGACGGGATTGGCGCTCGAGGAGCGGCGGATCGAGCAGACGGGCGTCGGGCGGCACACCTTGCTGGTCACGCCCCGTGCGGCCGGCGACCAGTCGTACACGGTGCGGCTGATTCCCGACGGTCGCGACCTGTCGGCGCAGAACAACGAGGCGAGGGTGTCCGTGGCGGTGGCCGACCGACCGATTCGCGTGGCGTACTTCGACGGGTACCCACGGTGGGAGTATCGGTATCTCAAGAACATCCTGGTGCGGGAGGAGTCGATCCGCACGTCGGCGATGCTGCTGTCGTCGGAGCGGCGGTCGATCCAGGACGGCAACGAGATTCTCGACGCGCTTCCGCGAACGGCGAAGGACTGGCAGCAGTTCGACGTGGTGGTGATGGGAGACGTGCGGCCCGAAGTCTTCAGCGTCGAGCAGATCGCGCATCTTCGCGACCTGGTGGCCGAGCGGGGCGCGGGCCTGTTGTGGATCGGCGGCGCGGGTTCGACGCCCGGTGCGTGGCGGAGCACGCCCCTGGCCGATCTGGTGCCATTCAAGATCCCGCCGCAGGGCACGCCCGGCGTGGAGCGGTCGGGGGCGGAGGCGTGGCTCAATCCCGTGCTCATCAAGCCGGGCGCGGCGGCGGAGCGGTACGGCGTGCTGCGGCTCTCGGAAGACCCTTCGAACCCGTGGCCGGGCGAACTGCTCAGCGGCGACCTTGGCTGGCCGATGATGCGGTGGGCCCAGCGCATCGAACCCTCCATGCTCAAGCCGACGGCCGAAGTGCTCGCGACGGCCACGCCCACGGGCGGGGCCTCCGAGGCCGAACCGTTCCCGCTGGTGATGTCGATGCGGTACGGCGCGGGCCGAGTCATCTACGTCGCCACCGACGAGACGTGGAGGTATCGCTACTGCCGCGGCGAGGTGTTGACCGAGCGGTTCTGGATCCCGATGGTGCGGCTGCTGGCCCGCGAGAGCCTCGGCCGCGCGGGCCAGCCCGCGGTGATCGCCGCCTCGCCCGAGCAGGTGCAGGTGGGGCGGCCGGTGCGGCTGTCGGTGCGACTGCTCGACCAGAGCCTGATCGAACGCAGGCCCGCCACGCTGCGGGTGCGTCTGACGCGTCAGGACGAACAGGGCGTCGCCTCCGGGCGGGCCGTCGAGGTGACGCTGGCGCCCGAAAGCGTCGAGCAGTCGGAGGCGGCGGTGGCCTATGCCGCGTCGTGGATCGCCTCCGAACCCGGGCGGTATGCGTTGACTCCGGCCGACGCGCTCCTGGCGGGGCTCGACATCGCGGCCCCGCTCGAGGTGATCGCGCCCGACGACGAGATGCGATTCCCGCAGGCCGACCATGCCGCGCTCGGGACCATCGCGGCCGAGACGGGCGGACGCGTGCTCGATGCCGCCGCGCTGCGCGACCTGTCGTCGCTCCTGCCCAACCGCGAGGTGCGGACGCTGGGCACGCCCGACGTCGAAACGTTGTGGGACAAGCCGATCGTGTTCATCGTGCTGCTCACGCTGCTGGCGCTCGAGTGGATCGGCCGTCGTCTCATCAAGCTTGCCTGACCCACACCCATGCAGACGCTCTCCGAGATCAAGGCCATGCTCGCCGGCGCGGGGCTTTCTCCCCGCAAGGCGCTGGGCCAGAACTTCCTGGTCGACCACAACCTCATCCGCAAGCTCGTCGACGCCTCGGGCGTGATGGCGGGCGAGACCGTGCTCGAGGTCGGACCGGGCACCGGCACGATGACGGAGGAGTTGCTCGATCGGGGCTGCCGGGTGGTGGCGTCGGAACTCGACGGCGGCTTGGCCGCGATGCTGCGGGCGAGGTTCGCGCCGCGGGGCGACGCGTTCCGGCTGGTCGAGGGCGACTGCCTCGCGGGCAAGCACGCCCTCAACCCCGAGGTGCTGCAGGCGGTGGGCGGCGGGCCGTTCGTGCTCGTCTCGAACCTGCCGTACGGGGCCGCCACGCCGGTGATGAACATCCTGCTGGCGGAGATGCCGGCGTGCCGCGGGCTCTTTGTCACCATCCAACTGGAGGTGGCGCAGCGACTGATGGCCCGTCCCTCCACGCGGGACTACGGCTCGATCAGCATCCTCGCGCAGGCGACCGCCGAGTTGGAGCTGATCGCCAAGGCGCCTCCCGAGTGCTTCTGGCCGCGGCCCGACGTGCACAGCGCGATGCTGGCGGCACGGCGGCTCGCCGTCCCTCGGTGCGAGGCCCCGGGCGTGATGGCCAAGTGGTGCCAGACGCTCTTCGAGAAGCGGCGGAAGCAACTCGGCGCGGTCCTGGGGCGAGGCTTGGCGTGGCCCGAGGGGATCCGTCCCGAGCAGCGGGCGGAGGAACTCGACCTCGATCAACTGATCGCGTTGTGGCGGGTGGTGCGAGAGGCCGCGTCCGCCTGAGGTCGCGGGCGGGCCACTACCATTCGGCCGTGAGTCAGCCGGTTCAGGCATCAGGAGGCGATTCGCACGGGCTGGCCGTCGCGCTGGCGCCGGTGATGCGTCGGGTCACGGGGGAGCGGCTCGGGCCCGTCACGTGGTTCAAGTGTCGTTGGCAGCGTGGGGGCGCGGCCACCGGACTCTCGACCTGGCGTCGAGACGACGGCCGCGTCATCGACGTCTTCGTGAAGCTGCCGGTGGGGTTCGTCGAGTATCGCTGGACGACCGAACTCGGGCGGCTCGACGAGGCGTCGTGGGAGTCGCCGTCGGCCCTTCGCCTGCCCGTCCCCCGTGTGGCGGCTCACGGCACAGAACTCGGCGGATACGACCTGGCGTGGATCGTCACCGAGCGATTGCCCGGTCATCCGCTCGCCTCGCGACTCGACCACGACGGGCTGGTGGACCTGATCGACGCGGCGGCTGAGTTCCAGGCTTCCGCGATGAAGGTCGCGCCGCTGGGCCCGCCTCCGGCGAGCCCCGACTGGGACCACCTGCTCGAACGATCCAGGGCGGTCCTTCGCGACCACGACCTGCCGGAGACGCACCGGTGGAAGGACGAGCTTCGTCACGTGCACAAGGTGTTGCCGCTGCTCAAGGCCGCGTGGCACGCCCGGCCCATCAACGCGTGGTGCCACGGCGACCTGCACGCGGGCAACTGCATGCGGCGCGACGCGGGCGACGGGCGTGCGCCCTGCGTGCTCATCGACCTTGCGCTCGTGCACGCGGGGCACTGGCTCGAGGACGCCATCTACCTCGAACGGCAGCACTGGGGGCACGCCGACCTGCTCCACGGCGTCAAGCCGCTGGGCGAACTGGCGAGGCGACGCCGCGAGCGGGGGCTCCCCGTCGACGACGGGTACCCGCGGCTGGCGAACATCCGCCGCGTGCTCATGGCCTCGTGCGCCCCGGCGATGATCGACCGCGAGGGGGACAAGGCGTACCTGCACGCCGCCCTCGACGTGCTGCAGCGGTTCCTGCCCCAGGTGGTGCGGGAGTTCGACCTGTAATCGCGTTCGGACGTCGCCGCCACGGGGCGACATGCCGCGGCATCCCGCGACTCGCGATGCGGTTCCGGGTTCCCGTCCGGGTCCGTACCATTCTCGACACCCATGCCCGACCCCCGCGAAACCCCAGCGATGCAGCAGTACTACCGCTTCAAGCGGCAGCACCCCTCCTGCGTCCTGATGTTCCGCATCGGCGACTTCTACGAGATGTTCGACGAGGACGCCGTGAAGGTCTCCAAGGCCATCGGCCTCACCTTGACGCAGCGGACGGAAGGCATGCCCATGTGCGGCGTGCCCTTCCACCAACTCGAGACCTACCTGCGCCGACTCATTCAGGCCGGATTCCGCGTCGCGGTCTGCGAGCAACTCGCCGACGCCAGCCAGGTGAAGGGGCTCGTGCCCCGCGGCGTGACGCGCGTCGTCACGCCCGGCACCGCCGTCGACGAATCGCTCCTGCGGGGCGACGCCGTCAGCACCTTGGCGGCCGTGCTCTTCACGGGCAGCGGCGACGATTCGCCCGCCTCGCTGGCGGTGGTGGAGGTCTCGACGGGCGAGTTCGTGGTGTCGGACGCCGATGCCACGGCCATCATCGACGAGTTGGCGAGGCGCGGGGTGCGGGAGTTGCTCTACGCGGACCCCGGGCAGGGCGTGCCGCCGCCGCGGGTGAAGCGACTGCTCGACGGCCTGGGCATCGCCGGCACGGCGCGGCCCGCGTGGCAGTTCCGCCCGTCGGAGTCGATCGAGGCCCTTCGCGAGCACTTCGGCGTCTCGACCTTCGCGGGGTTCGGCATCGGCGACCAAGAGCCCGTGCTGCAAGCCGCGGGCGCGGTGGTGCGGTACCTCAAGGAAACGCAGACGCTGGGCGAGGAAGAGGCCAAGCTGGCGGCGGGGGTGGCCTCCGGCGTGATGAACGGTTTGGCGACGCTCAAGCACCTGCGGGCCCCTCGGCGCGAGGACGCGGGCGACGTGTGCATCGTCGACGCGGTGAGCCTGCGGTCGCTGGAGATCGAGCGGACGATCCGCGGGCAGGGCACGACGGAAGGGTCGTTGCTGGGCGTCTTCCTCGAGGCGGGGGTGGTGCGGACGCCGATGGGCAAGCGGCTGCTGCGATCGTGGCTCTGCCGCCCGCTGCGGCGGGCCGACCGCATCATCGAGCGGCAGCGGTGCGTGCAGGCGCTGGTGGACGACCGCACGCTGGCCGAGCATCTCGACGGACCATTGGCCGAGATCCAGGACGTGGCCCGCATCGCGGGTCGGGTCGCGCTCGCGAGGTGCACGCCTCGCGACGTGGTGGGGTTGGCGCAGTCGATCAAGGCGGCGTCGCGTGCGGCGGCGGCGTTGGAGGGCTCTGCGCCCTTCGAGTCGCGGCGAGCGCCGTTGGCCAAGGCGTGCGAGCGGTGCGTGAGCCTGGCCGACCGGGTGCTGGCGGGGTGCGTCGATGATCCGCCGCCGCATCTGCGCGAGGGCGGGCTGTTTCGCGACGGGGTGGACGCGGCGCTCGACGAGGCGAGGGGCCTGCAGCGGGACGCGGGTGAATGGCTGAGCCGCTACCAGGCCAAGCTGGTCGCCGAGCACGACCTGCCGAGCCTGAAGGTGGGGTACAACAGCGTCTCGGGGTACTACATCGAGTTGCCGGCGGCGCAGGCGAGGAACGCCCCGGCCACGATGGTTCGCAAGCAGACGCTCAAGAACGCCGAGCGGTTCACGACGCCCGAACTTCGAGAGTACGAGGGCAAGGTGATGCACGCCGAGCAGCGGGCGCTCGAGCGAGAGCGTGCGCTCTTCGCCGAGGTGTGTGCCGCGGCGTCGGCGCTGCTGGACGAGATCGCCGTGCTCTCGGACGAGACGGCGGCGATCGACGTGCTTGCGGGGCTGGCGGCCAAGGCGGTGCGTCGCGGCTGGAAGCGGCCCGAGATCGTCGAGGAGTCGGTGCTAGTGGTGCACGCGGGGCGTCACCCGGTGCTGGACGAGTCGCTGGGCTCGAACTTCGTGCCCAATGACGTCGAACTGGGTCGGGGTTCGGACGCGAATCCCGCCGCACGATTGGCGCTCATCACGGGCCCCAACATGGCGGGCAAGAGCACGTTCATCCGCCAGACCGCGCTCATCACGCTGCTGGCGCACACGGGCAGTTTCGTGCCGGCCGACCGGGCGACGGTGGGGGTGACCGACCGCATCTTCACGCGCATCGGCGCCGACGACGCGCTGCACGCGGGACAATCGACCTTCATGGTCGAGATGATCGAGACCGCCAACATCCTCAACCACTTCACGGAGCGCAGTCTGGTGGTGCTCGACGAGGTGGGCCGCGGCACCAGCACGCTCGACGGGCTGAGCCTGGCGTGGGCCATCGCCGAGCATCTCGCCATGCCCGCGGGGGGCGGGAAGTTTGCCGAGGGCCAGGCGGGTCCTCGAACGCTCTTCGCGACGCACTACCACGAGTTGACGGACCTCGAGGGGCGGCTCGAGGGACCGCACGGACCGCTGGTGCGGAACCTGCACGTGGCGGTGCGGGAGTGGCCCCAGGGCGACGGGCAGGCGGACATCGTCTTCCTGCATCGCATCCTGCCGGGTCGCACCGATCAGAGCTACGGGTTGCACGTGGCGAGGTTGGCGGGCATGCCCGGCGCGGTGGTGGCCAGGGGGCGCGAGGTGCTCGCGTCGCTGGCGGTGCACCACGGGCCCAAGGCGCCCGCGACGACGCCGATTCCCGAAGCCAAGCCCCGCAAGGCCGAGGCCGGCGCCCAGCTGCCGCTCTTCACCGAGTTCGTCGACCATCCGGCCGTGTCGGTGCTGCGGGAGACCAGGCTCGACGCGATGTCGCCCCTGCAGGCCTTCGACGCCCTTCGGCGGCTCAAGGAGATGGTCGATGCCTGAGCCGGTCGTCAACCGGCGTGTCGGCGGCCTGCTGATGGCGGTCGCGGCCGTCCTGTCCGCGTGCGAAACGCGTGTCGTCAGCCACAACAGCTTCCTGACGGGCCTGCAGGGGTCGGAGCAGCAACTGCCGAGCAACCGCAACCTGGCAGGCTACGCCGATCCCACGCTCGTTCGCGAGGACGCGCTCGTGAAGGAGGACTCCGCGACGGGGGCCCGCACGCTGACGGCCCGCAGCGGGCGGCATCTCATGATCCACATCTACACCTGCGTCGACCAGGACGACGCCGAACTCTTCGTTTCCGAGGTGCTCAGCGAGCGCACCCGCCGCGAGTTCTCCGAGCGAGGCATCGACCCCCGCGAGGGGTTCAAGTGGCTGCAGGAGCACCAGGAGGACCTGCAGAAGCTCTTCAGCCAGATGCCCGCGGGCGAGTACACGCCGGGGCTCTTCCTGAGGCCCGTGGGCGGGGGCGTGCAGCGGGTCGAACTCGACGGGCTGGCGGCCAAGGGACTCTTCTGGACGGGCTTCGACATGGTGCAGGAGCGGGGGAGTTGGCGGCTTCGATGGATGGTCGGGCCCGAGCGCTACGATCAGTGAGGAGCAAGGTCGCGACGCGACCGGCTCCGGAGCGAACCCCCCTTGGCGAAGAAAAAGGACGAGAGCACGCAGTCGCCCACGATCGAGAACCGCCGGGCGCGGTTCGACTATCACATCGAGGACACGCTCGAGTGCGGCATCGCGCTCATGGGCAGCGAGATCAAGTCGGTCCGCGCCTCGCAGGTCTCCCTCAACGAGGGGTACGTGCACGTGGGACGCCAGCCGCTGTCGCTGACGCTGCTCAACGTCAACATCGGCGAGTACGCCCCGGCGGGCGCGCTGGGTCACCGTCCGTTGCGGGCCAGGACGCTCTTGGCACATCGGCGCGAGATGCTCAAGATCGCGCAGGCCACGGTGCGCAAGGGCATGACCGTGGTGCCCCTCAAGCTCTACTTCAAGGACGGGTGGGCCAAGGTGCTCGTCGGGGTCGCCAAGGGCAAGGACAAGGCCGACAAGCGTCGCAGCATCGGCGAACGCGAGGCCAAGCGCGACATCGACCGCGCGATGTCGCGACGGCGCTGAGCACGCGTCGGGGCATCCCCCGCGACGGGCGGTCGCGGGCATCGGCACGCGGTTCGCGTGGTGGGGGGCATGAACGCGCTGCGCGCCCTCTCGATCATTCCCCTGGTGGCCGCCCTGCTGACGCCGAGCCTCGCGTCGGCGGGTCTGACCGTCCGCGACGTGGCCCGCGTGCGGGGGCAGGGCGAGGTGCGCATCGGCGGCCTGGGGTACGTCACCGGCCTCAAGGGCACGGGCGACGACGCCAAGGAGGCGCTGGTGGCCCGTCCGCTGGCGCAGATCTTCAAGGAGTCGGGGAACGAGCCCGGAAGCCTGAAGGAGTTCACCAAGGGCAAGGCTGTGGCGGTGGTGTGGGTGTCGTGCACCATCCCCGAGCGAGGGGCTCCCGCCGACGAGAAGCTCGACGTGCAGGTCACGACGCTCTTGGGTGCCTCGAGCCTCGCGGGCGGCCGCCTGCTGTCGACCGCCTTGTCGGGCGTCCTGCCCGGCCAGCCGGTGGTGGCGATGGCCGAAGGGGCCCTCGACATCGAGGACCCGGCGACCCTGACCGTCGCCCGCGTTCGCGAGGGCGCGGTGATGCTGTCCGACGTGCTCGGTCCCGAACTGCTCGACGAGTTCGACCTGCTGCTCTACTCCCCGTACGTGGGATGGTCGGCCGTCAACCAGGTCGCGGTCACCATCAACGCCAAGGCCGACCCGATCAACAACTCGGTGGCCCGCGTCATCGACGAGCGGACGATCCGCGTCTCGATTCCCAAGGCCGAGCTTTCCAACCGAGCCGCGTTCCTGGCCGACGTCTTCAACGCCGAGGTCAACGCCTCGCTGCTCGACCTGCCGCCGCAGGTGGTCGTGAACAGCCGCACCGGCGCCATCGTCGTGACCGGCGAGGTGCAGTTGCGGGTGTCCGGCGTCACGCACCGCAACCTCACCATCACGACGGTCACGCCGCCGCAGACCGGCACCGCGCTCAACCCCATCGTCAAGCGGGATTCGTGGACGGGCCTGGGGCAGGACGGCCTTCCCAACGAGACGGCGAAGGTCAACGACCTCATCAACGCCTTCAAGCAGCTGAACATGCCGGTGCAGGACCAGATCTCGCTGCTGTCGATGCTCCACAAGAGCGGCAGCCTGCAGTGCCGCCTCGTGATCGACTGAGTCGGGAGACGCCCCATGACGCTCGCCACCGCCGCCATTCGACCTTCGATGCCGGGCGACTCGCCCCTGGCGGCCCTGCGTCCCGCGACCGCGGGAGTGCAGGCGCGGTCGAGCGAGTTCGCGTCGGTGCTGGGCCGCATCGACGCCGAGTCCATGAGCGCGGAGGAACGGGCCGCCCAGGGCGCCCGCGACCTCGTCAGCGTGGCGCTCGTGCAACCCGCGCTCAAGTCGTTCAGGCAGTCCAACGGCGCGGCGGGCCCCTTCGCCCCCAATCAGGCGGAGCGCACGTTTCGGGGCATGATGGACGCATCGTTTGCGCAGCGACTCGTGCAGGGAGGCCGATGGCCCTTGGTCGACCGCGTGGCACGATCGTTGCTCCGTCAGGGACAGGAGGTCCCGGCGCAGGCGGCGGAGCCGGCGGTGCAGGACCTGCTCCCCGCGATGAGGGGGAGTTCGGTGCGGTCGTGATCGACGCGGCGGAGTCCGCGAGGCAAGGAGTGGCGCATGGAGGCGACCAGACAATCGGCGACGGGCGGCCGGACGTCGTCCGGCGGGCAGGGTGACCGGGGCCGGGGCGGGTGGACGGTGCAGCGGGTGACCGCCGAGCTCCGCGAGGTGCTCGAGGGACTCGCGGCGGAGTACGGCGCGATGGTGCGCATCCTCACCGAGCACGCCCAGGCGATCCGCAGCGCGGACGCCCCGGGGATCGGTCGGTGCACGGCGGCGCAGGAGGAGACGCTCGCGCGGCTCAGTCGCCTCGACCTCAGGCGTCGCGAGATCGTGGCGGGCGCGTGCTCGTGCGTTCCGGGGCTCGCGGAGCAGGCCAAGCGGGCGAGCCTCACGGTCACGCAGGTGGCGGCGGCCCTGCCGGGCGGCGACAAGGACGCCCTGGTCGCGTCGTGCGAGCGGGTCAAGGCGCTGGTGGCCCAGTCCAAGGCGCTCACCGAGGCGGTGCGGATCAGCACCGTTTCGCTGATGCAGCACGTCGAGGGAGTGATGCGCCAGGTGAGCCGCAAGCTCAGCCACGCGGGCACCTACGGGCGTCGCGGGGTGGTGGAGACCACGCAGCAGGTCGTGACGAGTCTGGACATGCGAAGCTGATCGGGCGGCAGGACGCCGCCCGCGGGGAACACACCCATGAGTCTTTCGGCAGCCCTCAACATCGGACGTTCGGCGCTTTCGGCCAGCCAGCTGGGCATCCAGGTGACCAGCAACAACATGGCCAACGCCTCGACGCCGGGGTACTCGCGTCAGCGCGCCATCATCGAGTCGATCTCGGGCGACCGATCGATCGGCGGCGGCGGCGCGGGCCGCGGCGTGCGGGTCGGCGTCGTCCGGCGCGACGTGGATGCCGCCATCAACTCGCGGCTCACCGCCGCGGGCGCCGACGCGGCGGCGGCGGCCGTGCAGGAACGCATCTTCCGCCAACTCGAGTCGACGCTGGGCGAGCTGGGCGAGAACGACTTCTCGAACGAGCTCTCCGGCTTCTTCCGCGTGTGGAGCGAAAGGGCCAACGAGACCAAGTCGAGCAGTTCGGTGATCCAGCAGGCCGACCGCATGGCGAGGTTCTGCGTGAAGCTCCGGGGCGACCTGACCGACCAGCGGAAGCAGATCGACGAGTCGGTCGCGGTGACGGTCGACCGCGCCAACCAGCTCATCGCCAACATCGCCGAGCTCAACAAGGTGATCTCGACCTCCGAGAGCGGCGGGTCGCCGGCCAACAGCCTCCGCGACCAGCGCGAGCAGGCCATCGCCGAGCTCTCGACGCTCGTCGACGTGTCGACGATCGACCGCGGTCTGGGCGGCTTCGACGTGCTGGTGGGCTCCGCGCCCGTGGTGCTCGGCGACCGCTCCAAGCGGCTCGAGGTGGGCAAGATCAGCACGCCCGACGGGACGCGCATTGTCGTGCAGACCACCGGCGACGACTCGCAGCAGCTCGACATCCGCGCGGGCGAGTTGGGGTCGATGCTGGTCAACCGCACCGGCGCGCTCGAGACGACCATCAATCGGCTCGACCGTCTCGTCTCGCAGATGGTCTTCGAGGTCAACCGCCTTCACAGCACGGGCACCAACGCGACGGGCCTGCGGGTGTCGTCGGGCACGGTGGCCTTCGCCGCCGACCAGCGGGGCAAGGCCCTCAACGACCCGACCAACGACGTCACCAACCTGCAGCCCTTCAAGGCCGTCAACGGCGGCTTCATGGTCAACGTCCGCGACCGCGCCACCGGCGGCATACAGACCGTCCGCGTGCCGGTCGATCTCGACGGCATCGACGCCACGGGCGCCCGGGGCACCGGCGACGACACCAGCGTCGAGGACATCCGCTCGGCCCTCGCGGCCATTCCCGGCCTGTCGGCCGAGTTCGGCGCCGACGGCAAGCTGCGAGTCACCGCCGCGGAGGGGTTCGACTTCTCCTTCTCCGACGACACCTCCGGGGCGTTGGCGGTGCTGGGCATGAACGCCTTCTTCACGGGCGGCAGCGCCTCGGACGTGGCGGTCAACCCCGACCTGATGGCGGATTCGAGCCTGTTGCTGACGGGCCGCATCGTCGACGGCGCGTTCGTCGAGAACGGCACGGCTCTCGAACTCGCCCGCCTGCAGGAGCGGGCGGCGACGGGCCTGGGCGGGCTCACCTTCGCCGACCACTGGCGCGACACGTCGCAGATGGTGGGCGGCGGCGCGGCCGAGTCGATGATCAACGCCACGGCCCGCGCCATGGTTCGCGACTCGCTCCAGAGCCAGCGCGACGCCATCAGCGGCGTGAACATCGACGAGGAGTCGATCGGGCTGCTCGACTTCCAGCGCCAGTACCAGGCCGCCGCGCGAGTCATCTCGACCGTCGACCAGATGACCCAGACGCTGCTGAGCATGATCTGAACGCATCCCCGCCCGCGGGGAGCGGGCGCGGCACGCGGCTTGCGTGATCTCGGGCGTGATCGACCGAGTCACCAACCAGATGAACGCCCGCGTCTCGCTCGCCACGCTGGGGAGGACCAACCTGGCCCTCTTCGCGTTGCAGCAGCAGATCGCCACCGGACGATCCGTCCTCCGCTCCAGCGACGACGTCGTCAAGGCCGCCACCATCGGCGTGCTCGACGACCGCCTGCTGCGATCGGGGCAGATCACCCGCAACCTTCAGCACGCCGACAGCGCGCTCTCCGTCGCCGACACGACGCTCGAGGAGGCGGTGAACATCGCGCAGCAGGCCAAGAGCATCGCCTCGGGCCAGGTCGGCGCCACCGTCACCGCCGCCGAGCGTGAGGGGCAGTCCCGCGTCGTCGACAGCATGCTGCTGGGCCTGTTCAACATCGCCAACCAGGAGGGCGTCGCCGGCTTCATCCTCGGCGCGTCCCAGTCGGCCACGCGGGCGCCCGTCGAGCCGCTCCGCGGCGGCTACCGCTACCGAGGTCGCGGCGACGGGCTCCTCACGGACCTTGGCTCGGCCACCGCCGTCCCCCTGACCTTGGGAGAACGCAACCCGATCGCGGGCGTCTCGGCGAGGTCGGGCGGACAGGTCGACCTCGACCCCGTGCTCACCGACGACACGCGCCTGATCGACCTTCGCGGCGCACGCGGGCTGGGCGTGGCGACGGGCGTGATCCGGATGAGCATCGACAGCGCCGCCGCGGTCGATGTCGATCTCTCGGGAATCGGCACCGCCGGCGAGGCCCGCACGAGGATCGAGCGGGCGATCCGGGCCCATGAGCAGCAGACCGGCACCACCGTGCTGGGTCCGGGCGGCGTCACCTTCTCGGGCGGCCGGTTCTCCTTCGACGTCCAGGGGGCGGCCACCACCATCGCCTTTACCGATCCCGGCAGCGGCGTCACGGCGCGAGACCTGGGGCTTGCCCGCCTTCCGGCCTCGCCCGTCACGCAGGCGCAGAACCAGGGGCTCGACACGGGGCCTCGCCTCACGATGCGAACCCCCTTGTCGGCGATGGCCGGCCTGGCCGGGCCGCTGGGGCGGATCGTCATCTCCAACGCCGGGCAGGCGGTCGAGATCGACCTCTCGAACGCGACGACGCTGCAGGACGTGCGCAACCTCATCGAGGGAACCGATCTGGGCGTGCGTGTCGAGATCAGCGCCGACGGCAGCGCCGTCGAGATCCGCAACGAGCTCGCCGGCCGCAGCAACCAGTCGCTCTCCATCGGCGAGGCCGCGGGCGGCAACACCGCGACGCTGCTGGGCATCCGCACGATGTCGCCCGCGACCAGGCTCGCCTCCTTCAACTTCGGCAAGGGCGTCCAGATCGTCGACGGCGCGGCCGACCCCATCACCGGGCTGGTCGATCCCGAACGCAACGTCGACTTCGAGATCCGTCTTGGAGACGCGGCGGGCACGGTGGTCCCCATCGACCTGCGGCCGCAGGACGTCGTCTCGGTGCAGACGCTGCTCGACCGGGTGAACGCGCAGATCCAGCCGCGGCTGGCGGCGGCGGGCCTGCCGGCCGACGCGCTGGTGGCGGGCCTCGCGCCCCACGGCAACGGGTTGACGTTCGTGCAGGGCGGCTCCTTCACGGGCCCCATCCAGGTGAGCGTGCGCAACAACTCGCGAGCGGCCCACGACCTGGGCCTCACGACCGGCTCGTACGACACGGCCACCTCGACGCTGACCGGCGAGGATCGCGCGAAGGTGCGCGTGGAATGCCTGTTCACGCACCTGCTGGACCTGCGCCACGCCCTGACGACCAACGACGTTTCCGGCATCCAGTTTGCGAGCACTGACATCGAGGCCGCGATCACGCGACTGGCGGAGACCAGGGGCGTGGTGGGCGGCTATGGACAGTTGATCGAGTCGGCCTCTCAGCGCGAGGCCGACAGGGCCGTGATGGACGAGACGGTCCGCAGCCAACTGCGGGACATCGACTTCACCGAGGCCGCATCGAGATTCACGCTGCTGCAGACGCAGCTCGAGGCCGGCCTGCGGACGACCGCCATGGCCTCGCAGCGGAGTTTGCTGGACTTCCTCGGATGATGCTCGGTCCGGGCGATGGCGCCAGGATCGAGAGCGTGCGGCGGACGCGTGTGCGTTCGCCGGGGACCGGCGGGTCGACCGCCGCCGCGTTCCTCAGTGCATCGACGGTCGGCGAAGCTGGAGCGCACGCATGCAAGTGCGAACGACAAGGTTCGGACTGGTGGAGATCGCGGAGGATCGCGTCATCACCATCCCCAAGGGACTGCTGGGGTTCTCGAAGCAGACCACGTACTGCCTGCTCGAACCGGGCGAGGACGCCTGTTTCTTCTGGCTCCAATCGATCGACGAACCCGACCTGGCGTTCGTCGTGACCGACCCGAGCATGTTCGTGCCCGAGTTCTCGGTTCCCATCCGCGCCGAGCAGATGGAGGAGCTGGGGCTCGCGCAGCTGCAGGACGCGCAGGTGTTCTGCATCGTGAACAAGGTCGACGACATGCTGACCGGCAACCTCCAGGGGCCGCTGGTCATCAACACGCTGACCCGCAGCGGCGAGCAGATCGTGCTCGCCGACCGTCGCTGGACCACCAGGCACCCCTTGGTCAAGGTCGGCGCCGCCCCCTCGCGCAAGGCCCAGTCGGCCTGATCGGAGCGGGCGCCTTCCATCAATCCCTCCCGCGGGAAAGACGCGGGCGGGCATGCAGCTATCAACGTCATCCCGCGTCGTCGCGGGGCCGACGGGCCGTCCGACCAGGACGCCGCCCCGGACGGGTCCCCGCGGAGCGCACGGGATGTCACAGGCCGGACCAGGGACGACCGCGGGCGTGCCGCGGAGCAAGGAGCCTTACATGCTGGTGCTGTCCCGGCAGCGAGACGAGACGATCATGATCGGTGACGACATCGAGATCACCGTGGTGGACATCCGAGGCGACAAGGTTCGCCTGGGCATCGCGGCCCCCTCGAGGATCGCCGTTCACCGCAAGGAAGTGTACGAATCCATCAGGCGGGAGAACGAGGCGGCGGCGCAGGTGAGCCGCGACGTCGACATCAGCCCGCTTCACGAGATCAAGCCAGGAACCCGGCCCGTCGCCGGGATCTCTCCGGGGCCCGAGCGGCTCCGGGTGTCCAAGGCCCAGCCGACCGGAACGGGCAACGTCGCCCGGCTCCTGTCGGGACGGGGCGGTCCCCAGCGGGGGGTGGCCCCGACCGCCAGGCCCCCCGACGACCTTCGCAAGGCGGTGTGACGCGGCGACGGAGCAGGATGGTGACGGGGCCGGGCGGATGCCCGGGCCCCTTGGTGCGGGGACCGACGCGGCTGAGCCGCGGGTTCGCCGCGACGGCAGGATCAGGCAGGTACGCCTCAATCATGGAGGATTGTCATGGCACGTATCAATTCGAACATTCCCAGTCTGGTGGCGCAAGAGAAGCTGAACCGCTCCCAGCGTGAAATGGGCGTCCGCCTCGAGCGGCTGTCCAGCGGTCTCAAGATCAACCGAGGCAAGGACGACCCCGCGGGCCTCATCATCTCGGAGCGCATCCGCTCCAACATCCGGGGCATCGAGAACGGCGTCAAGAACGCCGAGCGCGCCTCGGCCATGCTCTCGACCACGGAAGCGGCCCTCAGCGAGGTGAACGACCTCCTGAACTCCATCCGCGGCCTGATGGTCGAGTCCGCCAACACCGGCGGCAACTCCAAGGCCGAACGCGACGCCAACCAGTTGCAGATCGACTCGGCCATCGAGTCCATCACGCGTATCAGCAACACGGCCTCGTTCGGCTCGCTCAAGCTGCTCAACGGCTCGCTGGACTACACCCTCTCGGGCGTCCGCACCAGCGCGGTGAGCATCGCCAACGTCGGCAACGCCACCTTCGTGGGATCGACCTCCCTGCAGGTCGAGGTCGACGTCACCGCCTCGGCCCAGGTCGGCGCCCTCTACTACAACGGCGTCAACTCCGCCGCGGGCGTCACCCTCTCGGCCATGACCATCGAGATCGCCGGCCCCGCCGGCGTGCAGGTGCTGACCATCGCCAGCGGTCAGCCCCTCGCCAAGCTGGTCTCGGCCGTCAACAGCGTCGCCCCCCTGACCGGCGTCAAGGCCGAACTCATCAACAACTCGCCCGCCTCGGGCATGGTCTTCAAGTCCGAGGACTTCGGGGCCAACGCCTTCGTCTCCGTCAAGCGCCTCGGCGGCCCCGGCGCGGTGGGGGACTCCTTCCGCCTGTACGGCGCCGTCAACGACGCCGCCCCGCCCGTCGGCACGCCCTTCCCCTGGTCCAGCCTCATCAGCTCGGGCGCCATGGCCACCGCCGAACGCGACAACGGTCGCGACGTCCAGGCCATCATCAACGGCAACCTCGCCAGCGGCAACGGCCTCAAGCTCAAGGTCAACTCCCCCTCGCTGAGCCTCGACATCACCCTCACCGAGGCGGCCGCCACTAGGCCCGGCGCCGCGGCGAGCGTCTTCCACGTCACCGGCGGCGGTTCGCTCTTCCAGCTCGGCCCCGACGTGATCGCGGCCCAGCAGGTGGGCATGGGCATCCCCTCCGTCGCCGCCTCGCGACTGGGCGCGACCCTGGTGAACGGCTCGGTGCAGTATCTCAACGCCCTCAAGTCGGGCCAGTCCTACAGCATCGCCTCCAACGTGCGGACGGGCGACTTCACCGCCGCCACCAACATCCTCACCGCCGCCATCGATCAGGTCACCGAACTGCGCGGACGACTGGGCGCCTTCGAGCTCAACGTGCTCGAGACCACGCAGCGGTCGCTCAGCAGCCAGTACGAGAACCTCACGGCCAGCGACTCGGCCATCCGCGACGCCGACTTCGCCTACGAGACCAGCCGCCTGACCCGTGCGCAGATCCTCACCAGCGCCGGCACCTCGACCTTGCAGCTCGCCAACCAGCAGAGCCAGCAGGTGCTCCAGCTGCTGGGCTGATCCTGATCCCCTCTCGCGAGGGGTCTTCCATCCGATAACGCCTCCGAAGCGCCCGCGGCCTGTGCCGCGGGCGCGTTCTTTTCCGCCGCGCATGCCGCGCGTGCGGGCTGGACGGCATGCGCAGGGGGGGGACACGCGAAAAAAGTGAATGAAGACGGCGATTTCGCTCGTCCCGACGTGCTTGCGGTGAAGTGACGCCCCGGGAGTTCCGATTGTTCCGGTTGTAAGCCCCTTGCGTTCTACGACGCGAGGGGAGTGACGGACGGAACGGAATCCCAGTCCGTCACATGCCCCGGGCCGCGTCGGTTCGGGTGGTTGTAAGCGGCCGAAGGAGTCGGGCGTCGTCCCGGATCCCTGAGGCGGCTTGGGCATCGCAGTCTCTCAATGCACGGAGGATTTCCATGGGTCGGATTAACAGCAATGTTCAGTCGATGATCGCCCAACGGGTGCTCTCGCAGAACAACGACACGCTCTCGACGTCGCTCGAGCGCCTCAGCACGGGTCTCAAGATCAACCGCGGCAAGGACGATCCCGCCGGCCTCATCGCCAGCGAGAACCTCCGCTCCGAGGCCAAGGCGACCAACGCCGCGATCTCGAACGCCGACCGTGCCGACCAGGTCGTCAACATCGCCGAGGGCGGCCTGCAGGAGATCAGCAGCATGCTCAGCGAGCTGCAGGGCCTGATCACCAACACCGCCAGCCGCGCCGGCCTCTCCAACGAGGAGAAGAGCGCGAACCAGCTGCAGGTCGACTCCATCCTCCAGACCATCGACCGGGTCTCGGCCTCCACCAACTTCCAGGGCATCAAGCTCCTCAACGGCAACTTCGACTTCAAGACCTCCGGCGTCCAGTCGGGCGTCGCCGACTTCCGCGTCAACGCCGCCAAGTTCACCGGCAACGCCCTCGCCGTCGACGTCCAGGTCACGGCCTCGGCCCAGCAGGGCGGTCTCTTCCTCTCGCTGGGCGGCACCAGCATCAACATGAACACCGGCTCCTCGTTCGTCATCGAGATCGCCGGCAGCCGCGGCTCCCGCGAACTGACCTTCGCCTCCGGCACCACGCTCGAGAAGATGGTCTCCACCATCAACACCTTCACCGACGTCACCGGCGTGCAGGCCAGCCTCTCCTCGGGCGCCACCCGCATCGGCCTCAACAGCAAGGACTTCGGCTCCTCCGAGTTCGTCAACGTCAAGGTCCTCGACGCCGCCGGCATCAACGCCACCGCCAACGGCGACGCCGGCACCCCGGTCCGCGGCATCTACGCCCGCGGCAGCGGCGACTTCCTCGGGGCCGGCTCCAAGCTCAGCTCCTTCATCGATGCCAACAACGGCATCGTCGACTACGGCCAGGACCTCCGCGGCACCATCAACGGCATCCCCACCACTTCCCGCGGCAAGACCATCCGCATCAACACCGACTTCCTCGACATCGAGCTCACCCTGAGCAACGCCCAATCGCAGCAACTCGGCAACGTGGGCGCCGCCAGCAGCCCCGCCATGATGATCACCGGCGGCGGCGCCGACTTCCAGCTCGCCGGCAAGGTCGACATCGCCGGCAAGGTCTCCCTGGGCATCCGCGACGTCGCCGTCCGAAAGCTCGGCGACAGTTCGGTCGGGTTCCTTGACCGAATCGCCAGCGGCAAGATCAACAACGTCGCCACCGGCGACCTCAGCGGCGCCCAGCGGATCGTCGCCGAGGCCATCACCCAGGTCTCCGCCCTCCGCGGTCGCCTCGGTGCCTTCCAGAAGAACACCATCGGCGCCACCGTCCGAAGCCTCAACGTCAGCGTCGAGAACACCTCGGCCGCCCAGAGCGTGATTCGCGACTCCGACTTCGCGAGCGAGACCGCGGCCCTCACCCGCTCGCAGATCCTGGTGTCCGCCTCCACCAACATCCTCTCGCTGGCCAACCAGGCCCCCAACTCCGCCCTTCAGCTCCTGGGCTGATCCAGCCCCTTCGATCCTGACACCACCCACGCCCTTCCTCCGCAAGGAGGGGGGCGTTTTTCATTTGGCGGACCGCCGCCAGCCCGCGAGACGCCCGCGACGTCTCGGCGGATAGACTCCTTCGCTCCCAACCCCGCCCCCTCCCGTGGCCACCTTTCGCTACACCGCCATCTCCGCCTCCGGCGAACGCATCGAGGGCATCCTCGTCGGGGACTCCGAGCAGGCGGTGCTCGCCGAGCTCGACTCGCGGCAACTCACCCCCGTGGCCGTCGCCCCCGCCGCGGGCGGCTCCGACCAATCCTCCGGACGCCTCCCGGCGCGTCAACTCGGCGAGTCGTACGGCCAACTCGCCGACCTGCTCCGCGCGGGCGTTCCCCTGCTGCGGGGCCTGCGACTGCTGGGCGGCCGGCGGAGTCGCCCTCGCGTCAGCCGCGTCTTCGCGTCGCTGGCGCAGGAGGTCGAAAAAGGCTCCGATCTCGCCGCGGCCATGGAGCGGCGCAGCGACTCGTTCCCGACCCTGCACATCGCGATGGTCCGGGCCGGCGAACGCGGCGGCTTTCTCGAGTCTGTGCTCGCCCAACTCGGCGGCCTGGTCATCAAGCAGGCCGAACTCACCGGGAAGATCCTGGGCAACATGATCTACCCGGCCGTGCTGGTCGTCTTCGGCCTGGGCATCGCCGCGGTCATCTTCGGGGTCTTCGTTCCCCAGTTCAGGCCCATGTTCGCGAGGATCGAGGGGGGGCTCCCCCTCGTGACGACGATCGTCTTCATCGTGAGCGACGCCATCACCAAGTATGGCCTCGTCTCCGCCGCCCTGCTCGGCGCCGCCGGCGCGGGGGTTGCCGCGGCGATGCGCCGTCCCGACGTCAAGGCCCGCATCGATCAGGCCCGCCTGCGGCTCCCCGTGCTGGGGCCCATCCAACGGGGCGTCGCCACCGCGAGGCTCTGCCGCCTGCTGGGCTCGATGCTCGCCAACGGCGTTCCGATGCTCGCGGCTCTCCGCATCTCGCGCGACGCCGTGGGCAATCCGGTCATGCAGCGGGCCATCGACGCCGCCGCCGAGGCGGTCCAGTCGGGCGCGGCCCTGGCCCCTCCCCTCGAGGCCTCCGGCCTCTTCGACGACGACATCGTCGAAATGATCCGCGTGGGCGAATCGGCCAACAACCTCAGCGAGGTGCTCCTCACCATCGCCGACACCATCGAGGCGAGGCTCGATCGCCTCCTGAACGTCGCCATTCGCCTCATCGAACCGCTCCTGCTCGTGCTCATCGCCGGGTTGGTGGGGCTGGTCGCCGCGGGTCTGCTGCTGCCCCTGACCAAACTCAGCCAAGCCGTCTGATTCCCCCGGCGATTTCCTCCCGCCCGCGACGGGTCGGTCACTATCATCATCCGTCCGACGCGGCGGGAGTGCCCGTCGGCGTTGTTCAACGGAGAAGCTCCATGCCCACGTCCATCGCCGCCCCAACTCGTCGAACCCTCCGCCGCCGCTCCGGCTTCACGCTGATCGAGGTCATGATCGTCATCCTGATCGTGCTCGCGCTCGGCGGGCTGGTCGCGTACAACCTCATGGGCACCAAGGAGGACGCCGAGAACAAGCTGTGCAAGATCGACATGAACACGCTCGAGCAGGCGCTCAAGCAGTTCCGCTTCGATCACGGCCGCTACCCGACCGACGACGAGGGCCTCGAGATCCTGTGGAACAAGGAGAAGATGCAGGACGAGGAGGAGGCCAAGAAGTGGCGCAAGCTCCTCGAGCAGCCCATGCCCAACGATCGCTTCGGCAACCCCTGGGGCTACCGCCAGGCCAGCGAGAACGGCGACGAGGACAAGTACGACCTCTGGTCCCCGGGCCGCGACAAGCAGGAAGGCACCGCCGACGACATCAACTCGTGGAAGTCCGACGAGGGCTCCGGCAGCGGCGGCTCCGGGTCGGGTTCCGGTTCCACGGGTTCGGGCGGCGGCTCGACCACCGGCGCCAACTGAGCCTCGCCGCGACGTCGCGGCTGATGTCCGTCGTTCATCCGCGTGGCCGCTCCTCCATGAAGCCAGCGCACGCCGCGATTCCGCACGCCGTTCCACGCCGCGCGACCGCGGCGAGGGGCTTCTCGCTGCTCGAGGTCGCGGTGGTACTCCTGCTCGTGCTGGCGATGGCCGCCATCACGCTGCCGGTGGCGACGAGTTGGTTCTCCGACGCCGCCGATGAACGGACGCTCGAGGCGATCACGCTCGCCATTCGCGATGAGCAACTCGAGGCCATGGTCTCGAGAACGCCACGTGCGGTGTGGATCGCGCCTCGCTCCGGCCCTTCATCGCTCGCCGCCGGGTCCGCCGACACCTCGGCACGCGAAGCGCCTGCTTCGGTCGCGGCGACGACCTCGGTCGCATGGTCGTTGGGCGGCCAGACGCTCGCGGGCACGCCCGCGGCCGCCGGTGATGCCGCGTCGACCGCTTCGTCCGGCGGCGCGGGGCGGCGAGCGACGCTCGACCTGCCGCGAGGCTGGACGCTGAAGGTCGACCGCCCCGCGCCTCGCCCGGCGTCCGGCAGCGAAGGCGGGGAGTCGAATGCGGCCGTCCCGTCCGAGACGGATGGCGACGGGTCGGCTCGCGTGGTGGTCTATTGGCCCGGCGGCCAGGTCGACGTGCTCGGGATGCTGCTGGTGCTCAACGCCGATGGAGACGCCTGGGAGGTGGACATCGACCCATGGACCGGCGTGCCGGCGTGGCGAGTTCGTTCATCGATCGCCGACGACGCGCCGGTGGCTGACGACACGCCCGCGCCGCCGACCACGGATGCCTCGCCATGATGCCGCGACCCGGGACCGACCGCGCGAAACCCCTCAGGTCGACCCGCCGCGCGGGCGCGATGCTGCTCGAGTGTCTGCTCGCCCTCGCGCTGCTCGTGGCCGCGGGGGTCACCGTGCTGGCGTGTCTCGATCGGGCGGCCGAGTCGGTGGGGCGACGCACGCAGGAGGTGGTCGCGTCGCAGATCGCCGCCGCCGCGATGGCGCTCATCGACTCGGGCGCCATGACCCCCGAGACGGTGCAGGGGCCCGCCTCGCGGCTGCGAGACGGGGTCAGCGTCGCCGCGGACTGGAACATCGCCGTCGACACCGAACCCTCGGAGTTCGGGACGCTCACCCTCGTCACCGTCCGTGTCTTCGACGCCCGAGGATCGGGCGGCCCCGATCGTCCCGCGTTGGCCGCGATTCGCCAACTCGTCGATCTCGGGGCGGTGCGGGATCGCGAGCGGGTGACGAGCCCGGAGGCGGCGCCATGAAGCCTTCGGGCCTGAGGTCCGCCTTCACGCTGCTCGAGGTGCTCGTCGCCCTCATGCTCATCGCGGCCATCGCCGCGGGCGGGTTCTCCCTCTTCCGTGGCGCGGTGGCCGCCAGGGAGCGACTGGCGGCCGACTCGCGTCGCGCCCTCGAGGTGGCCACACTCGAGAGCGTGCTGCGACAGGCCGTGCTCTCGAGCGAGGCGGGCTCGAACGCGGGCGACTTCGCCGTGTCGTCGCAGTCGATGTCGATTCCCTGTCGCGTCCTGCGGCTGTCGCAAGGCGCCGACCGGCGAGGGCCGTACGCGAGGCGGTTCTCCCTCTTCTTCGACGACGAACGTGGCACGCTCCTGGCCGCGTGGGATGACGAGCCCGCCGCGGCGATCCTCGAAGGAGTCTCCTCGGCCTCCTTCCGCGTCTTCGACGGGCGGACGTGGCTCGAGGACTTCAGCGCCGCCCGCGACGGAGGCCTGCCGCTCGCGGTCGAGGTCTCGCTTCGGTGGCGGCCCAAGACCGCGTCGCCTCGCGTCGCCGCCGACGCCCCGCCCGATGCGAGCGAGGTCGTCGAGGGACCCGCCGACGTCATCATCGCGGTGGCCGTGCCGGATGCGGCCCCCGAGGTCGAGGATCGTTCCGGAGGTGCGCCGTGAGGCGACGGCATGGTTCCATCCTGCTCGCCGTCAGCCTGCTCGTCGTGATCGCCGCGCTGGTCGCCGCCGGCGTCTTGTGGAGCGTCGAGGCCGACGGCGCGAGCGAACGGTGGCGACGTCGAGACGATGAACTGCGCGTGCTGGCCCAGAGCGGCGTTCGCATCGCCATGGTGACGCTGCAGTCGCAGCGAGACGACATCCTCGCCGGCGCGGACTTCGAGCCCCCGGCCTCGGCCACCGTCTACGAGGACGAGGAGTCCGGGCGCCGCGCTGTCGTCTCCTTCGAGGCCTTTCCCGGCGAAGCCGACGCGCCCGAACGTCGTGCCGTGGCCATGGCCGCCCTCTGCCCCCTCAACGAGGCCGACGCCCGGACGCTCGTGACGCTCGGCTTCGGCGAAGAACACGCGAACGCGATCGTCGCGCAGCGCCCCGCGGGCGGCTATGCCTTGCCCGAGGACGTTCCGACAACGGTCTCCTCGCCGGACCTTGCCGCCGACGCGGGCCCCGTCGGGCCCGCCGAGTTGCTCACGACCACCTCGTGGGACTGCGATCGGCCCGCGACGGCGTCGCTCCCGCCCCGCCAAGGCGCGTCGCCGCGACGCCTCGTGCTGGGCGCCGGCCTCGATGAGCAGGATCGTGCGTGGCTCGCCGAAGCCCTCGACGCCGATCTCGCGGAGATCGTCGCGCCGCTGGTGGCCGACGCGTCGTGGAAGGGTCGCACCTTCGGCGACGCGACGGCCGCGTTGCTCGCGGCCGGTCTTTCCCCCGTGAATCTGGGGCGAGCCCTCGACCTCCTGGCCGCCGATGCCGGTTCGTATCCCAAGGGACGCATCGACCTCGGTCGTGCGCCCGCAGCCGTGCTCATGACCTTGCCGGGCATCGACCAGGCGCTCGCGGAGCGTCTGGTGGCCGCCAGGGCCTCGCTCGACACCAAGGCCCGCGCGACCATCGCGTGGCCGCTCGCCGAGGGCGTGCTCGACGCCGCCCGCTTCGGCGTTGTCGTCGATCGCCTCGCGGGCCGGTCGCTGCAGTGGAGGGTCCGCATCCGGGCCGAGTTCGAGCCCTCCGGCGGTTCGCGGGCCGCGCCCGATCCCGAAGGCGGCGCGGTGCAGGATCGGCGACCGTCGGTCACCCTTGACGTCATCCTTGATGCTGCGGGCGACGTCGTGCGCGTCGTCTCGATGCACGAATCGACGTGGACCGCCATCGCGGCGTCGAGCCGGGACTCGAGCTCGTCCGAACCGGACGATGGGCCCGCCATCGACCCCGCCCAAACCCCGATCCAAACTTCGTCCGAAATCGGCTCCCGATCCGACTCCCCGGAGCCCCAACCCCTTAGAATCAAGCATGAGCCGGAGCAGGGTCCCCCGGACCCGTCCGCGGCTTCCCGTCAGGGCCGAGAGACAAGCCCCGGCGGGCGGGTTGGACGTTGGCGGCCGAGATGACCTCGTCGCTTCCCGATCGCCGGTCCGCGGCGAGCGCCACGGGGGGGCTGGCGGGGGTCATTGGAGGTCGCGAGGAGGCTGAACATCGTCAGAAGCGGCCGCCCATGCATGGGCGGCGAGGGCATCCAGGAGCACCATGGCCGTAGGACGCGAGTACAGCGTGCTGGAGATCGACGGTCCCCGTCTTGCCGCGGTGAGCGCGACGGTGACGGGCGACCGCATCGCCATTCGGCGGTGGTTGATCTCGCACCGCCCCGAGTCGCTCGCGGGCGATCGGCCCGACGCGGTGGGGGCGTGGGTCGGCGGCGAGTTCGGACGCGGACAACTCGGGCGGGCCAGGACCATCCTCGCGGTGGCCAGGGGTGACGTTGTTCTCAAGCAACTGGCGCTTCCCGCGTCGTCGACGCTGCAGCCTCACGAACTCGCGGGGGTGGTGCGACTGCAGATGCTGCGGCAGTTGGCGATGCAGGTGGAGGGAGCGGCGATCGACTACCTGCCCCCGGTGCCGCACCCTGGCGAGCCCCAAGCCCCGTCGATTCACGTGATGGCGGGCGCGATGCCGGCCGATCGGGTGGAGTGGTCGCGTCGCATGGCGCAAGGCGCGGGGTTGACGCTCCGCCGCATCGGGTTGCGGTGCTTCGGCGCGGCGGCCTTGCTCTCCGACGTGTCGCAGCGTCGCCACGGGCCGGTGCTCGGCATCGCCGTGGGCGCGGGGTCGGTGGAGTTCGTCGTGGTGGAGGACGGCCAACTCGCGTTCGCGCGAGCGGTGGACGCCGCTCGGCCCGCCGAGGGCGAGCAGGCGACCTTCGCCGATCGGCTCGCCGTCGAGGCCAAGCGCACGTGGATGAGCTTTCGCTCGACGAGAGCCGGAGGCGAGCCGGAACTGGTCGCCGTCGTCGCCGAGCCCGAGGTGGGCAAGCTCGTGGGCGAGCGTGCCGCCGCCTCGCTCTCGTGCGAGTGGGACCTGGTGGGCATGCCGGCCTTCGTCGAGGTGCCCTCGACGATGACGCAGGCCGAACGGGCGTTGCTCGCGCCCTTGGTCGGGCTGCTCTGCGAGACGCTGCTGAGCCGGCCTTCGCTCGACTTCGCCAACCCCCGCAAGGTGCCCGACCCCGGCGCCAAGCGGCGGCAACTCGCCCTCGTCGCCGCCCTTTCGCTCATCGTGGTCGGCGGCGGCGGCACCATCATCGCCGACCGGCTGCTGGGCGACTTGCGATCGCAACAGGCCGACCTGCAGGTCAAGGAAGCCTCGCTCCGCAAGGAGTTCGAGACCTTTCAGGTCGAGCACGCCCGGGTGACGCACGCCGAGCAGTGGGCCGGCGCCAAGGCCGACTGGATCGGCCACCTCCGCGCCATCACCCGCACGCTCCCCGATCCCACCGCGGGCGTCCTCGACGGCATGTCGGGGCGGCTGGCCTCCACCACGACGTTCACGATGGCCTCGGGCGGCTACCTCAACGGCCGTTGGACGCAGCCCGGGCAGGTCTCCTTCGACGTCTCCGGAAAGGTCGACGCCCGCCAGACCGCCTCCGACCTGCGAGAACGCCTCCTCGAGATCGACGGCTACGGCGTCGAGAGCCAAGGGCCCGACGCCCCGGATCGCTTCGACTTCGCCATCACCACGTCGCGACTCACGCCCGCCGACGGCGCGAAACCCCCCGCGACCAAGGATGCCGCCAAGGGAGCCGACAGCGCGAAGGGCGGCGCCAAAGGCAAGGCCAAGGCGCCTTCCGAGCCCGCGGCCAAGGAGGGCGGCTCATGAAGTCGCCCAAGCTCTCCATCTCGCGACCGACGCTCGTGCGTCTCGCGGCGGCGATCGCGATCGTCGCCGGATCGTGGTACGCCTATCGCTCCGCCTACGCCTCCAAGCGAGACGCGATCCTCGCCTCCATGGAGTCGACGCGTTCGAACATCGCGACGCTGGAACGTCAACTCAAGGGGCAGTTCGAGGTCGCCGACCGCGCCAAGGCCATCACCTCGACCACGCTGGGCACGCGTCTCGACGAGGTCAGCGCTCGCTACCGCGACGGTCTCTCTCGCCTCGCCGAGACCGCCGGTCTCGCCGGCGTCATCGTCGATCACGGCGAGCCTCAGGAAGTCAAGAGCCCGCTCCTGGCCGCCAAGTCCGTTCCCTCCTCGCTCAGGTCGTCGCTGCGAAGCTCCAGCGACTTTGCCGTGCTCCGAGGCACCGTCCGCGGCACCGGCACCGTCGAGCAGGCGCTCGCCGCCTTGGCCTCCATGGAGGCCCAGCCCTGGATCCACCGCGTCGAGGGGTTCACCATCACTCCCGCCGCGGCGGGCAAGGGCCCCGACCGCTGCGAGATCCGCATCGAGGCCGCGACCCTGCTCGCGCCGCGACTCCGCCAAGGCAAGCCCGTCGAGCTGACGCTCGTCCAGCCGCCCGAGCGCTCGCTCGTGATGGTGCAGGAGATCGCCGCCCGCAAGGCTTTCGCCAAGGCCCTCGCCAAGCGGGATGCCGCCGCGCCGGTCGTGACGGTCGCGTCGCCCGCCGGCCCCGGCGTCGCCCCGCCTCCGTCTCAGGCCTTCGCGCCGTACGAGGACTGGCGATTGACGGGCATCTTCTCGGGCCGAACCGGTCCCGAGGCCTTTTTCGTCAACGTGCGCAGCGGCGAGCGTCGCACGGTGCAGCGTGGCGGCACCGTGCTCGACGCCGTGCTGATCGATGCCGCGGGCGAACGGGCCCTCTTCGAGATCGCCGGCAAGCGGTTCGAGGTCTTCAACGGTCAGACGCTCTCGTCACGCAAGCCGGTCGGCTAGGTAGAAGGTGCGTGGGGCGGGACGCGGGGCGGGTGGTGGGTGGTGGGCAGTGGGTGGTGGGTGGGGGAAGCGAGTTGTTCACGTCGCGGGCCGGCGGCCGCGACCGATCGAGGTTTGGAGCGGCTTGGAGGCCTTGGCCATGAATCGTCATCGCACGCATCGCACCGAACTCATCGCCTCGATGTCCGCCTGCGCGGGCCTCGCGGTCGGCGTGTGGGCCGTCCAGCCCGTCGCGGCCTTCCAGCCCGCGGCCGCGCCCTCGCAGCCCGCGACGCCGCCGGCGCCGCCCGCCGCCGAACCTCCGGCCGCGCCGGGCCTGATCCGCTTCAACTTCAAGGAAGCGCCCATCGACCAGGTCCTCGACGCCTTCACGCGCGAGAGCGGCGTGCCGATCATCTTCGAGGCGGCCGTGCCCCAGGGCACGATCAGCTTCATCAGCCCCGGCGGCTACACGATGGCCGACGCGATGTCGATCCTGAACCTCAACCTCGCGAGGTTCGGCGTGCACCTGCGGCGGCAGGACCAATACCTGTATCTCGCGACGATCCAGGACGCGATGAAGAAGCCGCTGCCCGTCACCGACGCCAAGGGCGTCGACGCGATGACGCCCGACCAGATCGTCACGGTGAGCCTGCCGCTCGACAACGCCCGCGCCGAGCTGGTGGCCGAGCAGATCAAGCCGATGCTCGGGTCCTATGGCGGCGTGCTCGCGGTGCCGGCGCAGAACATGGTGGTCGTGGTCGAGTCGGCGGCCCAGGTGCGACGCATCCGCGACATCGTGCAGGCCATCGACGCCGTGCGGCCCGTCGACTCTGACTTCCGCATCTTCTCCCTCCGCAACGCGCAGGCCGACGCGGTGCTCGCCGCCCTCCGCGGGCTGGTGGGCGAACGCGTCACCACCGTCATCGTCGACGCCGACGGCAAGAAGCGCACGCTCCAGGAGCAGCAGGTCGCCGGCATTCAACTCGCCGCCGACCCTCGCACCAACTCCATCATCGCCGTGGGCACGTCGTCGCGCATCAAGACCGTCGAGGAGCTGATCTCGCTCCTCGACACGCCCGATTCCGGCGGCATCGACCGGCAGATGCAGACCTTCGTCGTGGCGGGCGTCACGCCCGAGGCCGCGACCCAGCAGCTCAAGGCCCTCTTCGCGGGCGAAGACCCCAAGCAGATGCCCACGATCATCCCGCTGACCGAGGTGGGCAAGGTCACGGTCGTCGGCGCGATGCCCCAAATCGCCAGGGCCACCGCGCTGCTCGCGCAGCTCGATCCCGGCGTCACCACCTCGCAAGGCGGCGGGAAGTCGACCGGCGGCTCGAAGCTCGAGCGTCGCGCGGCGTTCGTGCCCCTCAAGTACGCCACCGCGGCGAGCGTCGAGGCCATCGCCTCCAAGCTGTTGCCCCCGAAGATGAATCAGGTGGTGAAGGTCGTGGCCGGTCCCGACGGCAAGAGCGTCATCATCGCCGGTCCCGACGGCGAGGTCGAGAACCTCGAACGCACAATCGCCGCCCTCGACGTGCAGAACGCCAGCGAGCAGGAGATCCGCATCGTCCAGGTGGTCGACGCCGACCCGGCCCTGGTGCTGGCCCAGGCGCAGGAGCTCTACGCCAAGGCGGGCAAGGCCGAGAAGGCGCCCGTCGCCGCGACGGTCGACGCCGCGGCACGCACCATCACGCTCATCGCCCCCCGGCTCACGCTCAAGGACTTCGAGACCGTGCTCGCCGGCGTGCGTGCGGCGAGCGCCGGCGCGGTCGAGACGCGAACCTTCACCTTGGCCGTCAGCCGCCCGACGGTGCTGGCGGCGCGGCTCACGCGACTGCTCGGCGTCATGATGCCCGCCTCGGGCACGCCCGAGATGCCCGACGTGCCGGTGCAGGTCGACGCCGTGGACGAGCTTGGCCTGCTGGTGGTGCGGGCCCGGGCGCAGCAGCTGGGCGCCATCGCGCAGCTGGTCGAGAAGCTCGACGGTCGCGACGGCACGCCCCGCGAGCTCCGCGTGGTGCCCGTGACCGACGGCAAGGCCGCCGCGCTCAAGGATCGCGCCATGCCCCTCTACCAGCAGCAGGTGGAGAAGGCCGGCCCCGTCGAGTCGCTGACGGTGACCGTCGACGAGCAGACCAACTCGCTGTTGGTGGTGGCCGCCCGCGCCGAGATCGATCGCTTCTCGCGGATCCTCGAGGAGCTCCAGAAGCAGTCGGGCCCGGCCCGCGAGGTGCGGCTCTTCGAGATCAAGATGGCCAAGGCCCAGGACATCGTGACGTTCCTGACCGACATGGCCTCCTCCAGCCGCACGCTCACCGCCAAGGGCGGCGTCGAGCCGGCCTTCGAGGTGATCGAGGCCACCAACAGCCTGATGGTCGCGGCACGCCCCGACCAGATGCCCATCATCGATTCGCTGATCCGGAGCCTCGACGGCCGTCAGGCCGCCGATCGGCCGCCGGTGCGCATCCTCAAGCTCCGGTCGACCGACGCGGCGAATCTCGCGGCGATCCTGCAGAAGGAGTTCGACAAGCGCTCGCCCGACCAGCGAAGCCGCGACCCGGTGAGCATCGAGGCCGACCCGGGCACCAACACGCTCATCATCTCCGCCAGCGAGGCGGCCCTGACCGAGATCGAGTCGGTGGTGGCGAAGCTCAACGAGACGGAGGCGGCGGGCGCGGACGGCCGCGAGATCCGCATCTTCCCGCTCAAGGTGGCACGGGCCGAGGACCTCGCCCAGACCATCGATCAGATGTTCCCAGAGCCGCCGATGCCGCTCGATCCCAGGACACGCGCGCCGCGTCCTGACCTCAAGCTCCCCCGCGAGGTGGTCGTGCGGGCCGACCGCGCCACCAACTCGCTCATCGTCGACGCGCCCGTGCAGCGGCTGGCGGGCTTCGAGCAGATCGTGCGCAGCCTCGACCAGGCCAAGGTGGCGGCCGACGTGGTCTTCCGCACGTACCGCATCGAGCGGGCCGAGATCAACAACCTCGCCCGCACCATCCGCGACCTGGCCTCGTCGGGCACGCTGGCGAGCATCGGCAAGGTGTCGACCGCGCCCATCAGCGTCTCGGTCGACGCGCCCACTCGCATGCTCGTCGTCAGCGGGCACGCCGACGCCTTCCCCGCCATCGAGGAACTCATCAAGAAGGTCGATTCCCTCCCCGAGACCTCGCCCACCGACCTCAAGCTCTATCCGCTCGCCAAGGCCCGGGCCGATCGGCTCAGCCCGATCGTGCAGCGACTGCTCGCTTCGCGCGTGCGCGAGTCGCGGCTCGCCGCGGGCAAGGCCGGTCCCGACGACGACCGGCTCGTCGAGGTGACGGCCGACGCCGCCTCGAACACGCTCATCGTCTCCGCCCCCGCCGAAGCGATGGCCGTCGCCGACGGTCTCATCAAGGCCCTCGACGCCGACAGCGTGGCCACCGCCACCGAGGTGCGCGTCTTCCGCTTGGGCAAGGGCGCCGCGGAGACCGCGGCGCAAACCCTCCGCCAGACCCTCAAGGCCCAGTCCTCGCCCGGAGAGCCCGAAGCCGTCGTGACGCCCGAGCCCGCCAGCAACACCATCACCGTCGTCGGCACGTCGACGCAACTCGAGCGGGCGGCCAAGCTCATCGAGTCGCTCGACGTCGCCGTCGACATCGAGGGGCTGGGCGTCCGCACCGTGCCCCTCAAGCACGCACGGGCCGAATCGCTCGCGCCCGTGATGGAGCAGGTCCTCAAGACCGAGTCGGGCCTGGACCGCCTGCCCCAGTGGGCCCGTCAGCAGGCCATCGCCCGCGGCGCGGTCGAGCAGCCCCGCATCCGCGTCGCCGCCGAACCCCGCATCAACGCCCTCATCGTCAGCGGCCCCCGCTCCGTGCTCGACATGGCCGAGGAGGTCGCCGCCCAGCTCGACGTCGAGGGTGACGAGGCCCGCTCCGATGCGCAGCGTCGGCTCGTCCGCGTCATCACGCTCCAGAACGCCGATGCCGCGCAGCTCGCCACCAACATCGCCGCCGTCTTCGCCGAGGAACGCTCCGCCGAGCCCGCGCCGCTGGTCCGCGTCGATCCGCAGGCCAACGCCATCATCGTCCGAGGCACCCAGCGCCAGATGGAGCTCATCGAGCAGCTCACCACCAGCCTCGACAAGGCCGCCGCCGCCTCCAGCCGCCAGATGCGCACCATCGCCGTCGACAAGTCACGCGTCGACGCCGAGATGCTCGCCCGCATGCTCGAACGCCTGATGCGTCAGCAGGGCGGCGGCAAGGTCGAGGTCATCTCCGCCGAGGAACTCCTCAAGCGCCACGGCGGCGAGTCCGCCGAGCAGCCCGCCACGCCCGCCGACCAGCAGGGCGACAAGCCCGCCGAACCCAAGAAGACCGGCGCGTTGCACGTCATCCCGCTCCATCACCTGGCCTGCGGCCCCATCCGCGGCTCGAGCGTCCTCTTCTCGCCGGCCGAGGCCCGGCAGGACGTGCCGTCGTGGATGGCCTTCATCGCCGCCGCCGCCGTGGGCGTCGCGCCCGCGTCCGCCGCGCAGCCCCAGGCAGGCGTGGAGCCCCCCGCCGCCGCCGCCCCCGGCGAGGACGACGACCAGCCGTTGACCATCGCCGTCGACAAGGCGACCAACTCGATCGTCGTCGTGGGCTCGCCCCGCCAGACCGACCGCGTGGCCAAGCTCGCCGATCAGCTGTCGACGCAGCTCCCGGCCCAGCCCGGGCAGGTCCGCGTGGTGAAGATGCCGCCCGCCGCCGACGTCGCGGCGATGTCGCAGGTGATCAACCAGACCATCGCGCAGCTCTCGTCGACCGCGCAGGGTCGCCGCAGCGCGTTCAGCGGACCGGTCACCGTCACGCCCGACCCCGCGGGCTCGGCGCTGATCGTCTTCGCCAACGACATCGACTTCGAGACCGTCGGCGGCGTCATCGCGGGCGTCACTCGCCTCGACAACCCGGTGCGGACGACCATCAAGGTCTACCCGCTGGTCAACATCAACGCCTTCCGGGCGTTGCAGGCGGTTCGCGACCTCTTCAACCCCACGGGCTCGGGCGCGCAGGCCCGCCGCGTGCGGAGCATGGACGTCTCGATCATGCCGCGGGGCGAGGGGGCAGCCGCGAAGCCCGCGCCCGAGTCGGTCCGCATCGATCCGACCACCGTCCGCGTGACGGCCGACCCGACGGGAACGTCGCTGCTGGTGGCCGCGCCCGTCGAGGCCTTTCCGCTCATCGACGCCCTGCTCGAGACCCTCGACCAGAACCCCGCGAGGGATCGGCTGGCCATCCGCCGCTATCCACTGACGCACGCCAAGGCGGACCAACTCGCCAACACGTTCCAGCAACTCTTCGACCGGCAGCGTCAGGGGCCCGGCGCGGCCGATGCTCCGCAGACGGCCTTCATCGCCGACGCCCGCACGAACGCCCTGCTCGTGACCGGCAGCAGCGGGCAGCATCAGGAGGTCGAGCGGTTGCTCGCCGCCGCCGACGCCACGGCCGAGTCGCCCGACGCGGCGATGGAGATCCTCACGCTCAAGCAGGCGTCGGCCACGACGGTGCAGCGGATCGTCGAGCAGGTGGTGGTGGGCAACGACCCCGGACGACGCGAACGAGTGCGCATCTTCGCGCAGGACGGCTCCAACATGCTCGTGGTTCGGGCTCCCAAGGAGGTGCTCGAGCAGATCAAGGACCTCGTCGCCCGCATCGACACCGCGGAGACCGGCGGTCTGCCCGTGCACTCGATCAAGCTCGAGCGGGCCGACGCCGACGCCGTCGCCGCGGCGTTGCAGCGATTCTTCCAGGAGCGGGCGCAGGTCTCCTCGCGTCCGGGCCGCCCCTCGCCCAACCGCGTGGCGGTGGTGGGGGACAAGCGGACCGGCACCGTCATCGTGTGTGCCGCCGACGCCGACTTCGAGCAGGTCAAGACGCTGGTCGCCACCTTCGACAGCCCCAGCCCCGCGGCGGACATGGTCTTCCGCATCGTCCCCCTGCGCAACGCCAGCGTGACGGAGATCGGCGACACCGTCCGCAACATGGTCGAGGAGATCCGCTGGACGGCCATGACCAGCGGCAACGCCGCCGAGGGCGCGGACCGGCAGGTCTTCATCCAGTTGAACGACGCCTCCAACAGCGTCGTGCTCATGGGCAAGGCCGAGCAGATCGCCACCATCGAGAAGCTGCTGGCCGCCCTCGACGTGGCCCCCGAGCAGCGGGCCGCCATGGCGGTTCGCAGCGTGGCGGTGGCCAACGCCGACATGGTCGCGGTGAAGTCGGTGCTCGAGAAGGCGTTCTCGACGCCCAACTGGCGGCCCTGGCGGGGCCCCGATCCCGCCGCCGTCACCGTGCAGGTCGATCGCCTCCGCAAGAGCCTCATCCTGGTCGGCAAGGTCGAGCAGCTCGACAAGGCCCAGGCCTACATCAAGGAGCTCGACACCTCGCCGGAGGGCAAGGAGCGTCGCGTCGAGGCCATCGCCCTCAATCACGCCCGCGCCGAGCGGGCGGCGAACAACCTGCGTCAGTTCTTCGCCGACCGGGCCCGCGGCCAGGGGCTCGAGTCCTCCGGCGTCAGCATCATCGGCTCGCCCGACGGCAACGCGATCGTGGTGTCGGCCGAGGAGACGGATCTGGCGATGGTGCGGGAACTGGTGGGCCAGCTGGATCAGCCCGACGCGGGCAAGGACCGCCGCATCGAGCTCTACGTGCTCCGCAACGGCGTGGCGAGGGAGACGGCCGAGGTGCTGCGGTCGATGTTCACCAAGGCCGACTCGCCGAGCGAGCGGGTGGTGATCACGCCGCAGATCGCGACCAACTCGCTGGTGATCTCGGCGCCCGAGAAGATCTTCGAGGAGGTGGCGGGGCTGCTCAAGCAACTCGACGCCCCGCCGACGGCGGACGCCGCCAACATCGAGACGATCGCGTTGTCGACCGCGCGGGCGCAGGACGTGGCCACGGCCCTCAAGTCGGCGTTGCCGGCGAACGTGAAGGTGGTGGTGACGCCGGTGACGCGGAGCAACTCGCTGCTGCTGACGGGCAGCAAGGAGGCCATCGCGCTGGTGGTCGAGCAGGTGAAGAAGATCGACACCGAGCCGGTGCGATCGGGCCAGGTCTTCCGCCGCTACAAGCTCGCCAACGCCGACGCCATGAACGTGGCCGACACGCTCGAGCAGGTGGTGCGGGCCCGGCCCCGCAACCCCACCGACGCGGAGACGTCGATCGACTACGCCCGCGCCGAGAACACGCTGACGGTGTACGCCCCGGCCGACCAGGTGGAGGAGATCGAGCGGATCATTCAGGAGCTGGACAAGCCCAGCGAGGTCGAGCGGACCACGGAGTTCGTGAAGCTCGACTTCGCCAACGCCGAGCAGACCGCCAGCGCGCTCAAGCTCTTCTACGGCCGCACCGCCTCGGAGGTCACCGACCCGGCCGCGCGCAACGTCACCATTCTCGCCGATCCGCTCTCCAACTCGCTGGTCATCCGCGCCGACGCCTCGCAGTGGGAGGGCATTCGCGCCTTGCTGGCCAAGCTCGACACCAAGGAGTACGACACGCGACGTCAGCTCGCCGTCGTCGCGCTCGCCCACGCCGACGCCGCGAGCATCGCCCGCGCGCTCAACGAGGGGTTCCGCGCCCCGCTCGAGGAGCAGCGACGGCTCGCCCAGGCCCGCGCCCAGACGCAGCGTCCGCAAGGCCAGGGCCGCCAGGGGTTCCAGAACGAGCCGTCGTCGCTGGTCGATCCCGAGGGGCTGCCGACCGTGTCCGCCGAGACGCAGACCAACTCGCTCATCATCTTCGCCGGCGCGGCCGAGCTTGAACGCATCCAGCAGGTCATCAAGCAGCTGGACGTCTCGGGCTTCGCCGACATGCCCGCGGCACGCATCATCGCCCTCAAGAGCGGCAAGCCCTCGCAGGTCGCCTCGATGATCCGCGAGCTCTACCTCAACAAGAACGATCGTTCCTCGCAGGCCATCGGCCCCCGCAGCGTGCTGGTCATCGGCGACGACACCAGCGGTTCGCTCATCGTGCGGGCCGACGACGAGAAGTACGCCCAGATCCTGGCCCTGGCCCGCACGCTCGAGGAGCAGGGCCAGATCGGACGCGTCCAGCCGCACGTCGTGAAGCTCCGCACCGTCGCCGCGGGTCGCCTGCGTCAGACGCTGCTGAGCACCTTCACGCCCACGGCCAGGGCCCAGGGCGAGACGCTCGCCGTCGAGATCGACCGTTCCAGCAACTCGCTGGTGATCGCCTGCAGCGACCGGCTGCTCCAGGAGATCCGCAAGGTCATCGACGAACTCGACGCTCCGCCCGCCGCGCAGGGGCAGGAGGGAGCCAACGGCCTTCCCCCTTCGCTCAGCCAGAGCGTCTTCATCGTCGACGTGGCCAACAACGATCCGGCCGCGGTGAAGGCGATGCTCGAGTCGATGGGCGTCACCAAGCCGCAGGACCCGACGGCTCCGGGCGTGGTCGCCGAGCCGGTGACGATCGTGACGATGACCAGTCGCCGCGCCATCGCGGTGATCGCGTCGGCGGGCGACGGCCGCACGATCGAGTCGCTGGTGAAGGCGATGGACGCGGCCCCCGCCGAGGCCGACCAGATCGTGGCGATCGTGCCCCTCAAGCTCGCGTCGGCGAGGACGCTGGCGGCGACGCTGACGGCGATGCTCCAGCCCTCCGAGGGCGTCGTGGGCGCGGCCCCCGGCAAGGCGCTCGCCGAGCACGTGCGGCGGCTGGGCATCTCCCGCACGGGCGTCGACCAGTCCGACCGCAAGGTCGACCTCTCCCGCGCCATCCGCGTGCTGGCCGACGACGAGTCCAACGCGCTGGTGATCGCCAGCACGCAGGCCAACGTCGACGCCTTGCGTGACCTGATCAGGCTGATGGACACGCTCCCCGCGGGCGACGCCGTCATGGTCCGGATCTTCCCGCTCGGGAACGCCTCGGCGGCCCGCGTCAAGCAGGTGATCGAGCAGCTTTTCGCCCAAGGCGAGCAGCTGCGTCGACTGCCGGGCACGCAGCGACAGGGCCTGCCGCCCACGGCCGTGGGCCAGGCGCTCGCGGGCGAGATCGCGGCGGCCGTCGACGAGCGCACCAACACGCTCATCGTCGCCGGACGCGAGGAGGGCGTGGCGCTCGTGGAGGTGCTCATCAAGGACCTCGACAGCGATCGTGCCGCCAACTGGATCGAGCCGCTGATCATCCCCCTCACGTTCGCCGACGCCTCGACGCTGGCCCGCACGCTCGACGAGGTGCTGGTGAAGGGAGCGAGCCTGACGCCCGAGGCGATGGGCCTGCAGAAGCAGTTCGGACGCCTTCGCGTGAGCGTCGACGGCAGGCCGGTCGATCCGGAGGACCGCCAGAGCGTCATCCAGGCCGACCTCTTCGCCCCGGTGACGGGGCTGGTGATCACCTCCGACGCGGTGATGAACTCGCTGATCGTCGTCGGCACGCCGGCCAACAACAAGGTCGTGCAGGCGATGGTGGCGCAACTCGACGTCGAGGCCGCCTCGGCCGCCAACGCCGTTCGCGTCTTCCCGCTGGTCCACGCCTCGAGCGATCGCGTCGCCGGCATGATCCGCGACCTCTTCCGCCAGCGGGAGTCGCTGCCCGACATGCGGCCGCAGGACAAGCTCATCATCACGTCCGACGTGCGGACCAACGCGCTCATCGTCGCCACCAGCCCCAAGAGCGTCGCGATCGTCGAGGGGCTCATCAAGACCCTCGACGGCGAGAAGAGCAACTACTCGGTGGGCCTGCACGTCGTGCCGGTCCCGGGGTCGGACGTCCGCCAGTTGGCCCCCCGCATCGACCGCCTGATGAAGGAACGCATCTCCGCCGCGTCGCGGGGCGTCGAGATCAAGAGCCCGCTCGACGCCTTCAGCATCGAGCCCGAGCCGGTGAGCAACCTGCTCATCGTCGCCTGCAGCCAGGAGAACCTGGTGGTGGTCAAGGAACTCGTCGCGGCCCTCACCGAGGACGCGGCGAAGGTCGCCGCGGGACAGCGGACCGACCTCGTCCAGCTCACCCGGGCCCGCGCCGCCGAGGCGTCGCAGTCGCTGGCCGCCCTCTACGTCGACCGCGAGAACCAGAAGCGGGGACGCGAGGCCGTGACGGTCACGCCCAACGAGCGGCTCAACGCGCTCGTGATCGCGGGCACCGAGCAGGACATCATCGAGCTTCGCGCCCTGGCGACTCGCATCGACTCGGCCGAGGTCGCCGCCCGCCAGCAGATCAAGGCCATCGAGCTCCGCAGCGCGAACGCCCGCGAGGTCGTGCGGCTCGTCGAGGCCGTCATCGCCGGCAGGCCCGTGGGCGGCGGCCGCGGCGTGGCCGCCCGCCAGGCCACCCGCCTGCAGTTCCTCCGCGAGGCCCTCACGGGTCAGGTCGTCGCCGAATCGGGCCGCAAGCCCACCGAGGCCGAGATCGACGGGGCCATCAAGGACCTCGTCATGCTCACCGCCGACCCCCGCACCAACTCCATCTGGATCACGGCCCCCGAGTCCATGGTCGCGCTCCTGTCGGAGATGATCGAGGACATCGAGAAGTCCAACGCGGGCGCGCGCAAGATCGAGAAGTTCACGCTCATCAACGCCGATGCCCGCCAGATGGCCCAACTCCTCAAGGAGACGTTCCGTCTTGAGCAGCAGGGCGGGGCGCTCGTGCTGCTCCCCACCGGCGAGCAGCCCGAAGCCGATCCCTCCGCGCCGGCGGCGGACGCCGCCGCGGGCGCAGGGCCGCTTCCCACCGTCACCGCCGTCCCCGACGAGCGACAGCAGCTGTCGATCGCGGTCGACGCCCGCACCAACACGCTCATCGTCAGCGGCACCGACGAGTATCTCTCGCTGGTCCGCAAGGTCATCACCGAGCTCGACTCCATCCAGGCCAACGAACGCGAACGCCGCGTCTATTCGCTCCGCAACGCCAAGGCCCGCGAGATCGAGACCACGCTCCGCTCCTACTTCAAGGGCGAGAACGACTCCGAACGCGCTACGCTTGGCCCGCAGCTTTCCGGCAGCCTGATGCGGCGTCTCGAGCAGGAGGTCACCGTCGTCGGCGACGAGAAGTCCAACAAGCTCGTCATCTCGACGTCCCCACGCTACATGGACACCGTGCTCAGCATCGTCAACGAGCTCGACACGCCCCCGCCCCAGGTCATGATCCAGGTCCTCCTCGCCGAGGTCACGCTCGACACCACCGAGCAGTGGGGCATGGACATCAGCGTCGGACCCTTCGGAGGCGAGGGGTACAAGGTCGGCTCGCTCGCCGGCGGCAGCGGCGTGGCCACCGCCCTGGGCGTTCCCAACCTCTCCGTCTCCTCCGCCGACTTCGGCATCCTCGTGCGTTCGCTCGAGGCCCAGGGCAAGCTCGAGATCCTCTCCAACCCGCAGGTGACGGTCAACAACAACCAGAAGGCCGAGATCAACGTCGGCGACGACATCGGCGTGGCGGGCAACACCGAACGCAGCAGCCTGGGCACCCTCATCTCCTCCGTCAGTCGCATCCCGGTGGGCATCCTCATGAACGTGACGCCCGCCATCAGCGAGGACGGATTCGTCCGCATGGAGATCACGCCCGAGATCTCGCAGCTCACCAACCGCACGACGCAGATCAACCGCGACCAGACCTCGCCCGTCATCGCCAAGCGCAGGGTCGACACCGTCGTCACCGTGCGAGACGGCCAGAGCGTCGTCATCGGCGGTCTCATCCAGACCACGCAGGAGGAACGCCGTTCCAAGGTGCCGATCCTGGGCGACATCCCCGTGCTCGGGCTCCCCTTCCGCACGAAGCTTCAGGAAGCCAAGAAGACCGAACTGCTCGTGATCGTCACGCCCCGGGTGATCCCCAGCGTTCCGGGTCAGGCCCACGGCATGGCCGAGGACGTCTCCGAACAGTCCGTCAATCGCATGGAGGACTCCAGCCGCGTGCTCGATTACCTCGAGAGCATCAAGGCCGACATCAAGGCCGCTCGCGATCGCGCTAAGCGCCGCCAGCAGGACGAGACCGAGGGCGTCGCCCCGACCGAGACCCAGGCCGATCAGTTGCCCGAGCCCGCCACCGTCATCCCCGCCCCGCAGCCCGCCCAGCCGACGTATGTCCAGCCGCGCCGGTGACCTTCGCCCCGGGCGTCGTCGCATACCGTTGCACGCCGTGTCTCATCTGGCCTCGTCATCATGCGTTCGGACCATGGGTCGCTGGTGCCTGATCCTCCTGGTCGCCGCGCACCTCGGCGCGTGTGTCGCCGATGACGGCAAGCGGCCGCCCATCGGCAAGCCGCCCGTCGATGCCCGCCCCGGCACCATGTTCCTCGCCGCCCAGGCCTTCCGCGACACCAACGCCAACGGATGCCTCGATTCCGGGCTGCTCACGGTCTACATCTTCCCGCCCAACTACCCGCGATCGGTGCAGATCCCGGGCACCTTCGACCTCAAACTCGTCGGTCGCGGGGGCGCGGTCATCCGCGAGTGGAGGCTGGAGGCCCCCGGGCCCGACGTCGCCCCCGTCAATGCCGGGGTCGGCCCGGGCTACGTCATCCGCCTCGGTCTACTCGATAACGACGGGTCCGACCAGCTTGCGTGGCAGTCGGTCGACATCCTCTCCCGCTTCACTGACCGCCATGGGCAGTCCGTGGAGGCGGCCCCGACCTCCGTGCAGGTCGGCCGATCAAACCCCTGACGGGACGCCCCTGCGGGCGGCTTGCCCGCTGCTTAGCGCACTCTTATCCGAAACTTCGGAATCAACGTCAACAATCCAACGTCTCAGGACGCAGGGGCCGCTGTCCGGCCCCGCTTCCTGCCCCCCGGAGTCGCACCAGATGAAGACCGTTGTCGCCCCCCTCGCCCTCACCCTCGTCGCTTTCTCCGCCGTTGCCGCCACCTCCGCCGAGGTTCGCCTTCAGGGCGCTGGCGCGACCTTCCCCAACCCCCTCTACCAGCGCTGGGTCAGCGAGTTCCAGAAGGCCAACCCCACCGTCAAGATCGACTACCAGTCGATCGGCTCCGGCGGCGGCATCAAGGCCATCACCGAGAAGACCGTCCACTTCGCCGGCAGCGACGCTCCGCTCAACAAGAAGGAACTGACCGCCCTGGGCGAGACCAACGTCATTCAGATCCCCACCTGCGCCGGTGCGGTCGTTCCCGCGTACAACCTCCCCGACGTCAAGGAGTCGATCAACTTCACCGGCGAGATCCTGGCCGACATCTACGCCGGCAAGATCTCCAAGTGGAACGACGCTCGCATCGCCGAGATCAACCCCGGCGTGAAGCTTCCTGAGATGGCCATCACCCCGGCCTGGCGTTCCGACGGCTCGGGCACCACCTTTGTCTTCACCAACTTCCTTGCCACCCAGAGCGAGTCCTTCAAGGGCTCCATCGGCGCGGGCAAGCAGGTGCAGTGGCCCATGGGCCAGGGCGGCAAGGGCAACGAAGGCGTCGCCGCCGCCGTCCAAGGCACCACCGGCGCGGTCGGCTACATCGAACTCAACTACGCCATCGCCAACAAGATCAGCTTCGGCGCGGTCCGCAACAAGAACGGCAAGTTCATCAAGGCCACCAACGACAGCGTCTCGGCCGCCGGCGCGGGTGCCGCCACCTCGCTCCAAGGCAGCGTCCTGGCCGCCAACATCTGGAACCAGCCCGGCGACAACTCCTACCCCATCGCCTCCTTCACCTACCTCATCTTCCACAAGGACATCGCCACCGCCAAGAACGCCGACGAGGCCAAGGCTCTCCTCGACTTCATGACCTGGTGCATCAACGACGGCCAGAAGCTCGCTTCCGCCATGGACTACGCCCCCCTCGATCCCGCCGTCAAGGCCAAGGTCGAGGAGGCCCTCAAGACGGCCGCCTTCAAGGCCAAGTGAATGTTTCGGCAGGGTGGCGGCCCGCAGGGGCCGCCCCTTGCCACCTCTTCTCGTTGCTGGATACGCTCAATCCCGGTCCAGGACGCCGCGATCCGTCATCGCGGCGTTTTTGTTCCCGCCTCGCCCTGTCATGGACGCTCCGCTGCCATCACCGTCCGATGATGCCGCCCACCGGTCCCGCCGGCGGCGATGGCTCGGCTTCGCGGATGGCGCGCTCCTGTGGGGCGCGCGGGCCAGCGGCCTGGTCGTGCTGTTCATGCTCGCCAGTCTGGTGGTCGTCCTCACCATGGCGGCCTGGCCAAGCTTCAAGGCCTTCGGGCCGGGCTTTCTCACCTCCACCGAGTGGCGACCCAACGAGCTCGAACGCCCCCTTCGCAACGAGGCGGGCCAGCTCGTGATCGAGGATGGCGAGACCGTCATGGAGGTCGTGCCCGCCGAGTTCGGCGCGCTTCCCGTCGTCTACGGCACCCTCCTGAGTTCCATCCTCGCGCTCGCCTTCGCCGTGCCGCTGAGCCTGGGAGCGGCGGTCTTCCTGGTCCGTGTTGCCCCCACGTGGAAGATCGCCGGGCCGCTGTCGTTCCTCGTGGAGTTCCTCGCCGCCATTCCGAGCCTGGCCTACGGCGTCTGGGGGCTCTTCGTCCTCGCCCCGCTGCTCCAGGACCGCGTCGAACCCTTCCTTCGAACGGTGCTGGGGCCCGTGCCGGGCCTTGGGTGGATGTTCCGCGAAACGGTCGACGTGGGCGGCCAGGTGATCACCCGCGACATTCCCCTCACCGGTCGCGACATGCTCTGCGGCAGTCTCATTCTGGCGATCATGATCGTTCCGATCATCACCGCCATCAGCCGCGACGTCCTCAAGGCCGTGCCCCGCGTGCAGATCGAGGGTTCGATCGCCATGGGAGCCACGTGGTGGCAGAGCACCTGGTCGATGCTTCGTTACAGCCGCAGTGGGTTGGCGGGGGCGATCATGCTGGGGCTGGCCCGTGCCGCGGGCGAGACGATGGCCGTGACCATGGTCATCGGCAACAACAACCGGATTTCCCCTTCCCCCTTCGCGCCGGCCCAGACCATGGCCAGCCTGCTCGCCAACGAGTTCGCCGAGGCCAGTTCGACGCTCCACCGCTCCGCCCTGCTGCAGGTCGCCTTGATCTTGCTGGTCATGTCCCTGTTCATCAACATTCTGGCCCGGTGGCTGGTGGGGGGCTCGCAGGCCCATTCCGCCGCCGCACACTGACTCCCGCGACCGATTCCGCCCAACACATGCGACGTTCCGTGTACGACCTCTACCGCCGCTCGCTCAGCGCCCTGATCTTCGCGGGATGCGTCGGGTGTGCCGTGCTCATCGTCGGCGTGCTCGGCTGGGTCATCGGCTATCTCTCATCCATCGGCGCCAGTTCCCTGTCGCTGGGCTTCTTCACCGAGGTTCCCAGCGGCGACGTGGCCAACCCCGGCGGCATGAAGCACGCCATCCTCGGCACCCTCGCGCTGGTCGCCATGGCCGGCCTCATCGGCGTTCCGCTGGGCGTCGCCACAGGCATCTACCTCGCCGAGTTCAAGCAGGACCGCTTCATCCTCGCGCCCGTCCGCTTCACCGCCGACGTGCTCGCGGGCGTGCCCAGCATCGTCATCGGCATCCTGGGCTACGAGCTCGTGGTCGTGCCCGCGGGCAGCTACAACGGCTGGGCCGGGGCGTTCGCGCTCGCCTTCATCATGGTCCCCATCGTCGCCCGCACCAGCGAGGAGATGCTCCGGCTCGTGCCCGACAGCTACCGCGCCGCGTCGCTGGCGCTGGGTGCCACCAAGGCCCAGACCATCACCCGCGTCGTGCTCCCCGCCGCCACCGGCAGTCTCATCACCGGCATCATGCTCGCCCTGGCCCGGATCTGCGGCGAGACCGCCCCCTTGCTCTTCACCGCCCTGGGCAGCCGCCTGCTCACCCTCGACCCCAACAAACCCTTCCCCTCGCTCACCGTCCAGATCTACACGTACGCGACCGGCCCCTACCCTGAACAGAAGCGACTCGCGTGGGCCGGCATTCTCGTCCTCGTCGCCTTGCTGCTGGTCCTCAACGCCCTCATCCGCTACGTGGCCAGCCGTTCCATCACCCGGAGCATCGCCTGAACGAGACCCCTTCCAAGCCTGTCATGCAGCCCGTCAGGGTCGAGGCCGTCAATCCGCTCGACTCGGCGGTGCTCGACATGCCCCGTCAGGCCCCGCGTTTCAACGTCCTTTCCGCCATCCAGAACGACCAGCCCCACACGCCCGCCATTCACCCCTCGGTGTCGCAGGGCAAGGGCATCGTCGAAATCAAGGACTTCTCCCTCTACTACGGGCCCAAGAAGACCGTTCACCACGTCTCCCTGTCCATCCCGGCGGGTCACGTCACGGCCCTCATCGGCCCTTCGGGCTGCGGCAAGTCCACGCTCTTGCGTTCGGTCAACCGCCTCAACGACCTCGTTGACGGCGTCCGCACCACGGGCGACATCCTCGTCAACGGGTCGAGCGTCTACGCCTCGGGCACCGACGTCATCGACCTGCGACGCCGCGTGGGCATGGTCTTCCAGAAGTCCAACCCCTTCCCGATGTCGATCTTCGACAACGTGGTCTACGGCCTTCGCATCCACGGTGAACGTCGTCGCGGCGTGCTTGAGGAGGTGTGCGAGCGAAGCCTGCGGGGCGCGGCCTTGTGGGACGAGGTGAAGGACCGGCTCCACTCCTCCGCGCTGGGGCTCTCGGGCGGCCAGCAGCAACGCTTGTGCATCGCTCGCGCCATCGCCGTCGAGCCGCAGGTGCTCCTGATGGACGAGCCGTGCTCGGCGCTCGACCCCATCGCCACGCTCAAGATCGAGGAACTCATCCTCGAGATCTCGCAGAAGTACACCGTGCTCATCGTCACGCACAACATGGGACAGGCCTCCCGCGTCAGCGATTACACGGCGTTCATGTACCTGGGGCGTCTCGTCGAGTACGGACCCACCTCGCACATCTTCCAGACGCCAACCCTCCCCGAAACCGAGCAGTACATCACCGGCAAGTTCGGTTGAGCGGCTCGCCGGGCGACTTTTCAAAGTCGTTTTCACCATGTGAAATCGCGTTCGCCATGCTTTCATGGTCATGGCGGCACGGCGATCGCGTATCATGGGGTGCCGCGTGTCGCGGTCGTTTGTTCGTATGGTGTACGGTGCGACACGCCGCCGGTTTGAGCACGCCATGACGACCTCCACTCCTTCCTCTGTCCGCAACTCCCGCTCCCTGTCGCCTGCCGTCAACTCGTGGCAGGGGGAGTATCTTGAAGGCCAGTACAACGCGTGGAAGGCCGACCCCGAGTCGGTGCCCGCGGACCTTGCCGCGTTCTTCCGCGGCTTTGACCTCGGCCTTGCCGGGGGCATGCCCCCCGAGCCCCTCGGCGGCGAGGCCTCACCCTACCAGCGGGCCGTCGACGAGTTGATCAACGCGTACCGCGAGCAGGGCCACTTGGCGGCACAGCTCGACCCCTTCGGTCGGCCCCGCCAGCGTCCCGAGGCGCTCAACCCGGTCCGCTACGGCCTGACGCCCACGGACCTGGCCAAGCCCGCGCAGGCGGCCCTCAGCGGCATCTCGGGCGAGGCGACGCTGGCGGAAGTGATCTCGCACCTCGAGGACACGTACTGCCGCTCCGTGGGCATCGAGTTCATGCACATCCAGAACGTCGAGGAGCGTCAGTGGTTCCTCGAGCAGTTCGAGCACACCCGGGGCGTCGTGGCGATGTCCAGCGCCGAGAAGGTCGCGGTGCTCGAGGATCTCTCCCGCGGCGAGCTCTTCGAGGCCTTCCTCGCCAAGCGGTACGGCTCCGAGAAGCGTTTCAGTCTCGAGGGCGGCATCTCGCTGATCCCCATGATGAACCAGGCGATCGACCACGCGGGCGGCCGCGGCGTTCGCGAGGTCGTCATCGGCATGGCCCACCGCGGCCGCCTCAACGTGCTCATCAACGTGATGGGCAAGTCCTACGCGCAGGTCTTCACCGAGTTCGAGGACAACTGGGAGGCCGGCTTCGCCGACGGCGGCGGCGACGTGAAGTACCACCGCGGCTACTCGGGCGACCGCACCACGACGAGCGGCGCGACCGTGCACCTCACCCTCGCGAGCAATCCCAGCCACCTCGAGAGCGTCAACGCCGTGGTGGCGGGCCGCGCCCGCGCCAAGCAGCGACTCGCCGGCGACACGGCCCGCACCAGCGTGCTCCCCGTCGTCATGCACGGCGACGGCGCGGTGGCGGGCCAGGGCGTCGTGGCCGAGTGCCTCAACATGAGCCGCCTCGAGGGGTACACCGTCGGCGGCACGCTCCACGTGGTCATCAACAACCTCGTGGCCTTCACCACGCTCCCCGAGGACGGCCGCAGCACCACCTACTGCACCGACATCGCCAAGAGCGCGGATTGCCCGATCATCCACGTCAACGGCGAGCACCCCGAGGCGTGTGCGCAAGTCGCCCGCCTCGCCATCGACTATCGCCAGCGGTTCGGCAAGGACGTCTTCATCGACCTGTGGTGCTACCGCAAGTACGGCCACAACGAGGGCGACGAGCAGTCCTTCACGCAGCCCACGCTCGCCGCGCTCATCAAGTCCAAGCAGCCCGCGCTGCACCACTACACCCAGAAGCTCGTCGATTCACGCGTCATCACGCCCGAGCGTGCCAAGGCCATCGCCGACGACCTCGACGCCAATCTCGACCAGGCGCAGGCCAAGGCCAAGAGCGGCCCCGTCACGCCCACCATCAGCCCCGGCGAGGTGCTGTGGAAGGGCATCGACAACAAGTTCACCTTCGAGCCCGTCAAGACGGCCGTGTCGCTCGAGGCGATCAAGACCGTCTGCGAGGCCATGGGCCGCACGCCCGATGGGTTCGCCGTCAATCCCAAGCTCAAGGCCCTGCTCGAGGAGCGGGCCGCCATGCCGACGAGCGGTCAGGTCAGCCACGCCCACGGCGAGCTCCTCGCCTACGGCACGCTGATCCTCGAGGGCACCCACGTGCGGCTGAGCGGGCAGGACTGCCGCCGCGGCACCTTCACGCAGCGACACGCCGTGCTCCGCGACGTCAACAGCGGCACGCCCTACGTGAGCCTGAACCACATCCGTTCTGGTTCGCAGGGGGGCTCGCAGGGCCAACTCGAGGTCTTCGACTCGCCCCTCTCCGAGTACTCGGTGCTGGGCTTCGACTACGGCTGCAGCCTGGTCGATCCCTCGTCGCTGGTCTTGTGGGAAGCGCAGTTCGGCGACTTCGCCAACGGCGCGCAGGTGATGATCGACCAGTACATCGCCAGCAGCGAGATCAAGTGGTCGCGGTGGTCGGGCCTCGTGATGCTGCTGCCCCACGGGTACGAGGGCGCGGGCCCCGAGCACAGCTCGGCGCGGCTTGAGCGGTTCCTCTCGCTCTGCTCGGACGACAACATGCTGGTCCTCACGCCCACCACCGGCGCGCAGATCTTCCACGCCCTTCGCCGCCAGGTGAAGGCGACCTACCGCAAGCCCCTGATCGTGATGGCCCCCAAGAGCCTGCTCCGCACGCCCACCGCCACGGTGGACGATCTCGTGAGCGGCTCGTTCCAGGAGATCATCGACGACCCGGCCTTCGCGGGCAAGGACGGCTGGAAGCGGTCCGACGTCAAGCGGGTCGTCTTCTGCTGCGGCAAGGTCTACTACGAGCTCGTCGAGCGCCGCCGCCTCCTGGAGCGTCGCGACGTGGCGATCGTCCGCATCGAGCAGGTGCATCCCTTCCACGCGGAACTCGCCCGCCGCATTTCCGAGTCGTACCCCAAGGCCGCCGAGCGGGTCTTCGTGCAGGAAGAGCCCCGCAACGCGGGCGCGTACCTCTTCGTGTCGGACGTCTTCCGCGAGCGGCTCGGCGTCGAACTCGCGTACATCGGGCGTCACGTCAGCGCGACGCCCGCCGTGGGCAGCAAGCGGGCCGACAAGGCCCAACAGGAGGGCGTCATCGCCGCGGCGATCGGGGCCAAGCCCAAGGATGCGTCCAAGGACGGTTCCAAGGACGCCAAGAAGAAGTGAGCCGCCCCGTCTCGTCAGGTCTCTTCACGCCAGTCACCGCTCCCGACATCACCCCCTCGAGTTCCCACCATGGCCGTTGACATCATCATCCCCAGCGTCGGCGAATCGGTCACCAGCGGCACCCTCACCCGTTGGACCGTCAAGAACGGCCAAGCCGTCCTCAAGGACGACGTGGTGGCCGAACTCGAGACCGACAAGGTGACCCTCGAGATCCGCGCCCCCGAGAGCGGCACGCTCAAGACGATCGCCGCCGAGGGCGCGACGGTGCAGGTGGGCGAGGTGGTGGGGGGCATCGAGGCCGGTGCGGCATCGCCCGCTCCGGCCGCCGCGGCCGCGCCCGCACCCGTGGCGGCGGTGGCCGCCGCAACGCCCGCGCATGCGGCAGCACCTGGATCCGGCGGCGACATTCGCGCCACGCCACTGGCCGAGAAGTTGGCCAAGGAGCACGGCGTCGACCTCTCGAAGGTGACGGCCACGGGCGCGGCGGGCCGCGTCCGCGAGCAGGACGTGATGGCCTTCATCGAGTCGGCCAAGGGCGGAGCGGCCCCGGCGGCCAAGCCCGCGGCGGTCGAACCCAAGCCGGCGGCGGCCAAGCCTTCGCCCGTGACGGTGGGCGCGTCCCGCGGCGCGACCCGCGAGAAGATGACCCCGTTGCGCCAGCGCATCGCCGCACGATTGGTTCAGGCCCAGCACACCGCGGCGATGCTGACGACCTTCAACGAGTGCGACATGTCGGCGGTGATCGAGCTCCGCAAGACCTACAAGGAGGACTTCGAGAAGAAGCACGGCGTGGGGCTGGGCTTCATGTCCTTCTTCGTCAAGGCGGCGGCGACCGCGCTCCGCAAGTTCCCGCTGGTCAACGCCTCGATCGTCGAGGACGAGTCGGGCACGCCGTGGATCGAGCGTCACGAGCACCAGGACATCGCCGTGGCGGTGGGCACGCCCAAGGGCCTGGTGGTGCCCGTGGTCCGCAACTGCGAGCAACTCTCCTTCGCCCAGATCGAGTCCACGATCAAGGACCTCGCCACGCGGGCCCGCGACGGCAAGCTCGGCCTTGACGAGATGCAGGGCGGCACCTTCACCATCACCAACGGCGGCATCTACGGCAGCCTGATGAGCACGCCCATCCTCAACCCGCCCCAGAGCGGCATCCTGGGCATGCACGCCACCAAGCCCCGCGCGGTGGAGTTCCCCGCCGGCAGCGGCCAGATCGCCCTGCGACCCATGATGTACCTGGCCCTCTCCTACGACCACCGCATCATCGACGGCGCGGAGGCCGTGCAGTTCCTCGTCAGCATCAAGCAGTCGATCGAGGACCCGCAGCGGCTGTTGCTGGGGCTGTGAGCCGAGACGTACATCCGCCAGCCCGTCAGGGCGTCCCCGTGTTGAGCCGCGGGCGCGGCCCGGCTTTGCGGGCAAGTCCACGGCGGAGCCAGGGATGGCGATTGCCCCGATCGTTCGACGGTCCGACCGCGGCTCGGCAGGACCGTCGCCGCGGGTGTGCCCGCGGGGAGATGCCGCCGTAGATCCTCCGCCCGAGGCCTTCACGCCGGGTGCTTGCTCAACTCGCCGCGTCCCCGGCCTCGCCCAGGGACGCCCTGCGGGCTGGCGTGAGGCTCACAACCCCAGCAGCGTCCGCTTGGCCTGCCACTCGGCCTGCTCTCGCTTGTTCTCGGTGGCGAGCTTGCCGTCGCCGCCCTTGGCGAGGGCCTTGATCGCCTCGATCTCGAGCCGCGAGAGTCGCATCGACTCGAACTGGTAGTCCTTCCACGCCTGCGCGGTCACGGGCACGATCTTCTCGATCAGGCGGAACATCGCCGTGGCGTACTCGCGGATCTCGTACTGGGCGTGGCCGTCCATCCGCAGGGCCAGGAAGTGGAGCAGGTTGTGCAGGTCGCACTTCCAGTACCACTCCGTGTACATGTTCACCGGCAGGCCGATGCGGGCCAACTCGCGGCTCACGCCCTTGTCCGTCAGTTCGATGTACTTGCCGTACCGCTTCTCGACGTCCTTCAGGAACGAGATGAACTCCTCGGCCGTCCTCGCCTCCGACGCGTCGTCGACCGCGAAGGTCTCCTCGCCCCCCTGGCGGTTCGAGGCCGACTGCTTGCGCACGGCCTCGGCGGTGGGGGTGTAGAAGCGGTCGGGGATGATCGAGTAGCGGCCCGAGTACTCGTTCACGTTCGCCGTCCGGTGGCGGATCCACTGGCGGGCGATGAAGATGGGCATGCAGACGTGGAACTTGAACTCCACCATCTCGAAGGGCGTCGTGTGCCGGTGACGCAGCAGGTAGCGGATGAGCCCCTTGTCCTCGCTCACCTGCTTGGTCCCCTGCCCGTACGAGACGCGGGCCGCCTGCACGATCGCCTGGTCGGCCGTGTGCCCCTCGGGCACCAGCCGCGGCATGGCGTCGACGAGCGCCACGAAGCCGTGGTCGAGCACCGACAACTCCAGGCGCGCCGCCCCTTCCATCACGTCGCGCATGGGCGATTCGGGGCGAACGACCTTGATCTCCTGACCCGCCACGGTCGCCGTGCGGGGGAGCTTGACCTCCTGTTGCGTCTCCATGGCCGAGGGTAGCCGCCGGCGGGGGCGGCGCGGGCGGCGTGGCCCCGCCGCCGGGGCGGAAAGAAAGCGGCCGCCCTGCGATCAGGGCGGCCGTGGGGGAGGCGTGCGGGCTTGGTCAGGGTGTCAGGAGCGGCGGGTCGCCAGGATCAGTCGTCCTGGCTGGCCGACGACTTCTTGACGGCGGGCATCCGCTTGAGGACGGAGTCCACGAGGCCGTATTCGAGCATCTCGGCGTCGTCGAGCCACTTGTTGCGGTCGCAGTCGCGGGTGATGCGGTCGACGGGCTGACCCGTCTGCTCGGAGTAGATGGCGTAGAGGCGGTCGCGGATGCGGAGCATCTCGCGGGCCTCGATCTCGATGTCGGTGGCCTGGCCCTCCATCACGCCGCCGAGCAGGGGCTGGTGCATGAGGTTGCGGGCGTTGGTCAGGGTGTAGCGCTTGCCCTTGGTGCCGGCGCAGGCGATGACGCTGCCCATGCTGGCGGCCTGGCCGACGATGTACGTGGCCACGTCGCACTGGACGAAGCGCATGGTGTCGAGGATGGCCAGGCCCGCGGACACGCTGCCGCCGGGGCTGTTGACGTAGAGGTGGATGTCGTTCTTGTGATCGTCGTTGGCGAGGAAGAGGAGCTGGGCGACGATGAGGTTGGCGATCTCGTCGGTGACGGGACCGCCGAGGAAGATGATGCGGTCCTTGAGCAGCCGCGAGTAGATGTCGTACGAGCGCTCACCCTTGGAGGTCTTCTCGATGACGATGGGGACGAGGTAGCTTGACATGGGTCTCCTGGCCTGTTCGTTCCGGCCTGTCGCCGGCGGTGTGCGGTGGGTCCTGATGGCGAGCGAACGGTTCCGGGCGATTACGGGATGACGGCGGCGGGCGCCTTGCCCGGCTCGCTGAGCACCTCGTCGGCCAAGCCGTACGCCACGGCCTCCTCGGCGGTGAAGTACTTGTCGCGTTCGCTGTCGGCGTGGACCTGGTCGAAGCTGCGGCCCGTGTGGCCCGCGAGGATGCGGGTCAGCTCGCGCTTCGACTTGATGATCTGCTCGGCCTGGATGCGGATGTCCTCGGCCTGGCCGGTGACGCCGCCGTAGGGCTGGTGGATCATCACCTTGGCGTGCGGCAGCATGAACCGCTTGCCCTTGGCGCCCGCGCTGAGCAGCACCGCCGCGCCCGAATAGGCCCGGCCCAGGCAGTAGGTCGA
>JBBAVG010000015.1:0-1901 GCA_040397805.1 Phycisphaerales bacterium
GCCGCTGCGCCGGCTCGAGTTGGCCCGGCCGAACCTCGAGGAGATCTTCATCGGGCTGGTGGGCGGCGACGTGGCCGCGTTGCGGGCGGAGCAGGAGGAGTTGGCGGGAACCGCGACGGCCGCGAGCGGAGGTGACGCATGATGAAGGTCTTCAACGTCGCATGGAGGGAGTTCGTCGCCACGGTGGCGACCAAGGGGTTCATTCTGGGCGTGTTCCTGCCGCCGGTGCTGATCGGCATCGTGCTGGCGATCATGCCGATGCTGATGAACCAGGCGGCCCCGCGGGTGACGGGCCGCGTGGCGATCATCGACCACACGGGCGACGTCGCGTCGCGGGTGAAGGACGCCTTCTCGGCGGAACGGATCGCTTCCCGGGCGGCGGGCCAGGCCATGGAGGCCCTTGAGGAGGCGGGCGCCCCCGACATGGCCAAGCAGGCGGCGGCCATGGGCAAGGACTCGATCGAACAGCAGGCCAAGACCAACGCTCCCACCCTGACCGTCGAGGTGCTCGACCCATCGACGAGCGTCGAGGAGGCGAAGGCCGAGCTCCTCGCCGCCGAGGGCAAGGGCAAAGGAGAGGGGAATCCGCGGCTGGCGTTGGCGGTGATTCCTGCCGACGCGATCAAGGCCGACGCTCAAGGGAAGTTCGGGTCGTTCGAACTCTTCGCGGCACCCAAGCTCGACGGCGAGGTGCAAGGGGACATCCGCTCGCAGATCGGCTCGGCGGTCGTGGACGCCAGGATCAAGGCCGGCGGCTTCGACCCGGCGTTCATTCGCTCACTCACCGAGCGCCCCCGCCCGCAGGTCAGGACGGTGACGGCCCAGGGCGACCGCAAGATCGACGAGGCGGCGAAGATCCTGATTCCCGCGGCCTTCATGTTCCTCCTGTGGATCAGCACCTTCACGTGCGGGCAGTACCTGCTGACCTCGACGATCGAGGAGAAGTCCAGCCGCGTGATGGAGGTGATCCTCTCGGCGGTCTCGCCGATGCAACTGCTGACGGGCAAGATCCTCGGGCAGATGTGCGTGGGGCTGGTGATCCTGGTGGTCTACTGCGGGCTGGGCATGGCGGGGCTGGTGGTCGCGAGCATGATGAGCGTGATCGACCCGATCAACCTCGTGTACCTCGCGGTCTACTTCGTCATCGCGTTCTTCATCATCGCCAGCCTGATGGCGGCGGTGGGCAGCGCGGTGAGCGACGTGCGCGAAGCGCAGAGTCTGCTGGGCCCGGTGATGATCATCCTCATCATCCCGATGATGCTCTGGCTGCCGATCCTGCGGAACCCCAACTCGACCTTCGCGCAGGTCTGCAGCTTCATCCCGCCCATCAGCCCCTTCGTCATGGTGCTGCGACTGTCGGGCTCCGAGCCCGTGCCCTTCTGGCAGGTGATCGCCACCGTGCTGCTGGGTGGCGTGACGATCCTGACGTGCCTGTGGGCGGCGGGGAAGGTCTTCCGCGTGGGCGTGCTGATGTACGGCAAGCCCCCCGACCTTCGCACGCTGATTCGCTGGATTCGCATGGCCTGATCCGCTGCACGCCATGGCCACGCTCGACCGATTCGACCTGTACGAACTGGCCGTCACCAACGCGGGGCCGCTGGCGGCGATGCTGCATGGCGCGTGGGCGGGGACCACGCGGCGGCCGGTCCTGCGGGAGGACTTTTCGGGGTCGGGGGCCTTGGCCCGGGCCTGGGCCGAGCGGTTCGGCACGGCCATCGCCGTGGACCGCGATGCCGCCCCGCTCAAGGCCTGTGCCGCCCGCGGCGGCGTTCGCGTGGAGCGACTGCGACTGGACGTGCGGCGCTGCCGCCGCAAGGCCGACGTGATCGCGGCCACGAACTTCGCGATGGGCTATTGGCACGCCCGCGCCGACCTGATCGCGTATCTGCGGCTGGTCGTCA
>JBBAVG010000015.1:2001-3350 GCA_040397805.1 Phycisphaerales bacterium
GATGACGAGCCGATGGACGATCCGTTCGTGGTGTACGTGGTGGGACGGGTCGGCGCGTGAGGCGGAGGGGCGAGGTCCAAAACGGCCGCGGGCCCGACCTTTCGGACGGGCCCGCGAACATGGGTCACACGCAGCGGTAAGCCGAGTTCTGTGCCGCCGGTCGGTTTGCCTCACCCCCCGCTCCTTGACGGGGGCTCATGGGAGGCGAAGCACCTGCCCGGCGCTGCGACCATTTCTCTGGGCCGCTCGTTGCCGAGGGGCTCAAGCGGTCTACCCGCGTCCAACGGCCGCCCGGACCGGGCGTGGGCCCTCGCCGAAGCGAAGACCCGGAACGCTGCTCGACCTTGCACGCGGCGGGGTTTGCCGTGCCTCCGGCGTCACCGTCGGAGCGGTGGGCTCTTACCCCACCCTTTCACCCTTACCCCGCGTCTTGCGACGCGTGGCGGTTTGCTTTCTGTGGCACTGTCCCTCGTCGCCGACCCTCCCGTCCTTTCGGGCGGGATTCGAACGACGGGTGGGCGTTACCCACCGCCGTGTCCTTTCGTGCTCGGACTTTCCTCGCCGCCGGGCCCGAAAGCCCTGCGACGCGGCCGCACTGCTGCGTGTCGGGAGATTCTACGCGATCCGTTCCCCTCCGGTTCGGGGGCCGAATCCTCGGCCGGGGGATAGGCGAACCAAGGGGTCATGATCGACCCGCACGCGACCAATCAACCCCGCAAGTTCGTCCTGGGCGTCTCGGGCGCGTCGGGGGCGGCGTATTCGCTCCGATTCCTGCAGGCGATGCTCGAGCAGGGGCACGAGATGCACCTGGTGGTGAGCGAGTACGGGCGGCGGCTGCTCTTCGAGGAGTCGGGGATCAAGCACCTGACGCTCGACGAGCTCGCGCCGACGTTGGCGGGCGATGCGGGCGTGCGGTCGCGGCTGTTCGTGCACCCGGACAAGGACGTGGGCGCGGTGATCGCCTCAGGGAGCTTCCTGCACTCTGGCATGGCGATCCTGCCGTGCTCATCGACGACGCTGGGGCAGGTGGCCACCGGCAGCGGCAGCAATCTGCTGTGCCGGGCGGCGATGGTGACGCTCAAGGAGCGGCGGCCGCTGATCATCTGCCACCGCGAGATGCCGCTGTCGCTCATCGACATCGACAACATGCGTCAGGCGACCTTGGCGGGCGCGGTGATGTGCTCTCCGAATCCGGGGTTCTACCTGAACCCCAGGAGCGTGGAGGAGATCGTGGACTTCGTGGTGGGCAAGGTGATGGACCTCCTGCACGTCCCCCACTCGCTCAAGACGCGCTGGGAGGCGACGCTGTCGCGTCCGGCGACGACGATGCCGTCGTGAGGGCGGGGCGG
>JBBAVG010000015.1:3450-58525 GCA_040397805.1 Phycisphaerales bacterium
CCGTCGCAGCTCGCAGCGGGGTATCGGAGCCCACCGTGAAGCGGATCCTCGGTGGCCAGTTGGCCGAGGCGTCTTTCGCAAACGTGGTCGCCGTCGCCGAGGCGTTGGGCATGACGGTCGGTTTGGGGGAGACCGATGCCGAAGAACTCTGCCGCCAACAGGCACGTCGCAAGGCGGAGCGGATCGCACGGTTGGTGCAAGGCACGAGCGCGCTGGAAAGCCAAGCGGTCGACCAGGCGGCCTATGGGCGACTGGTCGAGCGATCGTTTCACGAACTGATGGCCGGCTCCCGCCGGCGACTGTGGGCCGAGTGATGCCCTTCGATCCGGCCATTCCAGGGCAGACGCCGCTCGACGACCTGTCGGGCCTGCGAATCAAGGGGATTCGCACCACCGCCGAACTGAACGCCGCGGAGGCGGAGAACATCCGCAAGGCGACGATGAAGTACCTGGCATCCCGCCCCTTGGCACGATCGGCGCGGTTCGACGTGGGTTGGCTTCGTCGCCTCCACCGCGAGATGTTCGGCGAGGTCTGGGCATGGGCGGGCGAGTTCCGCAGGAGCGAGACGAACATCGGCTGCAAGCCTCACGAGATCGAATCGCGACTCCACGATCTGCTCGAGGACCTCAAGGCGTGGCGAACGTCGGGGATGCCCTTGTTGGAACAGGGTGTGCGGCTTCACCACGTGGCCGTACAGGTTCATCCATTCCCCAACGGCAACGGGCGTTGGTCGCGGATGGCGGGCAACATCTGGCTGAAACTTCACGGCGGCACGCCGACGGAGTGGCCGGAGACGACCATCGGCGCCGCGAGCACGATCCGGGGCGAGTACCTGGACGCCATCAGGGCGGCGGACAGAGGGAACTACGCGACGTTGCTGACGCTTCACGCGAGGTTCACCATGGGCGGCGGAGCCTGAACTCGCGGCAAGAAGGAGCCGGAGCGATGCGGGTCGGGAACGGCGGCCCGCCGCAGCCTTGAGGTTCGGTGGATGTTCGCACGCACGACAACCTAGACTGGGCGTCTTTTGGACGGCTTCCAAACTGCCCTTCACGGGCCACGGGACACAGCATGCTCGGACGAATCTTCAAGGCGTACGACATCCGCGGCACGTATCCGGACCTGCTCAACGACGCGATGGCGTGGCAGATCGGCTACGGCGCGAGCAGGTACCTGCTGGCGGACGCGGCGGCGGCGGGCGACACGACGCCGATGATGCACAACATCGTCGTGGGCCGCGACATGCGTCAGAGCAGCCCTTCGCTGACCAAGCAGTTGATCCAGGGCATCAACGACCAGGGGGGCGAGGTGATCGACCTGGGCATGTGCGACACCTCCATGATCTACTTCGCGGTCAACCACCTCGACTGCGCGGGGGGCGTGATGGTGACGGCGAGCCACAACCCGCCGAACTACAACGGGTTCAAGATCTCCAAGCGCAACGCCAAGCCGGTGGGCGAGGCGACGGGCCTGGCGGAGATCCGCAAGCACGCGGCGATGGTCGACAAGGCCACGCTGGTGAAGCAGAGCGGCCGCACCGAACCTCGCGACCTGTGGAGCGCGTACTCCAAGCACGTCCGCTCGTTCCTCGACTGGCCGAACGGCGCGAAGCTCAAGGTGGTGATCGACGCCAGCAACGGCATGGCGGGCACGATGATCCCGAAACTCTTCGGCAAGGGTTCGGCGTTGGGGCCGGTGCCCGGCCTCACGATCGTCGAGGTCAACTTCGACAACACCAAGGGCGTCTTCGCCCACGAGCCCAATCCGCTGGTGGCGGCGAACCTCCGGCAGGTGCAGGAGGCCGTGCTCGCCGAGAAGGCCGACCTTGGCGTCTGCTACGACGGCGACGCCGACCGCTGCGTGATCATCGACGAGCAGGGTCGCGCCGTGGGGTGCGATCACCTCACCGCGCTCTTCGCCAAGCGCTTCCTCGCGACCAACCCCGGCGCGGCCGTCGTCTACGACCTGCGGTCGACCAAGGCCGTGGCGGAGGAGATCACCAAGGCCGGCGGCAAGCCCGTCCGCGGCCGCGTGGGTCACGTCTTCCTCAAGCAGGCGATGGCCGAGCAGGGCGGCATCGTCGGCGGCGAGTTGTCGGGGCACTTCTACTTCCGCGACAACTACAACGCCGACTCGGGCGTGATCAGCATGTGCGTGGTGCTTTCCATCCTCGCCGAGTCGGGCAAGTCGATGAGCCAACTGATCGCGCCCTTGGCCCGTTACCCGCAGAGCGGCGAGATCAACTTCTCGATCGAGGACAAGGACGGCGCGCTCGCGTGGGTTCGCAAGGAGTACGGATCGCCCTCCCGCGGCGCGACGATCGACGAACTGGACGGCGTGACCGTCGACTGCTTCGCCAAGCACGGGTGGTGGTGCAACATCCGCAAGAGCAACACCGAGCCGCTGCTTCGACTGAACCTCGAGGCCCGCGACGAGGCGACGCTCCAGCGAATGATGGCGGAAATCTCGCCGCGGCTGGGCAAGAAGGTCGATCATTGATCGGGCGCCTGCCCCGGACCGATGACGCATGACGGTCTCCGACCTCCTCCAGCACTGGAATCTTTGCGAGAACCCCTTCCGGGGCGAGGAGGCCCGCTCGGACGCGGTCTTCGCGCGGATGGGCGGCTCTGCGGCGGCCCCGGCGGAGAGTTCCCTCTTCCACAGCGACTTCGAGAAGATCCTGGGCGACCTGCGTCGGCCGGGTTCCTCGGTCGTCTTCGGCGAAAAGGGTTCGGGCAAGACCGCCATCCGCCTGCAGCTCTCGCGTCGGGTCGCGGAGTTCAACGCCGAGAACCCCGGGGCCAAGCTGCTGCTCGTGCCCTATGACGACCTGAACGGCTCGCTCGATGCGTTGCACGAGCGACTGGGGGGCAAGAACCCGCTCGAATCGCTCCAGAAGCTGCGGCTGGTCGATCACGTCGATGCCATCTTGCACCTGGTGACCCCGCAGCTCGTGGATGCCGTGCTCGATCCGCCGCCTCCAACCACGCGGCCAGCCTCGCCCGACGTCATCGACTTGGGGCCCGACGAACGCAAGCCCGCACGGCGGCTCGACGTCCCGTCGAAGAACGACCTGCTGCTGCTTCAGGCGATCTATGACCGCCCGGAGGCGGCGCATCCGCGGACCCAGACGTTGCGGCGGCGGCTGCGGCTGGGCGTGTCGCTCGGGGCCATCGCCGGAGCGCTCGCGCTCGCCATCGGGCCGCTGATGGTGCTGGCGGCCTTCTTCTGGCTCAAGTTCTCGCCCCCGCCCGGGCTTGATCCCTCGCACGGCGCGTGGGCCTTGGCCGTGCTGGCCGGCCTCTACGGATTGCTGGCCTTGAAGCTCGCGGTGTGGGACCGTCTCCGGTTGCTGCGGCTTGCGAGGCGCGTCCGCCGCCAGCTTCGGGTGATTCCTCGCGGGCACGTGTCGTATGCGAGGTCGCTCGCGTTGGTCCCCGCCTCGGTCCGCGACACGGCGGGCTTGCCGCTGACGGACTCGGACGAACCGCGGTACGGCATGCTCGAGCGGTTGCGTCGGGTGCTCCGCACGTTCGGGTACGCGGGGCTCATGGTGATCGTGGATCGGGTCGACGAGCCGACCTTGGTGCGGGGCGATCCGGACCGCATGAAGGCCGTGGTGTGGCCGCTGCTCAACAACAAGTTCCTCCAGAAGGAGGGGCTCGGCTTCAAGATGCTGCTGCCGATGGAACTCCGCCACGCGGTCTTCCGTGAGAGCAGCACCTTCTTCCAGGAGGCCCGGCTCGACAAGCAGTCGCTGATCGAGCACCTGAGTTGGACCGGGGCGACGCTGTACGACTTGTGCGAGAGCCGTCTGGCGACATGCACGCGGACGGGATCGACCCCGCCCAAGCTCATCGATCTCTTCGCCGAGGACGTCAGCCGCCAGGACCTGGTCGACGCGCTCGATCGCGTACACCAACCCCGGGACGCGTTCAAGTTCCTGTACCGCTGCATGACCGAGCACTGCGCGTGCGTGACACGCGGGCAGTCCGAATGGAAGATCCCCCGCCTGATCCTGACGCAGGTCGTCAAGCAGGAAAGCGAGCGGGTGCAGCAGATGTTCCGCGGCATCCGTCCCTGAGCGGCCACGTGGACCTCACCCCCCCACCACGTCCACGGCTCGCGAGCAGAGCACGGCCACCACGTGCTGATCGGCCTTGAGTTCAGAAGCGACTCGCATGGCCTCCGCGACCGCGTGCGCCGCCTCGAGCGAGCAGAGCATGCCTTCGGTCTTGGCGATCGCGCCCGCGGCACGAATCGCCTCGTCGTCGCCCACCACCGCGGTCGAGAGTCGCTTCGATTCTCGCCAATAGGCCATCTCGGGGGAGACGCCGGGGTGCGACAACCCGGGCGCCGCGCTCGAGGTGGCGGCAGGGTTCCCCTGGTCGTCGAGCAGCACGAACGTGGCCGCGCCGTACATGGCGCCGAGGACGCCGTGCGACAGGACGGCGGCGTGTTGACCGCTGGCGTGTCCCGTGCCGCCGGCCTCGACGGCCACGAGGCGGACGGAGCCGTCGTCGACGAAGTCGAAGAAGGCGCCCAGGGCCGCGGCGTTCTCGCCGCAGGAGGCGACGATCGCCTCGGGCAGGCGGGTGAGTTGACGGAGGCACTGCGACTTGGTCTCGCGACCGATGATGCTGAGCAGGTCTCGCGTAATCACGGGGTGCGGATGGGGCCCGAAGCCTCCCGGGAGGACGAGGTGGGCCTGATCGGCGGCCTCTTCCCATGCCGCAAGCGATGACTGGATGGCGAGCCGCAGCCCGCCCTCGGGGCCGCCGCACTCGATGACGCGAGTGCCCAGGGCCCGCATGCCCGACACGGCGACAGGGCGACTGGCCACATCGCCCGCGGCCATGTGAACATCGCACGCCAAGCCGAGGCGGGTGGCCATCGCGGCGCATGCCACGCCGAGTTCGCCGCTGGAGGTGGCGGTGACCACGCGACGGCGGTTCATGCGCGCGGCGAGCATGGCATGCCCGGCGGCCAGCGTGGCGGCACAGGATCCGGTGTGGGCGAGATCCTCACGCTTGAGGTGAATGGACGCGCCTGCGCCGTGGGGCAGCTTGCGACGGATGTGCTGGGTGAGGCCCTTGGCGAAGTGGAGCGGAGTGGCGCGGCCGACGAGCGTACGAAGTTGGTCGCGGAGTTCATCCCAGAAGCGGGCGTCGGCCGACACCTTGGCGTAGGCCTCGTCGAGGGCACGCAGGGAGGATGCGACCTGATCGGGGACCTTGGATCCGCCGAAGGTTCCAAAGAGGCCTTCGGGGGTGGGAACGTCGGAAAGCCGGGGCGGGGGGGGCTTGACCGGAAAGGGAGGGGGCGGGGGCATCGGTCAAGCGTAGTGACCCTGCGGGGGCGTACGGGGGACGCCCCCGTGGCGGATCCACTACACTTGCCCGCCATGACCACCGCCTCGTCCATGCCAGCGGCCGCCCAGGGACTCGTCAGCTCGTACGCCAAGCGGGTGTACAACTACTCGGCGGGGCCCGGCGTGCTTCCGGAGGAGGTGCTCAAGCAGGCGCAGCACGACATCTGGAACCTGGGCGGGACGGGCATGGGCATCATGGAGCACAGCCACCGGACGCCCCCGTACGACCGGGTGCTGGCGGAGGCGATCGAGGACTGCCGCACGATCGGGAGCATCCCGAAGGACTACCACGTCCTGTTCATGACGGGGGGCGCAACGTCGCAGAACTTCCTGGTGCCGGCGAACCTGCTGGGGCAGGACGAGACGGCGGACTACCTGACGACGGGGTATTGGGCGGAGCGATCCTTCGAGGACGCGAGGCCGTACGGGCGGATCCGCGAGGCGTGGGACGGGCGGCCGATCAAGCACGCGTACGTGCCTTCGGACGCGGAGATCTCGTGGTCGGAGCGGCCGACGTACGTGCACATGTGCAGCAACAACACGATCTACGGGACGCAGTGGCGTCACGCGGACGGGTCGATCCGCCTGCCGCGGATTCCGGAAGGGTCGTTCTTGGCGTGCGACATGTGCAGCGACATCTACAGCCGCCCGTTCGACGTTCGGAAGTTCGGGGTGGTGTACGCGGGGGCGCAGAAGAACGTGGGGATCGCGGGCGTGTCGCTGGTGATCATCCGCGACGACCTGCTGAGCCGCAACCCGCGTGAGTTGCCGTCGATGTTGCAGTACCGGGTGATGGCGAAGGAGGAGAGCCGCCACAACACCCCGCCGGTGTTCCCGATCTACATGAGCGGGCTGGTCTTCAAGTGGATCATCAAGCAAGGCGGCTTGGCGGCCTTGCACGCGCGGAACGTGGAGAAGGCGGGGCTGATCTACGACGTGCTCGACCGCTCGACCTTCTACAGGGGCCACGCGAGGACCGACAGCCGCAGCCTGATGAACGTGACGTTCCGGACCCCCACCGCCGAGCTCGACACCCTGTTCGTGGCGGAGGCGTTGCGGCAGGGCATGGACAACCTCAAGGGCCACCGGGCGACGGGCGGCATGCGGGCGAGCGTCTACAACGCGATGCCCCGCGAGGGGTGCAAGGCGTTGGCGGACTTCATGCGCGAGTTCGAGCGCACGCACGGGTGAACCGTCGGGCGGCCCGCGTCCCCGAGCGGGGGGGAGGGCGGGGCCGCAAGGCCGCTCGAGACGGGGCTTCGCGTCGGGGTCGGCCGATAGTTGAGGACGATGACACGCGGAGGTTGCACACGAATCGCTCGGGCGGGGTGGTCGCTGCTGCTTGCGGCGGCCGTCACGTGCCCGGCCACGGCCCAGGAGCAGGCGACCCCGGAGGACCAGGGGATCAAGCGTCCGGCGGCGGCGGGACGTCTGGTGGCCGCCTTCGACTTCGAGGAGCACGAGAGCAACCCGGGCGAGGTGCCGCGACACTGGTACCGTTCGCGCGACACGCACATGGGGATCCCGCGGGAGCGCTTCCCCGAGTGGAACGCGGCGCGGCTGTCGTATCGCTCGGAGGGGGGCATTGCGCGGTACGGCGAGGGGAGCGTGGAGTTGCCGACCCGAGGCGGGAGCACGAGCATGATGCTCAGCCCGGGCGTGGTGCCGGTGTTCGAGGACGCGGACTACGTGGTGAGCGGGGACGTGATGACTCGGGGGCTGACGAACGCCGCGGCGTTCATGGTGGCTCGCCTGCTCGACCAATCGGGCCGGCCGGTGTCGGGGGGCGAGTTCCGGTCGCCGCCGATGCGGTCGGAGAACGAATGGTCGAACCTGTCGGTGCGGGTTCCCGGTGGCGTGTCGGGGGCGGCGTATATGCAGCTCGAGTTGCTGGTGCTGCAGGCCCAGGACTATTCACAGCCCGCCTTGGGGCCGCACCAGATCTGGCCGGAGGACCTGGAGGGCTCGGCCTTCTTCGACAACATCGAGGTGAGCCAACCGCCGCGGGTGGAGTTGAGCACGTCGTCGCCGTCGAACATCCTGCTGGCTCGCGACGTTCCGATGATCTACACGCGTGTCCGCGACCTGACGGGCGAGGACCTGATGGCGGAACTGCGCCTGTTCAGCGCGGACGGCGAACTGCTCGACCGGCACTCGCTGCCGGTGAGTTCGGGGCTGATCGACGCGGCGTGGCACCCGAAGGTGCCTGGGTACGGCTGGTACCGGTGCGTGATGGACGTGATGTCGGGCACGCAGCGGGTGGGCGGCTCGTACGTCGACTTCGTGTGGATCATGCGGACGCCGATGGAGCGGCTGAACTCGCAGACGGAGGAGGATCCGGTGCGGGCGGCGATCGAGTCGGACCTGTCGGCGTTCGGGCTGGCGCTTCACGACGGCGGGGACGACGCGGTGTCGCTGCTTCCGGACGCGATTTCGCGTCTGGGGGCCCGGCACGCCGCGTTGCCGATCATGCACCCCGGGCTGACGCCGCAGTCGATTGCGCACCACGGCAAGGTGCTGACGCGGACGATCGACCGGCTGATGGCCGAGAGCTGCCACGTGACGATGATTCTGGGGCCGGTGCCCGAGCAGGTGGCCAACGCGCTGCACATCTCGCCGCAGGACGCGTGGTCGTTCGTGCAGTCCGACCCGGCGGTGTGGATGCCGTACGCGGCGGCGATGCTGGACCGATACGGCGAGCGTCTGGGAAGCTGGCAGGTGGGACGCTTCACCGACGCCTTCGGCGTGGACGCGTCGCCCGCGTTGGTGACCGGCGGCATGAAGCTCCGCAAGGAGCTCGCGACGCTGGTCTCGGGCGCGAAGGTGGTGCTGCCGGTGGCGATGGCGACGAGCCTGCTGCCGGGCGCGATGACTCCGGAAGTGGGCATGACGACGATCGCCGACCCGACCTCGACCCCCGGCCAGATCCGCACGTTCATGCAGACCGTGGATGCGGGCACGGAGCTCTCGCCCCCGGTGTCGCTGGTGATTCCCGCGCTGCCCGTCGAGGAGTACGGCCGCCACATCGCGGCCGCGGAGTGCGTCAAGCGGGTCGTGACGTTCTGGGAATCGTCGCGCAACAGCGCGGGGCGGGGCGACCGCGTGCGACTGGAGATCGAGCAGCCGTGGAGCGTCGAGCGGGGCCGCATCGCCCGCATCGCCCCCTCGATCGAGGCGGCGGCCTGGGCCAACGCCATCAATCGGCTCGCCGGCCGTCGCGTGGCCGGCAGCTTCCCGGTGTCGCCCGGCGTCACGTGCCTGATGCTCATTCCCGCGACGCCCGCGGCGGCGGCCCGAGGCGGCGCCCTGGTGCTCTGGAACGATTCGTGCCCCCCGGCCGACGCCGTGCTTCAGTCGCCGCTGGGGCAGGGCGACATCCGCATCGTCGACATGTTCGGCAACAGCCGTCCCGCGACGCACGTCCGGACGGAACTGGGCGGCGAGGAAGTGCGGGTGCAGGCGGCCTACGAGCCGGTGTTCATCGAGGGCATCGACATCGACCTCACGCGGTTCCTCGCGGGTCTCTCGCTCACGCCGACGCTGCTCGAGTCGAACAACCAACTGCACGAGATGGAACTGCTGGTCGCAAACCCGTGGGCGACGGGCATCACGGGGACCATCCGCCTGCTGCGTCCGGGCGGCAACGACTCGTCGAGCCGCTCGCGGGGTTGGCGCGTGTCGCCCCGGAACTTCAACGTGTCGGTCGGCAGCGGGCAGACGGCCCGCATGCCTTTCGGCGTCTCGTTCAGCCCGGCGGAGGAGATGGGCGCCAAGGACTTCGTCATGGAGGTGAACATCGCCTCCGACAAGCCCTACAAGCGGTTCGAGGTCACGCGACGCGTGCAGATCGGCCTGGCGGACCTGAGCCTCGAACTGGCCACCTTCTTCCGGGGCGATTCGGGGCAGGACCTGATCATCGAGGCGACGGTGACCAACACGGGCGACAAGAACCGCACGCTCGCCATGACCGCCTACGCGCCCAACATGCCTCGCTCCAAGGCCAGCGTCTCCAACCTCTCGCCCGGCACGCAGACCATCCGCCGCTTCACCTATCGCGACGCCGCCAAGGACATCGCGGGCCAACGCGTGGTCGTGACGGTGGGCGACCCGGGCAACGACTCGCAGCTCACCCGCTCGGTGCTCATCGAGCCGCACTGAGCGCGAAGACGAAGTAGCCGGGTTCGGCGGGAGCGCACTCGCGGCGTCCGTCGCTCGCGAGGCATGCGACCACGGGCATTCCCGCTCGAGCCGTGACGGCTCGCCATTGCGCGAGGTCGTGGCCGCGGAGCACGTACGTCGAGTCGACGTGGACGCTTTCCCGTCCGCGGACCGTGACGGTCATGTGGCTCACCACGCGTTCGTCTCTCGCTCGGCCCTCGCGACCCGGCGGAGGCAGGTACTGCACGACCTGCGACACCGACAGCGGGCCGCGGCGACCGTGCCAGACGTCCTCGGTCTCCGATTCGAGGCCATAGGCGCACAGCGAGAGACCGACCAGGTAGACCCCGCCGGGACGCAGGACCGAGCGGACCTGACGCAGGTGATCGATCATCGCCGCGTCCGACGGCAGGTGCCGGATCGAGTTGATGAGGTTGAAGGCGGCGTCGAAGGGGCGGAGTCGCCTGCCGGCGGCGAAGGATCGCATGTCGGCGGCGAGGAACGTCGCCCGCCGGCCGAGCCCCCGTTCCTTCGCGAGGGCCTTGGCGTACTTGATCATGCGTGGCGAGAGGTCAAAGCCGGTGCAGTGGTGACCGCGGGTGGCGAGGTCGAGCACGAAGCGCCCGCTGCCGCACGCGGGTTCGAGGAGCCTCAACGGCTCACGACCGGGGACGAACCTGCGGACCATGCGGAGCAGGGCGGCGACGTCGCTGCGGGTGCCCGGGGCGTGCAGCACGTCGTAGACGAGCGGATCGGCGTAGAAGTCGGCGGTGCGGGACTCGGGGCTGCTCACGCGACGAGCGTAGGAGCGAGTCAGCCCGAGCCGGGCAGGTACTTGTCGATCCAGTCGTCCTGACGGAGCACGCCGGCGCGATTGGTGCGATCTCGCCCCTCCGACCGTCGCTGCGCGAGGCGGAAGAGGCGGGCGAGCAGCGAGGTCGCGGCGAACTCGCCCGGGCCCGGACGTTCCTTGAGGATGCGGGCGGGCCAGCGGGCGTGCTTGGTGACCAGTTCGTCCTCGAGCGAGACGAAGACCTGCGAAGAGCCGGGATCCCCCTGGCGTCCGGCGCGGCCGATGAACTGACGGTCGATTCGTTTGGCGCCGTGCATCTCGGTGAGCAGGACGTGCAGGCCGCCGGCGCGACGCGCGGCCACGTCGAGCTTGATGTCGGTGCCGCGGCCGGCCATGTTGGTGGCGACGGTGATGGCGGCCGGGACCGTGGAGGACGCGCCTTGGCCTGCGCGGGCGATGAGGTCGGCCTCGTCCTTGTCGAAGTTGGCGTTGAGCACCTGATGGGGCAAGCCGCGGGCCTCGAGCAGGCGGCTGAGGAGTTCCGAGGCGGCGATGGACCTGGTGCCGGCGAGGATGGGGCGTCCCTGGCGATGGATGGCCTCGACGGAATCGACGATGGCGGCCCACTTGTCGCGCTGCGTTCGGAAGACCCGCATGGGCATGGTCTCGCGAACGACGGGACGATTGGGCGGGATGACGGTGACGGGGCGGCTGTAGACGGCTTCGATCTCGCCGGTGGCGTCGGCGGCGGTGCCGGTCATGCCGCAGAGGAAGGGGTAGGTGCGGAAGTAGCGTTGGAAGCTGAGACGCGCGAGGGTCTCGCGGTCGGCGGTGACGTCGAGCCCTTCCTTGGCCTCGACGGCCTGATGCAGGCCGTGCTCCCACGAGCGATCGGGGAGGAAGCGGCCGGTGTATTCGTCGACGATGACGATCTTGCCCTCGACGATCTGGTAGTGCTGCTGGTGGATGTAGCAGTGGCGGGCGACGAGGGCCTGGCGGACGAGTTCCTCGCCGCGGCGCTGGGCGCGCCAGATGGCCGACCCGCCCTTGCCGAGCAGGACGGCGAAGGCGTGGCGCAATCGATCGACGCCGCGACGGCGGAGATCGGCGCGTCGGAGGACGGGATCGATGACGTAGTCGGGACCTTCGTCGAGTTGGGCGGCGAGTTGGGCGGCCTCGCGGTAGACGCCGGCCATGTCGTCCTCGCGGCGGGACCTGGCGATGATGAGGGGCACGACGCCCTCGTCGATGAGCACGGCATCGGCCTCGTCGACCATGGCGGCCTGCAGGCCGGGCACCATGGGCCCGCGTTCGCCGTCCGCGCCGGTGGCGGCGAAGAGGCCGCGGGCGGTCCAGGGCGTCGTGTGGCGGCCCATGCGGATCTGGTCGCGGAGGTAGTCGGCGACGATCTGCTTGGGCGTGCAGTACACGATGTGGCGCGAGTAGAGCTCGAAGCGTTCGGCCTGCTCGGTCTCCTGGACGACGGCGCCGACGCTGCAGCGGCAGCGGGCGAAGATCTCGCGGCGTCCGAGGGCGTCGCGGCTCGCGAGATAGTCGTTGACGGTCAGGACGTGCAGGTGGCGGCGTCGCCACGCGATGAGGGGCGCGGCGATGGACCCGGTGAGCGTCTTGCCTTCGCCGGTGAGCATCTCCACGACTCGCCCGTGGTAGAGGCCCAGGGCTCCGGCCAACTGGACGACGTAGGCCTCCTCGCCGGTGATGCGACGGGCGACCTCGCGGGTGGCGGCGAGCGCTCGGCAGACGGTGTCGGGGGTTTCGCGGCCGCGGAGAAAGTCCTCGCGGACGCGGGTGATGGTGTCGTCGAGTGCGGCCTCGGACATGCCGCGGAACTCGGGGGCGAGCGTGTCGGTGTCGCGAGCCTGGCGGAGCAGGTGAGGCAGCGCGTGGGCGCGATGTCCGAGGAAGGTGCGGACGCGCGAGGCGGCCATGTCGAGCCCCTTGGGAAGTTCGGGGCGCAGTCGCCGGCTCCGGAGCGACTCGTAGAGGGAGGTGTATTGGGTGATCACCTGCGACATGGCGTGGGAGGTCGAGCAGCCGAACCGGGCATCCGGAACGTCAGAGCCGGGCGCGTCCTTGGAGCGTCTTGCGAAGGGCGTCGAGCCACTGGACGAGCCACGGGCGATCGGGAAGCGTGAAGCGGAGATGGACGCGTTCGCCGGGCAACGCGCCCGCGCCGGAGGTCGCGGCGAAGGTGGCGGCGTGGGCCTCGTCGATGGCCTTGAAGTAGGCCTTGAGGACGGGGCTCTTGGCCATCACGCCCGACTGATCGCCGGGGGTGGTCTCGAAGGAGCCTCCGCCCGCGAAGCCCAGGGCGGGGTGAGGCAGTTCACGATCGCCCGCGCCGCTGGTGCGTTCGAAGCGAGCGGGGATGACGGTGGCGGGGTCGGACGCGCGACGGATCTCGACGGAGTAGCCCGCGGGGTCGAGGTCGTAGATCCAGGCTTCCTGCTGCGTGAGCGTGGCGACGGCGCGAAGTCGTTCGGGTTCGACGACGGCGCACGCGGGTTCGCCTTCGCGGACGAAGCGCCCGATGAAGGACTTGAGATCGGGGCCGACGACGACGCCGTCGCGGGGCGCGACCACGAGCAGGCGTTGCTGCTTGTCGAGCAGGTGGTCGAGTTGTTCCTGCATGGTCTGCACGAAGCGTGCCGCGACCTGTGCGGCGGCCTCGCTGGAGATCCTGGCCTCGCGTTCCCTGGCGGCGGCCTCGGCGATCTGGGCCGAGAGCATGGCGATCTGCGCCTCGAGCTGATCGCTCTCGCAGGTGAGGATGGGGTCGCCCTGCTTGACGCGTTGGCCTGGTTCGACGTGGACGGACTTGACGAAGGCGTTGACGCGGAAGTAGACGCCGGCCTGCCCCTCGCTCTCGATGACGCCGACGGCGCGGCGATGGTCGGGCATGGGGACCGCCCCCACGAGGGCGGCGGCGACGGCGACCAGGACCAGACTGGTGACGATGGCGCGGCCTCGCATGGTGGCGAGCTTGGCGTCGGTGGCGAGCCAATGCACGAACTGGCCGACGGGGAGGATGAACCACATCGCGGCCGTCCACGCGGCGAGGAAGACGCCGATGGCGAAGAGCTCGCCGACGAGGTAGAGGGTGATCGAGATGAACAGGACGATGCGGTAGATGCCCGAGCCGATGCCGTACCAGAGCAGGTGGAGCGCCTCGCCGGGATCGGAGGTCGGCGGCACGGCCTCGCGAACCCGATAGACGTGGCGCTGCATCAGGAACTTGAGCATCCCGAAGGAGCGTTGCTGGAGGTTGGGAATCTCGAGCAGGTCGCTGAGGATGTAGTACCCGTCGAACCGCATGAGCGGGTTGGCGTTGAAGAGGACGGTCGAGACGCTGGCGGTCAGCATCGCGTTGTACGAGACTTGGTGCAGGAGGTCGCCCGGACCGGTGTTGAGCCAGACGAAGGCGGCGAGGGAGGCCGCGGCGAGCTCGAAGATCATGCCCCCGGCCCCCACCGCCATTCGACGCCACTTGCTCTCGAAGGTCCACGCGGCCGAGGCGTCGACGAAGGGGGCGGGAACGAGCACGAGCATCATCGCGCCGAACTCGGGCACCTGCCCGCCGAACCGCTTGCAGATGACGCCGTGACCGAGCTCGTGCCAGAGCTTGAGGACGACGAAGACGCCCATGATGAGCGGCCAGTTCGACGGGGCGATGGCCGCGTCGAAGCCGCCCTTGAGCTCGTCCATGTGCGGGAGCACGGCGATCAGGCCCGCGGCGATCCAGAGGCACCAGAGCACGAAGCCGACGCGGCCGAGCAGGGGCCGCAGCACGGGCTCGATCCACGCGAGGATGTGGTCGGGATTGAAGAGGCGGACCTTGAAGTACATCAGGCCGATGGCCTGCTGCACGGCCTTGCGGCGAAGCCGCTCGCGTCCGCGGCCGAGCAACTGCTCGGTCTCGGGCGAGGAGTCGCCGGCCATGAGGTTGCCGGAGTGGAGCTGCGAGAGCAGCTGGATGACCTCGTTCTGGGTGAGGGCGTCGTCGCCGTGACGGGCCAGGCCCGCCTGCCAGATCTCCTCGATGGTCCGCTTGCCGTCGAAGAGGCCGACGAACTCGTGCCCGACGGGGCTGAGGCGGAAGTAGGAGTTGGAGGAGGGGTCGTGGACGACGTGCCAGCGGCGGCCGCGGTGGAACTGGCGGGTGAACTGGACGTGAGGGCGCAGGCGAGGCTTCATCGCCCGCACGCGGTGCCAGAAGGGGGAGAATGTCGATCGTTCGGACATCGTCGTGCGTTTCCCGGGGCCTTGCCGCGACCGCTCACCACCACAGCCAGACGCGGAGCGTGTCGAGCACGCGGCGGCTGGCGATCCACGCCAGCGTGCGGGTCGGGCCGTCGAACTTGGCCTGCCCCTCCATGCCGGGGCGGAACCAGGCCGGCGTCCGCTCGAGGCGACAGTGCACCTCGAAGGCGTTGCGTCCCTCCTGGGCCTGCGCCAGGGGAATGACGCGTTCGACGGTGAAGGCGACCGCGAGGCTCGGATCGCTCTTGGGGCTGACCTCGCCGGTCTGTCCCGGGGCGATCATGGTGATGTCGCGATCGTCGACCTTGGCCACCACCACCATGTCGGAGAGGTCGGCGAGATCGAAGAGCTTGTCGCCCAGCTTGACCGAGGCGCCGATCTTGTCCTTGAGATCGCCCGAGGTGATCACCCCGGCGATCGGGGCCGTCACGCGGCTTCGCTCGATCTGGTGGGCCAGCAGGCGGCTCTTGGCGCCCGCCTGCTCGGCCTTGGCCTTGGCCTGCTGCGCTTCGCCGATCTTGCCCATGCGGAGCAGTTCGTCGGCCTCTTTCTCGTACTGAAGCACCTGACTCTGCGACTCGAGGGCGCCCAGCCTCATCTCGGTGGTGTCGAACTCGACCAGGAGGCGTCCGGCCTCGACGGTCTTGCCGGGCTCCACGCCCTCGCCGAGCATCGCGATGCGTCCGTCGAAGGGCGTCGAGATGGTCCGCCGTTCGCGGGGCTGCAGTTCGGCGGGCGCGCCGATGCGATAGGTGGTCGAGAAGAGGAAGAGGAAGCACGTGGCCGCCATCAACGCCACGCCCGCGACCTTCCAGGCGGTGTGACGCGGCCCCACGGCCCACGCGGCGGCCTTGAGGGCGGCGTCCCACGACCGCAGGGGAATGGGCCTCGAGTCGCTGTGACGGACGGCGAGCACGGGCGCGACGAGGTCCAGGGTCGCCTGGATCAACTCGACGCCGGCGAGGTCGATCGCGCCATCGCCGCTCGACTCGACCGTCAGGATGCCGACGATTCGATCGCCCTTCGAATCGCCCATGCGGAGCGGGAAGGAGGCCACGCGGAGCTTGGCGTCGGCCGCGCCCAACTCGCGGTGCGCCAGCGTCACCGCCTGCGAGAGCACGACATCGCCGCCCTGACCGGCCGCGGCCGGGGGCGGGAAGAGCACCGTCTGCTCCTGGTCCAGACACTCCTCCATCGCCCGTTCGATCTTCTGCACCAGCGCCATGCGGCGATCGAGGTTCTCGGTGTCGCTCATCGACACCATCCGCACCTCGCGGCGGCCCACGCCAGCTCCGCGCTGCACGTCGACGTTGCTGCCCGCGCCGTGCACCCAGCCCATCGCCACGCGGTCGACGGAGAGATGGCGGCAGAGGTCGTTGGCGAACTGGAGGCAGCACCCCTTGAAGGTCGGGGCCTGATTGATCGTCGAGAGCAGGCGAGCCGCCAGGTCGAGCGCGGCCGACGACGCCCGCACCTGGCGGAGGGACCGCTGCGCCGAATGCGAATGCACGTACCCGGAGAGCACCTCGGCCATCGCCAGCGTCGTCTGAAGCGCCTGGCGGGAGCGACCGTCGACGAGCATGGCGACGACGCCCAGCAGCGGCTGGGAGGCGGACTCGCCGGCCACGCCCGAGGCCAGCGGCACGGCCATCACGTGGCCACGACCGCCGCTGGGGTCATACATCTGATCGTCGCCGTCAAGGGAGAAGACGCTGCTCTGTCGCGTCGTCGCGGCCGCCCGGGCGGCGGCCTTGAGTTCGGCGAATCGCTCGATCGACTGCTCGTTGACGCTTGCTGGATTGACCAGTTCGTCCAGGGGCAGCCGCGTGCGGCCTTCGGCGTCGACCACGTCGGGGGGGAGCGGCCACACGAGCGCGGCACGGGGTTCGGGTCCCGCGGGCGACTCGTTCGTGGGCGGCGGCACCTGGAAGAGCACGGCCTGACGAGCGCCGGAGACCTGACCCAACACCGACGTGAGGCGCACGAGGAAGAGGCGGTCGTCCGCCGCGGGGGCGGAGAGTTCCGCGACGATCCGCTGCCATGCGGGCGTCTTGAGGTTGGAGAGTTCGATCATGGTGACTGACTCCGCGTCCGTTCGCCTCGGGGACGTTCGATCACTGCCTCGCCACCTTCGCGGCCTCGAGCATCCGACCGAACTCCTCGGAGGGCGCGGTGAACCGCACGAACGCCGGTTCGCCGGCCAGCAAGCGTTCAACGCCCTTCGGGTTGGCCACCTCGACCCGCACGCGACGGGTGCGGCTGGCGGCGTCGGCCGTCGGAGCGGCCTCGATCACCTTGCCTTCGCGGACGATCGGCAGGCCGGCCATGTCGAAGAGCACCCACGCCCGATCCCCCACCTTCAGCGTCAGCGTCACCGCGTCCTGCGTGGGGGCCGGGGCGTCGATCCAGAGGTGATCGACGTTCACCACCCGCACGACCTTGTCGTTCTCCGAGGCGGAGTGGCCGACATCGAGCATCACGTTGTCGACGATGCCGTCGAAGGGGGCTTCGATGCGGAACTTCTGAACTCGCGACTCGAGGCGGTCGACCTGAATGACTTCCTGCGTCTGCTCCATCTGGGCCTTGGAGACGTCGATCTTGGCGACCTCGAAGGCCAGCCTCGCCCGCTCCAACTGCTGATCGGAGGAGCCGCCGCCGGCCCTGACTTCCTGCTGGATTCGGTACTCGGTGTCGGCGAGTTCCATCTGCTTTCTCGCTCGCTCGACGGGGAGGTCGGTTTCGGCCCGCACCTTCTGGAGCCTGAGCAGGGCGCGGTCCTCGGCCTCGTCGCCCTGCACGATCACCTGGCCCTTGGTGACCTCCTGACCGCCACGGACGACGATGTCGGTGATCTTGGTGGGCACGGTGAATCCCATGACGGCGTCGCGACTGGGGCGTGTCACCGCCTTGATGGTCGAGAATGTCGAGATCAGGGAGGGGTCGAGCCCCCGGGTGGCCCCGGCGCCGGCCCTCGCGGCGGGCCGATCCACGGGCTGGGAACCCGACGCCGCGTCCCAGGTTCCCACCACCGCCGCCGCCACCACGAGGGGGAGGGCGGCGGCCGACCACGAGTTGCGATTCGATGCCATGCCTCACTATACGGAAGCGGAGGGGGGTCGGTTTGGGGACTGGTCGCGCCGCGGCGGCCGTTCGCCATGCATTCGGATGGCGTGCCGACCGGGCGGGTGGAGGTTTCGATCGCATATCCTTTCGCCCCGCGGCGTGCCGCCAGCGTGATCGACCGCCGCGGACTCGCCCCCCAGGAGTTGACCCTTGACGACCGCCACCGCCGCCTCCCCCGCCACCACCCTCGCGATCGACGGGGGCACCCCGGTGTCGGCGAAGGCCGTTCCGTTCATGTCGACGGCGATGACCGACTCGGACATCAACGCCGTGCTGACGGTGCTCAAGTCGGGCATGCTGCGAGCGGCGACCAAGTGCGCGGAGCTCGAAGCCCGGTGGGCGAAGCTGACCGACGCCCGCCACGCCATGACGTGCGCCAACGGCACGGTGGCGTTGCAGTTGGCGTATGAGCCATTGTTCGCGTGCGGGGACGAGGTCTTGGTGCCGGCGTGGAGCTACATCGCGACGGTGTCGATGGTGGTCGCCCGCGGGGGCGTGCCGGTGTTCGTCGACGCGGTTCCGGGGACGTTCCAGATCGACATGGCGGACGCGGCCCGGAAGGTGACGCCCAAGACCCGGGCCATCGCCGCCACGCACCTGTACGGCTGCCCGGTGGACATGGACGCGGTGCAGGGGTTGGCCGCCAAGCACGGCCTGAAGGTGATCTACGACGCCGCACAAGCGCATCTGGCCACGTACAAGGGCAAGGGCCTGGGCGCGTTCGGCGACGTGGTGACCTATTCGATGTACGCGACCAAGAACCTCGCGACGGGCGAGGGTGGCTTGGTGACCTGCAACGACGACGCGTTGGCCCGCACGATCGGGCTGCTGCGTTCGCACGGCGAGACGGACAAGTACCTTCACGAGGTGGTCGGGTACAACTACCGCATGAACGACATGGCGGGCGCCATCGGCCTGTCGCGACTCGATCGGCTGGCGGCCCAGACCGAGCAACGTCGCCGCAACGCGGCGCGGTACGACGCGATCCTGGGTCGCATCCCCGGACTAGCCGCCCCAGAGACCACGCCTGGCGCGGTGCCCGTCTATCACCTGTACGTGGGCCAGTTCGATCCCGCGGCGTTCCGCTGCACGCGTGACGCCTTCTGCAACGCCCTGAAGGCCGAAGGGGTCCCCACCGCCGTTCACTATCCGCGCTCGCTGCCCGAGCAACCCGCGCTCTCCAAGTGGGATCGCAAGGACACGCCCGTGGCATTCTCGCTCAAGAACCGGGTGTTCGCCCTGCCGATGCACCACGACCTCACCGACGAGCACTTCGCGATCCTCGAGGAGTCGCTCTCGAAGGTGGCCAAGGCCATGCGGGCTTGAGCGGGGCCACGGCCCGACGTTCCTGACGCCCCGAAATGAAACACGGCCGTCGCGAGTTCGCGGCGGCCGTTTCATTGATGGACTGGCGTGGACCGAGTCACGCGGCGGCCGGGGCGGCCGGCGGGGCCGGCAGCGGCGGCTGCGTCTGGACCTTGGCGTCGGGGCCGATGCGGAAGAATCCGCCGTCGATGAGCGCGCCTTCCTCGATGACGAGGGTTCGCGCTTCGCAATCGCCCTTGACGCGGGCGGTGGGACCGATGTGCACGGTCCCGCCGCAGCTGACCTTGGCGTCGAGGAAGCCGGCGATCTCGACGGCGTGTCCGGCCTCGACCGACTTGGTGATGGTGCGGGCCTTCTCGCCGATGGTGACCTTGCCGCAGGTCACGAGCTTGCCGACGTAGCTGTGGGTCTCCCGAACGGCCAGGTCGTCGAGGATGACGCCCTTGTAGCAGAGGGAGCAACTCGCCGTGCGAGCGTTGGTCGGGACGAGGATGACCCGACCGCAGTGGTAGCAGAGGACCCGTCGGAGCGGAACGGAGGCTGCCATGTGGGATGACTCCATCGTGCACGCGAACGCGGCTCAAGGGAGCCGCGTTCGCGTGTCCTGATCCGGATGTGGTCGGCGCTGGCTCAGGCGGCGTTCACCGCGCGGGAAGCCCAGTCGGTCTGGGTGGTCTCGTTGGAGGACCACTCGTTGTTGTTATTGTTGTTGTTGTTCTTGGCGGGCTTGGACTCGTACTGGGCGGTGCGCTTGCGGTCCGCGGCCATGATGGCCTCGGGGCCGACGGCGACGTGGCCGACGAAGGTCGCGCCCTCGGCGACGACGAGCGCGGCGGCGGAGATGTCGCCCTTGACGACGGCCTTGCCGGTCAGCTGGAGACGCTCGCGGGCGATCAGATCGCCGTCGACGTCGCCGTCGACGATGATGGTCGCGGCCTCGACGCGGGCGTTGCAGTCCGCGCCGTTGGCGATCTGGACCTGGCCTTCGGAGCTGATCTGGCCCTCGATGGTGCCGAAGATCTGCGCGGGACCCTTGAGGGTCAGTTCGCCCTTGAAGAAGGCGCCGCTGCCGAGGATGGTCGTGTTGTTGTCGCGGTTCTCAGTGTTCATTGTGCGAGCCTCCAGCTCAATAAGGGATGACGTTCTTCCACCAGTCCACACCCGGAATGTTCCACACTCCGAAGCCGTTCGTGACACGCGTCTCGCCGGCAGCACACCTATCGACGACGCCCGCGGATGATCACGAAAAGCGACCCCCTGTTCACGCCCCCCAACGAATGCCCCGTTCGCGGGTCGCCCGGGCGGGGGAATGGCGCCCGCCGGGTCCTCGCCGGGGCCCGCCATGGGCCCCGCCCGTACCATGCGGCGTGTCCAGCGACCTCGACATGCTCCTCGAAGCCGCCCGCATGGGGGATGACGGCACGCCCTTCGTGCTCATGACCGTCGTGTCGGCCAAGGGAAGCACCCCGCGCAACGCGGGCGCCAAGATGATCTGGAAGCCGGGCGCCACGCCCGATGGCGAACTGCTGGGCACCGTCGGAGGCGGGCAGTTCGAGCTCCTGGCCCTCGATGCCGCACGACGCCACTTCGAGCGTCGCTCCTGCGGCATGGAGCGGTACGTGCTGGGCGCCGACGCCGACCAGTGCTGCGGCGGGGTGATGGAGGTCTTCTTCGAGTACCACGGCCCCTCGCGGCGCATCGTGATCTTCGGCGCAGGCCACGTGTCGAGGGAACTGGTCCACCTGCTCTCGCCCGCGGGACACGACGTGATCGTCGCCGACGACCGCCCCGACTGGAACTCGAAGGAGCGGTTCCCCGCCGCCACGCCGGTGCAGTCGTGGGACGAGGCCGTGTCGATCTGTCAACGCTCTCCCGCGTCAACGCTGGCGGTGGTGATGACCTGCTCGCACGACACGGACTTCGAGCTGTTGCGTCGCCTGCTCGAATCGCCGCCGGCCTTCACGGGGCTCATCGGCAGTCGCAGCAAGCGGGCGTGCCTCTTCGGCCGACTGGTGGCCTCGGGCGTGTCGCCCGAGGCCGTGCAGGCGGTCCACTGCCCCATCGGCGTGGGCGACTGCGGCAAGGAGCCGCGGCTGGTGGCGGTGTCGATCGCGGCGCAGCTCCTGCAAACGGCCCGAACGCTTCCTCGACTGTGACATCGCGATGTCGACCGCTCATGCACGACGAGACTCGGTCTGCCTGGTCCTTGCCGCGGGGCTTGGACGCCGCATGGGCGGGCCCAAGGCGTTGATGGACGTCGGCGGGCGGCCATGGTGGCGGTGGCAGGCCGAGCGGCTGGAGGCGGCGGGCATGGCCTCGGTGTGGGTCGTCAACGACGCGGTGATTCGCGGCATGTCGATCCATCCCGATGCGCCCCGGGCGTGCTGCCGGGCCGACGGAACCGCCCCGATGTTCCACTCGCTCATGGCGGGGATTCGATCACTGGGCTCGATTCCCGCGTTCGTGCACGTCTTGCCGGTGGACGTGCCGTGCCCGAAGGCCACGACCTTCACGTCGCTCGAACGCGGCGCGGACATGGGCGTCGCCGTGCCGACGCGGGCGGGTTCGCGCGGACACCCGGTATGCCTCGCAGGCCCGTGGGTCGCACGCCACCTGCTCGACCTGAGCGGCACGAGCGAGTCGCGGCTCGACGTGCTGATCCGCGGCTCGACCACGGAGGTCGACACTCCCGACGATCCGGACGCGACCGTCAACCTGAACACGCCTCGCGAACTTGAGGCGTGGCTTGCCACGTGGAGTCGATCTCATGCCTGAAGGATTCGTCGAACGACCGCTCGCCCTGATCACCGGCGCGGGAAGCGGCATCGGCCGCGAGGTGGCGATGCTGCTGTCGGCGTCGGGGTGGCGATGCGTGCTGGCCGGACGGCGGGACGATCGGCTTCGAGCAACGGCGGCCATGCTCGCGGGGACGTCGCTCGTCGTGCCGTGCGATCTCGATGCCGCGGCGTCGGGCGAGCGACTGGTCGACGCGGCCGAAGCCTTGGGCGGTCCAATCGACGCGGTGGTGAACAACGCGGGATGGTCGCCCATCGCCAACATCGAGGCCACCGACGGATCGCTCGTCGAGCGGATCTTCGCGACCAACGCGGTGGCGCCGGCGGCGATCATCGCCAGGGCGTGGAAAGGCATGGCCGCGAGGGCGAGGTCGCGAAAGGCCGAGGGCCGGACACCGCCGCGGGCGGCGATCGTGAACGTGTCGACGATGGGTGTCCACGACCCGTTCGAGCACCTGTACGCGTACGCCTCGGCGAAGGCGTCGCTGCACCTGATGGCCCGGTGCGCGGCCAACGAGGGGGCGTCGCTAGGCATCAAGGCCTTCGCGGTGGCGCCCGGAGCGGTGGAGACGGACCTGCTGAGGCAACTCGCGGACGAGCGGGCCCTGCCTCGGGAGTTCTGCCTGTCGCCCCGGGCCGTGGCGGAGGTGATCATGGGGTGCATCCGCGGGGACCGCGACGCCGACAACGGCGGCGCGGTGTGGGTGCCCAGCCCGCCGATGCCGGCCTCGAAGCCGTAGACTTTCGGCCGACCACGGCCCCGAGGCCACGTCCCTGGAGCACCGCATGAAGAAAATGCCAATCCACGTCAAGATCATCATCAGTCTCGCGCTGGGCGTGCTGGTGGGCGTGCTGCTCAACCGCTTCTGGACGCCGGAGGTCTGGGCGTCGATGGGCATCAAGGACAAGGCGGCGTTCCTCGCATCGGGAACCGCCGACGGCAACCAGCCCACGTGGGCCGCCCAGGCCTCGAAGTTCGCCATCGACGCGAATCGCTTCATCGGGCGGCTGTTCATCCGGTGCCTGCAGTTCATCGCGGTACCGATCGTGCTCTTCTCGCTGATCGCGGGCGCGGCGAGCCTCGGGGACGTGCGGAAACTGGGCCGCATCGGCGGGAAGACGCTGTTGATCTTCATGACCACCACGGCGTTGGCGATCGTCGTGGGCATCGGCCTGTCGCAGGCCGTCAAGCCGGGCACCTACGTCGGCGAGGAATCGAAGGCCCGGCTGATGAGCCAGTACGCGGCGGAGGCAGGCAAGAAGGCCAGCGAGGGTCAGGAGCGGGCCAAGACGATGACCGCGTGGGACCAACTGCTCGACACGGTGCCGAGCAACCCGATGGCGGCCCTGGCGACGGGACAGATGATCCAGGTGGTGACCTTCGCCCTGGTGCTGGGCGCGGCATTGACGGTGATCCCCCGCCACCGTTCCAAGCCGGTGATCGACGTGTGCGAGGCCTTGACGGAGGCGATCACCGCCATCGTGCAGGCGGTGATGGCGCTCGCGCCGTACGCGGTCTTCACGCTCATCTGCCCGATCATCGCCACGACCGGCGTGGACGTGCTCGGGGCGCTGGGGGTCTACGCGGGCGTCGTGGTGGCGGGCTTGGCGTTGATCAACTTCGGCCTGTACCCGCTCATGCTGTCGATCATGACGCCCGCGAGCAACAGGATCGGCTTCTCCCGGTTCTTCCGGGCCATGGGGCCCGCCCAGATGCTCGCGTTCTCGAGTTCGAGTTCGAACGCCACGCTGGCGGTCAACATGCAGTGCGCCAAGAAGCTGGGCGTGCCCGACGACATCGTGAGCTTCGTGCTGCCCTTGGGCGCGACGATCAACATGAACGGCACGGCCCTCTACCAGGCCGTCGTCGCGGTCTTCCTCGCCCAGCTCTACGGGATTCCGCTGACGCTGGGCGACCAGGCGATGATCGTGCTGACGGCCACGCTCGTGTCGATCGGATCGGCGGGCATTCCCGGAGCGAGCATCGTGCTGATGGTGGTCGTGCTCCAGAGCATCAACGTGCCGCCGGAGGGCATCTCGGTGATCCTGGGGCTCGATCGCATCCTCGACATGTGCCGCACGGTGGTCAACACGGGCGGCGACGCCATGACCGCCGCCGTGGTCGCCTCGAGCGAGGGGACGCTCCGCAAGGACGAGGAATCGGCGGCCTGACGCGTCCGGCGACGAGCCGTCATCGGGCCAAGGGCTTCATGACGATGGCGGACCGCGCGGGAACGTAGACGTCGATGTGCGAGCCGCCGGCGGCGTCGACCGCCACGGGCCACGATTGGTCGCTGGCCACCGCGCCGAAGCCGTCGAAGGCCGCGTCGTCGGTGTTCAGCACGCACCCCATGCGGAGGGTTCCCTCCGGCACCGGAACGCGGAGGGCCACCTCGGAGCGGGTGGGGTGCCAGTTGAAGAGGAAGGTGAGGCCCCCGCGACGGAACGCGAGGAGTTTGTGCTCCTCGTGCACGGCGAGCAGTTCCGCGCCGTGCGATGACAGGAGCCGACCGCCTTCATCGAGCGAGAGCATCGCGCGGTCGAAGGCGAGCAGGCCCGCGTAACGGAGGTTCGGATCGTCCGCGAGCGACCACTGGCGGCGGCAGTAGTGATACGACCAGCCGTTGCCCTCGCGAGGGAAGTCGATCCACTCGGGGTGACCGAACTCGTTGCCCATGAAGGTGAGGTACCCCTCGCCCCCGGCCGCGAAGGTGACGAGCCGGATCATCTTGTGGAGCGCGAGTCCGCGATCGATGACCGGGTGCCGCTCGGCGCGGCTCATGTGCCAGTACATCTCCTTGTCCATCAGCCAGAAGGCGATCGTCTTGTCGCCCACGAGCGCCTGGTCGTGGCTCTCGCAGTAGGCGATGTGCGCCTCCATGTGGCGGCGGTTGCAGAGGGTGCGGAACATGTCCTCCATCCGCCACTGCTCGTCCTGAAGGGTCTTGAGCGTCGCGATCCAGTGGTCGGGCAACCCCATCGCGAGGCGATGGTCGAACCCGATGCCGCCCTCCTCGACCGGGCGACAGAGCCCCACCATGCCCGAGACGTCCTCGGCGATGGTCGTGCACCTCGAATCGACCTCGTGCGCCACGCGGTTGGCCAACTGCAGGTAGGTCACGGCGTCCTCGTCGATGCCGTGACGCAGGTAGTCGTCGTAGGAGTGGAAGCCTTGCCCCAACCCGTGGTGCAGGTACATCATGCTCGTGACGCCGTCGAAACGGAAGCCGTCGAGCCGGTACTCCTCGAGCCAGTATCGCACGTTGCTCAGGAGGAATCGCGACACCTCCCACGACCCGTAGTCGAAGAGCATGGAGTCCCACGCCGGATGCTCGCCGCGGGCGCCGGCGTGGAAGTACTGGTGATCGGTGCCGTCGAAGCCCCGCAACCCCTCCACCGTGTTCTTGACGCTGTGGCTGTGCACGAGGTCCATCACCACGCGCACGCCCAGGCCGTGCGCTTCGTCGACGAGCCGGCGGAGGTCGTCGGGCGTGCCGAACCTCGACGAGACGGCGAAGAAGTTGCTCACGTGGTAGCCGAAACTGGCGTAATACGGGTGCTCCTGCACCGCCATCAGCTGGATCGTGTCGTAGCCGCCGCGTGCGATGCGGGGCAGCACGTGGGTCCGGAAGTCGTCGAACGTCGCGATGCCGCCGCGTTCGAGGCACATGCCCACGTGCGCTTCGTAGATCTTCGGGGCCGCCGACCGCGCCGGACGGGCGTGACGCCAGGCGAACGGGCGGTCGAGGAGCACGATGCCCCGAGCGTTCGACCCGTCCGCGTCGAATTCGACCCGCCGGATGTACGCGGGGATTCGATCCTGCACGCCCGCCGCGGATCGAACGCGCACCTTGACCGACGACCCCTCGATGGCCGAACCCGCCGCACCGGGCACGAAGACCGACCAGACGCCGTATCGGTCGACCGTCATCGGGTGCGAGCGTTCGTCCCACCCGTTGAACGCCCCCACCAGCGACAGGGCCGAGGCGTTGGGGGCCCACTCGCGGTACCACACGCCCTCGACGCCCCCGTGAACACCCCGGTTGAAGCCGTAGCGACGATGGCCGTTGGCGAAGTCGAGGAGCGACCCCTCGGCCACCTCGATCTCGCGGAGCCGCTGCTCGAACCGCCGGTAGCGGTGACGCAGGCTGTCCTCGTAGGGCTTGAGCCACGGATCGTGACGAATCAGGCCTGTGCCGTCGGGCTGGGCTTCGGGCATGGGCGAGTGTAGCGGCATGACCCGCCGTGCCCGCCCGCTCGCCCCGGGCGGTTCCGCAGCGGGCCCATACCATCAGTCATGCGGCTCGCGACGTTCAGCTTGGTGCTCAAGGTGGTCGTGACGGTCTCGTCGGCCGCGTTCGCCGGCCCGGTCGTGGCGCCCTCGGCGCATGCCGGGCCGCCGCTGTCGTCAGCGGTCGCCGCGGCGTCGCTCGCCGGGTGGACCGCCGCGGCCAACAGCCGCACCGACACCGTGGAGTTGCGAGACGTCTCGGGCGCGCTCCGTCGCACGATCACCCGCGCCGAACTGGCCGCGTCGCTGCCGTGGATGAACTTCAACACCGACGCCGACGGCCCCTGCCTCCTGGCCTTCAGCGATTCAGGCCGCCTGCTCTTCATCGGCGTCTGCGACACCAACGCCTCGACGGACGGCCAACCTGCCGACGCCATCCTCCGCTACGACACGTACCTCGGCCAACTCTCGATCTTCCATCGCGCCGAACTCGGAGGCTTCAACACCAGTCCGCGTCCCATGGCCGTGCACTTCAAGGGCCGCCTCCACGTGGCGCAGGGCACGACCGTCACGAGTCTCTTCGCCCGCATGAACGACGCGACGGGAATCGTCGCGAGCACGGCTTCGTTCGGGATCGCGTCGAACACCACCGCCTTGGCCGTCGATCGCGCCGGCAACGCCCTGTATGCCGCCTCGGGCACGCAACTCGCCCGGGCCCCACTCGGCGGATCCTCGCTCGCGTTCGCGCCGGTGGGCACCCTGCCCGCCGCCGCCAGGGCGCTGGCGTGGTCCGACCACTTCGGCGCCGTCGGACAAGGCGGCTTGTACGTCGCCCACGCCGTGCCTTCGGGATCGGCGCCCGAGACGCCATTGGTGACGTTCATTCCCGCCGCCATGGCACGCGGCGGCGGCGCATGGTCGCCTTCCACGTACCTCCGCGGCGGCACGCCGCCTTCCGGTCTTGCCGCCACCTGCGACGGGCGACTGCTTCTGGGGCTCGCCTCGGGCGACTGCCTGCTGATCCGCGACGACGGGGATCCGCGGCTCGACCTCGCCGCGTGGCAGGCGAACGAATATGAGCAGGTGGTTCGATTCGCCACCAGCCTGATCTCGCCCGACGGCGAGCCGCCGGGATGGGTCATCGATGCGGATGTCGTGCCGGGCGCGTCGCGGTTCCACCCGGCCACGCCCGACGCGGCGGCGTGGACGGTCATGGTGCTGCTGGTCGACCACGCCATGACCGACGACGCACGATCGCTCGACCTGGTCCGCACGATCCTGACCCGCTACGGAGGACTCGCGGCCGACGGCATCCGGCCGAGTCGCAACGCGGACGGCATCTACCGGCACTGGATCTCGCCGACGACGGGCGGCGTGAAGCCGGGCTGGGACCCGGAGTTCGCGACGATGAGCACGATGAAGCTCGTGGCCGCGGCCGCAAGGGCGATGCGGCATGCGCCGGACGATCCGGTGATCCGCGCGGCGGCCCACGAGATCATCTGCGGCGTGTCCAACTGGGACGGCTACTTCGATTCCGCGGGCCGCATGTACCTCAAGGGCCTTGCCCAGGGCGGACGCGACGGCGCCTCGGCGAGCTCGGGCTGGCACGAGGGCGTGATCTTCGCGGAGCAGGCCGGCGCGTACGGCTCGACGCTCGGGCCGGCCAGCGCCACCTTCTGGCTCACGCGGGCGGTCTGGCCCGCGGGATCGCTGGTGACCGGCCGCGGCATCACAAGCGGAGCCCCCGGGAATGCGGGAGCCTCGTTCATCTCGCTCTATCCGCTGCTGCTGATCGACCGGTACCGGGTCGACGATGCGTGGCGCACGAACGTGCTGAATCTGCGGCTCAACCATGCCGCGTGGACGGACGACAACGCTCCCGTGGCGTTCACCGTCTTCTCGGCGGGCACGACCAAGTCCATCTGGGGCGGCTACCGCGCCGACTCGCTCTTCGACCATCCGGGCGACATCAGCACCTTCCCGTCGCTGCTGGCGTTCGGAGGCCTTGGACCCCAGGCGACTCCCGAGATCGCGGGGGCGTACCACGCCTATCGCCTGGGGATGCGACAGGCCTTCAAGGGTGGTGCGTCGATCCTCTACCGAAGGTCGAACGTCGATCCGGCGTATCGCCCCGACTCGGCGGGCATTCCCGATGTCGTGCTGGGCGGGCTGGGCCTCGCGGAACTGCTGCAACCCGGGATCGTCGCCTCGACGCTCACGGGCCCGTATCCGTCCTGCCTGTGCCCCTCGGACTGGAACGGGGACGGCGGCATCGACGGCGGCGACCTCACCGCCTTCTTCGCCGACTGGGAGGCGGGCGAAGCGGACCTGAACGCCGACGGCGGCACCGACGGCTCCGACATCGGCGTCTTCTTCGGGTTCTGGGAAGCGGGCTGCTGAGCCGACGGTCGGGACCAGACTCCGTTCCGCTACAGTCCGGCCATGCAGCGGATGATTCAACTCCTCGTCGGCATCGGTGGCCTCTGTCTCGGTCGAATCTCGAACGCGCAGGACTCGTTCGTGGAGTCCTTTGCATCGATGGGACGCTGGACCGTGCACGCCTCCGACGGCGTGCGTGCGTCGGCGTCGCTCGAGTCTCAAGGCGCGGACAAGGTCGGCGGCAGCCTTCGCGTCGAGTACGAGTTCGTCACCGGCGGGGGATACTTCATCGTGCGGACGCCGCTGCTGCGCGACTTGCCCCCCAACTACGAGGTTTCCTTCCGGCTCCGAGGGGAGGGGCTGCCCAACGCGCTCGAATGCAAACTGATCGACGGGTCGGTTCGCGGCGAGCAGGCCGCTCCCGAAGGCGACGACGTCTGGTGGGTCAACACCCGGCAGATGGAATGGCCGAAGGAATGGGCCCGCATTGCCCACCGGCAGCGCCGCTTCTCGTTCGCCTGGGGACCAAGCGGAGGCGTCACGCCGCTGCGCCGGATCGGAGCGCTCGAGTTCGCCGTCGCCGCGGGCGATGGCGGCAAGGGCACCCTCTGGCTCGACGACGTGCGGCTGACGCCACTGCCCGTGCCGACGACGCCCACGACGCCGCCCTCGGGGAGCGCCTCTTCGAAGATGTGCGAACTGCACGACCCGACAAACCTGTTCGACGACGACCCGCGGACGGCGTGGCAGTGCGAACCCAACGAGCCGGACCCGTGGTACCTCGTGGACCTCGGCGGCGTGCGGGAGTTCGGCGGTCTGTCGATCGAATGGGAACGGGGCAACTGGCCCGAGCGGTTCGAGGTGCTCCTCTCGAACGACCGCACGACGTGGACCTCGGTCGCGACCTTCGAGTCCCCGATCGATCGCGACCGCACGCTCGTGCCGCTCCGCGATGCGCAGGCTCGGTACGTCAAGCTCGCGTTCAAGGCCAGGCGACTCTCGGGCGCGGTGGGCATCCAGACGCTGACGATCAAGGACCCGGCCTTCGCGGACTCGACCAACGCGATGCTGATGGACCTGGCGAAGAGCCTGCCGCGGGGAGCGTTCCCTCGATCGTTCATCGGGGAGCAACTCTACTGGACGGTGGCCGGTGCTACGGGCGACGACCGCGAGATCCTGGTGAGCGAGGACGGGCAGGTCGAACTGCTCAAGCAGCGGTTCATGCTCGAGCCCTTCGTGGAGATCGAAGAGGCCGGCGAGCCGCGGATCATCTCGTGGGCCGACGGGGCGACGACGCGGAGTCAGGCGGAAGGGTTCATGCCAGCGTTCACCGTCACGCGGACCACGCCGCCGATCGTGCTGAGCACCACGGCGACTGTCGCGGGCGCGGCTGGAGACTCCACCGCGATCATCCGGCACGACATCGCCAACACGAGCGATGCGACGGTCTCGGGACGGCTGCTCCTGGCGGTCCGGCCGCTGCAGGTGCTGCCGCCGTGGCATGAACTGAACATCACGGGCGGGGCGGGGCGAATCAGTGCAATCGACCGCGGCCCCGACGGCGTCGTGGTGGACGGTTCGCACCGGATCACGTTCCACGAGCGGCCCGATCGCATCGACCTGCGAACCTTCGGGGCAGGTCCCGCCGCGCCCTTCGCGACAGGGCCCGGCGTCGGCGACGCGGTGCGGGACGAGCGAGGTCTGGCCTCGGCGGTGGCGAGCATGACGTTCGAGCTTGCGCCGGGCGCATCGCGAACATTCTGGACGACAATGCCGCTGCGCGACATCGCTCCGGCCGACGATCGCCAGGCGACCCGGTTCGATACTCCCGACGCGGTCAAGGCGGCGGCGAAGGCGTCGCTCGAATCGTGGCGTGCATTGGCTCGCACGAGGATCGAACTCCCCGGCGAGGCCCAGGAACTCGTCCGCACCTGGCACGCGACGGTGGCGGCCGTGCTGATCAATCGGGACGGGGCGGCCATTCAGCCGGGCAGCCGCACGTACGAACGTTCGTGGATCCGCGACGGGTTCCTCACGTCGGCCGCCATGCTGGAGGCGGGCTTTCCGGAAGTGTCACGCGAGTTCATCGACTGGTACGGCGCACGGCAGTACGAGTCGGGGAAGATCCCGTGCGTGGTGGATCGACGAGGGCCCGATCCCGTGAACGAGCACGACAGCACGGGCCAGTACATCGCGGCCGTGATGAACCATGTGCGTTTCACCGGCGACACGGAGGTCTTGCGGACGCACTTCCCGCGGATCCGCAAGGGCGTCGAGTACATGGAGTCGCTCCGCGCATCGAGACTGACCCCGGAGTTCGAACCCGGCTCGGGGCTGTCACGACAGGAACCCGGCAAACCCGCCGTGCCCGCGGCAGCCTTCCGCGGCATCATGCCCGAGTCGATCAGCCACGAGGGGTACTCGGCCAAGCCGATGCACTCGTACTGGGACAGCTTCTTCGCCCTCCGCGGGTACAAGGACGCCATCGCCGCGGCCGAGACGCTGGGCCTGACCGACGTGGCCGCGCCGTTGACCAAGGCCCGCGACGCCTTCGAGTCGGACCTGGCCGCCTCGATCGTCGAGGCCATGAAGGCGCACGGGATCGACTACGTGCCGGGCTGCGTGGAACTCGGCGACTTCGATTCGACCTCGACCACCGTGGCGGTCTGGCCGGTGCAGTGCACCGCCTTGCTGCCCGCCGGATCGCTCGATCGCACCTTCGATCGATACTGGTCGTGGTTCGAGGGACGAAAGCGAGATCCTGCGTCGGCGGGAGAGGCCTTGACGCCCTACGAGTTGCGGCACGTGGGCTCGCTGGTGCGGCTCGGACGTCGCGAACACGCCCTCGCCGCGCTCGAGTGGTACATGCAGCAGCGACGCCCGGCGGGCTGGCGTCAGTGGCAGGAAGTCGTGTGGCGCGACGAACGCGCCCCCAAGTTCATCGGCGACTCGCCCCACACCTGGTGCGGCAGCGACTTCATGAACTCGCTGCGTTCGATGCTGCTCCACGAGCGGGAACGCGACGGAGCGTTGGTGCTGCTCGCCGGCGTGCCCGAGGCCTGGCTCAAGGGCACGGGCCTTCGCTTCGAGGCGATGCCCACGCACGGCGGCACCGTGAGCGTCGAGGCGTCGGCGGCAGGCCCCACGGCCACGGTTCGGATCACGGGCACCGCGCCCGTGCCGCGGGGGGGCATCGCGGTGTCACTCCCCGCGGCGGGCGGCATCGTCCGCGCGTCGGTCAACGGCATCGAGGCGGCCGTGTCGGACGCCGGCGAGGTGATCGTCAGGGAACTTCCGGCGAGGGTGGTGATCGAACGTCGCTGACAGCCGCGCTGACGCGTCACCCCAGCGATGCGCCGTTGGAGGCGATGACGCCGGCGTACCAGCGGGCCGACTCCTTGGGCGTGCGGCGGAGCGTCTCGAAGTCGACGTGGATGAGCCCGAATCGCTCGCGGTAGCCGCACTGCCATTCGAAGTTGTCCAGCAGCGACCAGTGGAAGTAGCCGCCGACGCGGGTGGTGCCGTCGAGGGCGGCGCGACGCAACTGGCGGAGGTATCGCCGGGTGTAGTCGATGCGCTGCGGATCGCGAACGACGCCGTCGGCATCGACCCAGTCGAGGTTGGTCATGCCGTTCTCGGTGATGTAGATGGGCTTGCCGTAGCGTTCGTACAGGAACCTCGGGCCCCAGTACAAGGCCTCGGGAATGAGGTACCAGCGGAGGGCGTTCTGCGGGTGGCCGGCGGGGAAGGGGACGTGCTCGGGCTGACCGTCGGGCCCGGCGCGGAAGACCTCGGCGTCGTAGATGTTGGCCCCGTAGAAGTCGATGGGCTGGTTGATGAGTTCCATGTCGCCCGGGAGCGGACGGGGCGCATCATCGCCGTAGAGGCGAAGGCCGTCCTCGGGGTAGCGACCGAAGATGACGGGATCGGCCAGCCACGCGTTGTTCCAGAAGTCCTTCGCGGGGACGGCGTTCTGGCGGGTGCGAGCGGCCTCGACATCGGCGGCGGTCGGCTCGCCGTCGCCGCCCGCGCCGTCGAAGATGCCGGGATGCCACGGCACCTTCACGCGGCCGATGGGCGCCCAGCCGACCTCGCAGGCGCGGCGGGTGCGGGCGCGGATCACCTGCACCGCTCGGCCGTGGCACATGAGCGCGTGGTGTGCGGCCAGCAACCGCTCTCGGTGGCCGAGTTTGTTGCCCGGAGGGTGGAAACCCTCTCGCTCGCCGGGCCCGAGGAAGATGTGCGGCTCGTTGATGGTCATCCACCGAGCGACTCGATCGCCGAGACGGTCGACCACGGCCGCGGCATAGTCGCCGAACCAGTGGTGCACATCGCGGTTGAGCCAACTGCCGCGGTGGTGAACGCCCAGCGGCGTGTCCCAGTGGAAGAGCGTGACCCACGGGGTGATGCCCGCCGCGAGCAGGGCGTCGACCAGACGGTCGTAGAAGTCGAGGCCCGCGGCGTTGACGCCACCGACGCCGTCGGGGATCACTCGCGGCCAGGAGATGCTGAACCGATAGGCGTGCAGGCCGATCTGCCGCATGAGCCCGACATCGTCAGGGAACCGGTGATAGTGGTCGCAGGCGACATCGCCGGTGTGCTTGGCGTGAATCTCGTTGGTGTCGTGGCAGGCCAAGTCCCACACCGACGGCCCCTTGCCGTCGGCGTTCCACGCGCCCTCGATCTGAAAGGAGGAGGTCGCCGCCCCCCACACGAACCCCTTGGGAAACTCCACGCACGGCTCCTTGGTCTGGAAGTCGGGCGAGGGTAGGCCGTGCGCGGGGCGGGTCGCGGCGAGGTGCCGCGAAGCTCACATCAGCGGACCGAAGAGTTGCGCGACGTTGTCCGAGAATCGCCGCCACACGGGGCGTCGCCGCCATTCATCGAGGTGCACGCGATGCGACTGCCCGAGGTACTTGGTCTGCAGGAATCGGAGCATGCCCGCGAAGTCGCGGTCGTAGACGAACACGCTGACCTCGAAGTTGAGCCAGAAGCTGCGCATGTCGAGGTTGGCCGACGTCACGAGCGCGAGCCGCCGGTCGACGGTGGCGGTCTTGGCGTGGAGCAGGCCGGCGTCGTGGTGCATGATCACCACCCCCACTTCGAGCAGGTCCTCGTAGTGAGCGCGGCTGGCGGCGGCGACGATTCGGGCATCGAGCAGGTCGGGCAGCACGAGCGTGACCGACACGCCGCGGAGGGCGGCGTTGACCAGGGCGGCCTTCATCGGTTCGTCGGGCACGAAGTAGGGCGTGGTCATCAGGATCTCCTCTCTCGCGCCGTGGAGCATCGCGAGCAAGGCCTGATGGATGGTGCCGGGTTGAGGTCCGGGCCCCGACGGGACGACGTGCGCGATCGAAGCACCCGCGCCGGGCTTGGGCGGCGGGAAGAACCGTCCGAGGTCGGGAAGGGCCTCCTCGCTGTCGGCCACCCAGTCATGGAGGAAGATGGCCTGAAGCGGGTGCACGGCGTGACCCGTCACGCGGATGGTCGTGTCGAGCCACAGACCGACCCTGCGGTTGCGGGTGGCGCAGAACGACTCGTCGGTGAGGTTTTGGCTGCCGCAGTACGCCGCCAAACCGTCGATGACGGCGATCTTGCGGTGGTTGCGAAGATCGATGCGGGCAAAGAGCATCCGCAGCGGGTTCACCGGCAACGCCTCGACGACCCGCACGCCCGCGGCGGCCATCCGCTCGCGAAGTTCGCTCCGCAGGAACGCCTTGCTGCCGACAGCGTCGACGAGCACGCGACACGCCACGCCCCGCGCGGCCGCCCGCATGAGCGCCTCGCCCACCATCGCCCCGCCGCCGCTGGGCTGCCAGATGTAGTAGAGCAGGTGGCAGTGATCGACGGCGCCGTCGATGTCCTTGACGAGCCGAGCCAGGACCGCGGAGGCATCGTCCATCAGTTCGAGGGCGTTGGAGGGCATCGCGGGAAAGCCGCTCGACGACGTGCAAAGGCGGGCGATGGGTCCGGCCCACGCCTCCTGCTCGTCGGGAGTGACCGCCGCGCTCTGCCAGAGGTCGACCGTCGAGCGGAACCGGTCGCGTCCCAACGCGTCGAGCACGCGGGCCCTCCTGTCGCTCAGGCGATTCTCGCCGATGAGGAGGTAGAGAAAGGGACTGACGACGGGAAGGAAGACCAGCACCACGAGCCACGCGAGCGCGGCCGGCACGTGCATCCGCCGCAGGATGACCCGAACGCCGATCGCAAGCCGTACGGCGAGGTCGATGGCGAACAGCGACGCCACGAGCCAGTGCTCTCCGACCATCGAGCCCAAGGATGACGCCTCGCCTGCCTGCATGCTCGAAACCCGATCGGGTGGGACGCTCCGCCGCCGACCGCGAATAACCTTGCGACCGCCGGCCCCGCATCCGAAGACCTGCCCGATGATGAACCTTAGGGTGGTCGAGGGCGCGGGCCCCGCCCGCTTCATCCCCCCGCCACGTGATCTTGTTCCTCTTCTACGCCGCGTTCGTCTGGTACCTGTGCTTCAAGCACCGGCGGGACTGGCGCGGCTTGCTCGCGCTGGGGGTGGGCATGGGGCTGTTGTGGCTCGCCGCCGACCTGTACCGCCTTGCGATCCGGTGGGCCAAGAACGCCAACAGCACGCTGGTCGACACTCGCCACGACGGCAAGCTCTTCCTGATGCTGCTCGCGCTCGAGGCGGTGGTGGTGGTCGTCGTGGGGCTGTTCTTCTGGTGCTTGCCGCGGGACGTCCGCGTTCGCCCGTGCCGCCGCTGCAAGTACGAGCTCGACGGTCTGGACGACGACAACCCCAGGTGTCCCGAGTGCGGGCTCGCCGCGGCCGCGGTGAAGGTTCGCACGCGTCGGTGCCCGTCGTGCAGGGTGCGCAGCGCGTGGCGAATCGACCGCGATCAGTGCCCGGCGTGCACCGAACTCATCCCCGCCATGCCCGGTGCAGGGCCCCCGCCAGCAGCAGCAGCACCGGCAGACCAATGACGATCGCCAGCCGCATGCGGCCGAGGGTTCCTTCGGCGATGGGCTGCACCATCGCCACCTGACCGGCGGCCGCGCTCTTGGCGATCAGTTCGTCGCGGCCGCACAGGTGCCACACGACGTTCTCGAAGAGTTCGAGATTGCCCGGGCTGAGGGCCACGCGCCGGCCATCGACCGTGCCCGCGCGGGCGGCGACCTGATCGATGAGCCAACTGTTGGACCCCACCACCACCGCTCGTTGCACGCGGCCGGACTCGAGCCGCCGCTCGCTGGCGGCCACCACGATCCACGACGTGCCGCCGGGAGGCTCGGCCAGATCCCGTCCGACGTCGAGTTTGGGCAGTTCGGCCATGGCCTGGCGGCGTTCTCGCGGCGTCTGCCAGAGCCCGAGCCACTGCGATTCGCCCCACAGGCCCGCGTCGGCGGGGAGGGTCAGCAGCGGCGTCACCGTCGCGTCACCGCCTCCTTCAGCCGGGCGCAACGCGATCGACCAGGGCAGCGTCGTCGGAAGCCCTCGGATGGCCTCGGCGAGCGGATGGCCCGACGCGGCGGTCTGCACCACCATGTCCGTGACGATGGTTCGGCCGGCGCCGGCCACCTGCGAGCGCATCAGCGGCTTGCCCGACTCGGCGGCGACGCCCAGCGGCGCGATCGCGGCCACGATGGGGTCGACATCGCCGTAGGTCGCGACGATCGACGGGTTGATGGCCACGCACACCGCCTCGCCCGTGGCGACGAGCCCCTCGATCGCCTTGCCCACTCGCTCGCATCGCTGCACGCCGGACAAGCCCGGCGTTCCGCCCCTCGCCCCGCTCTCGGCGGTCGAGTCCGGGCTCATGACGATCCACGCGACCGGACGGGAGGCCGTCGGATCGATCGCCGCCAGCGACGGGGGCGTCGGATTCGCCACGCAGGCCCACTCGACCACGTCGATGCCCCGCGACTCGAGCCGCTGCATCGCCTGCGTCAGGACCGGGGCCTCGCGAAGGAACTCGCGAGGCTCGCCGTGCACGAAGACGACGATGGGCCGTGCACGACTCTGCATCGCGCCGATGCCGGTCACCCACAACTCCTCGACGCGGCGCGACTGATCCGCCGTGTCCGCGCCGCTCGCCTCGAGCCACGCGGCCGAGGGCACGAGGGCCTCGACATCGAGGGCCACCAACCCCTTGCCGGGCTCGCCGATCACGAGCGCGGCCGCGCCGCCCCCCAGCGAATCGACCACCCGAAGCACGTCCGGACGCTCGAGGCGACGCATGGCGTCGATCAGCACCGCCACTTCGTCGCGACGAACCTGAACCTCGGCCGCAAGACGCCTCGCCCCGTCCGCTCGCTCGGGCGCGGCCCTCGCGACGTAGGCCTTCGACTCTCGCACCAGCGCCTCGAGCAACGGGACGATGGGCACGAGCCCCTTGGCCAACGCCTCGGCGGCGTCGTCGCAACGGGGCAAGGCACGATCCGCCAATCGGAACGCGAGCGATTCCGCCGCCTTCGCGCAGGCCTGATCGAGATCCCTCGCCGCCAGACGCACGGCCGCGGCGGTCTGGTTGAAGTAGTCCCGCGCGGCGCGGGCCGACTCGCCGCCGCCGGCCTCGGCCGCCTCGAGTTCCTGAAGACCCGGGCCCAACGACGACGCGAGCCACGCGGCGGCGACCGCCGCCCGCTCGCGGGCCGACGCCACCTTGGCCCGGGCATGCTCGATCGCGGCCGAATCGGCCTCGATCATGCCCGAGACCAGGTCGCGATACGCCTGCGCTCCGGCCTCGGAGCCCGTGTCGATCACGGACGAGGTCACGCGCGTGGAGGTTCGTCCGAACTCGTCGAGCACGTCGACGAGCCGTTCCTTCGCGTCGCGATCGACCAGCGAGAGATCGGTCGCCACCACCAGCCGCACGTCACTCTCGAGCGACCGGAGCAGTTGCACGGTCCGCGGCGCGAGACGCTGGCCGCCCGCCACGGACAGGTCGATCCGCCAGGCGTACCGGTCGGCCAGCAGCATGCCGATGCCCGCGGCGAGCACGGTGAAGGCGAGGGTCGCCGCGACGAACGCCATGGCCCGACGCCTGGCGGAGCCTCGCGACGGATACGGAGTCATCGCCATCGGCGCACCTCCATGAAGGCGACGCTGGCGACCACGAGGACGCTCGAGACGAGGGCGAAGAACGCGACGTTCGAGGTGTCGATGATGCCCCGGGCAAAGTCGAGGATCCTCGGGGCGGGAGAGAGGCCGGCGAGCGCGGGCCTCAAGGCCTCGGGGGCGATCTCCGCCGCGGCCGGCGCGAAGAGGACGGCGAGGATGGCAAAGAGCGTGATCATGAACGCCAGCGTCGCGTTGCTGGTGAGGCACGAGGCCAGCAGCCCCAAGGCGACATACGCCCCGCCCAGCAGGACGAGGCACAGGTACCCGGCCACGACGGGGCCGACCGCGGGCGCCGGACTGGAGTGCGCCCAGAGGACCGCGGGGAAGACGAGCGTCGGCACCAGCATCGCGCCCAGAAAGAGCATGGCGCCCATGTACTTGCCCACTACCAGCGACCATGCCGACAACGGCGCGGTCAGGAGCTGCTCGATGGTGCCCGAACGCAACTCCTCGGCGACCAGCCGCATCGAGATGGCCGGCGCCACGGGGAGCAGCAGCCAGCCCGAGAGGGCGAAGAACTCTCGCAGCGTCGCGGGGCGGCCGGGCACCAGCACGCTGGCGGCGAAGATCACGCCCGCCAGCAGCAAGTACAGCGCGATGATGACCCATCCCGCGGGCTGACGGAGATACGCCCCGAACTCGCGTCGAGCAAGAGCGATGCACGCGTTCATGAGGCCGCCTCCTCCTTGGCTTCCGCCAAGGCGTGGAACGCTCGCTCGAGCGATGGCGTCAGGGCGTGGAGTTCCCGCACACGGATGCCCAGGGACGAGGCCGCGGCGGCGAGCGGCTCGCGAAGATCCCCGGCGTCGCTTCGTCCCGAGATCCGCCACCGACGCCAGCCCCCGTCGAGCGATTCGAACGCGGAGCACGACGCGACGCCGTCGAGCGAACCCAGCACGCTCGAGAACGACGCGGCGACGACTTCCGATTCGGGCTTGGCCTCCAGCACGTACTCGCGTTCCTGCGACGCCGCCGCGGCGAGTTGCTCGGGCGAGCCGTCACCCCGCACGCGACCGCCGCTGACGACGATCAACCGGTCGCAGAGCCGCTCGACCTCGGAGAGAATGTGCGAACTGATCAACATGGTCCGGCGCGTGGCCAGTTCCTTGACCAACCCTCGCACCTCGCGGATCTGCGCGGGGTCGAGACCGTTGGTGGGTTCGTCGAGGACGAGGACGGGCGGATCGTGCAGCAACGCGGCGGCCAACCCGACTCGCTGCCGGAACCCCTTGCTCAGGACGCCGATTCGCCGCTGGGCCACCTCGGTCAGGTCGCAACGGTCCATGACCCTCGCGGCGGCCTGGCGACGGACCGTCCGGCTCATGGCGAAGAGGCGTCCGCGAAAGTCGAGGTAGTCGGCCACCCGCATCTCCTGGTAGAGCGGCGTGGCCTCGGGCATGTACCCGATGCGTGACCGAGCCGCCTCGGGCGACTCGCGGGTGTCGTGACCGTCGATCACCACGCGCCCTCGGTCGGGCATGAAGTACCCCACCGCCATGCGGATCGTGGTGGTCTTGCCCGCCCCGTTGGGTCCCAGCAGTCCCACGACCTGACCCGGTGGCACCTCGAAGGCCACGCCGCGCACGGCGTGCACCGATCCGAACGTTTTGTGAACATCATCAAGCAGGATCATGGCGTGGCCGGCGGGTGGAGAACCTTGGACGGTATGGGGTTATCGGCCGACACGCCGGGAGGGGTCCGCAAGGCACGCTCTGGGAAACCCCGGCGCGGCCGCGTCCAACCTCGGTCGGGGGTCGAATCGTCCTTCGGGGAAGACCGGCTGCAGCGGCAGGCGTGTCTTGTCGAACTCCCCATACACTCCGTCGTCCGAAAGGCCGGCCGGGCCGCCCGCATCCACCATGACCGTCAGCGCCGATCACGCCGCGTCTCGTCCGATGGAGGTCCCTGCCGAGGGTGGCGGGGCCGGCACCGCCGAGGGCGACCTTCGGTGTGCACCGGGCGTTCGAGCCAAGACCGAGAGCGTCATCGTTCCTTCCGGGGGTTTCTCCTTGCACCCTAGCGGCGAGACGCCGCCCCAGCCCGATCCCATCGGCGACTCGCTCAAGGGCGTCGGGCACCTGCTGCTCAACGCCATCGGCGAGGGGGTCTGCATCGCCACCCGAGGCGGCGAACTGCTTTGGTGCAACGACTACGTGGCTTCGCTGACCGGAGCGATGCGAGAGCGACTCAAGGTCGCGTGTCGCCAGTTCGACCGCGAGCATCCCGCGCCGCCCGCGGGCGTCGAAGTCCCGTGCGACGCAGCGTCGCTCCGCATCACCTCGGTGATGGTCGAGGACGATCGACACCACTCGGTGAGCATCTCTCCGCTCCCGCCCTCCGCGCCGTCGCTGGGGCTTCCCTCCAACGGCCTGATGATCGTGATCACGGACGTCTCGGCGACGCGGCGGCTGCAGTTCAAGATCGCGGCCATCGATCAGGCGGGCGCCGACCTGATGCGGCTGGACGCCGACGTCGTCCGCAAGTACAACGCGATGGAGCGGCTTCAGCTCCTCGAGGAGCGGATCGTCAAGATCGCCGCCAGCCTCCTCCACTTCGACCACTTCGCCATTCGGCTCGTCGACGAGCGAGAGGATCGGCTCCTGCTGGTCATCGGCCACAACCTGCCCCCCGAGTACGACGCGTTCATCATCCGCGCCCGTCTCGAGGGCCACGGCATCACGGGCCACGTCGCCGCGAGCGGCCGCTCCTACATCTGCAACGACATCCGAAACGATCCGCTGTACCTTCCCGGCGTCGAGGGGGCCAAGAGTTCGCTCACGATCCCCCTCCGGGTCAACGACAAGGTGATCGGCGTCTTCAACGTCGAGAGCCTTGATCGCAACGCCTTCACCGAGGAGGACCGGCAGCTCGGCGAGATCTTCGCCCGCTACGTCGCGATGGCGCTCAACATGCTCGACCTGCTCGTGGTCGAGCGGATCACGACCAATCAGACGGTGACGGGCCGCGTCACCCATGAGCTGGACGAACCCCTCCAGGACATCGCGCACCAGGTCGAACTGCTCCTCCACCGCGAGACCGCCGACGGCCCCGTCCGCGACCACCTCCGAAAGATCAACGACGACCTGGTGTCGATCCGCGTTCGCATGAAGGAATGCGCGGTCGGGCCCCAGTCGCTCCTCGACGTCGAACGGGCCATGGCCGATCGCTCGCTCGATCCGGTGCTCGACGGCAAGTACGTGCTCGTCGCCGATGACGAACCCAACATCCGCCGCATCATCGGCGACTACCTCTCGCTCAAGGGGTGCCGCCTCAAGGTCTGCTCCAGCGGCAGCGAGGCCATCAACGCCATCAAGGCCGACCCCGGCGCGTTCGACCTGGTCATCAGCGACATCCGCATGCCCGACGCCAACGGCTACGACGTCTTCAGCGCCGCTCGCACCTTCTGCACGGGCGTGCCGGTCATCCTGATGACCGGATTCGGCTACGACCCCTCCCACTCCATCGTCCGCGCCCACACCGAGGGCCTCCACGGCGTCCTCTTCAAGCCATTCCAGCTCCAACGGCTCATGGTCGAAGTCCGCGGCGCATTCGGCGCCGCTCCCCCGCCCAACGCCTGAAGCCCCGCCCCCGACGCCCCTAGACTCGCACGACCACCATGTGCGGCATCGGCGGCATCCTCCTCCCTCGCCCCGGCGACGGCTCGCCGCCGCCGGCTCCGGTTCGCGACCAGCTCGACCGCCACCTGCATCGACTCGACGCAGCCATTCGCAGCCGCGGCCCCGACGGCGACGGTCGCTTCGCATCCGAGTCGACCCGCCTGGTTCACCGCCGCCTGTCGATCATCGATCTCGCCGGCGGCGGGCAGCCGATGACGCTCGACGACGCGGGCGCCCCTTGGCACAACGGCGCCAACGCTCGCCCGGCGACATCCCTGGCGTTCAACGGCTGCATCTACAACCACCGTGAGTTGCGCCGGGAACTCGAATCCCTCGGCGAACGGTTCGCCTCCGACCACAGCGACACCGAAGTGCTCGCCCGGGCCTTGCGACGCTGGTGGACCGATGCGTTCAAGAGACTCGAAGGCATGTTCGCCATCGCCGCGTGGCGTCGCCGCGACGACGGCGCCGAGGAACTCATGCTCGCGAGGGATCGCTGCGGCGAGAAACCCCTCCACTTCCTGCCCCTCGACGGCGGCGTCGTCTTCTCCAGTTCCGCCGCCCCGCTGCTCGCCATTTCCAACGAACGCGACTCCGCGCCGACTCGCGACGACGCCACCTGCCTGGCCCGCTGGCTCGCCTGGGGGTTCTGCGACCGGCCGCTGCGGAACGTGCACGAACTGGCCCCCGGATCGTGGACCAGTTTCGACACCCGCGGCTCGCGTTCGCAGGGCTCCTTCGGCCATCGTCCACACGACGCCCCCGCCCAGACCGAACCGCTCACCGTCGCGAGCGTCGACTCGGTGCTCAGGGCCGCGGTCCATGCCCGCCTCGAGGCGGACGTGCCCTTGGGCTGCTTCCTCTCCGGGGGCGTGGATTCCTCCCTCGTGGCCGCCTTCGCACGCGAAGTCCGGCCCGATCTGGCCACGTTTTGCGTCGCCATGCCCGATGCGAGTCACGACGAATCCGCCTACGCCGCACGAGTGGCCGCCCTCTTGGGCACCCGACACCACACGCTGGAGTGTTCGGGCCATGCGGCGTCGGACCTGCAGCGACTGATCGACGGCCTGGGCCTTCCCTTCGGGGACAGTTCGCTCCTGCCCACGCACTGGGTCAGCGTCGCCGCCCGCCAGCACGTGGCGGTGGCCCTTTCCGGCGACGGGGGCGACGAGCTTTTTCGAGGCTATCGACGCCATCAGGCCGCGATCCTGCTCCGCCGACTTGGACCCGTGCTGCGGCTGGCCGGGCATGCCACCAGGTTCCTGCACGGCGGGCTTGGCGAGACCGGGCGACTGCTCGGAGCGGCGGCGGGGATCGGCTACCCCCAGATCAGCGCGTTGCTCAATCCGGACCAATTGGACGACCTGCTGGGGCCCGACCTTGCGAGGACATGCCGCCAGGATGCTGCGTCCGACTGGACGCGGGCCGGCGTCATGGATGCCCCGTGGTGGGACTTTGCGTGCTACCTGCCGGGCGACCTGCTTCGGAAGGTGGATGCTGCGTCGATGGCCACGGCCCTCGAGGTGCGGTGCCCGATGCTGGATTCCCGCCTGGTTCGTGCGTGCCTAGGGGCCCCGCAAGCGTCGCTCATGCCCCGCGGCGAGCGCAAGGGCCTCTTGCGCGAGGTGGCGAGGCGGCACCTGCCCGCCGAGGTCGTGGACCGGCCGAAGCAGGGGTTCTCCATCCCGCTGGCCCGCTGGTTCCGCGAGGACTTCGGCGGCTTGGGAACGCTTCTGGGCGACACGCTGGGCGGAGCCGACCCGTTTCCGGAGAATGTGTTGGGATTCCGGGTGGATCGCCGATCTGTGGGACGGATGATCGGCGAGCACCAGGGGCTCGTTCGTGACCATTCGCGAGGCCTGTTTTCGCTCCTGTCGCTGGCCCTCTGGTGTCGCGGGATGGAGCGTGGATTCGCCTGACGCGGCGGCGGTTCGCCGACGGATGGACGGACGGATGGACGGATGGATGGATGGACGGATGGATGGATGGATGGATGGATGGATGGATGGAATCGGGCCCGTGGCGGGTCCATATGATGGGCCCTCGGGGACGCACGCCGGGCGCGACCGAGTCTTCCACTGCTGATCCAGGACGGAACCATGGGCGAAGAGAGTTTCATCGACACGTTGACCCGGCGGCAACTCCTGCGAGGCGGGATGGTGGCCGGCACGGCCGCCTTCTTGGCCGGCTGCCAACAGCCCACCCGCGTGGCGCAGACCGTTCCCGGCCCGCTGTGGCCCGACCTCGAGAAGGCGGCGGAGGATCCCCCCCTGCCCCCCACCGTCAGGCCCGCGCCTGAACCCAACGTCGTCTTCGCGAAGCCCGAGGCCGCGCCGGCCGGCGTGATTCCCCGCAGTCGCTGGACGACGGGACGGGTGATCGAGTCGCGCGTGAGTTCGATGGCCGGCGTGTCCCGCATCACGGTGCACCACGAAGGCATGGTCTTCAGCGGCTCGACCGACCCCTCGGCGATCGCGAGGCGACTGTCGAACATCCGCACCGCGCACATCAACCGGCGTCCCGAGCCCTTCGGCGACATCGGCTACCACTACATCATCGATCCGGCGGGCCGCATCTGGGAGGGCCGTCCCCTTCGCTTCCAAGGCGCCCACGTCGAGCGGAAGAACGAGCACAATCTGGGCATCATGCTCATGGGCAACTTCGAGCAGCAGCGGCCCACGCCCGCCCAGCTGGCGTCGCTCGAGCGGTTCGTCATCGACCAGATGAAGCGCTATCAGGTGCCCGTCAGTCGCCTCTACACGCACCGCGAGGTCGGCGACACCCTGTGCCCCGGCCGCAACCTGCAGCGATGGATGCTCGCCCAGCGATCGCCCGCGGGGGCCTTCGCCCGCATCTGAGACGCACGTGCCATCGAACCGGGTGACACTCGCCCGACGGCGGGCGGCTTGGTCGCATGATTCCCCGGTTCTCCCAGTTCCCGGCCGCCCTCGCCAGCCGCACGCAGCATGCGCGGCTCGGGCCCATGCGCGTCCCTTCGCTCCTCTCGCACCCCGACTGGGAACGCCCCGCGCCGGTGGTGCTGTGGATGCACGGCCGGACGGTCAGCAAGGAACTCGACCCGGGACGGTACCTCCGTTGGCTTCGCGCGGGCATCGCCGCGTGCGCCGTCGACCTGCCCGGCCACGGCGAAAGGCTCGACCCCGTGCTGCAAACGCCGCGGCGGACCCTCGACGTGATCGCCCAGATGCGGGCGGAGATCGACGGCGTGGTGGCGGCCCTGGCCGCCCCGGAGTACAAGGGCATCTTCGACCTGTCCCGCGTCGCCATCGGGGGGATGTCGGCCGGAGGCATGGTCGCGCTGCGTCGCCTGTGCGACCCGCACCCCTTCACCTGCGCGGCGGTCGAATGCACCACGGGCTGGCTCGAGGGGTTGTACTTCCCCGCGGCGGGCATACCGGCCGCCGCGGGGCGGTTCCTCGAGCACGATCCGTCGCGGGTGGCGTCGCTCGACCCGATGCGGCATCTGGCGACATGGCGACCGATGCCACTGCTGGCCCTGCACATCAAGGCCGACGAGGTGGTGCCGTTCGCGACGATGGAACGGTTCCTCGAGTCGCTCCGCGCCCGCCATCGAGACGAAGGGGCGCCCGAATCGATGATCGAACTGGCGACCTGGGATTCGACGGGATCGCCCCAGGAGCACGCGGGGTTCGGCCGCTTCTCGAACGACGCGAAGAACCTGCAGACGGCCTTTCTGGCCAAGCACCTTCGCGCGGAGCCCGTCGATCTCGACGCCACGGCGTGAGTACGCTTGCCCGTGACGCAGCTGCCCACGCCGCCCGCGGCTCCTTCCCTGCTGAGCGTGCGATCCTCGCTCGCCTTGCTGCTGCTGATCAATCTCTTCAACTACATCGATCGCTACCTGCTGTCGGCGGTCGAGCCGTTGGTGCGAGATGAACTCTTCGGGAAGGACCACCCCGACGCCAAGTTCCTGATGGGCCTGCTCGCGCCGGCCTTCCTGGTGACATACATGGTGGCCGCGCCGGTCTTCGGGCGATTGGGCGACCGGTACCGGCGGTGGCTCATCGTCGCGATGGGCGTGGCCCTGTGGTCGCTGGCGACGGGCGGCACGGGCTTGGCGACCACCTTCGGCGTGCTCTTCCTCATGCGGGTGCTGGTGGGCGTGGGCGAGGCCGCGTGGGGCCCCATCGCCCCCACCATCATCGCCGACATGTACCCCGCCTCCAAGCGGGGATGGGTGCTCTCGTGGTTCTACATCGCGATTCCCGTGGGCGCGGCCTTGGGCGTCGTGCTCGGCGGACTCATCGCCTCGATGTCGTCGTGGCACTGGTCCTTCTTCCTGATGGCTCCGCCCGGGATCATCCTCGCGATCCTCGCGTGGTTCCGCCCCGAGCCGCCGCGGGGCGGCGCCGAGGGCCAACAACTCGACGCCCCGCCGCTCCCGTTGAAGCACGCGCTCGGCGACCTTGTTCGCAATCGCTCCTTCGTCATGAACACCCTGGGCATGACGGCGATGACCTTCGCCGTCGGCGGCATGTCCTTCTGGATGCCCACCTACATCCACGAGTTCCGCATGCAGGGCGGCACCGACGAGGCCGGCACCGCCCAACTCGCGAAGGTCACCACCACCTTCGGTGCCATCACGGTGGTCGCCGGGCTCGCGGGCACCCTTGCCGGCGGCTGGATCAGCGATCGCCTCCGTACTCGCATGAAGGGGGCCTACGCGGCCTTCTCCGGGCTCGGCATGCTCGCCGCCTTCCCGTGCTTTCTCGGGGTGCTCTACACGCCGTTCCCGGTCGCGTGGGTCTTCATGTTCCTGAGCATCTTCCTGCTCATGCTCGGCACCGGCCCCACCAACACCATCATCGCCAACGTGACGCCCGCCAACGTCCGCGCCACCGCGTACGCGGCGAACATCTTCGTGATCCACGCCCTGGGCGACGCCATCTCGCCGCCCATCATCGGGCTCGTGACCGATCGAACCGGCGACATGAACAAGGCCTTCCTGATCGTGGGCGGCGCGATCGTCATTTCCGGACTCCTCTGGCTGCTGGCGGCGCGTACGCTTGACGCCGACACGGATCGAATCTCGCGAGGCGCGTGACTCGACTCGATCCCGAAGCCGCTGGAGGCATGCGATGGGATGGTCGTTCCGGAGATCGGTGAACGTGGGACCGCTGCGGATCAACCTCAGCCGCAGCGGCGTGGGGTATTCCGTGGGCGGCCGCGGGTTCCGCACCGGCGTTCGTGCGGGCGGCCGCCGCTACTCGACGCTCAGCATTCCCGGAACCGGCATCCGCTACCAGACCGGCGGCGGTCGCGGAGCCTCGCCGCGGAGTTCGGGGTGCCTGGTGATGATCGTGGCCGGCGTGGGTGTCGCGGTGGCGACGGCCCGGTTGCTCGGAGCTTGAACCCTCGTTGACGAACCTGCCTTGCCGGAGACCCCGCCCATGCACGACTACGCCTTCATTCGCACGCTGCGAACGCCCCACTCCGAGCGGTATCTCATCCGAACGCCGGACACGGATACGGCGGCCCTCGACATCCACTTCCGCCCGCGTGGCGGCGCGGACGCGACGCTGGTGATCTTCGAGCAGGCCCAACTGCCCGAGGAGGCCATTGCGGGCCTGCTGACGGCCATCGACGAGGTGGTGCTTCCCGACATGACGCTGGCCGGCAAGGACATCTCCTTCACGGTCGTGATCGGTCGGGTGCTCGGCGCCTTCACGCCCGACGGCGAGGCCTGACGTCGGCCCCAAGCGACGGGAAAAGCCCTGTGGCGCATCCACGTCGGTGCCGCACGACGGTGACGTCGCTTCGCGGCACCCGTATCGTTCGATCCCCGCGGCAAGGGACGCTCTCGGGCCCGGGGATGACGCTTGGAAGCACACGGCATGAACGACTCCACGCTCGATTCCCGGACGCAGGCGGCCGCCGCCACCATCAGGACACTGCTCGACACGGTCGGCCGGGTGGTGGTCGGCCAAGGCGCGATGGTGGAACGGCTGGTGCTCGGGCTGCTCGCCGGCGGGCACGTACTGCTGGAGGGCGTGCCGGGCCTGGCCAAGACGCTGACCGTCAACACGCTGGCCAAGGCGATCCACGCGAAGTTCGCCCGCATCCAGTTCACGCCGGACCTGCTGCCGGCGGACCTGATCGGCACGCTGGTGTACAACCCGCGTGACGGGACCTTCACGCCGCGGAAAGGCCCGATCTTCGCCAACATCGTGCTGGCCGACGAGATCAACCGCGCCCCGGCGAAGGTGCAATCCGCGTTGCTGGAGGCGATGCAGGAGCGTCGCGTGACGATCGGCGACACCACCTATCCGCTCGACACGCCGTTCCTCGTGCTGGCCACGCAAAACCCCATCGAGCAGGAGGGCACGTACGCGTTGCCCGAGGCGCAGGTCGACCGCTTCATGCTCAAGCTTCGGGTCGACTACCCGACACCGGCGCAGGAGCGGGAGATCATCGACCGGATGGCGAGCACGCGGCCCGCGCCGACGGTCGAGCCCGTGGTGACGCTGGAGGAGCTCGATCAGGCACGTCGACTGGTGGACGAAGTGCGACTCGACGACCGGATCAAGGACTACATCGTGTCGCTGGTTCACGCCAGCCGCCGACCCGCGGAGTTCGGGCTGGACATCGGGCGGCTGATCGAGTTCGGCGCCTCGCCCCGCGCGAGCATCAACCTGGCGATCGCCGCCAAGGCGCATGCGTTGATCCAGGGCAGGCCGTTCGCCATGCCCGCGGACGTCAAGGCCGTGGCGCTCGACGTGCTTCGCCACCGGGTGGTCGCCAGCTACGAGGCGCAGGCCGAGGAGATCGACAGCGACCGCCTCGTGCAGCGGATCCTCGACCACGTGCCCGTCCCCTGAGCCGCACGCCCCACCACACCACGGCCCCATGCTTCCCCAGGAACTCATGCGAGAGGTCAAGCGGTTGCAGGTCCGCACCCGGCGGCGGGTCGAGGGCCTGTTCGCGGGCGACTACCACACGGCCTTCAAGGGCCGGGGCATCGAGTTCGCCGACGTCCGCGAGTACGAACCGGGCGACGACGTCCGGACCATCGATTGGAACGTCACCGCGCGGGCGGGCCGTCCCTTCATCAAGCGATTCGTCGAGGAACGCGAGTTGACCGTCACGCTGGCGGTCGACCTGTCGGCGTCCGGCGACTTCGCCTCAGGAACGGGTTCCGCCGCCCGCACGAAGCGCCGCATCTGCATCGAGACCGCGGCCCTGCTCGCGTTCGCGGCGGCGTCCAACAACGATCGGACCGGGTTGTGCCTCTTCACCGACGACGTCGAGTTCTTCCTGCCGCCCGCGAAGGGGCGAGTGCACTCGCTCCGCGTGCTGCGGGAACTGCTGAACTTCACGCCGCGGTCGCAGGGCACGAACCTCTCGAACGCCGCGATGCACCTCGGGCGCATGCTCCGGGGACGCGGCATCGTCTTTCTCATCTCGGACTTTCTCGGGGTCGACGGGGCGGCGCGCTCGGAGACCGGGACGTCGTCGCCGCTCGAGACGGCCCTCCGCCTGCTCGCTCGCAGGCAAGAGGTCATCGCCGTGCACGTCGACGACCCAAGGGAAGGCCTGCTCCCCGACGTAGGTCTGGCGCAGGTCGTCGACCCCGAAACCGGCGAAACGCGATGGATCGACACCTCGTCGCGAGCCTTCCGGCGGGCGTACGAGTCGCACGCGCAGGCGAGGCGTCGGCGCGTGGAATCGGCACTGCGGGCCGCCGAGATCGAGCGGATCTCGCTGTCGACGGATCGTCCGTTCGTGCCCGACCTCGCGGCGGCCCTGCGACTGCGGGAAGGAAGGCGACGCCCGTGAAGGCCGCTTGCCTCCATGTCGTCCACGCGGGCCTTGCGTCGGTCGTCGTGACGCTGACGACCGTCCTGAGCGGCGGGTCGGCCTCCGCTGCCCCCCCCGATCCGGCCGCCACCTCGCAACGGATCGAGGCGGGCCCGATCGTGCTGGAGCAGGCGCTCGACCGAACGAGCATGCTCGCCGCGGAACGGCTGACGGTGACGTGGCGGACGTTCGCTCCGCTCGACACGCGGGTCACGCTGCCGCCGCCACCCGACACGGGCGCGAAGGCGGGCGACTTCTCGGTGGTATCGTGCATGGACGAACCGCTTCGCATGGCGGGCGACCGCCTCGTGCTGACGCGGCGACTGGTGCTCGAACCGTTCCTGCCCGGCATGTACGCCACCCCCACCATCGAGGTCGAGTGGTCTCGTCGCGGGAATGAGCAAGGCGTCGCCCGAACGTCGGTCTCGCAGGTGGAGGTCGTATCGCTGCTCGCATCGCCGGCCTCCGAGCCGAAGGAGACCGAACCCTCGAAGGCCGATCCGCTCGATCCCGGACCGATCCGCGACGACCACGTCGCCGATGCGGAGACGGGCGGGTGGTGGCTGTTGCCGGCGAGTTCGCTGCTCGCGCTGGCCGCGATCGGGGGAGTCGTGCTCCTCGTGATGCGACGCCGCGGAGAAACAGCGGCGGATCCAACTGCCGTCGCCCTTGTGTTGGCAAACGCCGCGAGCATCGAACCCGGCGACCCTTCGTCGTCGCGGCGGGCGCTCGACGACCTGTCGCGCGCCCTCCGGACGGCCTTGGCGGATCGCGTGACCGACCTGGCCTCATCGATGGCGGGACACGAACCGGCGACCAGATCGATCCGTCCGCCGGACGAGCGCGCGATCCTCTTGGAGGCGTCGCTTCCGCTGCTGGGGACGCTGGATGAACGTCGCTTCTCGGGGCGGCCCTTGGCGACGGACGAACTCGGAGCGCTACGACATCAGGTCGTGGAACTCGTCACGCGACTTGGCTCGCTGCCGCGAAGGGACGGAGGGTCGCGCCCATGACCTTCGCTCACCCGTGGGTCCTGCTGCTGCTGCTTGCGGTGCCGCTGGTGTCCCTGCTGCGGCGATGGCTGCATCGCGTCCCGCCGATCGTGCTGCCCGGCGTCTCGCAGTCACCTCCGGGCGGGGTCACGTGGCGGGTTCGCTTCCGCGGGGTCCCGTCGCTGCTGCGCATGGGCGGGCTCGCGCTGCTGGTGGTGGCGTTGGCGAGGCCGCAGGAAACCAAGGGCTGGACGACCACGTCCACCGAGGGCGTGGCGATCCAGGTCGTCTACGACCGATCCGGAAGCATGCGGGAGCCGATGCCGGACAACGAGTCTTTGACGAAGAACGAGGTGGCCCGCGACGCGCTGGTGAAGTTCATCAAGGGCGACGGCGGCACGCTGCGAGGTCGCGAAGGCGACATGGTGGGCTTGATCGCCTTCGCCCGCTTCGCCGACACGATTGCGCCGATGGCTCGCGTGCACGGCCCGCTCCTCGACGTCGCGGCGAGGCTGCAACCGGTCGAGAACAGGGCCGCCGAGGACGGCACCGCCATCGGCGACGCGCTGGCGTTGGCCGCGTCTCGCCTCAAGCGGGCCGAGGAGGAGATCGCCCGGGCGACCGCTCGCGAGGGCGGCACGCCGTCGTTCGAGATCAAGAGCAAGGTGATCGTGCTCATGACCGACGGCCAGAACAACGCGGGCGAGGCCTCCCCCATCGACGCGGCGGAACTAGCGCAACGTTGGGGCATCCGCATCTACGCCATCGGCGTGGGCGCGGGCGAACGCACCGCCACCATCGACACGGCTTTCGGCCGCCAGATCGTGCCGCGGGGCAATGCCGTCGACGAACGATTGCTGACCCGGATCGCGGAGTCGACGGGCGGCGCGTACTTCTCGGCGGGGACCACCAGGTCGCTCGAGGAGGCGTACGCGGCCATCGACGCCCTCGAGAAGTCCCGCATCGATTCGACCAAGCATTCGAGCAAGAACGAGCGGTTCGTCCCGCTGGTCATCGCGGCGGCGGCGGCCTTGGCCCTTGAGTGGTTGACGGCCATGCTGCTCTTCCGGAGGATCACCTGATGGAGCCGATCCTGAACATGGCGGTGGCGTCGTGGCGATTCGCCCATCCCGAGTGGCTGGCCCTGCTCGTGCTCGCGCCCGTTGCGGCGATCGTCGGCTGGCTGTCGGCGCGGCGACGACGGACGGCGCTGACGAGTTTCATCGGCGACGCCGCCGAAGCACGTCTGCCGCGCCCGGGAGGGACGTGGGCGAGGATCGCGTTGGCCGCCGCAGGGGCCGGCTCGCTGGCGATCGCCGCCGCGAGGCCGCAATCGGACCCGGTGACCGAGCAGGTGTCGGTCCGTGGCCGCGACCTCGTGTTCATCATCGACGTGTCGCGGAGCATGCTCTCCCGCGACGTGGCGCCCGATCGCCTGTCGCGGACCAAGCTCTGGATCAATGATCTGGTGAACACGCTCGGCGGAGACCGCGTGGGGCTGGTGGCGTTCGCGGGCGTGCCGGTCGTCAAGTGCCCGCTCACGCTCGACCACGGGTTCTTCCGCATGGAACTGGAGGAACTCTCGCCCGCCTCCGCCCCACGCGGGGGCACGCTGATCGGCGATGCCATCCGCAAGGCCATGAGCGACGTCTTCGAGCCCGGCCAAGGACGCCATCGCGACATCATTCTCTTCACCGACGGCGAGGACCAGGGCAGTTTCCCGGTCGAGGCGGCCAAGGCCGCGGGCGAGGCCGGCGTGCGCATCATCGCCATCGGCATCGGGAGCGAACTCGAGGGCGCGCTCGTCCCCGCCGAGCAGTCGGCCGCCGACCGCTATGTGGAGCACGAAGGCTCCCGGGTGCGAAGCAAGCTCGATGGCACCACCCTGGCGGCCATCGCGCAGGCGGCCCGCGAGGCCGGAGGCCAAGGCATCTTTCTCAACGTCGGAACGGGCACCATCGACCTCGACACGGTCTATCGCGATCTCATCGCGTCGGCCGAACAAACAGAAACCTCGCAACTGGCGAGCGTCTCCTACCGCGAACTCTTCCAGTGGTTCCTAGGGGTGGCCTTGGCGTGCCTCGCCCTCGAACCGTTGATCCCCTCCGTTCGACGCCCGCGAGCCACGAGGACTGCGGTGATGCCACGTGGAGCCTTCGTGGCCGTGATGGTGCTGAGCGGACTCGTGCTCTCGACGCGGACGTCGGCGGCGCAGCCGGAGACCGACCTCACTCCGCCATCGGCGGCCGACACGTACAACGAGGGACGCCGCCTGTTCCTTGAAGGCAAGCACGCCGAGGCCGCCGAGCGATTCCGTGCGGCCGACTTGGCCACGCGAGAGACCTCGCTTGCCTCAAAGGCCCGTTACAACCTCGGTCAGGCGCTTTACAGGCAGGCGTTCCCGCCACCTGCCGACGAGACTCAACCCCAACCACCCGCTCTCAATGCAGAACAGCGGCTTTCGCTGCTGGAGGCCGCGACCCGCGCCTTCCGCTCGGCCCTCGAGATCGACCCAGCCGATCAAGAGGCGGCACGCAACGTCGAACGCTGCCGTCGCCGCATGCAGGAGATTCGCGAGGAGGAGGAACGTCGAAAGCAGCAGCAGCAAGGTGCCCAGCAGTCGAAGTCAGAACCCTCCGACGGGGAGCAAGGCCAACCGCAGGATTCCCAAGGCAAGGCGGGCGAGCGCGAGGCCAAGAGCAAGGAACTCTCCGACCTCGCCAAACGCCAACGCGAGGCGGCGGAACAGACCGCGAAGGCCGACGCGAGCTCGGGTCAGTCCGAACGCACGGAGCGAACCGACGCGGCCAAGCAGGCACAGAAACAGGTTGCCGACGACACCAAGCGACAGCAGGAGTCGTCGAAGCAACCGACCGAGGCGACGAAGGACCAACTCGAGAAGGCCCGGCAGGAGCAACAGCGGGCGTCGGAAGCGCTTGACCGCGGCGACCTCGACGAGGCGCAGCGGCGACAGGAACAGGCTGCCGAGCACTTGGAGTCCGCGGCCGAATCCGAACGCCAAGCCGCGGAACGGGAGCGGGCGGCGAACGCGGAGCCGAACGCCAAGCCCAAGGAGTCCGAATCGAAGCAGCCGGCGTACGACCAGACCGCCTCGCAACAGCTCGACCGCGAACGCCGCCTGAGGGAGGCCCGCCGCCAGGCCTTCCGCGCGATGCGGGGCAAGCCTCAGCCAGTGGAAAGGGATTGGTGAATGACACCCATGCCGCAACTCGACAGGACATCCTCGAGGCGTTCGCCGTGGTCGACGGTCGTCATGCTGGCGACGTGGCTGCTCGTGGCGGCCTGGCCGGCGGGTGCCGGCGCGATTCAGGCCGCCCCCCCCGCCGCGAGCGTCGCGACGTCACAATCCGCGGTTGATCTTGGCGACTCGTTCATCTATCAGGTCACCGTCGAGGGTGCCACCGACGCCAAGCCGCCCACCTTGCCCCCTTCCGACGCGTGGGACGCCGAGTACATGGGCGGACGGGACGAGTCGATGCGTTCGACTTTCATCGTCAACGGACGCGTGACGGAATCCTCGTCGCTCAAGTACGTGATGCAGTGGCGCATCACGCCGCGACGTCTCGGGCCATCGGCCATCGACTCGTTCACGTTCGATGTCGCGGGCACGGCGGTGCGGGTCCCTCGGGTGCAGTTCCGTGTCGACGAGCCGCAGGAGAGCCCGAACTTCCGGCTCGTGCTCGAGTGCGATCGCACGGAGGCCTATGTGGGCGAACCCGTGCGCATGCGACTTGTCTGGTCGGTCGGAGCCAACGTCAAGGATGCGGCCTTCACGGGCCCCGACGGCGATGATCTCTTCGACATCCAAACGCTCGATCCTCGACCGGCCCGGGCTCGGGGCGGGCAGCTCAATCCCAACGAGCCATGGCGATCCGTGCCGTTCCTCGGCAACGAGACGGTCGTGACCCGTTCGCAAGGGCAGTTGGACGGCAGGTCGGTCCCCGTGTTCACGCTCGATCTCGTGGTGACGCCGCGGCAGGCGGGCGAACTCGTGATCGGCCCCTACCGAGTGGCGTGCGACGAGGTCGTCGGACAGCGGGCCAGGGGCTTCTTCAACTCGCCCTTCGGCGATCTGAATCAAACCCGGCGAACGGTCGTCACGGGGAACTCGCTGAAGCTGGCCGTGCGTCCGCTGCCGACCGAAGGCAAGCCCGACGGCTTCAACGGTCTCATCGGGCGATACTCGATCGAGGCCTCCGCCGTCGCCTCGGAGGCCAATGTGGGCGATCCCGTGCCGCTGACGATCGTGATCCGCGGCCCTGAACCGATGCCGGGCCTCACCCCGCCCGACCTATCGCTGCAGTCCGACTTCGCGGCGGCCTTCCGCCCCGCCCCGGAGGGCTGGGAGGATGTCCCCGGCGGCGCCGATGGCGAACGACGCTTCACGACGACGGTGCGTCCCCGGTCCGACGCGATCACGCAGATTCCGCCCATCGTGCTGCCCTTCTTCGACACCGCCACGGGCGCGTACGCCTCGGCCACGACCGGACCGATCCCCCTCAAGGTCCGTCCCTCTCGCCAGGTGACGGTGGCCGACGCGACGGGGAGCGGCGGGTCGGCATCCTCCATGTCGGCCACACCGGCTACCCCGGCTCGGCTGTCCAGCATGCCGCCGGGCGTCGGGGCCAACACCGAGTCGCTCGACGCGATCGTGAACCGGCAGGTCAGCATCATGACGATGGCCACCTCGGCGCCGGGCATCGTATTGCTGGGGGCCCCACCGCTTGCCTGGTCGATTGCATGGCTGGCGACGGCGTTCGCACGGAAGGCGGACCCTGTCCGTGCCGCACGTCGCATGGCGGTACATCGTGCGGCGAGCGCGATCGATTCGGCGACCACGGTCGAGGAACTGACCGCTGCGATGCGCGTCGCCTTGGCGCCGTTCCTGTCAATGGCGGCGGACGCGGTGACGTCGGCCGACGCCGACAAAGGGCCGTTCACGACGACCGTGCGGCGCGACATCGCGAACCTGCTCGAGCGACTCGAAGCCGGCGAGTTCGGTCCGACGGACACGGTGCGGCTTGATCACCTTCGTTCGCAGGCCAAAGGGCT
>JBBAVG010000016.1:0-2309 GCA_040397805.1 Phycisphaerales bacterium
GGGGCCAAGCCCGCCGTCGCGGCTGAGAACTGGGCCCTGGCCGGTCGCCTGCTGACCCGGATGACCTCCGATGTGGCTGCCGTGCAGCAGGTGGTCGCCGACAAGGACCTCGACGGCCTCGCCGCCTTGCTGGACCGCATCGAGCACCGGGTGTCGGATGTCGCCGCCAAGCAGGCGGCCCAGACCTTCAGCGAGGCCGACCTTGCCGCCGCCCTCAAGGCCTTCGAGAAGCGGCTCTCGCTCGGACGCCTCGCCGACGAATCGCGTCTGGGCGGCCGGTACACGTCGGGCGGGCGGAAGTCGTCGATCGACGGGATTCAGCCCCCCGAGGGGTTCCCGCAGGGCATTTGGCAGGCCTTGGTGCGTGCGGGCAAGCTCAGGGATCTGGGCGAGGGCTTCTTTTCCCTGCCCGGGCGGGTCGCCTAATCGCTTGTGGATAATGGACTTGCGAAATTGGTCGCACGAAAGCGAAAAACGAATCACCGCGGTGCAAGATCACGGTGGGTGAGCCGGAGTGTGGGCATGACAGGCCGTGCGGCCCGTCGAGAACCACGCCGGTGAGCGAGACCTCCCGGCACGTCACGCAACTGAAGTGTTGCAAACAGCGGCCCGCCACAGCGGGCAGGAGATATCCCATGGCCCTCGCGTTCCCCATCGTCCGTTCCGTGTCCCCCCTCACCCTCGTCGCCGCCGCCGGCATGCTCGGCTCTGTCGCCTCCGGGCAGGGCGTTCCCTGCCCGCAGCAGTGCCCGCCGCAGGTCATCAAGACGATCTGCTACGAGCAGGGCCGCGTCGACAACTACGCCGCCCCGATCGACCCGCTCACGCCTCGCCCTTTCTTTGCCTCGCTCCTCTCCACCTACGCGATCTCCAAGCCCTTCGATGACGCTCGCGTCAACGCGGTCTGCGGCACGTCGTTCCAGAACCTGCCCTGCGGCATCGTGAGCGCGGTCCTCGAGATCAAGCTCCGTGCCGAGAACGACATCCCGCAGAACGACTCCATCTACCTGCAGTGGCTGGGCGGCACCTTCGCGTGGGCCTCGCCGATCAACGCCCTGCCCGGTGCGGGCGGCACCTGGAACGCCGGCCAGAATCAGACCTTCACGCTCAACCTGGGCTCCCTGCCCGGCGGCTTGCTCGGCCAAATGAACTCCAGTGGGGCGCTCGACATCCTCGTCTCCGACGACACCACCGTCGACTACGCCCGCCTGACGCTCCGCGTGTGTCCTTGCGACGGACCGACCCGCGTCTACACCGTCGGCACGGTCGACAACCTCGCCCTGCCCACCGAGCCCACCAGCCGCCGTCCGCGACTGACGGCCCTGCGCACCACCGCCCCCTTCCTCTGGAAGGACAACGACGACCAAACCAACGACCGGGGCTGGGGCCACACCTTCAGCGGCCTGCCTCGCGGCATCGTCGCGGCCGACTTCACCATTCGCATGAAGCCCTCGGGCTTCGGGGCCGGCAACGACGGGCTCGCGTTCGACCTGCTCAACCTCGGCGCTCCCGAGACCTTCTCCCGCGGCTTCAACATCAACACCCTCGCGTCGCCGTGGCTCCCGGGCAGCAACCCCCTCACCAACTTCTACTTCGACCTGGGCGCCACGATGCCCACCACGGTCTGCGGCACCAACCTCCTGGGCGACTTCGGCGACCGCGTCTTCGACGTGTACATCCAGGACGACACCAGCGTCGATGCCGCCCGCCTTCGCGTCAAGCCCTGCCCTCCCCTTCGTCGGTTCTGGGGCATCCCCTTCGACGTGCGTCACTACGCCCACGTCGACACGCAGGCGGACGGGTCGATCACCGTCATGCCGCAGCAGAACGGCGACGGCGTCTCGTTCGACGTGCTGGGGGTCGATCGCCAGCAGTTCCACCTCGATTCGGAGGTCTTCGCCGCCTCGCCCGACGGCACCCAGATGACCGTGGGCGTCACGGGCCCCGACTTCGACGACGACGGCTCCCCCGACGTCGTCATCGGCGGCACGGCGACGAAGCAGCGCAACGTCACCAAGGTGACGGCTCACGGTGAACGCAACTTCCTCGCGTTGGCGTTCGAGCTTCACAACAGGACCACCGGCGAGACGGTCCGCGGCACGCTCCAGGGCGACCAGGCCATCACGGTGGCGAGCCAGCGCCTCGCCGGCGTCGAGTGGACCGCCGCGGGCGACACGATCTTCGCGTTCGAGGAAGAATGCGACATGGTCCTGCCCGACGGTCGACGCGTCCGCGGCCACAGCATCACGCTCGACGACCGGGACTTCGACGCCAGCTCGGTCGCCCGCTGCGACTGGAGCTGGGGCATG
>JBBAVG010000016.1:2409-7732 GCA_040397805.1 Phycisphaerales bacterium
CGGGGTACGCCATGCGGGCCGGCAACTGCTGCCGCGGCCACGTGATCATCATGAAGCTCTACGACGAGGAAGGCAACCAGACGGGCGAGCGGGTGATCCCGCCGGGCACGGACTTCGAGGCCCTCACGCAAGGCAAGCTGACCAAGGCCGACGCCGGCTACGAGAAGCGGGCCGACGGCGAGTTCCCTTGGGTCTCCTTCAGCTTCGACCAGGACGTGACCTTGCTCCTGGGCGGCACCACCGGTCAGGCCACCGGCCGGCGGATTCACCTCGAGTCGTCGGTGCCCGCCTCGGCGGACGACAGCTTCGATGGCCTCGACCTGACCTTCTCGGGCGTCAGCGAGGTCGACGTGAGCGGCCAGCGGGCCGAGTTCGACGAGCCCGGCTACCCCTGCCCCGCCGACTTCAACCGTGACGGCGGCATCGACGGCGACGATGTTCCCTCGTTCTTCGACGCCTGGGAGGTCGGCGACGCCTCGGCCGACGCCAACCAGGACGGCGGCGTCGACGGCGACGACGTGACCGAGTTCTTCCGGGTGTGGGAAAATGGCGGTTGCTGAGTCGGACGCGACGACGTGACTCGCGAGCGGGCGGACCTTGCCAGGTCCGCCCGCTTTCTTTTTCCGGTCGGCATCGAGGTCAGCAGTCGCCCGCCGCCCAGAGGCGCATGAAGTCGCCCGCGTCGCCGCCGTCGACGCCACCGTCGTCGTTGACGTCGGCGAGGAAGTCGCCGCCCTGCCAGGCCTCGAAGAAGGCCGCGACGTCCGCGCCGTCGACGCCGCCGTCGACATTGAAGTCGGCGACGCACGGCGGCTTGAGCAGCGTCGTGAGCTCGCGCGAGGCGAGCGCGTCGTAGGCGGCCTCGGTCAGGTGGTTGCGGTCGGTGTTGTTGGCCTGGTACCAGCGGTTGGCGATCATCTCGCTCGCGCTGGTGATGACGTCGAGTCGCACCGTCGCCGTGCGGGGCTGCGAGCGAGCAAGTTGGTCGCAGGCTTGGCGGTAGGAGCGGAGGGATGCCTCGTCCGGTTCGGCGACGGGGTGCGACGCGGTGAGCAGGAAGTGCAGTTCCTCCTGCGGCCAGCCGTTGAGCGTCCAGATCGCCCGCAGCCGCTCGATGATCGCCAGGAGATTGTCCTGATACGCGGCTGCCGAGTTCCCCGGCGTCAGGCCCAGCCGGACCGACGGACGGGATTCAGTCCTGTCGTTGAGGCCGGTATTGATGCGGACGAGCACGGCCTTCGAAGGGCCTTGCAGGCGACGCAGCGAGTCGAAGTAGTGGGTGAGCGTGGCGTCGCTCGAGGCCAGCACGGCGCGAGCCATGTCGTTGGATGACTTGGATCCGAAGGCGTAGAGCGAACTGAAGGCCGTGCCGCGGGGACGAGAGAGGTTCTCGGCGCGAAGGTGATAGGCGATGAAGGGGCCGATCAGGGTGGAGGTGCGAGATGTCGCACGCAACGAAATGGGACGATCGCGGGGCCCTGGCGATACGTCGAGGGACGCGTAGGCCAGTTCGAACCCCGCGTGTCCCGAGCGGGTGGCCAGCACCGGGCCCGTCAGGATGGTCTCGAAGGGAAAGCCCTCGTATCGGCAGAGCGGCTGGAAGGACTCGCCGCCGGTGCCCGCGAAGCGACCGTACGAGAAGTGAAGCCGCAACGGCGACGCGATGTCGATCGGGCACCCGGGTTCGAAGAGTCCGCCCGCCAGCGCCGTGCCGGGCACGCTGGCGCCCGCAGGGACATGCAGGTACCCGTGGGGCGAGAGAAGCGAGGTCGCCGAATCGAGGAACGCGGCCGCCTCGGGCGGCGCGCCCGTGTACGAGAACCCGCCGCCAACGCTCGACAGGGCGGAGTAGCGATAGCCCTGGCCCGAGCCCAGGCCCTGTCCCTCGCCCCAACTCACGAGGCCCGTGGCGTAGAGGCCGAATCGTTCGTCGAGCGCCTTGTGCCACCCTTGGTCCCACCCGTTGGAACGCTGGAGTTGGTTGGAGTCGCCGATGCCCACGACGTCGACTCGGGCACGGATCGCCAGATCGAAGAATGGTCGAAGGGCCTCCGCGTTCACTGTGGCCACTTGGGCCCCTGCCGAGGCCGTCAGACAGGCGATGGATGGCCAGAACGCCTTCATCCAGCAGGTAGTATGCGCTGCGGTCGGCCCGGGGACCACGCCCGCGTTCAATCGCGACGCGGTGCGATCGCCGCGGCGACGCCTCGGGCCTCATTCTCGGACCGGCGACGCCTCGACCGCGTCGCGGGCCAGCAGTTGGGCGTGGCGAGACAGCGGTTCATCGTTGGTCGCCACAGCCGCGTGCAGTGCCGGGAGCAGGTCGCGTGCCACTGGCCGGCCCGGCGCGTGCCGCTCGATGACACGCGCCAGCAGCATTCTCGTGCGGGCGTCGGGGTCGTCGCAGGCCAGCATCACCACGCGATGCAACAGCGCGTCATCGAGGACCTCACGTGCCTGAGCGTCGATGGCGGCGATGCGGCGCACGGTCGGACTGTCGTGCGACAGTCGAGCCGCGAGCGGATCTCCGCGGGTCACTGCTCCTGCGCCGCCGGGATGGAGGCCGGTTCGGAGGCCGGTTCGGAGGCGCCCTCGGCGGGAGCCTTGGCGTTGGACTCCCACTCGCGGAACTGCTCGCGGTAGTCGCCCTTGCCGCGGGTCGAGAACTTGTACTGGTCGATGCGTTCCTCGTCCGGCAGCATGTAAGGCTCGGGCACGGGGTCGATGCCCGGGGGCCACGCGCGGGCGTGCAACACGCGCCAAGGGCCCAGGCCGCCCGTCATCTTGAGCGTGACAGTCTGGTAGACGGGCTTGCCGTCGGGGCCGGGGGGCAACTCGGGCATCGGGCGCATCACGTCGACCCACCCCTCCGAGAATCGCAGCCACACGCGAGTGACGTGGTACACGGGCAGCGACGCGTCGACGTCGGCGGTCATCGGCGCCACGTTGGGGCCGACCTTGCGGGCGATGCGGCGGTAATAGCTCTGCCGCTGGCCGACGGGAAGGTTCACTACCATCGCCGTCGAGGTGATCATCTCGCCCGCCTCGCGCGAGTTCTTCGCGTCAAGCCGTAGCGTGCCGGGTGGATAGCGATTGGCGACGAACTGCAACGCCGTCACCATCGCGCTCTCGGAGGCGGGCGTGTTGGGGTCCTGCTTGAGGCCCTTGGCGCTCGGGATCTCCGGGTAGTTGGCGTACTGATGCGTGCACCCCATCGGGCCCGCGGCGGCGAGCAGCAGCATGGCTGCAGCGGCGGAAGCCACGCGGGCGAGGCGACAGGCGGATCGATTCGGCGAAGGACCGGAGTTCATGGCGGCGGAGTGTAGAACGCCCGGACACGAACGTGCGACCCGGCGAGGGGTTCGACGGCGGTTCGTGGCGATGTCTCAGCGACCCGCGGAAGGAACCGCCGGGGTGGCCTGAGCCGCAGGCTTGCCCTGGGCCGGAACCGATGCCGCGGCCGGAGATGGTGTGGGCGACGTGCCGCTCGCCGGGGCCTCGGAGCCCCGGCCGTCGCGACGGCCGCGATCTGCAGGCGGCCCACCCGTGGGGCGGACGCCCGCTCCGGCGGCCGGCCCGCCCGGCCGCATCCCGCCCTCGGCGATCACCTTGCCCGAGTCGTCGAGCCGGTAGCCCGCGGCGGTCAGCATCTCGGGCTTGAAGTTGCCCGCCAAGACCTCGCCCGATGCCGGCTCTCGCAGCAGGACGACCGTGCCCTCGTCGAGCCCCTTGACCACCTCGGCCAGCGTGTCCGAACGACGGCCGATTCGCACCGGCACCCGCTCGAACCGCGGGCCGACCGGGGTGTAGACGAACTGCACGGGCCCCTCGTTGAAGACCGCCTGCACCGGGATCGCGACGGCCTCGGGCACCGTGTCGAGGATGATCCGGGCCTCGCACCGCATGGCGGGCTTCAGGTTCGTGCCGTCCTGGGTGTCGATCGCGACACGCACCGTGTACTCGCGGAGGTTGGGGTCGCGCCACCCGCCGGATTCCGCCATCACGCCCACGCTCTCCACGCGGCCCGCGAAGGTCACGCCGCCCGCGGCGTCGATCCGCACGTTGACGGATTGGTCCTTGCGGATCCGTCCGGCCAAACTCTCGTGCACCCGCACTGCCGCGAGCATCTCCGAGGTGTCCGGCAGGATCATGAGCAGTTGGTTCGGGGACACCTGCGTGCCGATGGTGAGGGTCGACTCGCCGCCGCCGCCGCCGCGGCCCGACCAGCTGTTGCGGTCGACCGAAGTGCCGTACACCACCAAGCCGTCACGTTCGGCGCGGATGGTGGCGTCGTCGCGCTGCTTGGTGAGCTTGGCGAGCTTGCGCTCGAGGCCCAAGAGCTGCTCCCGCGAGTTGTTCATCTCGGCGAGCTTGCTGGCCAGTTCGCTGCGGTTGTTGAGTTCGGCCTTGTCGAGCTCCTGCGCGGCCTCGGCCACGTCGGACTCGAAGGTCTTGCGGTCCTTCACCTGCTCGAACTCGCGGTAGACGTCGAGCGCGAGCTTGGAGGTCTTGTACTCCGAAATGGCCTCGATGTACGCCACTTCCTCGAGGTCCATCTGGTTCTTGCTCATGAACCCCTCGGTGTTGAGGTTCTGGGCGCGCATGTAGACCTCGGCCAGGCGGTGCAGCTCGAGCACGGCCTTGTCGGCCGCCAGTTCGAGGTCTCGCTCCTTCTTCAGCCGGTCGCCCTGTTCCCACTGCTCGAGCGCGAGTTCGGCGAGTTCGAGCTTCAGTTTCGCCTGACGCAGCTTGATCTCGTTCTCCTTGACCTGGATCTCGTGCGCGTTCTTGGCCACTTCGGCGTCCGCCCTGGCCGACTCGACCTTGAGCTTCTCCTCGTCGACCTTGAGCTGGATCTCCTCGACGTTGAGCTGGATGAGGATGTCGCCCGCCGTCACGCGTGTGCCCTCGGGCACGATGCGGACGATCGCCGATTCCTGGTCGAGCGGGTTGCGGATCTCCACCCGCTTGCGGGCCTCGAGTTCCCCGTTGGCCGTCGTCACGATCTCGAAGCCCATCGACCGGGCCGGCGCTCGGTCCGCCGTCCCCGCGGAGGCCTTCACCGCCGCCTTCCGATCGGCCTCGTCCGTGCACCCGGACCATGTCGCGGCTCCCAGGGCAAGGCCCGCCACCATCGCCGTCTTGAGGGTGCGGCTCGGGCGGTTCGGGGTGCTCGACGTGGTGGATCGCTTGGCGTTCATGAAACCTCTCGAACGGACGGGCGTCACGCCGGGGACGACGCGATGGACTCGCTCAGGAATCGTAGACCCTCCCATCCTCCGAACCGTTCGGGGGAGGGTTCCCTTCTTCGCCGCCGGCCGTG
>JBBAVG010000016.1:7832-14926 GCA_040397805.1 Phycisphaerales bacterium
TGCCTCACGGGTCGGGCGCGGCGTCCATCGGCACCGTGGTTTTCGCCGAGTCGTCGGTCTTCGCCGACGAGGGCGTGCAGACGGAAGCGGAGTTTCGATCGCTGGCGGCCATGGGGTGGGGCATCGCTCCCGACGCCACCGACGCGCTCGCCCCCTCGCCCGTGCTGGCGTCGGCCCTTCGGCCGCTGGCCCGGCTTCATGGGGCCGTCGCCACCGTGTCGACCTGCTCGGGCACCGACGCGGCGGCGGCGGAGGTGGTCCGCCGGACCGACGCGATCGCCGAGGCCATGGAGGGTGCGGCGGTGCTGCTGGCCGCGACGCGGGCCGGCGTGCCCGCGGCGGAGTTGCGAGTCATCAGCAACACCACCGGCGATCGCGCCCGCCAGCGGTGGGACATCCCCGCCGCCATGAACCGCCTCGCCACGCTCGCGGGCGACGTGATCGACGTGATCGACGCGATGCCCGCCCGCACGCCCGGGGCCTAACCTCTCCGGATCGTCATGCCTCCCACGGATTCAGCCATGAAGACCAATGAACGCGTGCTCGTCTACGGCGGACTCGCCGTCGCCATCCTCCTCGGACTTGCCGGCCGCTGGCCCGACGGAGGCTCGCCCGTGGCTCACGCGGCGGGCTCGGGCCTGGTCGCCGACGCCCCCCGCATCGCGACGGTCGACGTGCTGTCGCTGGTCGAGCGGATGATCTCGACCGACCAGTACAAGTCGCAGCGGGAGACCTTCGAGCTCGAGGAGGCCAAGAAGCTCCAGCCCCTGGCCGAGGAGCTCAAGAAGATGCAGGAGGAGGCCAAGGACCTCAAGGAGGAGAGCGACCGCTTCAAGGCGCTCAACAAGTCCTTCCTCGAGAAGAACGCCTCGTTCCAGCAGCTCCGCACCGACGCGACCGCCCAGCTCGAGACCTTCAACACGCGACAGGTGGGCGAGGCGTATCGGCTCATCCTCGACGCCGCCACGCAGATGGCCGACAGCCTGGGCTACACGCACGTCATCGCCAGCAAGTCGGGGGCGGTCGCGCTGGCCTCCAAGAACATCCCCGGCGCGGTGCAGGAAATGCTCGCCCGTCCCGTCGTCAAGGGCGTCGCCGCCGACGACCTCACCGAGCGGCTGGTGAAGGCGCTCAAGCTCGAGAACGTGACGCCCCCTCCGGCCGTGATCGAACCCGAGACGCCGCGGACGCCCGAGGTCGGCGGCGGGAAGTGATCCATGGCGGGCGATGCTGCTCGCGTGGGTTCGGCTCGCGTCGGCCCAGCTCGCGAGGTTGAACGCGACACGATCATCGCCAGGTCGTCCGCGCCCGGCGAGTCGACGCGTGCGCTGATCCGGGTCAGCGGGCCGCTGGCGTTCGCCTTGGTCGATCCTCCCCCGTCACGTCGCGGCGTCGCTCGGGCCGTCGTCCAGTTCCCCGGTCGCGGGCCTTCGCTGGAGCTGCCGGTCCTTTCGATGGCGATGCCCGGCCCGTCGAGCTTCACGGGCGAGGACGTGCTGGAAGTGCTGGTGCCCGGCCGGCCCCATCTCGTGGAGCGGATCATCGATGCGTGGACCGCGCGGGCCGGGTGTCGCCGCGCGCGGCCCGGCGAGTTCTCCGCCAGGGCCTTCCTGGCCGGGAAGATGTCCCTCGAGGAGGCCGAAGGGGTGGCCGCGATCATCGCCGCCGAGAACGACGAGGAACTCGAGGCCGCCGCGGACCTTCGCCAGGGTCGCACGGGCCGCCGCCACGCGGCGCTGGCGTCGGAACTCGCGGGGTTGCTCGCGTTGGTCGAGGCCGGCATCGACTTCACCGACCAGGAGGACGTGGTGGCCATCGGCAGCGGTGCGCTGCGGGCCCGTCTCGACGCGGCGCTCGACGTCATCCGCGAGTTGGGCGTCGCTCCCGGCGACGCGGCAACGCGCCTGACGACGCCTCGCGTGGCGATCGTGGGGGCCCCCAACGCCGGCAAGTCGACGCTCTTCAACGCGCTGCTTGGCAGGGAGCGTTCGGTCGTCAGCGATGTGGCGGGCACCACCCGCGACGTGATCGAGGAACCCCTCTCGCTCGACGCCGTCCGGCCCGGCGTGGGGGGCGCGACGCTCGTCGATCTCGCGGGGCTCGACGACGCCCTCGCGCAGGCTCGGGGCGAACTCGAGCGTGCGGCCCAAGAGGCCGCCGCGTCGGCGATCGCCGAGGCCGACGTCGTGCTCTGGTGCGATCCGACGGCTCGATTCGACGCGTCGAGCCTGCCTTCCGCGGCGGCGGCGGCTCTTTCGCGTCTGGGAACTCGTCAGGTGCTTCGGGTACGTACGTGCGCCGACCTGGTGGCGCAAGGGGCGAGCGAGTCGCTCTCGGTCTGTGCGCTCGACGGCTTCGGGCTGGCGAGATTGCTCCGCGCGGTGGCGGACGTGGCCGTGGCGGGCCGAGGGCGTCGGGGCTTGGCGGCGATCCTGCCGCGTCATCGCGCCGCCCTCGAGCGGTGCGCCGTCGCGACGCGGCTGGCTCGCGACCTGGCGGCGGCGACGGCCGACGACGCGCGGCTGGACCGTCCCGAGGAGGTGGCCCAGGCCCTTCGCGACGCGCTCGACGCGGCGGGCGAACTCTCGGGCCGCATCGGCGTCGAGGAGATCCTCGGCCGCGTCTTCGCCTCCTTCTGCGTGGGCAAGTGACCTCGTCGGGCCGGTCGCCACCGCTCGCGTCCCTACGCTCCGACCACATGCGTTTCACCTTCCTGGGCACGGGCACCTCGGCGGGCGTCCCGATGATCGGGTGCTCGTGTCGCGTCTGCACGAGCGACGATCCTCGCGATCGCCGCCTTCGCACCAGCGCGTGCCTTCGCTTCACCGACGAGAAGGGTTCGCCCCGGACGATCCTCCTCGACGCCGGCCCCGACCTTCGCCTGCAGGCCATTCGCGAGGGCCTCGACCGCTGCGACGCCATCGTCTTCACGCACAACCACGTCGACCACGTCTTCGGGCTCGACGAGGTGCGGCGGTTCAACGACGTGCAGGGGTCGGCGGTCGAGATCCACGCCGACGACCACACGATGGAGAGTCTCGAACGGATCTACGCGCACATCTTCCGCAAGGAACGCAACGTCAATCCGAGTTTCGTCGCCACGCTGCTGCCCTTCCGCGTGTCGCCCGAGGTGATCGACCGCGGCCTGCCGGTGCGTCTGCATGGCGTCAACTTCACGCCCATTCCGCTGCTGCACGGGCGTCTTCCGGTGCTGGGGTGGCGCATCGACCCCGACGAACGCCTGCTGACGCCCGCGTCACGCGACCTCTTCCCGCTGGCCTACTGCACCGACGTCTCGGCCATTCCCACGGCATCGTGGGCGAGGTTCCGGGGCATCCGCACGCTCGTGCTCGACGCGCTCCGACACCGGGCCCACCCCACCCACCTGACGATCGATCAGGCGGTCGCCATCGCCTCCGAGATCGCCGCCGATCGCACGTTCTTCGTGCACATGTCGCACGACCTGGCTCACGAGGCCACGCAGGCCACGCTGCCCGAGGGGTGCAGGCTCGCCCATGACGGCCTGACGCTGGGATGATCGGACCACCGCGCGACGGGTGGCTCGTGACACGCCGGTTGCGCACCGCGGCGGCGGCGGGGCGTATCACCGTGGGGCGACCCGGACGGCCCGGAATACGCTCCCGTCGAGCGTGGCGGTCGGTAGGATGGGCGGAGGCGCACACGGCGTGAACGGCGTGAACGGCAAGCAACGCATTCTGGTGGTGGAGGACGACAACGCCATTCGTCGCGGGGTGTGCGATGCGCTGCGGTGCACGAACTACGAGCCCATCGAGGCCGCCGACGGCGAGGCGGGGCTCGCCGCCGCCCTCACCGCCGCGCCGGATCTCGTGCTCCTCGACGTGCTCATGCCCCGACTCGACGGGTTCGAGGTGCTGCGCCGGCTTCGCAAGGCCCAGCCGAGCCTGCCCGTCATCATGCTCACCGCCAAGGGCGAGGAGGCCGACCGCGTCCGCGGCTTGCGCGAGGGGGCTGACGATTACGTCGTCAAGCCATTCAGCGCGAGCGAGTTGCTGGCGAGAGTCGCCGCGGTGCTTCGTCGCTCGCCGGCGAGGCCCACGGCGGTGGGCCGTCTCGTCATCGCGGGCCGCGAGGTCGATCTCGACCGCCGCGAGGTCGCCTTTGCGGACGGCCGCCGCGAACCCCTCTCCGAGCGCGAGGCTCAACTGCTCGCGTATCTGGCCCGCAACCCCGGACGGGCGGTGTCGAGGGACGAGTTGCTTCAGGCGGTCTGGGGGCTCGACCCCCGCGGCCTGCAGACCCGCACCGTGGACATGACGGTGGCGAGGTTGCGCGAGTTGCTGCGCGACGATCCGGCCGAACCCCGGGTGATCGTGACCGTCCGTGCCAAGGGGTACATGATCGCCACCACGGCGGAGCCGCCGCCATGATCGTCGCCCACCGATGGAAGCTCGCCTTCGGGGCCGTGGTGCTCGTGGTCGCGGGGGTGCTCTCGTGGGTGACCGTCCGCACGCTCGGGCTCGAGCGGAGCGAGCGTGCCGCGGCGGGTGAGGCGAGGTTCCAGGAACGCCTGCGGCTCGTCTTGTGGCGCATGGACTCGGCCCTCACCCCCATCATCGCCCGGGAGGCGGCGCGTCCCTACTTCGAGTATCGCCCGTTCCACCCCGTCGACGCCAGGCGATCGACGCCGCCTGATGCCGAGCGGGCGGCGGACCAGCCTGCCCCGGTGCAGACGGTCATGGTCCCCTCGCCGCTGCTCAACTTGCCCGAGGGCGGCGTGCTCTTGCACTTCGAGCAGGCGTCGACCGGTCGACTGAGTTCCCCCCAGGCGCCCGAGGGCGAGGACCTCACGGCCGCCAAGGGCGCGTTCGCGACGCCCTACGGCATCGCCGTCGCGGAGGAGCGTTTGCGATCGCTCCGCCAGTGGTTCACGCCGCCGGCGGAGGAGGCGGTGCCGCCGCTCATGGCGAACGTGCAGGCGGCTGCGGGAGCGGTCCCCCCGTCCGAGGCCGTGGCGGAGTACAACGCCCGCGCGTTGGCCGCGGCGTCCGCGCAGGCGGTCGACCGATCGTCCGCCTCGTCCCGCGGGGCCGAGCGGACGTCGCGCGTCGCGGACGCGGCCCCGCCGGCGGGTTCGCCGCTGTCGGAAGCGACCATCGCGAGGGTCGGCATCACGCAGGGAGACTTCGGCGTGCGGTGGCTCGACGGGCCCGGGGGCGAACCGCAGCTGGTGCTCGTGCGAGAGGTGAGGTCGGGCGACTCGTCGTGGCTGCAGGGAGTCTGGCTCGACTGGCCCATGTTGCGGGCCATGCTGCTCGACACGTCGCGGGGGGTCTTTCCGGCCATCGAACTCCGGCCCTTGCGCGGCGGGCCCGGCGGCGAGGACCCCGGCACGCTCGGTCGCACGCTGGCGGCCATTCCGCTCGAAGTGGCCGCCACGCCGCCGCCGCTGCCCCCGGCGCCCGCGTGGACGCCCGTGCGTGCGGCGTTGGCGTTGACGTGGGCCGTGGCGGTGGCGGCGATGGTGGCCGCGGGTCGCGCCATCGCGTCGGCCGTCGAACTGGCCGCCCGCCGCGGCCAGTTCGTCTCCGCCGTCACGCACGAACTCCGCACGCCCCTCACGACGTTCTGCCTCTACTCGCAGATGCTCGATGACGGGCTCGTGCCCGAGGGCGAGCCCCGCAAGGCCTACTTCCGCACGCTCCGAGAGGAATCGACGCGACTGGCCCGCATCGTCGAGAGCGTGCTCGAGTACGCGAGGCTGGGCGGCAAGGGGCGGCGGACGGTGGACGCCACCGTGCCCCTCGCGCCCTTCGTCGATTCGATCGTCGCCTCGCTGGCGCCTTCGTGCGAGCGGGCGGGCATGTCGCTGACGGTGGAACGCCACGACGAGCCCGGTTTCGACCTTCGCGCCGACGCGACGTTGGTGGAGCGGGTCTTGGCGAACCTCGTGGAGAACGCCTGTCGCTATGCCCGCGAGGCGACCGATCGCCGCGTCCATCTCGAGGTGCACGCCGGCGGCGGCCAGGTGCGGTTCGTCGTCCGCGATCATGGCCCGGGCGTGGCGGCCGGCGAGCGGGAACGCATCTTCCGTCCCTTCGTGCGGGGCGAGTCGCAGGGGCACGGTTCCGTGCCGGGGCTTGGGCTCGGCTTGGCCATCGCCAGAACGCTGGTGCGCGAGGCGGGCGGCGAGGTGTCGCTGATGGCCTCTGCGGAGGGAGCCGCCTTCGAGGTTCGGCTGCCGGGCCGCGGGGGCGTCACTCGTTCATCCGAGGCGCCACGGCCCAGTTGAGCTTGCCCACCAGTCGCGACCAGTAGTTGCTCATGGGGTTCTGCACGAATCGCAGCAGGGGCTTGTCCTTGGAGATGCGGAGGCGGTCGCCGCCACCCACATGCACGTGGGTCTGTCCGTCGATCACCAGCGCGGTGCCCGTGCCCGGGGTTTCGTCGTTGACCTTGAGCATGGTGATCTCGATGGTGCTGCCCGAGGAGACGACCACCGGCCGGAAGGCCAAGGACTGGGCCGCCATGGCGGTGACGACGAAGGCGTCGACGTCGGGGCCCATGATCGGTCCGCCCGCGGCGAGGTTGTACGCGGTCGACCCCAAGGGCGTCGCGACCATCATGCCGTCGCCGCGCACCACGGGGCCTTCGTAGCCGTCGATGGCCAATCCGAGGGAGATGAGGCGGAAGGGCGGTCCCGCGGTGACCACGGCCTCGTTGATGGCCATGGCGGTGAAGCGAGGCTTGTTGCTCCGCTTGCCGATCACCTCGACCCGCAGCGCGCCGAAGTTGCGGGTGGTGAGCGCGCCGTCGCCGAAGATCGTCGAGGCCATGTTCCGCAAGGCCGCGACGTCGAACTCGGCGAGGAATCCCAGCCGCCCCATGTTCACGCCCAGCATCGGCACGCCCAGGGACGCGAAACGACGCGCCTGCGAGAGCAGCGTGCCGTCGCCTCCGATCACCACCAGCACGTCCGCGCTCGAGGCTTCCTCGGGCGGCGCGGCGTTGGTCGCCGGGTGCGTGCCCAGCACGCGGCCGTGCGGCGCCACGTCCGCGGCGAGCGCCTGGGCCGCCGCCAACGCGTCGGGCTTGTTCGGGTTGACGAGAAAGAG